>VFZE01000021.1 GCA_016871315.1 Acidimicrobiia bacterium | reverse complement strand
GGCCGCCAAGCACGGCGCTATCATCTGGTCGCAAGCCTTCGGCTACGCCGACCTCGAGCGCAAGATTCCCGCGGCGCCCGCAATACGCTTCCGCGTCCACAGCGTCTCCAAGTGCCTCACCGCCGCGGCCCTCGCTCTCCTCCATCAAGAAGGCCGTCTCGATCTCGACGTCCCCATCCGCCGCTACGTTCCCTCCTTCCCGGAGAAAAGCCACCCCATCACGGCGCGCCAGTTGGCCAGCCATCGCGCCGGCATTCGGGGCTACCGCGACGATTCCGAATCCATCAACACCAGACATTACCCAACCGCCACCGCCAGCCTCGAAAAGTTCCAGCACGACCCGCTGCTGTTTGAGCCCGATACGGACTCCTTCTACTCAAGTTACGGCTACGTCCTGTTGAGCGCCGCCATCGAAGGCGCTACCGCCGATACCTTTCCTGATCACATGCGCCGCCGTATCTTTGAACGGCTCGGCATGCACAGTACCGCCGAGGTGGGCGCGCGCCAGGAAAGCGCCGGCTACGACGATGTCACGCCCTACTCCACCGATGGATCTCGCGTCCTCTCGCCCTTCAACGACTACAGCAACAAGTGGGCCGGCGGCGGATTCAGCTCCACAGCCGAAGACCTTGTCCTCTTCGGCTCCGCACACTTTGAGGGCAGTTTTCTGAAACGGGAAACCGTGCGCCTCTTCTGGACTCCGCGCACGCCGCGCTGGTCGCCTGTCGGAGTGGCCATGGATTGGATGGTGCTCCGCGATTGGCGGCTGCGCAAGATGGTCTTCCACTTCGGCGCAGGCTCCGGCGGCACCTCCCTGCTGCTGCTTTATCCGGACCAAGGAACCGCCATCGCTCTGCTCGCCAACCTCGGCCATGCGAAGTTCTCCGAACAACTCGTGCTCGGCGTGGCGCGCCAATTCCTGCCAGGCGGCCCAACCTTCTTCCCGGAAGGCCTCGCCGCCATCGCCGCCGCGGCCTGGGCCCTCTACTTCTGGAGAAGGCGGTTCCACCCGTACAGTGTGCGCACCTCGCCCGCATCCAGCGGCCGCGAGAACACCGACAGCTCGTCAAACAGCCCCACGTAATTCACCCCCAGCCGGATCGCCGCCCTCGCCATGTCCCATTCAAACCGCTCCGGGATCATCTCCGTCGTCCCCTGCAACTCTCCGTTCAGATACAGGCTCGCCTGCCCGCCATGGCCGGAGCCAAGCCCCGTGTGTGTAATCGCCACATGCGTCCACTTACCTTTTCCAAACGGAGCCCGCTTCACCGTGATCAGCCTCTTCTCAAACGCCGGATACTTGTCCGCCGGCAGATTCTGCGGATTCCAGTTCTTCAACGCCCCAAATACCCCCAGCCGGAAATGGCGCGGCTTGTCATCCTTGGTGAAATCCACCCAAATCGCCGAGTCGTTATAAGCCTCCGCCGTCACCTGTATCGGATCGCAGAACCCCGGCTCCAAATCCACATCCGGATCCAGGCTCAGCCAGAACGAAATGGTGCCGCTCCAGCGCCCGTTCACGAAATTCACGTTGCCCGAAGCCGGATAGTAAACCGCCTTGACGTTCTTCTTCCGGAACTCCAGCGCATCGCCCGACAGCCCCTTGCCCGGCGCGATCGAAACATCGGGATGATGCAGCCCCGGCTTGGCGTCCCCCCGCTCGCGATAAGACGTGGCCGTATGCAACCGCCGGTCCCCCTTCGCCATATCGGCATCGATGCCTTTGTCGAACGAAGAGTACAGCATCACATCCTTGCGCAGAGCATCGGCATCGGCCGCCCAACTCACTACCACAATGCTGAAAATAAGTATCAGTCGCATGGCGGGCTATATAATTTTCATCCAGAGTACCAAGGTGACTTCACAAGAAGACGGTATCACCTTCTCGGCCTCTTTGCTTGCGCTTCAGGTCCGCACCTTGTAGGTTCCTGGGTTGTGACGGTAGGGAGCAACTGCATGAAAACGGGATTGATTTCGCGGCGATGCTTGTTGGCGGCTCCGGCAATGTTAGCAGGCGCGGAGGAGTATTTTCCGCCGCCGGATCGGGAGGGGGGATGGAGAAGACGCCCCAGCGCGGCGCTGGATGGGGTGTTTGAGTACATTCAGGGCAGCACGAAGAATGGCGGGTTGGCGGTGGTGCGGGACGGGTGGCTGATTTATGAGCGGTACTTCGGGCTGGCGGATGGGGAGGCGGCGCCAAACCTGGCTTCGTGCGGGAAATCGGTGACGAGCGTCGCGACGGGGATCCTGTTGGGACAGCGGCCGGAGATGTTTCCGGAAGGGTTGAAGACGCGGGTGTACTCGTCACGCTATTTGGCTGAGCCGATGGCGGAGGAGGCACGAGGGAGGATACAGCTAGGGCAGTTGCTTTCGATGACGGCGGGGATTCGGGGGAACAATCCGGGTTATGTGCGCGGGCGGGAGGTGCGGTTGGACCCGGAGGGGCCGGACGGGTGGGAGGCGATGGAGGATGAGATGTCGCTGGGGCGGCGCGACGGGGCGCGGAATGCGCGGACGCTATGGTGCGAGCCGGGCGAAGGGTACAGTTACGCGACCTCCTCGATTCACCTGGTGTCGATGATTCTACGGCGGGTGAGCGGGAGGGAACTCGAGGAGTTCACGCGCCGGTATATCGCGGGGCCTCTGGGATGGGGGCGCTGGGGGTGGGGCTACCGAAACCGACCGCTGAAGCACACGCCGGGCGGCGGCGGGATCGCGCTGCGGGCGAGGGACATGCTACGGTTCGGGTATCTGCTGCTGAAGGGCGGTAGGTGGGGGCAGCGGCCGGTTGTGCCGGAGAGTTACGTGCGCGCGTGCGGGAGGTTGTCGGAGTTCAATCCGCATTATCCGTACAGCTATCAGTTCACGGTGAACGGGGACGGGCACCTGGAGGGCGTGCCGCGGGATGCGTTCTGGAAGTCGGGTTCAGGAGGGCACTGCTTGTACGTGGTTCCGTCGCTGGAACTGGTGATCTGGAAGATGGGCGGGCGGGACGAGCAGTATGATAGGGCGAACACGGGGCTGCCCGGTCCAAGGGGGAAACCGCGCGGGGAGTGGAAGGCGAGGGTGACGGATCAGGAGGCGGCGGGGGAAACGGTGCGGATGGTGATCCAAGCATCGAATCGGTTATGACGAAGCGCGGACCAGACCTTGCGGCCGCTCACGATAACGGGCTTGCTGTCAGTCGTCCAGCACTACGCGTGGCGTCTCCGGCGGGCGGGCGTGCATTTCCGGGTGCGCCATCAGCGTGCGGGCGCAAGCGTTCCAGCGAAGCAGCGCATCATCGTTGCCTTGCGGGCGGACGGCTTCGGCTTTCAGGTAGAACTCCATCGCTTCGCGGAGGCACTGGTAGGCGTCCATCCCGCAGCCTGGCGTCGCGTGTTTCCAGTGCGCCATTCCGAGGCGTTCGCAGATGATGCCGGCGTAGTAGGCGCGTTCATATTCGCTGGCAAGTCTGGGCAGGTATTTGCGGGCGCCGTTGATCGTGATGACGCTGTCGGATTGATCCGTGCAGGCCAGGATGAGCATGACGACGGCCTTCTGGTTGTCGGGGTCGACCGAGAGCACGTCGAGGCAGATGCTTTCCGCCTGGCGAGGGTTGTTGAGGAGGCGGTAACGTTCCGCTTTGGCGAGGGCTTCCGGAATCGCCTGCGCCGAGATCGGCTTCATCTCATACATGACAACCTCCCTTCAGGGAGCCTCAGCCGGTGAAAACCCGGAAAAGGCGGCGTATAGGATCATAATACTCGTCCACGACACGCTCCTTGAGCGGGATGATGGCGTTGTCGGTGATGGTGATCTCCTCCGGACAAACCTTGGTGCAGCATTTTGTGATGTTGCAGAAGCCGATGCCGTGGCTGTGCTTCAGCGCGCCGGCGCGGGATTCGGTGTCGAGCGGATGCATCTCGAGCGCGGCGGAATAGACGAACAGGCGCGGGCCGATGAACTGCTCATGGAGACCATGGTTGCGCAGCACGTGGCAGACGTCCTGGCAAAGGAAACATTCGATGCACTTGCGGAACTCCTGGACACGGTCGACGTCGCGCTGGTGCATGCGCCACGTCCCATCAGGGAAGTCGGGCGGGCGCGGCTTAAAGGGGCGGATCGATTTCTTGGCGCGGTAGTTTGAGCCGACGTGGGCGACCAGGTCGCGCACCAGCGGAAAGGCGCGCATCGGCTCAACGGTGATGGGCTGCGAAAGATCGAGCGTGCTCATGCGCGTCATGCACATCAGCTTGGGATTGCCGTTGATCTCGGCCGAGCAGGAGCCGCAGCGGCCAGCCTTGCAGTTCCAGCGCACGGCGAGATCCGGAGCCTGCGAGCCCTGGATGTCATGCACGGCATCGAGCACGACCATGCCGGGAGCGGATTCGACATTGTAGTCCTGGAAAGAGCCGTTTTGCGAATCGCCGCGCCAGATGCGGAAGGTTGCCTGGGCCATTATTTGAACTCCTCGATGATCTGCTTGAGGTCGGGGCGAAGTTCGGGGATCGGTTCGCGGGAGACTTGCATGGAGCCGTCCGCGGCTTTTCGAATGAGGAAGCTGATGGCGCCGTAGGTGGAATCCTTTTCCGGATAATCATCGCGGAACTGCGCTCCGCGGCATTCCCTGCGCTCAAGCGCTGCGCGCGTGATGGCTTCGGAAACCGTGAACAGGTTGTCGAGATCGAGCGCGGTGTGCCAGCCGTTGTTGTATTCGCGGTTGCCGGGGACAACCACCTGGGCGGCTTGCGCGCGAAGCTCGCGCAGACGGTCCAGCGCGCAGAGCATTTCCTCCTCGCGCCGGACGATGCCAACCAGGTCCTGCATCATGTCCTGGAGTTGCTCCTGCACTTGGTATGGGTTGACTGCGCTGTTGCGCTCAAAAGGCTCCATGGCGGCGCGCTCGGCCTTCTCGATTTGCGCGTTGTTGATCTGGCCCGCGCCGTTGGCCTTGGCGTAGGCGGCGGCATGTTCTCCGGCGCGCTTGCCGAACACGAGCAGATCGGAGAGCGAGTTGCCGCCGAGGCGATTGGCTCCGTTGATGCCCGCTGCGCACTCTCCGGCGGCGAACAGGCCGGGGACGTCGGACATCTGGGTCTCGGCATCGACGCGCACGCCGCCCATGACGTAGTGGGTCGTCGGCCCTACTTCCATCGGTTCGCGTGTTATGTCGACATCGGCAAGCTGCTTGAACTGGTGATACATGCTGGGCAGCTTCTTCTTGATGTGCTCGGCGGCATTGGGGAGCTTCGCCTTGATCCAGGAGACATCGAGGAAAACGCCGCCGTGCGGACTGCCGCGGCCTTGGCGCACTTCGCGTACGATGCAGCGCGCGACGTGATCGCGCGTCAATAGCTCCGGTGGGCGGCGGGCGTTCTTGTCGCCCTGCGTGTAGCGCCAGCCTTCCTCTTCGTTGTCGGCGGTCTGGTTGCGGTAGGCGGGCGGAATGTCGTCGAACATGAACCGCCTGCCGTCCTTGTTGAGCAGGATGCCGCCTTCTCCGCGGACGGCCTCGGTGACCAGGATGCCGCGGCCGCCCGGCGGCCAGATCATACCGGTGGGGTGGAACTGCACGAACTCCATGTCGATGAGCGCCGCGCCGGCATGGTAGGCGAGGGAGTGGCCGTCGCCGGTGTACTCCCAACTGTTGGAGGTGATCTTGAAGGCGCGGCCGATGCCGCCGGTGGCGAGCACGACGGCCTTGGCATGGAAGATCTGGAAGCGGCCACGTTCGCGCTCATAGCCGAATGCGCCGATGACGCGGCCGGCGTCCTGAAGCAGCGTGAGCATCGTGGTTTCCATGTGGAAGCCGATGCCCTTGTGGATGCCGTGATCCTGGAGGGTGCGGATCATCTCCAGGCCGGTGCGGTCGCCGACGTGGGCCAGGCGCGGGTAGCGGTGGCCGCCGAAGTTGCGTTGCAGGATGCGGCCGTCTGGCGTGCGGTCAAACAGCGCGCCCCAGGCCTCGAGTTCCCGGACGCGGTCGGGCGCCTCCTTGGCGTGGATCTCCGCCATACGCCAGTTGTTGACGTACTGGCCGCCGCGCATGGTGTCGGAGAAGTGTACCCGCCAGTCGTCGCGCGTGTCGGTGTTGGCGAGCGCGGCGGCGATGCCGCCTTCGGCCATCACGGTGTGCGCCTTGCCGAGGAGGGATTTCGAGACGACGCCGACTTTGACGCCGGCGGAGGAGGCTTCAATGGCGGCGCGCAGTCCGGCCCCGCCGGCGCCGATTACCAGGACGTCGTACTCATGCACGGGATGATGGGGCATCGTTAGAGGAGTCTCCAATCGGTCCAGATGCCCATCGAGCAGAGGCGGACGTAGATATCGGAAAAGGCGACCCAGAACAGACTCATCCAGGCCCACAGCATGTGGCGGCGGTTGAGGCAGCTGACGCAAACGTAGGCGTTGCGGCGGGTGTTGGATGTGAACAGGTCGCGGCGGCCGCCGATCAGGTGGCGGAGCGAATGGCAACCGAGCGCGTAGCCGCCGAGCAGCGTGACATTGACGGCGAGCACGAGGGTGCCGACGCCGATGCCAAAGGTGGCCGCGCCGGCGGAATCGGTGAACCAGAGCGCCTTCCAGACGTCGTGGGCGAGGAAGAACAGGAAGATGAGCGCAAGATAGAGAAAGTAACGATGGATGTTTTGCACGATCAGCGGGAAGGAGTTTTCGCCGCGATAGTGAGTGCGGGGTTCACCAACTGTGCAGGAGGGCGGGTCGGCCCAGAACGCCTTGTAGTAAGCGCCGCGGTAGTAGTAACAGGTGACGCGGAAACCGGCGGGGGCCCAGAGGATGATAATGGCGGCACTGAACGGGAGCCACCCCGGCCACCAGGCGGGCTTTGCGCCGAACCAGCTTTCGACGGGGTCGCCCCAAAGTTCCGGCGAATAGAAGGGGGACAGGTAGGGGCCAAAGCGGAAATGTTCGCCCTGGAAGGCGGCCCAGTTGGCGTAGATGAGGAAGGCGGACAGGGCGCAGAACACCACGAGCGGTTGGACCCACCACAGGTCCCGCCGCGAAGTCTGGCCAAAACGGCCCTGCCGGAGCGGCACGTCGATGGACGACATTCCCAGTCTTGCCTCCAACGAAAATGTAGGAACAGCATAATGCGATGTGGGTGCGGGATTCAAGTGGTATTTGAGAAGAACAGCAAATCCGTGTTACAGGGCGTCCCTGTATACTGATATGTATGAAGCAGATGAACCTCACGGTGACTCCGGAGTTTGAACGGGACCTGCGCACCTACATGAAGCGCAAGGGCTTGAAAACGAAATCGGATGCCGTGCGGATGGCAGTATCGGAAGTGGCAAGACGGTGGAAAGCGCCGGAAACCGACTTCCGCTCCTGGCTGGGCGCGGCGCTGAAGGCCCCACTCCACAAGAAGCCCCAGTTTACGAGCGAGGACGAGCTGTGGTCATAGACACCCCCGCGCTTCTGGCGGTGCTTTTTAACGACAAGCATGGTCCCTGGGTGGTGGATCAACTGGCGGGATCGTCTAGTCCATTGCGAATGAGCACGGTGAACTATGCGGAGACCTTGATCCTGGTGGAGGACCGGCAGCCAAACCTGATCGCCGCGGTGAGGGAAATGATTGCCGGATCGTCGATCCTGCTGACCGCTCCTGGCGCGCAAGAGGCGGAGATAGCAGCCTCAGCCCGGCTGCGCTTTCCGTTGAACCTGGGCGATTGCTTCGCTTATGCGCTGGCAAAGCGGGAAAACAGCCCGCTGCTGACTTTGGACCGTGACTTTCGCAGAACAGACATCACGGTAGTCCTTCCGTGAGTTGAGCGGGAAGGTAGCGGAACAACTCATAGATAGGTTCGCCTTGCGGATCGGAGATGGTTTGAAGGAGCTGGCGGCGGAAGCCGGGGACTTCGAGTTTGCCGTTGGCGTCGGGGAATTCCTGGTGGGGATCGGTGTGGGCAACGTATAGACCATCCGGGTCGGGCTCGATCTGCGCGAAGGACTGTTGGATGGGCAGGCGGCCGGCGGAGAGCAGGGTCAAGGGTTGCAGAATGCCCCAATCGGTGACATAGAGGACCGCGGGGTTACGGCGCTGGATTTCCTCATGGAGCGGATAGATGGCCTCCGACCAAGGTACGTCGGCGCCGTGGGTGCGGAGCTTGTTGTAGTAGTTGGCGGTGACAGCGAGGCTGAGCAGACCGACGGCGGCCGCGGGGATCAGCCCGGCGCGTTTCGGCAGCGCGGCAAGTGCGACGGCCATGAAGCAGTGCGGCCAGGGCCAGAGCAGGACGAGGTGGTGCACCGATTCGGCGCCTCCTTTGGTGACGGCCATAAAGAGCCAGGTGAAGGTTGACAACAGCAGGAAGAACCAGGCGGCGCGGTGGTAGGAGTGTCGTCGCCAGAGCGGCCAGGCCACGGCGCAGGCAACCAGGAGCAGCCAGGCGTAGGTGGACTTGGGTCCTGCATCGCGGTCGCGGACGAGGTAGCCGAACAGGCGGCCGCCGTTGAGCGTGGAGGCCAGCAGGCCGGCCTTTTCGGGAATCGATTCGGCGGCGAGGTGTACGGTGTCGGAAGCCGTGGAGCCGCGGAAGGTGACGTTGTAGCGGAGCAGCGGATAGGCTCCGAGGAGGAAGGCGGCGGTGACGAGGATGAGGGCGGCCGGGCGCAGGCGTGCGATCAGTTGTTTGCGATAGAGGAGCACCACCGAGAGTGCCAGTGCGGCCAGGGTCCAGATGAAGACTGCCTTGTCCCACAGCGCCAAGCCGAACAGGAAAGCGCCGAGTGTGTGGCGGCGCCGATAAAAGGCCAGCGCGCCCGCCGTGGTCAGGAGATGTTGCAAGGCGACAGGGCCCCAGTCGCAGCGGGTGGTCCAGAGGTAGGAAGGATCGGCGGCGAGCAGTGTCAAGGCAAGCAGACCGGCGCGGGGGGAAACCGCGTCGCGCAGCAGCAGGTAAATGACCCAGAGGGTGAGCGCCCCGGCCAAGATCATGGGGATGCGTAGCACGGCGGCTGACGGGCTGAGCAGAGCGAAGATCGGAGTGTAGAGCCAGGCCTTGAGAGAACCAAGGTAGGAGAGCTGCATCAGTGAGATGCGCTTGTCGAAAAACCAGGCAGCGAGCGGACTGTGTTCGGGATTCCAGATGGCGGTGGCGAGGCTGGCTTCATCGGCATGGATGCCTGGCTTGGAGATCCAGAGGGAAGCCAGCACGGCGAAGAAGGCACAGAGGCCGAGGGCAAGCCAGTCGTGCCGCTTCACTGTACGAGGGTCTTCAGGCGGGCAAGAGCGTCGGAGGCGAGCTTGTAGCGTGGCTCAATGGCGAGGGATTTTTCCAGGCACTCCCGCGCTTTGTTGAAAAGCTGCTTATGGGCATAGACGCGGGCGAGGTTGTACCAGGGGTAATGGTAGGACTCATAGCGCCGGCTGTGGATGGCTTTGTCGAGCCAGGGGATCGCTTCGTCGAACTTCTCCTGCCCGATCAGGTAAGCGCCGATGTCGTTGTAGGGGTTGCCGAAGGAGGGGTCGATCAGGATGGCATTCTTGCACTGCGTGATGGCTTCCTCGACGAGGCCCTGAAAGCTGTAGGTCCAGCCGAGGAAGGTGTAGGCTTCGGCGGTGGGGTAGAGCTCGATGGAGCGTTTGTAGAGATCGACGGCGATCTCGAGGTCGCCCTGCATCTGGGAGACGTAGGCCTGCTGGAAGAGTTCCATGGCGAGGTCATGCCTGGCGTCATCCATCAAAACTGTTGTAGCGAATGGCGGAAGGATTGTCCATTTGTCGCGAGAGGAGATAGAATGATTGCCATGACGGGAACAAGAAGAACGATGCTGCGCGGCTTGTTCGCGCTACTGACGGCGGGGAGCGCGGTGGGGCAAAGGAGGCGGAGGGTTCGGCGGGCGCCGGTGAGGAGAACGCGGGTGGTGGTTCATCCGCGGCATCCGATCGTCCGGGCGCACCGGCGGACGGTGGTGGTGCGGCCGGCGCGCAGAGCGGTGGTGGTAACGGCTCCGCTGGTGTTTCTGCCGGCGATCACGGTGGCGGCGGTGGCAGCCACGCTGCCGGCGCGCGAGCGGCTGGTGTGGCAGGACACCGAGGAGATCGACCGGGAAGAGGAATGGGTGGAGTCGAACTTCGGCATTGACGAACGCGGCGATGCGCTGTACCTGCAAGTGGACGGGAAGGCGCGGCTGGACTTCGCCGATGTGACGTTTGAGAACGGCAACGTGCAAGTGGTGGATTTCAACGAGAAAGAGTTCGGGAATGGGATTTACAAGATCCACGATTTCCGCGACGGCCGCCACGTGAAGACGGTGCGGCTGGTAGCCAAGGCGGAAACGGAGGAAGCGACGCTACGGATGTTCCTGAGCAAGTAAATCTGGTAGACTCAGTGGCGCGGGGACGCGCCGAATGCCTGAATTCCTTACTCAATTGTCCGCATTCACGGTGTTTATCGGGATCGGGTCGATCGGGTTCCTGATCCTTATCGTGTCGCTGATTTACGGCGAGTTGTTCGATCACCTGGGCGGGGATTTCGACCACGACGCCGATTTCGATCACGGAGGACCGAGCTTCTTTTCCAGCCGCGTGCTGAGTGTGTTTATCACCGCATTCGGCGGATTCGGAGCGATTGCGACGCATTATGGACTGACGGTGCTGCCTGCCAGTGGCGTGGGATTCATGAGCGGCGTCGTCTTCGCGACGCTCATCTATTACTTCGCGCGGTTCCTCTATAGCCAGCAGGCGACGACGCAGGTGGGAACGCGCGACATGGTGGGGCTGACTGCGCGGGTGACGGTGTCGATTCCGGCGGAAGGGATCGGGCAGGTGCGTTGCCAGATCGGCGAGGAGCTGGTGGACAAGATCGCGAAGGCGCGGGACGAGGGGGCGATTCGCGAGAACTCGCTGGTGCGGATCGAAGAGGTGCTGGGAGAAGTGGTTGTTGTTCGTCCGCTATAGCCGGACGGGAGGAAGAAGATGGTTTCGGATCTGACAAGGCTGTTACTGCCTTTTACTCTGTTATTCGTACTTTTGGCGCTGTTCATCGCGATGGCGCTGTTCAGCCGCAATTACCTGAAGGTGGCGCCGAACGTAGTTGCTGTGCTGAGCGGGCGCAAGCGCAAGCTCGCCGACGGACGCGTGGTCGGCTACCGGCTGGTGCGCGGCGGCGCGGCGCTGCGGATTCCGCTGCTCGAAAAAGTCGACTATATGTCGCTGAACGTCTTCACGATTCCGCTGGAGATCAAGCGCGCCTACACGGTGCAGGGCGTGCCCGTATCGGTGAAAGCGGTGGCGAACGTGAAGATCCGCAGCGATGAGACCAGCCTGCACGCGGCGGCGGAGCGGTTCCTGGGGATGAAGCACGACGAGATCCAGCGCGTGATCTTCCAGACGCTGGAGGGCCACCTGCGGTCGATTCTCGGCAACCTGACGGTGGAGGAGGTAAACAGCGACCGGCAGAGCTTCGCGCAGAAGCTGACATCGGAAGCGGCGGTGGATCTGGAAAAGATGGGCATCGGCGTGGACGTGCTGACGATTCAGGAAATCAGCGATGAAGAAGATTACCTGAACGCGCTGGGCCGGCGGAGGACGGCAGAGGTGAAGCGCGATGCCGTTGTGGGCGAGGCGGAGGCGCAGCGCGACGCGAAGGTGAAATCTTCCGATGCCTTGCAGGCGGGTGAGAGGGCCAAGTATGTTGCGGACACTTCGATCGCCGAGTCGCAGCGCGATTTTTCGATGAAACAGGCCAAGTATCAGGCCGAAGTGGAGACGGAGAAGGCGAAGGCGGCGCAGGCGGGCCCGTTGGCGCAGGCGCAGGCGCGGCAAGCGGTGGTGGCCGAGGAAGTAAAGGTGGACCGCATCCGGACGCAGGAGATGATCTCGCTTCAGGAGCAGGAGGTGATGCGCAAGCAGAAGGAGCTGGAGGCGACGGTGATCAAGCCGGCCGATGCCGAACGGCAGGCGGCGATCGTGCGCGCCGAAGCCAGCAAGATGGCGGCGATCCTGGAGGCGGAAGGAAAGCGGTCGGCGCTGATCGCGATGGCGGAGGCCGAGCAGGAGAAGCTGCGCAAGGAAGGTTCCGGACGCGCGGCGGCGGTGGAGGCAGAGGGCAAGGCGGAGGCGGCCAAGATCGAAGCGATTGGACTGGCGCAGGCCAAGGCGATCGAAGCGCAGGGCCTGGCCGAGGCGATGGCGATTCTGAAGAAGGCCGAGGCGTGGAAACAGTTCAATGAAGCGGCGCGGTTGCAGACGATCCTGGAAAAGCTGCCTGCGATCATTGAGGCGTCGACCGGAGTGTTTGGAGCGGTGGCCTCTCCGCTTGGCAATATCGATAAGGTGGTGGTGATCGATCAGGGAGGTGGAGGCGGTGGGAACGGGCAGAGCGGGATCACGAAGCTGGCGAGCGCGGGTCCGACGGTTGCATTCAACCTCTTGCAGCAACTGGAGGCTCTGGGCATCAACCTGCCCGCGGTGATGGAGCAGCTGACGGGCAAGAAAGACGGCGCGGGCGAGCCCAAGAAGGAAGCCTGATGCGGCGGCGCGAGTTCCTGGCAGCGCTGGCGGCGTTGCCGGCGCGCGCCCTTGCGGATTCGATCCTGGTGCATGAGCACGTGCTGGTGGATTTCATCGGCGCAGACAAGATCACAACGGGCCGCTACGATGCCGGGGAAGTGTTCCGCGCAGCGAAGCCGAAGTTGGAGGAGGTGGCGGCGCTGGGTTGCCGGAGGTTGCAGGAGTGCACGCCGAACTTCCTGGGGCGCGATCCGGCTTTGTTGAAGCGGCTGTCGGAGGCGGTTGGGATCGACATCTGGACAAACACTGGACTCTACGGGGCACGGAACCATGTCTTCCTGCCCGAGTATGCGAAGCGGGAGACGGCGGATCAGCTGGCGCGGCGCTGGATTGAGGAGTGGCGCAAAGGCGTCGATGGCGTGAAGCCGCGGTTTATCAAGATCGGCGTGAACCGCGCACCCTTGCACGAGCTGGACCGGAAGTTGATCCGTGCCGCGGCGCTGTGCAGCCGCGAGACAGGGCTCACCATCGCGAGCCACACAGGCGACGGCGGGGCGGCGCTGGAGCAGGTGGAGGTTGTCGTGGAGGCGAAAGTAGCGGCGAGCCGGTTCGTCTGGGTGCATGCGCAAAGCGAAAAGGACCACGCGATCCATGAGAAGGTGGCGCGGCTGGGGACGTGGGTGGAGTTTGACGGGATCAGCCCGCGGTCGAAGGAGTGGCACGTGGAGTGTGTCCGCTTCATGGCGGGCAAGGGGCTACTGTCGCGGACGCTGATTTCGCAAGACGCCGGCTGGTACCACGTGGGGGAGCCGGGCGGCGGGAACTACCGCGGGTATGGGTACGTCTACACGGATTTTCTTCCGGCGCTGGAGGAGAACTGGCGGGGTCAACTGATGCGCGAGAATCCGGCTCAAGCGTTTGGAAAAGGCTGATCAAGTACCGTAACCGCGAACGGGCCGGTTCTGGTACAAGTGCATCGCTCGGGGCAGGGGCTTCCTATTGTTGATGAGAGGCGGCGCGTTGATACTGGCGTTTCATGCGGGAAACGCCACAATCCAGGCTGGGCTTGGAGCCACAGCTCCCGGACAGGCATGAGTCCGACTTCATCCTGATTGTGCGCTATACGCGCAACTGGCTTCACTATGGCTGGATGGGATTCACTTTCCTTCTGTGCACGGTGGCGGCGGTGCAGGGGCTGATGGCGGGGTAGCGGGATCATTCCCCGGCGGTTATGCTGAAGAGCATGCGCCGCCGAAACTTCCTGCAACTGAGCGCCGCCAGCACACTGGCACAAAGCGCCGGGCGGCCGAACATCCTGTGGATCACCTGCGAGGACACGGGGCCGCACCTGGGCGCCTATGGTGACCGCTACGCGAGCACGCCGAATCTGGATGGGCTGGCGCGGCGCGGGCAGCTCTATTCGCATTGCTGGTCGAATGCCCCGGTATGCGCTCCGGCGCGGACGGCGCTGATCAGCGGGATGTATCCGGCCTCCACCGGCAGCGAACACATGCGGAGCATGACGCGCTTGCCCGACCGGTTCCTCAAGTATCCAAACTATCTGCGCGAGGCGGGCTACTATTGCAGCAATAATTCCAAGGAAGACTTCAATCTCCAGCACACGGGGAAGGTGTGGGACGATACCTCGAACAAGGCGCACTGGCGGAATCGGGCGGCGGGGCAGCCGTTCTTCTCGATCTTCAATTTCACGATCACGCATGAGAGCCAGATCCGGCGGCGGCCGCACACGCTGTCGCACGATCCGGCGAAGGTGCGCGTTCCGCCCTATCATCCGGACACGCCGGAGGTGCGGCATGACTGGGCGCAGTACTACGACAACATCACGACGATGGACGGCATGGCGGGGAAAGTACTGGAGGAGCTTAAGGCGGATGGGTTAGACAAAGACACCATCGTGTTCTTCTATGGGGATCATGGCTCCGGGATGCCGCGCAGCAAGCGCTGGCCGTACAACTCCGGACTTCAGGTGCCGCTGATCGTGCATGTGCCGGAGAAGTTCCGGCAGTTGGCGCCTGCTGGGTATCGCGCGGGCGGCAAGTCGGAACGGCTTGTGGGCTTTGTGGATCTGGCGCCGACGCTGCTCAGCCTGGCGGGGATCAAGCCGCCGGAGCATATGCAGGGCCGCGCGTTCGCGGGGCCGCACCCAGCGCCTGAGCCGGAGTTTCTGCATGGGTTCCGGGGAAGGATGGACGAGCGGTACGACATGGTGCGCAGCGTTCGCGACAAGCGCTACGTCTATATCCGGAACTACATGCCGCACCAGATCTACGGGCAGCATATCGACTACATGTTCGAAACGCCGACGACGCGGGTGTGGAAGAAGCTGTATGAGGAAGGGAAGCTGGATGCGGCGCAGAAGAGGTTCTGGGAGACGAAGCCGCCGGAGGAGTTATACGACTTGGAAATCGACCCTTACGAGGTGACGAACCTGGCGGGGATGCCCAAGTTTGAGGCGACGCTGGAGCGGATGAGGAAGGCGCAGCAGGCGCACGCCGTGGCGATTCGCGATGTGGGTTTTCTGCCCGAGGATGAGATTCATCGGCGGTCGGAAGGTTCGACGCCGTATGAGATGGGGCACGATGACCGGCGCTATCCGATGGAGCGTGTGATGGCGGCGGCGGAGCTGGCCGCATCGATGAAGATGGCGGCGGCGCCGGAACTGGCCAAGCATCTGCGCGATAGCGACAGCGCGGTACGGTATTGGGGGGCGATGGGGCTGTTGATGCGCGGCGCGAATGCAGTGGCGTTTGCGCGGACCGATCTCGACATGGCGCTGAGCGATGCTTCCCCCAGTGTGCGGGCGGTGGCGGCGCATGCACTGGGGAGGTACGGAACGGCGGAGGAGTCCGGACGTGCGGTGGATATTCTGGTGGAGCTGGCCGATCCGGTGAAGAACGGCGTCTATGTTTCCATGCTGGCGATGAACGCGCTGGACTATCTGGACGGGAAGGCGAGGAAGGTAAAGGAAAAGATCGCCGCGCTGCCGACCGTGGATCCGAAAGCGGACAAGCGTATGAGCGGGTACGTGAAGAACCTGGTGGATAAGACGCTGGCGGATTTGGGCTAGCGCAACAGGCCCGCTCGCTGATCAGCTCACCCGAGAATACAGTGTTCGTCAGCGCCGTCAGCTTCTGGGAGATCTGGCTGAAGGAGAGCTTGGGGAAGCTGCGCCTGCCTGCCGATTTCGAGGAAAGGATCGAGGCAGAGTACTTTGAGAACTTGCCGCTGACGTCAGCCCATACACGCGAGGTTGCCTTGTTGCCCTGGCACCATCGCGAGCCTTTCGACAGGATGCTGGTTGCCCAGGCAAAGACAGAGGATATGACCCTCCTGACGGCCGATGATGTTGTCACCCGCTATGGCGACTTCGTCCGACTGGCTCGTTGAACCGGTCCACGCACGCGCCCTGTCGGCTTAGCCCCTGAGGTCGGCGAAAGCGTCTTCGATTTCGCGTTTGGCTTCCGGGGTGAGCGGGCGGAGGGGGAGGCGGCAGGGGCCGCCGTAGTAGCCGTTCAGGTCCATCGCGTACTTGAGTCCCGGGATGCCGTGCTTGGTGGTGACGAGGGCGGCCGGGCGGCCGATACGGTTTTGCCAGTCAAGGCCGGCTTCGGTTTCGCGTGTGCGGTGGGCCTCCCAGATGGTGACGGTCGCGTAGGGAGCGGCGTTGGCGAAGGCGAGGACGGCTCCGACGGCTCCGATTTGGAAAGAGGGCCACAGCGTGGGGGCAGAGCCGGTGAGAACCTGAAAGCCGGGCTTCACTTCACGGATCATTTGCATGACCTTTTCGAGATTGCCGGAGCTTTCCTTGATGGCGAGGATGTTGGGGTGCTCGGAGAGGCGGACGACGGCGTCGGGGTGAATGTCGAGGCCGGTGGCCTGGGGCCAGTTGTAGATCATGAGCGGGATCTTCGCTTGGTCGGCGACGGAGGCGAAGTAGAGACACTGCGCCTCGACGTTGTTGAGCAGGTTCTTGTAGTAATGCGGGGTTCGCACCATGGCGGCCTTGTAGCCGGCCTCGGCGGCGCGGTTGGTGAGAGCGACGGTCTCGCGGACGCTTTCGACACCGGTTCCGGCCATGAGGAGCTTCTCGGGGGCGGCGTATTCAGCCACCATCTCAAACAACGAAATCTTTTCCTCGGTGGTGAGATAGACCGATTCGCCGGTGGAGCCGCAGACGACGTAGCCGGAGAGGCCGACCTTGTTCCACTTTTCGACGTTGTGGCGGAGCTTGGCTTTGTAGATGTCCCCTTTGTGATCGAACGGGGTGGCGATGGGGGGATAGATGCCTGGGAATTTCAGCATATGCAGACAGAGCAAAGGGGCAGGCTGCAACGCCTGCCCCTCCGGAAAATCGAGGATCGGGGTTAGACGACCTTGATGAAGACGATCACGAGCGTGTAGAGCGCCAGCGACTCAATCAGGGCGAGACCGAGAATGAGAGCGAAGCGGATGGAGGCGGCGGCGCCGGGGTTGCGCGCCATGCCTTCCGCCGAAGCCGCGACAGCTTTGGCCTGAGCCAGACCGCAGACGGCGGAGGCGATGGCCATCGAGAAGCCGGAGGTGATCGCAACCCAGTTGGTGGCCCCGGAGGTACCTTGGGCCATCATCGGGCTGGCGAGCATGAACAGCGCCAACAGAAGCAGAACCGTTTTGGTTTTCATTTCAACTTTCTCCTTTTATCAATCGCGTCCAGGAGGTGGTTCCCGTCATCCTCAAGCAGACGGGCTCACGCTGAAGACGCTTTATCAAGCCGTATTAGTGTTCGTGCGCCACCGCCTCGGAGACGTAGACCATGGTCAGCAGCACAAAGATGTAAGCCTGCAATAGCGCGACGAAGACGTGCAGGCCCATGAATACCGTGGGAACCAGCAGCGGCACCAGCCCGAGGAAGACGATGGTGACCTGCTCGCCGGCGTACATGTTGGCGAACAAGCGGATGGTGAGCGAAAGCGGGCGGGCGAGGTGGCTGACGATTTCGATGGGAATCATCAGCGGGGCCAGGTACCAGACCGGGCCGGCGAAGTGTTTCAAGTGGCCGATGACGCCCTGGGCGGAGGCGCCCATGATGTTGTAGTAGAAGAAGGTCATCATCGCGATGCCGAGGGGCACCTGCGGGAACATGGTGGGCGATTCAAACAGCGGAATCAAGCCAAGCAGGTTGGCGAAGGCCACGAACAGGAAAATGGTGCCGAACATGTGGAGGTAGTGCGGGCCGTGATGGCCGACGATCTCCTCGGACTGGCCGTGGAGGAAGTTCCAGACCACCTCGAAGATGTGCTGCATCTTGCCGGGCTTGTCCATGCTGATCTTGGGGCGCAGGATGGCAAAGATCGCGATCATGATCAGCAGCACGACGATCTGCATGGTCATCCAATTGGCCCAGGGCTTGGACGGGTCGGCGGCGGGTTCGCCTAGGAGGTTGAGGATGGCGTTGGCGGGACCGGCGAGAAACTGGTTGAACAGCTGCGTGATATACAGCTCATGTTCGGGCATAAACGAGTTCGTACAGGATTTCGAGCATGACGGCGGCGACCACGACAAGCAGGCCGGCGACCAGATAGGCTGGCTGGATCCTGAAGTATCTCACTATAGCATAGGCTCCGAGGCCGAAGATGAGGTAGCGAAAGCCGAGAAACCAAGCCATTCCGGCCTTGGAGCGTGAGGGACCCTGCGTGGGGCCGAGGGCGTCGACCAGCTTGTGGAACCAGCGGAAGTTGAAGACGGAGACGGCGGCTCCGGCGGCGAAACCGGCTCCGGCGCGCCAGCCTCCCCCGATGGTCGAGGCGAGCGTTCCGGCCGCGGAGAGCCAGAGGAGGTTCAAGTAGATGCGGCGCATGGCGTCGCGATAGAACTGCTCCTGGCCGGACTCAGTCACGGATGTCCTTCTGGACCTGGCGGATCAGTTCGACGAAGCCGGCGGCGATGCCTAATAGGAGGAACAGGATCTTGAGCCAGGTGGTGCCGAAGGATTTGTCGAGCAGGTAGCCGATGGCGTAGCCGACGAAGATGGAGGTGGGCAAAAGCATGGCGAGTGTCGTGTAGCGGCTGACCTGCCGCCAGACATTTTTGTTCTCGTTGTTTTTGCGCGAGGGCTCCAACGGGAATGATTGTACCGCGGCGTTTGGGCGATAATTGAAGGTTTCCTATGGCAAAAGAATACTTGCAGGGTTTATTTGGACTGGACGGGCAGACGGCGGTGGTGATCGGCGGCACGGGCGTGCTCGGCGGCGCGCTGTGCGAGGGTTTGGCGCAGGCCGGTGCGTATGTGGTGGTGGCCGGACGCAGCGCCGAGCGCGGGGCGGAGCGTGTTGCGGCAATCGAAAAGCTGGGCGGCAAGGCGGCTTACCGCGAAGTGGACGTGACCAGCCGCGAGTCGATTCAGGCGCTGCGCGATAAGGTGGTGGCCGAACGCGGCGCGGTGGATATTCTGGTGAACTGCGCGGGGGTGAACTCGGCAGTGCCATACGAGCAGATTCCCGATGCGGATTGGGAACGTGTGATCGATACGAACCTGAAGGCGACGCATTGGGGCTGCCAGCTGTTTGCGCCGCAGATGGCGTCGCAGGCCGAGGGTGGTTCGATTCTGAATATCGGTAGCGTGACGTCGCACCTGCCGCTGTCGCGCGTGTTCGCCTATTCGGCGTCGAAGGCGGCGGTGCTGAACTACACCAAGAACGTAGCGCGCGAGTATGCGACGCGGAAGGTTCGGGTGAATTCGCTGTGCCCGGGCTTTTTCCCGGCCGAGCAGAACCGGAAGATTCTGGATAAGGACCGTGTGGCGAACATCATGGGGCAGACGCCGATGGCGCGGTTCGGGGAGCCGCCGGAGCTGATCGGGGCGATGCTGCTGCTGGTGTCGCGCAAGGCGGGGAGCTTTGTGACGGGGACGGAGATCTACGTGGACGGCGGGTTCACGGGGAACCGGTTTTAGCGGCTCGAGGAAACTGGCACAGAATCCCGGTGAACCGTCAGGGGTTGTTGATCAGCGACAGAATCAATTGCATCTCCTGTTCTTGCAGCCTGCCTGCCGAGACGAGATTGAAGTTGCGGCTCCTGGTCTCGAGATGAAATGGATGCTGTTCACCGGAACGGCTGCCGCCAAACGGCATGAATCGCTTGTTGGCTTTGGCTTCCTTCACTTCCGTGCGGGCGACGTCAAAGCGGTCTTCCGAGCCGGCAAAAGCAACACGGTCACGGGAAATCGTCAGCGTGCCAGCGCAGTAGGTGGCGAAGGTCAAGCGTGCGTGGTCGTGTTTGACACGGAAGCTGGCGTTGCCGCCCCTGGCGATGGCCGCCTTGAAATTCGCTTCGGCGGAGCCGATATCGCCCCGCTGCAGGTCGAAGCCGCCAAGGGCTTCATACGCCTCGGGCCGGTTCGGGTCCAGGGCAATCGCCTGGCGCGCCAGTTGCACGGAGAACCCGCCGCGTGACCGGAAGGAATGGATCAGATCGTCGTAGCTGGGCGCAGGCCGGGCGCTCTGCTGCGGAACAAACTGCTGTGGCGGCTGCGCGGGGATGTTAGGACGTTCCCGATTACCCGATGGCTCATCACGCCTTTGCGGTTGCGGCAGTCTCTCGGTTTGCTCCCTGAACGGCTCCCGTCTCTGTGGCTGCTCGCGCCTCTGCGCCTGCTCCGGTCCCTTAGGCGGGACCTGCCTCTGTGTCTGTTTCTCCTCCTGTTTCGCTGGCGTTGGCGAGACTGCCGGCGCCGTGGGATCCGGGCGCATGAAGTAGGCCAGAACCAAGACCGAAACAGCGCCCAAGCCCGCCATCTGAAGCCACCGCGGCAGTACCGGAGGCGGAGGTGGCGGCGGCACGGGATCGGGCGGAGCCGGAGGCGGCACGGCCGCCCCTCTGCCGGAGGAGCCTTCCATCCCTGCCAGGAAGTCCTGAACCGAGGGGAACCGCACACTAAGATCGAGCGCGAGCGCCTTCATCAGCGCCGCCTCGGCCGCCTCCGGAATCGCTACTCCCAGCCGCGATGGAGGCTGCAACTCGTCGGCCTCGCGCCTGTCCAGCGAAGCGGGGGGAACCACACCGGTGATGGTCCGATAAAGCGTCGCGGCTACTCCGTAGACGTCAGTCCACGGGCCTTGCCTCCCCTTGCTGCTATACTGCTCCGGGGGCGCGTAGCCTTCCTTCAGGATGACGGAGAGGTTCCTGCTGCGTTGCCGCAGTGCGTTACGGGCGGCACCGAAATCGATCAGCTTCACGCCGCCGTTATCCAGCAGAAAGATATTATCCGGACTCACGTCCCGGTGCAGAAACGTCTCCCGGTGGACTTCGCACAACGCATCCATAACAGGAATCAGAATGCGCCGCGCTTCCTCGAACGGGATGCGGCCGCCTCTTTGAATCAGCCCGGTTTCAAGCGTGTGCCCGCGCAGGTGTTCCAGGACGAGGTAGGCCGTCCCATTCGACTTCACAAAATCGATCACCTTCACGATTCCCGGCTCATATTGAAACCGGGCGACAGTCCGCCCCTCCTCCAGAAACTGGTCCATGCCGTATTGGAATTCCTCGGCGGACTGGCCGTGAAAAATGGTAACGCTCAACTCGCCGGAACCGCGGGAGGCTACTCCGCTCGGCATGTACTCCTTGATGGCCACCTTGCGCGCCAGCGAAAGATCCCATCCCAGATAAGTGATTCCGAATCCACCGTATCCGAGAACACGCCCGACGAGGTAACGTTCGCCCAACAAGGTTCGTGCGGGCATATACAGGGACGACTCGGGGCGGGTGGCCTCCGCCCAGCCGCAGCGGGGACATGGATCCAACTCCCCCCGATCCTCCATGCAGCCCATGCATAACGCATCCGGTTTCACGATTGTCCCTCCTCTCCAGCCATGGCCATCACGGCCACGGCGCTGTAATTGTCGAAATCGCCGGAGGCTTTCCGTTTCAGCCGCGATCGCATGCCTTGCAGCCAGCCGGCCGGGCCAGCCGCTTTCGACAACTCCACCTCCATTTCCGTTTCCGTTACATATTCCCAAAAACCATCGCTAGCCAGCAGAAACGCATCGCCGGATCTCAAGGCAACCGGCAGCGGCAGCACGGCCGGCTCTCCTTTGCCGAGGCTTCTCCGCAGACTGCTTCGATCGGCGTGATGCCGGATCTCGCCGGGCGCGATCTCGCCGCGGTCGCAAAGCGCCTGGGCCACGCTGTGGTCCTTGGTCTGGTGGATGACGGCTCCGTCGCGGAAGTGATACAGCCGGGAGTCTCCGATGTGGGCCCACAATGCGGACCGGTAGTCGGACAGCAGGACTACCAGCGTTGTCGCCATCCTCGCCAGCCGGGGATCGGATGCCTGGTGCGCCGCCAGCCCGGCCGCCGCCTTGTCCATGTATGCCCGCAAGGGGTCGGCGCCGAACTCCGAAGCCTCCGCGAACAAGGAAAGAACGGTATCGCTGGCAATCTGGGACGCAACTTCTCCTCCACCGTGGCCGCCCAGTCCATCGGCCAGAACCCAGCAAACCGCCTCCTTCCGCAGAAGGAAGTTGCAGTAGTCCTCGTTCACCGTGCGCCCTCCGGCTTCACACATCATGTCGGTCTGAAACAGGAAAGGCGCGCTCACCTCGGCTTCTGCACTTCCTCCACCGGCGGCGCTGGTGGTTCCGCGCCTGCGGTTCTCTTTTCCAACGGCGGAACGTGTTCTGCGGCGATCGACTCACCTTCCCGAACCTGGGTGCCGCTGGCTGGAACACTCACCGACGGTCCGAACGAGGCATCCCTGGAAGGGCCCATCAGCTTCCAGCCGGCGATGCCGGCAACGAGAGCGGCAATGATCGCCGCCAGCCAGTAGAACCGCATCGGGCCCGGCGGCGGACTCTGTTCCGGCGGTTCGGGCGCCGCGTGTGCCAGTGGTAAGGGCGCCGGCTTTGGAGCTGAAGCTGGAACGCCGGCCAGGCAGATGGTCACGTTATCCTGTCCTCGAACCTGCCGTTGCAGCACGAGGCCCACCAATAGTTGCGGGGCCTTTTCCGCGCCGGCTTTCCATGCCCGCGCGATTTGACTTTCATCGAGAACCTTGGAAAGGCCGTCACTAGCAAGCACGACCTGATCCCCCGGACGCAGGGGAAGCGCTCGCAAATTGCGGTCCACTTCACCCAGCTCGCTCCCTCCCACGTAGCTGGTCAAAGATTCCCTCTCGGGATGATCCGCCGCCTCCTGTATACCGATCTCCCCACGCTCTTGCCGAGAATCCAGATCGCGGCCGTAAACGTGTTCCGTGTTGAGCTGAACCAGTTCCCCGCCGCGGAACAGATACAGGGGACTGTCGCCCACCGAAACCCAGTGCAAGCCTTGCGGACCCAGTTCCGCCGCGGTGAGCGTCGTGCCCACGTTGCCGGGCACACCCAGCCGCGCCGCCAGATCGTGCACAGCTGCATTTGCCGCGCGCAGGCATTGCTCCAGCGCCGTCCCGGCCTGCTCGCCGGGCTCCTTACGCCGGTACTCGCTCAGGAAGGTTTCCACGGCCAGCGTGGAAGCCTCGGCGCCGTTGGCGTGGCCCCCCATGCCGTCGGCCACAATTACCAGCTGGCAGCCGGCCGCGGCGCGACGTGCGCCGGCATCGGAAAAGCCGAAAGCATCCTGCTGCTCCGCCCTCCGGCCGATGTGCTGCGCGCTTGCCGTGAGGAACGGGTTCACAGCGGATAGCGCTCATTGTCGAAAGGCACCAGCACAAGCTTGCTGTTGCCGAGTTCCACCAGTTCGTACGCCGACACCTGCGTCGGCGTGTTCACCAGATTCCCATTCAGATAAACCAGCCCCTCGGCATCTCCGGGCTGCAGCCAGAAGTCTTTCTTCTTTGGGTCGTAGATGACGGTGGCATGCCGGTGCCGGGATATGGCCGCATCCTGGGAGAGGCACACATCCATCGACGAATCGCGGCCGAGGAAGTTCTTCTCCGGGTGAAGCCGGAAATCCCGTCCCTTGTCCGGCCCTTCCACGCAGACCAGCCAGCCTACGACGGGACGAGTTCCGGTTGGGGTCTGATCCAGCCTGCGGGTCGCTCCGGCGGAAGATTCCCTTCTTGGCTCCGGAGGCGCAGGCGCGGGTGAAGGCTCCAGTTTTCGCGTCTTGCCGTCCGGCGCTCCTTCACCTTTTTCGCACCAGGGGCAAGACACGTGTTTGCCGGTGTCGAAGTAATGGCCCTCCGCGCACCTTGTCATACTGCTCGCCATTCCGATTCCCTCCTAAGGCCTGTATTTTTCCAGCCCGGCCTCGGCTTCCAGCCCCAGCTGGGGAGCGACTGTCAGCTTGCCTTGCGGCGTGATGCCCAGGGTCGCCGCGTGGATCATGCGGTTCTGGGCAGTCAGCCGCACATAGCCCAGGGCGATGAGTTGCTCCCTGAACATGACGTACGCATAGACGGGGATGCTCGCGCCGGGTCCTACCTGAGTATCCATCAGCTTAATGATCACCCGATACTTGAATTCGCCCAAACCTGCGTCGCGGACCATCCATACCTCATATCCTGGCGTTTTCGACCGGTCGATGGCGACCTCGCCTGGCCAGTACGGCCATTGCCTTTTTTGAAGGGTGGGCGGCTCCATCTTCCCCGTGCTGTCTTCCACGTACAGGTCAATGTTCACCTGGTGCAGCCACGAGATCCCGACGACGAACGGCAGCCTGCCGCGAAGCTGATTCACCTCCTTTTTCAGCTCATCGTATTCCTTGCGGCTCACACCCTCAGGCGGGCATTCCTTCTGTGGCGGGCACTCTCTCCGAGGCGGGCATTCCGGACATTCCTTGGCCTGCTCCGGACGCTGGGACAACGCCACCATGATGATCAGCACCGCGCCAAGCGCACCGCAGATTACGTCCAGCATCGACAGGTTGAAGATATTGACTTCCCGGCTGCCTCTCCTCCTCATCGGCGCATTATCCGGCGTAGAGCCTGTTGACCAGATTGCGCAGGCAATAATTGCCCGCCAGGTTCAGGCTCTGTTCTTCCCGTTTCTGGACCTCATGGATGCCCAGCACGAGCACGGCGGCCTGGATTAAGGCGACGATCGTCGTATTGAAGGCGATAGCGAGGTTGGCGCCGATCTGGTCCAGATCCACTCCTTGCGATTTCACATAGGCCATCGCGCCGGCGATTCCCACCACCGTGCCGATAAAGCCGAGCGTCGGAATCAGCCACGCCAGGTAGCGGATCAGCTGGTAGCGCAAGTCCAAACGATGCGCGATGAGCTCCAGGCTGCTGTTCAGCACGCTGACCGTCTGATCCACCGAGCGCCCGGCTTGAAACTGAAGTATGGAGATATCGATCAGCGACGGCAGGAACCCGTTGTCACCGTCAAACAGCTTGGCCACCTGTCTGCGGATGGGCCCCAGATCATGCGCCTGAAGCACCGTCTGGTCATCCTCGGGCAGGAAGCCCCGGCTGAGAAACCTCATCTCCCATTGCGCCGTGCGCGAGCGAACGAACAGTTCCCCCAGTCCCACAAAGAACAGCACGTGCATGAGGTTCTGCACCGTGAACGGATAGGGAAACGGACTCAAGTCCGCGTAGTCCAGCAGCATCGTCGCAGCCGGCCCGTTTCTGGGCAGCAGAATCGTCATCAACCCGACAAAGAAACATCCCGCAAGCGCCGCCACGCCCAACAGCACCAGCCGCGCCGGCAATCCTTGCTGGGCAAGCGGCAGCTCCGCCCGGTTCACGCCCGGCATACTAAACATGTCTCCCCCTTCACTTTGATGGAACCGCACTGGCATCGCTCCAAGCTTCGGCCGTGAGCGGGCTCCGGCAGCGGAGCGGGCGCCGGATCCAGCCTCCTGGATGGAAATATCTCCGATTCGGGAATTCCGTGCTTTTCCTGCAACAACGCCAGCATTTCTTGCATCGGCAGCGTAACGCCACCGAACCGGACCACGTCCGCGGCCGTGACGATCTCCTCCCGCACGGGCTGCGGAACGCCGTTCCGGATCACCGTCGTGCCGTTGCTGGAATTGCAGTCGGTGAGCAGAAAACGATTCGGACCAACAATGGTGAGCTGGGCGTGGAGCCTGCTGACGGAATCGTCAGCCACCGGGATATCGCAGGAAATCTCCCGTCCGATGGTGTATCGACGCTGACTCTCTCTCACGCCCGTCTCCGATGCGAGCCAATCAGTATATACGAAATTCTCCTACCGTTGACAATTGGAGGCCGTGCACGGCGTGGTCCAGCGGTAAGCGTCGCGGCGGTTCTTCACAGCGGTAATGTGGATGGCGTCCTCACCATGGAGATCGAAGAATACCCGGTAATCACCACATCGGAGACGGAAGCCAGCGCGTGGGGGTTTGAGCTTTTCCCGTCGCCGGCGATCTGACGGAGCGGAACAAGAAAATCACGCTCGGCGGCGACAAGGGATATGACGCCCGGGATTATGTGAGCACGGTGCGAGAACTGGGCGTGACCGCTTCCAGAGAGCCTCCTTGATCTGCAGTTCCAGCGGTGTGAGCTTCGGTGCGGGCATTGGATCCACTATGCCTGTTTGTTTGACTACTACGCAACTGTTTCGTTAGCGGGGGCAGCGATTTTTTTCGCCTGCCTTGCGAATGTATTTGTTAGTGTGGGTAGTTGAGTCGTGCCCGGCGTCTACATTTCCTACCCTTTTTGCGCGCAGAAGTGCACCTACTGCAATTTCGCGAGCGGCGTTCTGCCGGCTGAGCTTGAGGGGCGTTACCTGGATGCGCTGGAGCAGGAAATCGCCCGTCACCCATGGCGCTGGACGCCGGAAAGCGTTTACCTGGGTGGCGGCACGCCCAGCCGCCTGCCGCCGGCCGATCTGGAGCGGATTCTAGCCGGTGTTCCTGGCAAGCCGTGGACGGAAGCCACCATCGAAGCCGCGCCGGGCGGCATCACGGCGGAGTTGGCCGCCGGCTGGCGCCGTGCAGGCATAACGCGCGTCAGTCTTGGCGTGCAGTCCTTTGTCGAGGAGGAGCTGCGGCTGACGGGCCGCAAGCACACCGCGGAAATCGTGGAGCGAGAGATAGCGATCCTGCGAGGGGTGGGCATCGAGGACATCAATATCGATCTCATTGCGGGTCTGGCGGCGCAGAGTCTCGACAGCTGGTTTGCATCGATTGACTGGATTGAACGGCTCCAACCTCCGCACGTCTCGGTGTACATGCTGGAGGTGGACGAGGACTCGCGGCTTGGCCTCGAGATTCTGCGGGAAGGTCCACGGTACGGCGCGGCGCGCGTGCCGGATGAAGAGCAGGTAGCCGAATTCTACGAAGCCGCCGTAAGAGAACTTGCCGGGCTGGGCCTGGCACGCTACGAAATCTCTAACTTCGCCAAGCCTGGCCACGAGTCGCGGCATAACCTGAAATACTGGCGGCTGGAACCCTACGCCGGCTTCGGTGTCGACGCACACAGCTTCGACGGCGGCATCCGCTGGCAGAACACGGACGAGGTTCGAGAATACGTCAGCGGACGCGGCGTCGTTGTGGAGCGCCAGCGCGCCCGCGAGAGTGAACGCTTCTGGGTCGGTCTGCGCCTTACCGAAGGCGTCCGCGCAAGGCCCGCCGACCTTGCACGGCATGCCGAAGCCATAGAGCGGCTCAAACAGAACCGCCTGCTGGAGCAGGAAGGCGACCTGCTGCGGCTCACGCCGCGCGGCGTGTTATTGTCGAACGAGGTTTTTCAAGAGTTCCTATGATTGACGGCGCCCCGGTGTTCCTGTGCAACCTCTGTGGGCGTGAGAATGCGGACCCGTCCGGCCCTCTCGATCGAGAGACTCCCAGCTGCAATTTCTGCGGATCAAATGTCCGGACGCGCGCCATGCTGAGGGCCTTATCGCTGGAGTTGTTCGGAGTGGCCTTGACCGTCAACGAATTTCCCCGCATCAAGAGCATTCGCGGGCTTGGGACAAGTGATCCGCCGCAGTACGCGGACATCCTGGCCCAGAAGTTCGACTACCGGGACACTTTCCACCACAGAGAGCCGCGGTTCGATCTCGCCGATCCGCCCGGCCACGCTTTGGGCACATTCGACTTTATTGTTTCCAGCGAAGTGTTCGAGCACGTGACGCCACCTGTGGAACGCGTTTTCGCTTCGGCTTTCCAACTACTGAAGCCCACAGGTCTGCTCTTACTGACCGTTCCCTACTCGGTCGAGAGTTCGATGAAGGAGCACTATCCGGAGATTCATGACTTCGGATTCGTCCGCCTTGGGGATAAGGTAACGTTGATAAACCGTACGCGCGGCGGAGCGATTCAGGTGTTTGATGACCCGGTGTTCCACGTGCAATGGGGAGGCGACGCGCTGGAGATGCGCGAGTTCAACGAAGGCGCTTTAAAGGAGATGCTCGGTGCGCACGGCTTTACAACCATACGCACATACGCGGAAGATGAGCCGCGATTCGGTATCTTGCACTCGGAGCGTTGGTCCTTGCCGATCGCGGCCCGGAAGGGGGATTTTGCCTTTTCGCAGGCCGCGGCCCGCGACCTCATCGATTACTACCGGATCACCAAGCAGCAATGCGACAATGACCTGAAGCGCTACCAAACCAGCAGGCTGGTCAGATTGCTCCGAAAACTGGCATTGATCTAATCACCATGATCGATCTCCGCAGCGATACCGTCACCAAACCCACCGCCGCCATGCGCCGCGCCATGTCCGAGGCCGAAGTGGGCGACGACGTCTACCAGGAAGATCCTACCGTCAACCGCCTGGAGGCGCGCGCCGCCGAGATTCTCGGCAAAGAGGCCGGACTGCTTGTGCCGACCGGCACCATGGGCAACACCATCGCCATTAAGCTGCACACGCAGCACGGCGAGGAGGTGATCTGCGAATCGCGCTGTCACATTCTGAACTATGAGCTGGCGATGATGGGCTGGTTCAGCGGCTGCCTGGCGCGGCCCATCTTCGCCGAGGGTGGCGTCCTGCGCTGGCAGCAAATTCAAAAGGAGATCCGCCCGCTGGGTCCGCACTGGGCTCCTACCGGTTTAATCGAGATCGAAAACACGCACAACATGGCCGGCGGCACGGTCACACCGATCTCCGAGATCGAAGCCCTCTGCGACGGCGCGCATGAGCGCGGGCTTCCGGTTCACATGGACGGAGCGCGGGTATTTAATGCCGCCGCCGCGCTTGGCCGGCCGGTGAGCGACATCGTGCGCAAGGTGGACTCGGTGATGTTCTGTCTGTCGAAGGCGCTGGGCGCGCCTGCCGGCTCCATGCTGGTTGGCACGCAAGAGGCGATGGACCGCGGCCGGCTGTACCGCAAGCGGCTCGGCGGCGGAATGCGCCAGGCGGGGGTGCTGGCCGCACCCGGCTTGATTGCACTGGAGGAGATGCCGAAGCGCCTCCACGAGGACCACGCGAACGCGCGCTTCCTCGCCGAAGGCTTATCGAAGATCGAAGGCATCCGCATCGAGCCGGCGAAGGTGGAGACCAACATCCTGATCTTCGACGTAGCCGGCAGCGGACTGACCGGGGCCGAGTTCAGCGCCGCGCTGAAACAACGCGGCGTGCTGGCCAACGCCGTCGCCGGGACCCTCATGCGCATGGTGACCCACTACGACGTTAGCCACGCCGAATGCCAGACCGCGCTCGGCGCCTGCGAGGAGATAGCCCGCGCCCGTGCCGCCGCATCACGTTAAGCCGCGCTCCTCGGCGTGATCTCACGCTCCAATCGCTCCGCAAGTGCATCTTCGGCAGCCTCTATGTCGAACTTCAGTGGAAGGTTCATCCAATACTCAGCCGATGTTTCAGAACGTCTTCCAGACGCACATGGCCGCTCTCCTTAGTGATAATCCACGATCTCCACATTCTCGGCGTCTCCGTCATTCCATCGGAAGCATATCCTGTACTGATCATTGATTCGGATGCTGTACTGTCCTGCACGGTCTCCCACGAGTTTCTCCAGCCGCAGGCCCGGGCGCGATCTTCTGGAAGGGCTCTCCATCGGTAACGGCATGCTCTACACCACCGGCGCCAGCTTCGGCGGCGGCCTTGCGCAACGCGGTCCACAGCTTCCGAACAAGCCGGGGACCACCGACATCATCCTTGCCGCGCTGCGTCTCGACTAGAGAGAGCGCGCGCCTTGAGGCGTTCACTTTCGCGCCGTGTTGACGTAGAGATAAACAGTCTCGGTCGTGTTCACCACCAACGGCCCGGAGAGCTTCTCCCAATTGCCGGACTCCAGCAGCTTCCTGCATAAGGCTCTCGTCTTCATGTTGAACAGATTGTGGCCGAGATCTTTCTCGACGAAGTGGAGCGTCGCCTCGTCGGGAAACAGCAGGTAATCCAGGCCTTCGGTGGCGAATCGGGCGAGGTATTCGACTTTTTGCCCGTCGCCGTCGCCGGGGAGGTTTTCCCAGTCGCGCGGAATCACGATCGCCAGCGCGCCGGCCCGGTCGCTGCGGAAAACCAACCCGTTCGCGTCGGAGGTCATGGTCATCTCCGCGCCCGGCGCTCCGCCGAACTCATAGATGAGCACGTTGCGGAATGCGTCAAAGTGCAGCGCGCCGACATAGAGGGTTGCGTAGTAGACTTCGCGCTTGTCGTGCCGCGCTGCATTTTCCTGAATCAGATGGATGATCTGTTTCAGCGTGTCCATGCGCGAGGCTTCCTGCACTGGCGCGTGGGCGGCCACGCCGGTCCAGGCGTTCACCAGGCAGGCGGTCACCAACAGCCCGGCGGCAACAAGCTTCTTGCCTTTTCCTGGAAAAGCGAGCGAACCCTTCACCGGCGCCACGGCAAACAGGATCAGGCCGAACAGCGACGGCATCGAGACAAACGGGTTCAGCCCGGCTCCGCGCAGAACCAGAAAGAGAGCAGGCACGATTCCGATGTAGAGCATCTTCCAGTCCAGCCCGCGTACCCACGAAGCCAGAGAGCCGAACCGTGGCGCGTAGGCGCGCAGCAGCACCAGGCAGCAGACGAGCGCCGCCTCGATGGTGTATTTGCCGGCGCGCCCCGCGACAAGGTAGAAGTGCGTCACCGATGTCCGCAGCGGCAGATTGGCGTTGGCGTCGAGGTTGATTTGCACGTAGTACTCGTACAGCCGCGCGAAGTTGTAGAGGAAGAACGAACCGGCCAGCAGAGCCGGCAGTCCCGCCATGCAAGCGATTCCGGCCAGCAGGCGCGCGCGTGTCATCGTGCCGGGCCTGATCAGCCTCCAGGCGGCCAGCGGTCCGATGGCAAGCACAAAGTGCACCGGAATAGTCGAGCGGGCAAAGCAGCCGAGCGTGCCGAAGATGCCGGCCAATAGCCACGGCGCCAGCGAATCTGTTTCGTAGGTGACCAGGTACCAGACGGTGAGCAGGCCGAAAAAGATGTACTGGCTGAGGTCCATCCGGAAATCGGAGAGGCCGCCGTTGAAATGATAAATGCCCTGGAAGCTGACCAGCGGCAACGTCAGACAAAGGGCTAGCCATGGTGCGACATGGCGATGGCGGTGCAGGTAGTAGTACACCGATAGCGCGAGGGCGATGAGCCAGATGCTCTGCAGCCAGACCCCGAGTGTGCGCGAGAGATCGACCAGCGGAGCCACCAGCGCCACTTCGATGAAGGCCAGGGCAATGGTCTCATTCTTGAGCATGGGCAGGGTGGCGAGGAAACCCTCGGCGCGGCTGACCTTGTAGAAATCGGCCATGCGATTGGTGTAAGCAACGGAGTCGTAGAACGGGCCGAAGCTTTGGTAGTAGAGCTTGTTCAAGTGAACCGCATAAAACCCCTGGGCAAGGAGTAGTAACGCCAGGATAGACGCGACAAGCCACGCCTGGCGGGCGCGATTTGCATCAGTGAGGTTGTTGGCAGGATTCAACTTGTGGAGTCCGGGAAAACAGCGGCTGCGGGCTAGTGAATCCCGATGATAACGCAGGAGAATTTACGATTCAACGGCCACCAGAAGACAATGGGGCCGAAACGCTAAAGCCTTCCGGCCGGCGGGTCGAAAGAGAGAATAGGCGTTGTCCTGCGCCAGGCCAGAGCCGTTCGCGCCACAGGCCGTTTCAGCAAACAGAACTAAGGAGATCGTCAATGGAAGTAACTGTGCGATGGCGCGCACGAGCGGTGTGGATGGTAACGGGAGTTCTGGCAATCGCGGCCGGATTGCTGCTGGCCGTTCCACAGAGAGGGGCCGGTTCCGAGGCAGTTCAGGGACCTCCACGTGCCATTCCTGTCTTCTATATGAAGAATGTCGGTCAGGTGGAAGCAGCTACGCGTTTCCTCGTGCAGACACCGGAGGTAGCGGCATCGCTCGAAACCGGCAAGATCGTCTTCCACCGGAAGGGTCACCTGATCACGCTGGAGTTTCCCGGCGCCAATGCCGGCGCCATGCCGGAAGGACATCAGCCGATGGAGGGGACTGCGAATTTCCTGCTGGGCAAGGACTCCTCCACGTGGGTGCGGAATGTTCCCTTGTATAAGGAGGTGCGCTACCGCGACCTTTACCCGGGTATCGACATGGTGTACGGCGCCAATGGGCGCAGCTTGAAGTCGGATTTCATCGTCGCCCCAGGGGCCGATCCGAAGCAGATTCACATGCGCTACTGGGGAATCGATAAGCTGAGCATCGCCGAGGACGGCTCGCTGGTGGTGCTGGCTCCGGGAGGAGAATTGCGCGAGCTTCCGCCGGAATTGTATCAGGTGACGGGAGGCAGCCGGATGGCGATCCCGGGCCGGTTTGAATTGAGGCCGGGCGGAGAGATCGGCTTCGAGGTCGGCGCCTATGACCGGTCCAGGCCGCTGTGGATAGATCCGGTGATTTCCTACAGCACCTACGCCGGCGGGAGCCGCACGGAAAACGCCACCGCAGCGGCGGTGGACAGCTCCGGAAACCTCTACCTGGCCGGATGGACGGAATCCGTCGATCATCCCACCGCGTCGCCGGTACGGTCCTTTGCCGGATCGGTGGACGCCTTCGTCATGAAGTTCAACTCGCTTGGGACAGGCTTGCTCTACGCGACATTTCTTGGAGGATCCAGTGACGACCGGGCCTATGGAATGGACATTGACCCAAGCGGAAATGCGTATGTGGTGGGCTACACTACTTCCAACGATTTCCCGGTCGTCAGCGCGGTGCAGACAGTCCGTAGGGGCGGGCGTGACGCGTTTGTGACGAAGCTGAACGCGGCCGGTTCCGCGATCGCATACAGCACCTATTTCGGCGGGAGCGGGAACGATACGGCTAACGGAGTGGCTGTAGACCAGTTCGGCCAGCCCTACGTCGTGGGGGAAACCGACTCCACTAACTTCACATTGCGATTCCCGTATCAATCGGCAAAGTCCGGGCTGCGGGACGCATTCAGTTTCAAGCTGAACATGAGCGGCGCCCTTTCCTACAGCACCTACATCGGCGGTAACGGGGACGACCGGGGGGTGGGCATCGCGATTTCTGCTTCCCTGACTCCATACATCGTCGGCTGCACCACCTCCACGAATTTTCCCACCCGCAACCCGGCGCAGGCCTCCAATGGGGGAGGCATGGATGGCTTCGTCGTGCGGTTCAATGGCGATGCCAATGCCTTGGTGTACAGCACCTACATCGGTGGGAACGGAGGCAGCTCCACGACGCCGGAATGCGCTCAAGCGATCGCTGTGGACGCCTTTAATAACTCCTACGTCACCGGCGTGACGGCCTCCACAAACCTGCCGCTGCTGTTGGCGTTCCAAACCGCACCCGGTGGGGGTGGCCGCGACGCCTTTGTCGCCAAGTACGATGTGGGCGGAGTTCGCCAGTACACCTCTTATCTCGGAGGACGTGGAATCGATATCGGCACCGCGATCCGCGTCGATAGCGCCCGCCGCGCCCATGTCGGGGGCTACACCGCCTCGAACAATTTCCCGGTGATTAACGGGGTACAGTCCACCTTCGGTGGAGTCTACGACGCCTTCTTCGTCCGCGTCGATGTTTCGGGCGCCTCGCTCAACATGAGCTCCTATGTGGGCGGCAGTGGCACGGATGTCCCGCTTGGCATCGCCTACCAATCGACAGGGGATTTGTATATGGTCGGCCTCACCAATTCCATCAACTTTCCCTTGCAGTCGCCCCTGCAGCCGAACCTGTCGGCCGGGATCGACAGCTTCGTCACAAAGATCGGCGGAGCCGGCCAATAGCCGCGCGCACTCACTTCTTCTTGCGGTAAGTCTTGCTCGCGCCGTTGCGATGATTGGTGACCGTGAACTCGCCGTTCTGGCTGGCGGAAATGCTTAGCCCGTGACCCTGGCACTGTTCCTCCAGGTTCGCGATCTGGTCCTTGGTCACGTTGTTCGCATCCCCGCCGGCTACCGCAAAGTGAACCTGCCACAGATCTTCCAGCCCGGGCGAGTTCTTCACAATCTGCCAGGCCGGCGCCGCACCGCCTTTTCGCGCGCCGTTATTCATGATCGCCACGCGCGGCCGTAGCGCATGCACGATCGCCGCCGGACCGGAAGTGTCCATCCCGTGATGAGTCGTCAGGTAGACGTCCACGGCGCCGATACGGTTCACCGGGCAGACCAGCTCCAACTCCTTGTTCCAGGTCAGGTCGCCGATATCGAGAAACCGGAAATCGCCCATCTGGACCAGAATCCCCGTTGACCGTGCATTTTCTCCCGGATCCGCCGCTTTTTGCGATTCCGCCGCGCAGAGCGGATTCTGTGCTCCGCCGCCCGGCATGCTCTTCGCGATGTGCTCGCCATCGGCCGTCACCACGGTCACCGGCACGCCCTTCAATGGAATCTTGTCGCCGGGCTTCACGATGAGCCGCTTCCCCTTGGCGAACGCCTTCTCATATGAAGCCCACAGCTCATCCGGCGCCTTCCCCGTTTCGCGATTCGGCCCGTGATCGACGTATGTTCCGATCGGAAACTGTCCGGCCAGCTGCTCCACGCCGCCGACGTGATCCCGATGGTAGTGCGTCACCATCAGGTAGTCGATTCTCGCCAGCCCTGCCTTCTTTGCCGCCGCGACGATTCTCCCCGCATCCCGGCCTTCAAAGCCCGGCCAGCCCGCATCCACCAGCAGCGACTCCTTTGCCGGCGTAACAATCAGCGTCGCCTGTCCGCCTTCCACGTCGATGAAGTGTATGTCGAGCGTCGCCCCCGCCATGAACGCCCATGCGAGCATCGTGCCAATGATCAATCTCCTGGTCATGAGTGGAATCCTATCACGGACGCCCGAGGAACAAACATCGGCCACCCCGCGTATCCTATACTGGAAAGCTTCCTAATGCCTTTTTGCACTCAGTGCGGCCATGAAGTAGCCAGAAGCGATCAGTTCTGCGCCTTCTGTGGCACACGTCAGGACGCCGCCTCGGGCAAGCCTTCGGACTTCTTATCCAACATCAGTCCCCGCACTGCTTCGCTGCTCTGTTACATTCCTGTTGTCGGATGGATACCCTGCGTGGTCGTGCTCGCTGCCCAGCGTTTCCGCAATGAGCGCGCCACACGTTTCCATGCCTTCCAGGGTCTTTACCTTTTCGTTGTCTGGCTGATCATCGACTGGGGCTTTATGCCCTTCTTCTGGTTCGATACGAGAACCTTTCTTCGCGTCAGCATGGAGAGCCTCTTTAAGATGGTCATCTTCGCCATCTGGATCTTCATGCTGGTCAAGACTAGCCAGAATGAAGACTACCGCCTGCCGATCCTCGGCGACCTCGCCGACCGCTCGCTGGCCGAGCAGAAATAGGGCCGAGTACCAGTACCTGGTACTGCAACCATTCTGGTACAAAGTACCCTTGTTCCCTCCACGGCAAACCAGCAACACTGGTCTAAGGACACCTATCGATGGAGCGCGCAGACCAGGAGCTTTGGAGAGCGAAGGAAGTCTCGCGCCTCCTTTCGCTCGTGGAAGCCGAGCGCCGCTACTACCAGGAGATTCTCACGAACCTCCCCGTGCCGGTAGCGACACTGGACAAGGAGCTCCAGCTGAGCTCGGCCAATCGCGCTTTCCGCCGCCTCTTTTCCTTGCCGGTCGACTTGCAGCAAACCCCGCCACTCCCGCAGCTGACGGGAATTGAGAGGCTCGCCGAAGTCGCGGAACAGGTCTGGTCCAGCGGCCTGCCTCACGCGGCCATGGTCTCCGCCGTCGCCACGGCTAGCGGGTCCCTCCCCGTCCGCTATACGCTGCAGCCGATGCGCGATTGGGACTTGCAAGCGGAGCCGGAACTGGTACTGCTGGCGGAAGTGGAGTTGGAGCAGCAACCGGCGCCACTCCTCGGGAAACCCTATCCGGGCATCAGCTGGGAGCTGGATCCGGTGGCCATGCGTTTTCTCGAGGTGAACGAAGCGGCCGTGGAGCCGCTCCAACTGCCCGCCGAGCATTGGAAACAAGGAGCTGACTTTCTTTCCGCGCGCGTGATGGAGGCCGATCTGGCCTCGGTTCGCGCTTTCTATGAGACGGCCATTGCCGGCGGGCCTGTCGGCGCTTTCGAGTATCGCGGCGCTGGCGCCGATGGCCGCACGCGCTGGCTCCGCGACCAAGTTCTCCTGGTTCACGGGGAACCGGATCCCGTACTACGGCTGCACGGAATCACGGTCGACGTCACGGAGTCACGCCGCCAGGATGAGTTTCTCATGCACGCGGCGCGCCTGGATGCGCTCTCCCGCGTTGCCGGGCGCGTCGTTCATGATTGCAACAACCTGCTCATGATTTTGGGCGGCTACGGGGAAGAGCTTCTGCATGGCCTGGCTTCCGACGATCCGCTGCGTTCCAATGTGCAGGAGATCCTCGCGGCGGGCGACCGGCTTTCCGCCCTCGCTTCGCAACTCGCCGTGCTTGCGCCCACGCAGGCCGCTACGCAGCCGCCGCGGCTGCTCGCTCTTGATGCGTTCCTCGCCTCACTCGGCGCGGAGATCCGGACCACCTTGCCGTCCTCCGTGCAGCTGGAACTGGACCTGCAAGCGCCGGAGATGAGCATTCAAGCCGACGCCAAAGTTCTCGCGTCGGTCCTGAAAACACTCTGCTCGCGCCGGGTCGAAAGCCTAAGAAAAGGCGGCCAGATCAGCCTGCGCAGCCGGGCAGGAGTCATCGCAAGCTCGAAGGCCGGCCTCGACGCCGTTCCGCCCGCGGGCGCCGCCGTTTCCATCCATGTCGCCGATACGGGGATGGCCATTCATCCAAACGAACTGGCTGTGGTCTTTGAGCCCTCACTCGAGGGAGATAAACCACGCCAGAATCTCACCGCGGTATTCCAGGAAATCCGTGACATGGGCGGAATGATCTCGGTGGAAAGCAGCTACGGCTCCGGCACGTGCTTCACCGTCACATTCCCGGCCCGCGCCGGTGCGGCACAAGAGCCGATGGAGCCCCGTCACACCGTCCTGCTGGTCGACGACGAAATGGGAATCCGCAGCTTGATCCGCAAGGTTCTTAGCCGCCGGGGCTATCGCGTACTGGAAGCTTCCAGCGGCGAAGAGGCGCTCGACACGGCGCGCGAAACCGAACATCCTCTGGATCTGCTGATCTCCGATGTCGTCATGCCGCGGATGAACGGTGTCGATCTGGCGGGCTCCATACGCGAGCTTTGGCCCGATCTTCCCGTGCTGTTCATCTCAGGCTACACGGGCGCCGCCGAACTGGACCCGGAGAACCTGCCCGCGCGCTGCGCTTTTCTGTCGAAGCCGTTCGGCATCGCCGCGCTTCAGAAGAAAGTGGAAGAGTTGCTGGATGAAGCGGCCGCATCGGCCGGCGCCTAGCATTCCGCCGCCCACGGGTATACTGGCTCCATGGCAAAGCTGGCTTTGATCTACGGCATGCGTCTGCTCCCGGCCGACGATATCGAGGCGGTGGGCCAGGCCGACATTCAACTGGCCAATGGCAGGAAGGCCGCCGTCACCATGCACCTGATCGAAGGGGAGACCGAGAAGGAGATCCGCGGCCAGCTGGAGAAAAGCCTCGACGCGTTTTTCGAAATTCACCTCGAACCGTAAGCTCACAACACCAGCCGCTCGTCACCCTCCCGCCTCGTCACTCTTTCCCGGTCCAGATACTCAAGCAAGGGGATCGCATACTTGCGGCTGATCCCCGTCCAGCTCTTAAAGGCCGGAACCGCGAAGCGTTCCCCCTTGTGCCGCGCCATCATCTGCTTCAGGCTCTCCATCGCATCGCGGTGAAACACCAGATCCTCGCTCACCCGCACCAGCCTTCCTTCCCGCAGCAGAATCTGCAGCAGCGACCGTGACTTGGCAGGCTCCACGCCGCAATTCATGAGCACAGCCTTCAGAGCCGGGACCTCCAGGCCGGCCATGTGAAACGCCTTCTCCATCTTTCCCACCGCCTCTTCTTCTTCTTGACGCAGGTTCAGCTTGTGCGAGGCCAGCCGCAACAGTTCACCGTCGCTCACCAGCGTGCGCGAGCGCTTCAGCAACGTGTCCATCAGAAAGGCGGGCGCCTGTGCGAATTCGCGGCTGCGCAGTTCCTGCTTCGAGATGCCGGGCAGCAGCGGATTCTGGCGGTGAAACGCTGACACCATCTTCAGCAACTTGTCAACCAAACTCTGCATGCGCGCGCCATCGATCAGCCAATCCTGCGGCTCGGCGAAATGAACCAGCTTGGGAGAGTTGCGGCAGTCGGCCACGTTCGCCTCGGCAAGTCCTGTACGTGACACCAACTCGGCGAAACTAATCCCATATCGCGCCTCCATCGCCAGCCGCTCCACGCGCTCCCTCGCCGTGCCTTTCGAGAAAACCTCAAGCCGCTCCCGAACCTGCGCCCTTCGCATCCGTGGCGGCGGTGCGATTTCCAACACGCGCCCTCCTCCAATCGTGACCACGGGCGAGAACATGCGTACGATGAACCGGTCCCCTGGCAGAAGTTGCACCGGGTCGCGCAGCAGCAGCCTGGCAAATCCCTTCCCGCCCGGAGCGATTGCGTCCGGGCCTTCCAACAAGCGCACCTGCGCCTCCACCTCCGCGGTCCACGCATGAAAGTGCACCGGAGCGCGATGCTTCAACGGCTTCGCCGAGCTCAGCATCTCGATCTCGCAATCAACCATCGTGGTGGCTTCAAAGCGGCCCTTCTCCACCAGCATCGCGCCGCGCCTCAAATCCTCCGGCTCCATGCCCGCCAGGTTCAGCGCGGTTCTCTGCCCGGCCAGCGCTTTCTCCGCCTCCGCGCCGTGCACTTGAATCCCACGCACGCGAGCCTTCTTCCCGCCCGGCTGCACCTCCACTTCCTGCTCGCCAGCCACGGCGCCCGAGATCAAGGTTCCGGTCACTACCGTACCGAAGCCTTTCATCGTGAAGACGCGGTCCACCGGAAGCCGGAAGTGGCCCGCCGAACTTTTTTCCTCCGTCTCCAGCGCCTGCTCCCTTAGCAGCCGCTTCAACTCCTCAATCCCCTGGCCGGTCCGCGAGCTGACAGCAACTACCGGCGCTCCTTCCAGAAACGACGCCTGCACGAACTCCTCCGCCTCGAGTTTCGCCAGCCCGAGAAGGTCGGCATCCACCAGGTCCGCCTTTGTCAGCACTACGATGCCTCGCTGAATGCCGAGCAAGCGGCAGATGTCGAAGTGTTCTCTTGTCTGCGGCTTGATCGATTCATCGGCCGCGATCACCAGCAGCAGCAGGTCCACGCCGCCCGCGCCCGCCAGCATGTTCTTCACGAATCGCTCGTGGCCGGGCACGTCCACAAAACCCAACCGCACGTCTCCGTCGAGTGACAGATGAGCGAAACCCAGGTCAATCGAGATGCCCCGCCGCTTTTCCTCCTCCAGGCGGTCCGTCTCGATCCCCGTCAGCGCGCGCACCAGCGCCGTCTTGCCATGATCGATGTGACCCGCCGTACCGACGATAATGTTTCTCATGGGGACGCTTTTCATCCTACTGGCTTCGGTTGCTTTCGGCCAGCAGCAGGCGGAGGATCCCGTATTCCGCAGCGGCGTCTCTCTTGTCCGCGTCGACGCACAGGTGGTGGAGGGACAGCGCGTCATCAGCGGCCTTCAGCGTGAGGACTTCGTTGTGCTCGACGAAGGGGCGCCGCAGGCGGTTCAGTACTTCGCCCGCGACTCGGAACCACTCTGGCTCGTGCTGCTGCTCGACGTGAGCGGCAGCATGAAGAAGCGGCTCACCGAAATGGCCACCGTTGCCCGCCGCGCTCTTTCTTCCCTCGGTCCGGAAGATCGCGTTGCCGTGCTCTTCTTTGGCCGCGACGTGAAAATCTCCCAGGAGTTCACCACTGATCTCGACTTTGCCGCCGACGCCATCGGCGATTCGGTTGTCGAGCGCGGTGTCGGCAGCGGTACTGCCATCAACTCCTCGCTCATCACAGCCGCTTCCTATCTGCACAAACAGGCCGAATCCAAGCCCGGCCGGCGCGCCATCGTCATTCTCACCGACAACAGCAGTCTCAACTATCAGGCGCCTGATGAGGCGGTGCTGGCCCGGTTGTTTGAAGCCGACGCCGTGCTGAACGCCATCGTCACGCCCGGCGCAAAGCCGCCTGCCCCCATGAGGCCGGGCATCTACGTGAATCCCGATTTCACTCCATCCGACGTTTTCCGCCTCGCCAAGGAAACCGGCGGAGAGGTGCTGCGCGCCGAACGCGCAGGGGATACGTTCCGCGAGATGATCGCGCGCATCCGCACCCGCTACAGCCTGCACTATCGCGCACCATCGGGTTCACCGGACCAGCTTCGCCGCATCGAGGTTCAGCTCACACCGCAAGCGCGGCAGAAACACCCCAGAGCCGTGGTGCGCGCACGATCCGGCTACCGCACCCCGGGCTGAGACCCCCGCCTTCTGCTACCTTGCTCTTATGTCCACCTCCCGATTGGATGAGCTTCGCCGGCGACATGCCTCCGCTGAAGCCGGCGGCGGAGCCGAGCGCACCGCGCGCCAGCACGCCGAAGGCAAGCTTTCCGCGCGCGAGCGCATTCACTTGCTGCTTGATGAAGGCACCTTCGAGGAAATGGACAAACTCGTCCGCCACCGCTGCCGCGACTTTGGCATGCAGGATCAGGTGATCGACGGCGACGGGTTCGTCACCGGCTACGGCTACATTCACGGACGCCTCGTCTATGTCTTCGCCCAGGACTTCACCGTTTTCGGAGGCTCGCTGTCGGAATCGAACGCCCAGAAGATCTGCAAGATCATGGATCTGGCAATGCAGAACGGCGCACCCGTCATCGGGCTGAATGATTCCGGCGGCGCGCGCATTCAAGAAGGTGTGGTCTCGCTCGGCGGCTACGCCGACATCTTCCTCCGCAACACCCTCGCGAGCGGCGTCATTCCGCAGATCTCCGCGATTCTCGGCCCCTGCGCCGGCGGCGCCGTCTATTCGCCCGCCATCACCGACTTCATCTTCATGGTGCAGAACACCAGCTACATGTTCGTGACGGGACCCGACGTTATCCGAACCGTCACGCATGAAGAGGTGACCAAGGAACAATTGGGCGGCGCGCAGACGCATAACGATACTTCCGGTGTGGCGCACTTCCTGGCAGCCGACGACGCCGATTGCCTCCGCCGCATCCGCCGCCTGATGACCTACATTCCGCAGAACAATCTCGACGATCCGCCGCGCCGGGAAACCTCAGACCCGGCCGGCCGCGAAGACGCCTCGCTCGATACGGTCGTTCCGGAACAGCCCAACCAGCCTTACAACATCAAGGACATCATCACGCGCGTGGTGGACGATGGAGAATTCTTCGAAGTGCACGAACATTACGCGCGCAACATTGTTACGGGCTTTGCGCACCTGGGTGGGACTTCGGCCGGCATCGTCGCCAACCAGCCCGCGCACCTGGCCGGATGTCTCGACATCAATTCCTCGGTCAAAGGCGCGCGCTTTGTCCGCTTCTGCGACGCCTTCAACATCCCCATCATCACCTTCGAGGATGTCCCGGGCTTCCTTCCCGGCACGGACCAGGAGTTCGGCGGTATCATCCGCCATGGCGCAAAGCTCCTCTACGCCTACGCCGAGGCCACCGTTGCCAAGATCACCGTCATCACGCGCAAAGCCTATGGCGGCGCCTACTGCGTCATGGGTTCCAAGCATATCCGCACCGACGTCAACTTCGCTTACCCCACAGCCGAGATCGCCGTCATGGGCGCCGACGGAGCCGTCAACATCATCTATCGCCGGGAACTGGCCGCTGCCAGTGATCCGGACGCCGCCCGCAAAGAGAAGATTGAAGAGTTCCGTGAGCGCTTCGCCTCCCCCTTCATCGCCGCCGAGCGAGGATACATTGACGATGTCATCGAGCCGCGGGAGACCCGTGCGAGGCTGATCGGGGCGCTGCGCATGCTGGCCAACAAGGTTGCCTCGAATCCACGTAAGAAGCACGGGAACATTCCGCTTTAGACAACCGCCCCTGTCAAGGACTCTCCTTCTGGAGGCTTCCTCGCATGGCATACTGGGCACGATGTTCCCGGTGGCTCTTGCCTTCACCCTCTTGGCCGCCTCTGCCCAAGATCTGCTTTCCAGCGGCCAGAAGGCGTTCGAAGCCGGCGACTTCGCCCGCGCCGAATCGCTCTTCCGCCAGCATCTGAAAGCCCATCCCGCCTCCGCCGAAGCTCTCAGCAACCTGGCCGCCATTCACTCCCGCCGTGGCGAATTCTCTGAAGCGGTAACGCTCTATCAAAAGGCCCTGAAAGCCAACCCGTCGCTCACCCCCATTCACTTCAATCTCGCCGTCGCGCACCTGCGCGCAGGCAACTACCCTCAGGCGCTCGCCGGTTTCCGCACCTTCCTAAAGAGCCACCCCAAGGAGACCCGCGCGCGCGAGCTGCTTGGCATCGCCTTGGTCGAAACAGGCGAGCTAAAACAGGCCATCACCGAACTGGAAACCGTCCTCCGCGACGCGCCCTCCCAAGCCAGCGCCGTTTTCTCCCTCGCCTACGCCCACGCCCGCGCCGGCGACGCGGAAAAAGGCGCCGCCCTCCTCCGCCGCCTCGACTCCCACCCCGGCCAAGCCCGCCTCATCGAGGGCCTCATCGAATTCCGCCGTGAACGCTATGAGGAAGCCAAGTCCCTCTTCGAAACCTCCCTCAAAAGCGATCCCGCCAACGCCGCCGCCTGGGCCGCCCTGGGCCGTCTCTACCTGTTCCGCAACCAGGATGAGCCCGCCATTCATCATCTCCAGCAGGCCCTGAAGCTCTCCCCTCACAACGCCGAAGTCTGCTACCAACTCGGCGCTCTCTATGACCGCACCGGCCGCACCGCCCAAGCCAAGTCGCTCTTGGAACGCTCGCTTCAGCTCCGCGCACGCAACCCCGGCCCCCATTATGCACTTGCGAAGATCGACCTCCGCGAAAGCCGTCCCGCCGCCGCCATCCCGCGCCTGGAATCCGCCGCCAAATTCGCGCCCGAAGCCGACGCCATCCAGCTGCTGCTCGGCCGTGCTTATCAGGCCGCCGGACAGCCAGAAAAAGCCAAGGCCGCTTTCGCAGAAGTCCGCCGCCTTCAGCAGTCGCGCCTCAAGCAGCAGCAGGAGGCGCTCGAGAACCAGCTCGTGCTCGGCCCGGAGCGTTGATGCTCGCCTTCCTCCTGCTGGCTACCTTCACCGGCTCCGATGCCTGCGCCGATTGTCATCGCGGCATCTTCGACAAGCAGGCCCGCTCCGCGCACGCCAACGCCCTGCGTCCGTACGCCGGTTCCCCGCTCGCCGCGCGCCTCAAAGGCTCCATCACCACCGGCCCCTTCCGCCTCACCTACTCTCCTGATTCCGTCGAAGCCGAATCCGCGTCCATGCAACTGGAATGGAGCTTCGGCTCCGGAACCCAAGCCTACACCGGCGTCGGCCGCAACGCCGCCAACTGGATCGAACACCGCATCAGCCTCTACACCGCCTCTTCCCGCCTCAGCCTCACTCCCGGCCACTTCGGCCGCCAAATCGTCAACGCCTCCGACGCCCTCGGCATCATCCAGGACCCGCCAACCATCGCCCGCTGCTTCAACTGCCACGCCGCCCGCACCCGCGCCACCGCGCAAGGCGTCGATCTTTCCCGCATCGAACCGGGCGTCAAGTGCGAGCGCTGCCATGGCCCCGGCTCCGATCACATCGCCGCCGCGAAAGCAGGAAGAACCGAGACACTGGGGAGATCCCTGCTCAACTCCGGCCGCTTCTCCGCACGCGCCAGCGTGCAAGTCTGCGGCGAGTGCCATCGCACCCCTCCTGCCCGCGACGCCTCCCCCACCCCCGAACTCGACGATCCACTCTCGGTCCGCTTCCAACCCGTCGGCCTCATGGCCAGCCGCTGCTTTCAAGTCTCCGCAAAACTCAGCTGCCTCACCTGCCACGACCCGCACGATTCCCTGCTCCGCGACAAGGACTTCTACAACTCCCGCTGTCTCACCTGCCACAACCAGCACGAAGAACCCGGCCGCCCCGATTGCATCTCCTGCCACATGCCCCGAGGCTCACCCGCTCCCCACCTATCGTTCACCGACCACCGGATCCGGTAGCTCATACTTGATCGTCGAATCGGCTCCCGTCTTCCGGAAATCGGAACTCTCCAGCGACATCGTGATCGTCCGCTTATAAACCGGTTGCAGTTCCTCCGCATCAATCCACGCCTCTCACTTCCACGATGGGCAATCGTGCGGGCACGACTTGGCCGGTTCGAACGCAATCTGATAGGCCCGCCGTCCTTTGTGCTCCACCTCCCCCTTCAGGGCGAACCGGTAACTCCCAAGTTCCTTGCTCCGCAGCGGAAATAGCGAGTGCGGAATTCCGTCCATTGACTCCCTCTCATTTACTAAGTCCTCCGTCAGATCGTTGATCACTTTTCCGTCGATATCCATTCCCTTATAAGTGAAACCCGGCTCTGAATAAGGAATCAACTTGCCGCCCTTGCGGTACTCCCCCTCGAACGCCGTAAGCCTCTTCTCCGTCCTGTTCGCCGACGGCAGCACCATGTACTCCCGTCTCTCCCGCCGCGTCATGTGCCCGTTCGTCTGCACCAGGCTGCTCCGCACCGTCTGCTTGTATACGCCCGGCGCCACCGGTGAACCTCGCTGAAAACTCGCCCGCCGGACTCCCTGGACGGCTCGTCCCCGAGCTGCGCGAAAGGTTGATCCACCGCGGCAGTCCCGGCTCCACCGCCGCCGTTGCCGTCCAGTCGAACCCCGTCCTCCCCACCGTCTGCCCATGGAAGCTCTGCTCTGCCATCCCGCGCCCGCCCGCCACCGCCGTGAAACTCATTCCCGTCTGCGACAGCCGCGCCAGCCGGTCTCCCGCGCTCACCGCGATCACAATCGGCACCCGCAACTCAAACCCCGCAGCACGCGGCTCGCAGCTGCACTCAAACCGGTACTCGCCCGTGTAAACCAGAAGCCGCCCAAAAGATGCAGCAAGCCAAGCAGGGCTTGTTTGGAGGACTGAGGAGAAAAAGAGGCGCATGAGACTCCCAAATCAATTCAGAATCGGCATGCTCTGGGAGGAAGCTGGTGTGGAGTCTATCGCCTTCGAAACGAAGGGAATATGTAGACAATTCCCTTTCTCACCGATGAGACAACAGTACGGGCCTATGGGTTTGTTTGGACGACAACCTCGTGCGGTGCGCGCCGGGACGGCGGAACATGCCACCGCGGCGCTGAAGGCGCTGCTGGAAGCGGTGCGCGATCATGCGCCGGAGACGAACAACGAGCAACGAAAGAAATACCGTGACGCGCTGACGAAGCTGCAACGGAGCATCCGGCCGGACATGACGGTGGATTCCTGGCAGCGGCTGCGGAAGGATCTAACGGCGGAGGTGTCGGCCTACGCGCAGGTTGTGGATCTGCACCGGCGGCGACACGACAAGGTGATGAAGGAGTCGATGGCGGCGCTGGCGGTGATGGCGGAAACACTGGCCCCTGGCGAGCAGTGGCACCCGGCGCGGTTCCACGGGCTGGGGCGGAAGTTAAAGCGGCTGGCAAGCAGCCGCGGATTCCAGAGCTTATCGGTGAAGCTGGAGCATGAAATCCGGAATCTGGAGCGATACGGCGAGGATCAGGCGGCGCTGGATCCGCAGGCGGTGGGGCGGCTGGCGGCGGCGTCGCCCAAGAATACGGCTTGGATGGAGACGCTGGATCCATTAACGGGTCTACCGGACGCGCTGGAGGCAACGGCGGGCTACCAGCGGCGCGGTGAAAGCGGGCGTTCATTCTGCGTGATTCACCTGCGGATCGAGAGATTCGGAAGCTTCAGTGAGCGGCACGGGATGGAGGCGGTATCGGGGATCGTGCGGCAATTCGCGCGAAGGCTGCGGTATCAGATGGACGAGAGCTGCCCGGCGTACCGGTGGCACGGACCGGAGTTCGTGGCCTATCAGGAGGGCGACGCGATGGCGCTGGCGGAGCGGTGGAGCAGAATTCAGACGGAGATGAGCGGGATATACCGGATCCGGGCGGGGGCAAGCCATGTGCAGTACGCGCTGCATTGCGTGGCGGACGTGATGGAGTTCGTGAAGGGGGAGTCGCTGGAGGAGGCCATCGCGCGGGGCGCGCGTAGCCAGCTGAAGCATGTTCATCATGCGGCGACCGAGGAGCCGCAGCCGGTGGAGGAATCATGCTCCGGTCACTGATCATCGCGCCGAATGCGCAGTTGCGGCGGGAACTGGAGATACTGGCAGAGAGTTCCACGCGGATCTACCTGCTGGACAGCCTGGACCACTATCCGGATCAAGAAGAACTGGGATTCCTGTTCGCGACGCATGCACCGCAGGCGATCTTCCTGGATGTTTTCTCGAGTATGGACAGTTTGGAGGTGGCGGCAAGGGCAAACCGTTTCCAACCGGCGCCGTTTGTAGTGGCGCTGCACCGGTTCCGCGATCAGTTCATGATGGCGGAGCTGATGCGCTCGGGAATCCGGGAGTACTTGTACTCTCCCTTCACGGAAGCGCAACTGGATGAAGCGATAGACCGGGTCAGCGAAGCGATTCGTCAGGCGGGCGGGGTAACGGACACATCGAGCCGCGTCTTCGGGTTTCTGCCGTCGAAAGCGGGAGCCGGCAGCTCCACGACGGCCGTGCAGACGGCGCTGGCGCTGGAGCGGATTCCGGGGACGCGAACGTTGCTGGCCGATTTTGATTTGGGGGCGGGGACGAGCAAGTTCCTGTTGAAGTTGAAGGAAGGCTACCTGATCCACGAGGCGTTGGACCGCGCGGCGGAGCTGGATGAAGCATTATGGACGGAACTGGCGCACCGTGTGGGGACACTGCATGTGCTGGGGAGTTCCGGAGCGCGCCCGCGGTTCCGGTTCGAGCCGACGCATTTGCGGTTCCTGCTGGAGTTCTGCCGGCGGCGGTACAAGACTATAGTTCTGGACTTCAATGGGGTGCTGGATGACCTGACGGTGGAATCGCTGGCCCAGGCGCAGAAGATCTTCCTGGTAGTCACGCAGGAGATGATGTCTGTGCACATGGCGCGAGAGAAGCTGACGCTGCTGGAAACGCTGGACATGCAGGATCGGGTGTCGCTGCTGGTGAGCCGTTACCGGAAGAAGGCGCCGTTATCATTGACCGACGTGGAGAACGCACTGAGCCTGGAAGCCGAGCATGTGTTTCCGGAGGATCCGGGGGCGGTGAACCGTGCGATCCTGATCGGGGGGAGCGTGGAACGAGTGACGGAGCTGGGCAAGGAGTACAACCGGTTTGCGGAGTGGCTGGTGGATGCACCGACGGGAGACTTGCTGAAGCCACGTTGGCGGTTCCTGGATTTCTTCTCGACGCTGCCAGAGCGGTATTCGTCGGTGAGGCAGGCAGGTCAGTAGAAGCCGGGCGAGGGAAACGGGAAGAGGGTGGGAGAGCTTGACAGCAAAGGTGGCGATTGTTAACGTGTGCAGTGAGTAGACACTGCCCGTGTTGCGTCCCCACACATCGAGCAAGCCTGTTTCCATCAAGGACATCGCGCGCATCGCCAATGTCAGCCACTCGACCGTCTCGCGTGCCTTGAGAAACAGTCCGCTGGTTCATCCATCCACGGCCGAACAGATCCGGAAGATCGCCTCCGAATCCGGCTACCGGGCCAGCGCTGTTGCCCGCAGCCTTGTCAACCGGCGCACGCATACGATCGGAGTCGTGGTGACCACGATCGCCGATCCGTTCAACGGCGAAGTGGTCAGCGGCATCGAGGATAAGGCCAACCATCTTGGCTATTCGGTATTCCTGGCCAACTCCAAGTCGGAACCCGAGCGCGAGCTGCGCGTGGTGCATAGTTTTGAGGAGCGGCGGGTGGATGGCATTATTGTCACGTCATCGCGGGTTGGAGCTCACTACGCCGATTTGCTGGAGCGGATGAACATTCCGGTGGTGTTTCTGAACAACCACAACCCCGGTAACTTTGCCTACTCGGTGAGCATAGACGATGGGAATGGGGCGAGGGAGGCCACCAATCATTTGCTGGATCTCGGGCATACGCGGATCGGGTACATCGGGGATGAGTTCGGGCTGCGGTCAAACGAGAACAGACTTTCCGGTTTCCGCGGGGCGCTTCGATCGCGCGGCGTGAAGGAACACGCGGAGGCGATGGAAAGCGGGGATGGGAGTTGCGCGGAGGGAGCGGCGGCGATGGAGAGGATCCTGAAGCGGACGCCGTTGCCGACGGCGGTGTTCTGCTACAACGACCAGACAGCGCTAGGGGCGATGAGCGCCCTCCATGCGCGGGGGATTCGGATTCCGGAGGAGATCTCGGTGGTGGGCTTCGACGATCTTCCCGCCGCCAGTTACGCTTCGCCGCCGTTGACGACGGTGCGCCAGCCGATGGAGCAGATGGGGAGGCGCGCGATGGAGATACTGGCGGGCTTGCTTTCCGGCGAAACGGCCGGCATCGAAGGCGTCGAGAAATTCGACGGAGAATTGATTGTACGCCGCTCGACGGCGTCACCTAAGAAATAAGGACTCCATATGGCTTCACTCAGCCCCATTCCCAACTTCATCAATAGCGTCTGGACGCCGTCTGCGGCGACCGAGGCTCTGGACGTCGTCAATCCGGCAACCGCGGCGGTGCTGGCGAAGGTTCCACTTAGCCCGGCCTCGGAAGTGGACGCCGCCGTGCAGGCGGCGGAGGCGGCGTATCGCACGTGGCGGCGCGTGCCGCCGCAGGAGAGGATTCAATATCTGTTCAAGCTGCGCCAGCTGCTGCTGGACAACATGGACGAAATCGCCCGCACGATCACGGAGGAAAACGGCAAGACACTTGGCGAATCGCGCGCGGAGATGCAGCGGGCGCTGGAGAATATCGAAGTGGCCTGCGGGATTCCGACGCTGATGCAGGGTTATAACCTGGAGGACATCGCGCCGGGGATCGATGAGCTGATGATCCGGCAGCCGATTGGGGTTACGGCGTGCATCGTGCCGTTCAATTTTCCCGGGATGATCGCGTTTTGGTTTTTGCCGTACGCGATCGCCTGCGGCAACACGATGATCGTGAAACCGAGCGAGCGTGTTCCGCTGACGATGCAAAAAATCTTCGCGCTGCTGGAACAGACGGGCTTGCCCGCGGGAGTAGTGAGCCTGGTGAACGGCGGCAGGGCGACGGTGGATGCGCTGCTGGATCACCCGGCGGTGAAGTCGATCAGCTTTGTCGGATCGACGGCGGTGGCGCGGCACATTTATACGCGCGGCTCGGCCAACGGCAAGCGTGTGCAGTGCCAGGGCGGGGCGAAGAATCACGTTGTGGTGATGCCGGATGCGGATCTGGAGATGACGACGAAGATCGTGAGCGACAGCGCGTTTGGCTGCGCGGGCCAGCGTTGCCTGGCGGTATCGGTGGCGGTGACCGTCGGCGAGGCGCAGGGCCGCTTCCGCGACGCGATCACGGGCATGGCTTCGACGCTGAAGGTGGGCTACGGGCTGGATCCCGGTTCGCAGATGGGGCCGGTAATCACGCCGGAAAGCAAGAATCGCATTGCACAGTGCATTGAACAGGGCGCCAAGGAAGGGGCCAAGGTGGTGCTGGACGGACGTGCGGCGCGAATCCCGGGCTACGAGTCCGGCAATTTTATCGGACCAACCATTCTGGACGGCGGTTCGGTGAACGGCGCGCTGGCGGGAACGGAGATTTTCGGCCCGGTGCTGACACTGGCGCATGCCGATGACCTGGACCAGGCGATTCATTTGATCAACAGCAATCCTTACGGCAACGCCTCGTCGATCTTTACGACCAGCGGCGTGCACGCGCGCAAGTTCCGGTATGAAGTTTCCACAGGCAACGTGGGCATCAACATCGGCGTGGCGGCGCCGATGGCTTACTTTCCGTTCAGCGGCTGGAAGGACAGTTTCCTGGGCACGCTGCATGGGCAGGGCCGCGATGCGATCGAGTTCTTCACGGACAAGAAGGTGGTAGTGGAACGCTGGCCGGCGGAATGGTCACGGAAGTTCTGAGCCTGCGATGATCCGTTCCCTGTGTCTGGAGATGATCTACGGCGAGCTTCCGTTTTGCGAACGCATCCGCGCGGCGGCGGCGGCCGGCTACGAAGCGATTGAGTTTTGGGACTGGCGGAACAAGGATCTCGCGGAGGTTGCTGCTGTGACGCGCGGCGTTGGGCTTCCAGTGGCGGCCTTCAGCGGCAACCGGCGGCATACGATGGCGAATCCGGCCGATCTGGCGGGTTTTCGCGAGGAGATACGGGAGTCGCTCGAAGCGGCGCGGAAAGTGGGCGCACGCTGCCTGATGCTGCTGACCGACCGGCTGCTGGAGGACGGCTCGGCCGCGGCGCTGCCGGAGAATCTTTCCGCGAGCGACAAGATGGAGGCGGCCGCGGTGTCGCTAGGGGAAGCAGCGTCGCTTGCGCGCGGCTCAGGCGTGACGATGGCCTTGGAGCCGCTGAACACGCGATTGGATCATCCGCGCTATTTCCTGGATAATTCGGCCGCCGGATTCGATCTGGTCCGGAAAGTGAATGTGCCGGAGGCGCGGCTGCTGTACGACGCCTACCACATGGCGATGATGGGAGAAGATGTGACTTCCGTGGTGAGCGGCAACCTGGAGTTGATCGGGCATATCCATGCGGCGGACATGCCGGGGCGTCATGAGCCGGGTAGCGGAGAGATCGATTACGCCGGTTTCGCGGCGGCACTGAAGAGACTGAACTACACGGGCGCGGTCGGAATGGAGTTCTCTCCATCCGGCGGCAGCGCGGAGGCGGCGGAAGCCGCACGGAGGATATTCTCGTAATGGCGACGATGCAGGCGTTGGTGTTTCGCGGCGAGGGGCAGTATGCGGTGGAGGAGGTGGCGGCGCCGCGGATCGAGTCCGATGACGATGTGCTGCTGGAGGTGAACCGGGCGAGCATCTGCGGGACCGATATTCATATTCTGTCGGTGCCGCCGGGACATCCGGCCACGGCGGGCAGCATTCTGGGGCACGAGTACGTGGCGACCGTTGCCGATGCCGGTGACGCGAACCGGCATCTGAACAAGGGCGACCGCGTGGCGATTGATCCGAACCTTACCTGCGGCTTGTGCCGCTATTGCCGCTTGGGGCTGACCAACTCATGCCAGAATATGACGACGCTGGGGATCTTCCGGCACGGGGGACTGGCGCGGTACAACGTGGCTCCGCTGCGGGCGCTGCACAGGATCGCAAACGAGGTGCCGCCGGAGCGGGCAACGCTGGCCGAACCGCTTTCCTGCGTGCTGCACGCCTTTGAACAGGCGCGGCTGACGCCCGGGGAGAGCGTGGTGATTCTAGGCGGCGGACCGATCGGGTTGATGTTCTTGATGCTGTTTCAAATGGCCGGGGCGGGGCGCGTGTTTCTGGTGGAGCCGGTGGAATTCCGGCGGAAGCAGGCGGAGGCGCTGGGAGCGGATCGGGTGCTGGATCCGCGCGCGGAGGATGTAAAGGCGGCGGTGGAGAAAGAGACCGAAGTGGGCGCCGATGTGGTCATTGATGCGGCGGGAACGCTGCTGCCGGAGGCGTTGGAGCTGGTGCGGCGCGGCGGAAGGGTGCTGTTATTCGGGATGAACCTGCATGGGGAGCGGAGCGTAAACCAGTATGGGATTACGAGAAACCAGGTGACGATCATCGGCTCCTTCATCCAGCAGACGAGTTTCCCGAAAGTGGCGCGGCTGCTGGAGTCGGGGAGGCTGCCGCTGGAGAAGCTGGTGACGCACCGGCTGCGTCTGGATCAGATACAAGAGGGGCTGGAGGCAATGCGGGCGGGCAAGGCGATCAAGGTGGTGGTGGAGCCGTGAAGAGGATTCGCATTGGGCTGATCGGAGCCGGATCGGCGGCACGCGGGATACATCTGCCGGGCTTCCAGTTGTGCGAAGGCGTGGAAGTAACCGCGGTATGCGACCGCGACGCAAAGGCCGCGGAGGCGACGGGGGTCGCGGCGCGATTTGAAGACTACCAGGAATTGCTGGCATCCGGCGTGGACGCGGTAGTGATCGCTTCGCCGAACCATACGCATGCGGAGATCGTGCGTGAGGCGGCGGCGGCGGGCAAGCATATTCTGTGTGAAAAGCCGCTGGCGCTGAACTTGGAGGAGGCGCGAGGGATGCTGGAGGCGGTGGAGCAGGCCGGCGTGGTGCATATGACGGCGTTCACGTATCAGTTCACTCCAGCGGTGAACTACTTGCGGCACCTGGTGAAGTCGGGCGCGCTTGGGCGGATCCGCAGCGTGCGTGCGGCGTATCTGATGGCGCTGTCGACGCACTTGCTGGGTTGGCGCTCCTCGCGGGAGTTTGCCGGTTCAGGCGTGCTGGCCGATATCGGATCGCACCTGATCCATTTGATCCGGTTTACGGCGGGCGAGATCGCGGGACTGACGGCAGCGCAGAGGCGGTTCCGGGAGGATCCTTCGTCGGACGTGGAGGATTGGATCGCGTTCCTGGCGAGGCTGGAGGAAGGCGCTTGCGGAACAGTGGAGATCTCGCGGATCTGTCCGGGGCGCGGGGCGGGGATCACGGAAGAGATGTTCATCGAGGTTTACGGCTCGGAGGGCAGCGGGGTATTCAGCCTTCAGGACCCGTGCGGATTGCAGGTTGCGTTGGGCGAGGATGGAAGGAATCCCGAACGCGGACTGACGCGGCGCGAGGTGCCGGCGGAGTTTCTCAAGATCGAGGGCTCGCCGCGCGAGGTGCAAGCGCATCCGCCGCGGTGGGGATACCGTTATGACCAGGCGGTGCAGTTTGTGGACTCGATACGGAAAGGGCGTGCCGTGACGCCGACGCTGCACGACGGCGTGCGATGTCAGGCGGTGATGCAGGCGGCGCTGGAGTCCTGCGAAACAGGGCGCTGGGCGGAGGTGGCCGGATGAGCGCGGTGATTCGCATTGGTTTCCTGGGGGCGGGCAACATCGCCTCGACGCATATGCGCGTGTTGTCGAAGGATGCGCGGGCGCGGATCGCCGGTGTTTATGATGTTTCCGCGGAGCGTGCGAAGGCCTCTGGCGCGCCGGTGTTCGATTCGATGGAAGCACTGATTGGGGGCTGCGACGCGGTCTACATCACGACGCCGAACCGGATGCACGCGGCGCAGGCTTTGCAGGCGATCGCGGCGGGCAAGCATGTCTTTTGCGAGAAGCCGATGGCGGTGACTGTCGAGGATGCCTCGGCGATCGAGCAGGCGGCGGCGCAATCGGGCAAGGTTTTTCAGGTAGGGCACAACCGGCGGTTTGCGCCGGTGTACGAGGCGGTGAAACGGGGATTGGAAAAGACGCCGGCGCTGGGCGCGGACTTCAAGATGAACCGTGGCGAGCTGGAGAATCCGCCATGGACCTCCGATGATGGGGTGACGGGCGGCTACCTGTTCGAGACGCCGATCCACATATTCGATATGGCGCGGTTTCTGATGGGCGAAGTGACGGCGATTACGGCGGTGGCCGAAAGCCTGGTGTATCCGACGCTGGACACGTTTCACGCGATCTTCCGGTTCGCTTCCGGGCGCACGGCGACATTCCGTTCGGTGGCGTACACGGGGTGGGCGTTTCCGTTTGAGCGCGTGGAGGTGTACGCGAAACACACGACTTTGGCGACGGAGGAGATGGACCGCGTGCTGATCGCAACCAGTTTGACGGGCGCGGTGGAATCGAGCGAGTACCGCCATCTGCCATGGGAGCAGCGCTGGGGCTACGTGACCGAGGACCGGCTGTTTCTGGATTCGATCGAGCAGGGCAAGCCAGCGGCGGTGACGGCGGCCGATGGCGCGGCGTCGGTGCGGATGGCGATGGCAATTTATGAAAGCGCGAGGACAGGAAAAACGGTGAGCATATGAGTTCGCTTCTCATGAGACCTTTGCCGGCACCCGCGGGCGGCGGAGAGATCGTGAACGTTACGCAGAAGGCCGCGGGTTGGGAGACGATCTCGCTGCGCGTGGTGCGGTTGCCGCATGCGGCGCAGCACCGGCATTATTCGCCCGGCGAGGAACTGGTGCTGGTGATGCTGGGCGGGCAAGTGTCCGTGCGGTGCGGGAATCAGTTCTGGCCGAGCCTGGGCGGAAGGGCGAATGTGTTCGCGGGAATGCCGCATGCGTTGTACCTGCCGTCGGGCGCCGGGGAAGTGGTCATCGAATCGCTAACGGCGTTCAGCGAAGTGGCGATCTGCGGGGCGCGGTCGGAACAGCAATTCCCGGCTCAGGTGATTTTGCCGTCGATGGTGGAGGTGGAAGTGAGGGGCGGCGGAAACGCGACGCGGCAGATCAACCACATCGTCAAACCGGAGTTTCCGGCGGACCGGATACTGATCGTGGAGGTCTACACGCCGAGCGGCAACTGGTCTTCGTATCCGCCGCACAAGCATGATCAGCACAAAATGCCGCAGGAGGCGGATCTGGATGAGATTTATTACTACAAGATTTCGAAGCCGGAAGGTTACGCGATACAGCGCGTCTATACCAAGGACGGGCGGCGCGATGAGACGATCACGGTGCGGGACAACCAGGTGATTCTGATACCGGAGGGCTACCATCCTGTTGTCGCCGCTCACGGCTATGACTGTTACTACCTGAATGTTCTGGCGGGTTCGGCGCGCTCGATGGCGGCGACCGACGATCCCGACTATGCGTGGGTGAGGGGAGAGTGGCGGGAAAAGGATCCGCGCGTGCCAGTGGTGAAGGGAAACGGCGCATGAAGATATCGATCGCCAACGCACCGGTGAGCTGGGGGATCATGGAGATCGGCGCCAGGCGGCGTCCCGATCCGAAGGTCTTTCTGAATGAGCTGGCGCAGGCCGGCTACACAGGGACCGAGCTGGGACCATACGGCTACCTGCCGACCGATTCCGAGGAGCTACGTAAGGAGCTGAACGACCGCTCCTTGACGATGGTTTCCGCCTTCGTGCCCGTGGCGCTGAAGGAGGAGGAGGCGGATCTGCTGCCGATGCGGATGGTGGCGCACGCGCTGCGCGAAGCGGGAGCGGAGTTCATCATCCTATCGGACGCAATCTGGCCGGAACGGGATGATGTGGCGGGGCGCGCACAAGAGTCCGGAGTTGCCTTTTCGGAGGCGGACTGGGAAATGGCGCGCGTGAACCTGCTGCGGGCCTTGGGCGATGCGGCGCGTTACGGACTCCGCTGCGTCTTCCACCATCATGCGGGCACCTACATTGAGACGCCGGAGGAGGTGGAACGATTGCTGGATCTGGCGCCGGTGGGGCTGTGCCTGGATACAGGGCATTACGCTTATGGCGGGGGTGATCCGGTGGAAGCGGTGCGCAAGTATGGGAAGCGGATTGAGCATCTTCACTTGAAGGATGTGAGCAAGAAGGGGCTGGCCGCGGCACGCAAAAACAAATTGACGTTTTTCGACGCCGTCGAGGAAGGCGTCTTCTGTCCGTTGGGCCAGGGCCTGGTGCGGTTCCCGGAGTTCTTCCGGGAGCTGGAATCGATGGGATACGAGGGCTGGGCGGTGGTGGAGCAGGATATCGCCGCGGGCCCGGACAAAGAGGACGAGCCGTTGCGGTCGGCCATCGCCAGCCGCGAGTATCTGCGGCGGTTTGGCATATAGCGAGGAGGTGAACGAGATGACTCGGAAGCGTACGGCGGCGCAGGCGACGATTGAGTTTCTGAAGAGCCAGCTAAGCAGCCGCGACGGCAACCGCCAGCCGTTCTTTGCCGGCTGTTTCGGGATCTTCGGACACGGCAATGTCGCCGGTATCGGGCAGGCGTTGCAGGAGAATGCTGATTTTCGGTACTACCTTTGCCGGAACGAACAGGCGATGGTGCATACCGCGGCGGCATTTGCCAAGATGAGCAACCGCATGCGGACGCTGGTTTGCACGAGCTCGATCGGGCCGGGCGCGACGAACATGATTACGGGCGCGGCGGCGGCGACCATCAACCGCGTTCCGGTGCTGCTGTTGCCTGGCGATATTTTCGCGAGGCGCAACGTGGCGCCAGTGCTGCAGCAACTGGAGAGCGGGGCGAGCCAGGATGTTTCGGTGAACGACTGTTTCAAGCCGGTGAGCCGTTACTGGGACCGCATCTATCGCGCCGAGCAGCTGTTAACGGCGCTGCCGGAGGCGATGCGGGTGCTGACTTCCCCGGCGGAGACCGGCGCCGTGACTCTGGCGCTGCCGCAGGACGTACAGACCGAGGCGTTCAAATTCCCGGAGGAGTTTTTCGAGCAGCGCGTGTGGCTGGTGCCGCGGCCGCGCGGTGACGCGGAAGTGTTGCGGCAGGGCGTGGAGATGATCCGTTCGGCGCAACGGCCGTTGATCATCGCCGGCGGCGGCGTGATCTATTCCGAGGCAACGGAGGCTTTGGCGCGGTTCGCGGCGCAGACCGGCATCCCGGTGGCGGAGACGCAGGCGGGAAAGGGAGCGCTGCGCTACGACCATCCGCAGTCGCTGGGCGCGATGGGAGTGACGGGGACGCCTGGGGCGAACATCATGGCGCGGGAGGCGGACCTGGTGATCGGGATCGGGACCCGCTACTCCGACTTCACGACGGCTTCCAAGACGGCGTTTCAAAACCCGGACGTGGGGTTCTTCAACATCAACGTGGCCGAGTTCGATGCGTTCAAGCATAGCGGCCTGGCGCTAGTGGCCGATGCGCGGGTGACGCTGGAGGCACTGGCCGAACAGTTGCGTGGCTACCATGTGGCTGCCGAATATCGGGACCGCGCCGACAGATTCCGGCAGGAGTGGGATCGCGAAGTGGAGGGGATCTACACGAAAGAGCACGGGCCGCCCATGAGTCAGGGCGAGGTGATCGGCGTGGTGAACTCGGTTTCCGCGGCGAAGGACGTGGTGGTCTGCGCCGCGGGCAGCATGCCAGGCGACCTGCACAAGCTTTGGCGCACGCGCGATCCCAAGGGCTACCATCTCGAGTACGGATATTCGACGATGGGTTATGAAATCGCCGGAGGGCTCGGGATCAAGATGGCCGATCCGGAGCGCGAGGTTTACGTGATGGTAGGGGACGGGTCGTACTTGATGATGGCGCAGGAAATCGTGACGAGCCTCCAGGAGAATTACAAGCTGAACATTGTGGTGGTGGACAATGGGGGCTTCTCGAGTATCGGCGGTTTGAGCCGGGCCTGCGGCAGCGAAGGGTTCGGGACGGAATACCGCTACCGCCAGTGCGGGTCGCTTGCGGGCGATCCGATCCCGGTGGACTACGTAGCCAACGCGGCCAGTCTGGGCGCCCACACGGTGCGGGCCACGACGCGCGAGCAGCTGAGGACGGCGCTCGAGGAAATGCGCGCAGCGAAGAAGACCACGGTGGTGGTGGTGGAGACCGACATCCACGAGAAGGTGCCCGGATACGAATCCTGGTGGGACGTGCCGATCGCGGAAGTATCCTCGAGCGAGGCGGTGCAGAGGGCTCGCGCGGCTTATGAAGAGGGAAGGAAGAAGGAGCGCTACTTCCTGTGAGCGGCCTTGATGTTTCGATCCTCGGGCGCATAGGCTACGATCTGATGTCCGAGGAACCGCACGTTCCTCTGGCGCGTGTGCGGCGATTCTCACGCTACCTGGGCGGATCCAGCGCGAACATGGCCGTCGGTCTATCGCGGTTGGGGGCGCGCGCCGGCATCGCGTCCGCCCTGGGCGCGGACAGCTTGAGCGATTTTCTGGTGGAGTTTCTGCGGCAAGAGAAGGTGGACGTGAGCCGGGTCCAGCGTGTGAACGGCTACCTGCCTTCGCTGGCGGTGACGGAGGTGTCGCCGCCCGACAAGTTCCCGCAGGTTTTTTACCGGCACGATCCGGCCGACACGCGCGTGGATCTTCGGGAGGAGGATCTCGGTTATCTGGCATCGGCGAAGATGTTCATCACCAATGGGACCTCGTTGTGTGCGTCGCCTTCGCGCGAGTCGACGTATCGGGCCCTGGAGAGGGCCAAATCGGCCGGTTGCCAGGTGGTGCTGGACGTGGATTACCGCAGCATGTCGTGGCGTTCACCGGAAGAGGCGGGGTTAGCGGTGCGGCTTGCCTTGCCGTTTATCGATGTGCTGATCGGCAATGATGTGGAGCTGAAACTGGTGGCCGGTGAGGCGGCGCTGGATGCGGCGGTCAGCCGGCTGCGCAAAGCGGGTGTGCCGATGCTGGTCTCGAAACTGGGCGATCAGGGCACCCGTGTGTACCAAGGGGTGGAAGATATCTTCCTGCCACCGTATAGAGTGGAAGTAGTGTCGACCATTGGCGCCGGTGACGGGTTCGCGTCCGGGTTCCTCTACGGACTGGTGAAGGGCATGCCTGTCGTTGAGGCGCTGCACCACGGCAACGCAGCCGCGGCGATCGTGGTCAGCAGGCTTAGCTGTTCGGAGGCGATGCCGACGCTGGCCGAGGTTGAGGAGTTGATGGCCGCACAGAGGAGATAGCCGATGAGCGAACCCGTACCGGAACGTTATTCGCGCCAGGTGCGGTTTGCCGGGCTTGGTGAAGAGGGCCAGGGCAGGCTGAAGAAGGCGCGCGCGGCGATTGTGGGATGCGGGGCGCTGGGCAGTTTTCAAGCGGCATCGCTGGCGCGGGCGGGCGTTGGTTTTTTGCGGATCATCGACCGGGACTACGTGGAGCTGAACAATCTGCAGCGGCAATGGCTGTTTGAGGAGTCCGATGCCGAGCAGGGGCTGCCGAAGGCGGCAGCGGCAGCCCAGCGGCTGGCGCTGATCAACTCTTCGATTGAAGTGGAGCCGGTGGTTGCCGATTTGACCGCGTCCAATATCGGCGACTGCCTTGGTGAAGTTGAGCTTGTGCTGGACGGCACCGACAATTTCGAGACGCGCTACCTGATCAACGAGTTTTGCGTGCGGGAGAACCTGCCGTGGATCTACGGAGCTGCCGTGGAAAGCTACGGGCTGGTGATGCCGGTTCTTGACCAGGAGAGGAGCTGTCTGGCGTGTTTGTATCCTGATCCGCCTTCCGGAGCGCAGCCGACGTGCGAGACCGCGGGCGTACTGAACACGGTCACCTCCACGGTGGCGGCGCTGCAGTGCTCCATGGCGATGCAGGTGCTGTCGGGCAACGGGCATCTGGTGCCGCGGCTGATCACGCGCGTGGATGTGTGGAGCGGACGCATCCGGCAGAGCGCGCAGCCGGAGCCGCGGGAGGATTGCAGCGTTTGCCGCGAGAACAGTTTTCCGTATCTGGAAGGGGTGCGGCGGACGCCGATCAGCCTGTGCGGGCGCAACGCGGTGCAGATCCACCTGCGCACGAGCCCGCTGGATCTGGGGCAGCTGGAGGCGAGGCTGGCGCCGCTGGGGCGTGTGCGTTCCAATGAGTTCGCCTTGCGCTTCTTCCTGGAGCCGTATGAGATGACCATCTTTCCCGACGGCCGCGCCATCATCCAGGGCACCACCGATACGGGGCTAGCGCGCAGCCTTTATGCGCGCTACGTCGGGGGTTGAGAGTGGCAACCCTTCAAGCCGCTTAGTCACACTTTTTAAGGTGTTTCGGCGAGTCAAAACGCCTGAGACCGGTGTTATACTTCCAACACAGTATCAGAGGCTCTCCAAGAAGGGCCGGGAAGGTCGAACGGGATGTGGAAGCACAATCTTATCGCTAAGTTCTGTCTTTTGTTTACTCTGGGTGCCATGGCCGGCCTCGCCGGAGACGCGGCGCGCCAGGAGCCGAGTGGTGACAACTGCTCGTTCCGCGCCGACCCGGACGCCTTCCTCAGCCGCCAGCTACGCCAGTATCAGGATGTGCATGAGCGCGCCGGCAAGCTTAACCGTAACTTGGCCGTCTCGGGCCGGCTGAGCGTCGCACCCGGCGAACTTCCGCGCCGCAACTTCATTGATGTGGAGATCTTCGACACGATGGCCAAGGCCGGCGTCGCGGCCGCACGCGTGTCCTCCGACGCCGAGTTCTTCCGGCGGATCCATCTCGACCTCACGGGCCGCATCCCCACGCCCAACGAAGTGCGCAACTTCCTGGCCGACTCCTCAGTGGAAAAGCGCAACATCGTCATCGACCGCCTGCTCTACTCACAAGAGTTCACCGACAAGTGGACACTGTGGATGGGCGATCTGCTGGAAAACGCCCAAGTGCTGGCCAACGTCAACCGCCAGACCGGCGGACGCAACGCATACCACTTCTACATCCGCACCTCCATCGATGCCGGAAAGCCGCTCAAGGACATGGTGTATGAGCTGGTCACGGCAGGCGGCAACAACTACAGCCTGGAGGAGGGCGCCTCCAACTTCGCCGTCGGCGGGCGCGCCGTAATGGGCCCGATCCAGGACACGTACGACCTGCAGCTTTATCAAACCACTTCGCGCTTTCTTGGGCTCGGCTACTTTGATTGCCTGCTGTGCCACGACGGCCGCCGCCACATGGAGCAGTTGAGTCTCTGGGGCACCAACTCCACCCGACTGGACGCCCAGCGCATGGCCGCCTTCTTCTCGCGCGTCACACTGGCCACGCCGCACCAGCAGGACCGCACCAGTCCTCTGTTCAACAGCTGGCAGGTGACCGACCGGCCTACCGGCAACTACGCGCTCAACACCAACTTCGGCAACCGCCCCAACCGCGCCGCCGTCGGCAACATCCGCGCCGTCGATGCCGAGTACCGCAACGGCAATAAGCCCGCCTCCGGTTTCTGGCGCGCGGAGCTGGCCGAGAACATCATCCAGGACCCGATGATGGCAGTCAACTTCGCCAACCGCATCTGGAAGCAGATGTTCAACCTGGCGTTAGTGGAACCGTTGGACGGGCTGGACCCGGCTCGGCTGGACCCTGACCATCCGCCGGCGGCGCCGTGGAAGTTGCAGGCCACGCATCCGCGCCTGCTGCGTCTGCTGGCCAACGCGCTGGCCGAATCCAACTACAATTTGCGCGAGTATGTCCGGCTGGTGGCGGAATCGACCGCCTATCAGCTCAGCTCGCGTTATGACGGGGAATGGAACGTGACCAGCGTTCCGCTGTTCGCGCGCCACTTCGCGCGCCGTCTGGAGGGTGAGGAGGTGCACGACGCGATTGTCAAGGCGACCGGCATTCCGCAGCCCTACACGGTTGCAGACTGGGACGGACCCGCCGAATGGGCGATGCAGCTGCCCGAACCGGTGGAGCCGCGCAGCAACGGCAACTCGCTGCGCTTCATGAACGCCTTCCTCCGCGGCAATCGCGACGGACAGAACCGCAGCCAGTCCGGCTCAATCTTACAAGCGCTGAACCTGATGAACGACGCCTTTGTGAACAACCGGGTTCGAGTCGCCTCCTCGCCTACTTTGCGTGCCATTTCAACAAGTACCGACAACGCCGCCGCTGTCGACGAACTCTTCCTGCTGTTCCTCTCGCGCCTGCCCACTAATCACGAAAAGGACCAGGCCGTGGCGGCGCTGGCGCGCACGACCAACGCGACGACGCGAAACACCGCCATCGAAGACCTGGCCTGGGCCTTGATCAACAAGGCCGAGTTCATCTTCAGCCACTAAAAGGGGGACACAGGAGCCATGAAAGACAGATACGGCATCGACTGGAGCAAGATCCCCGGAACACTGTTCTGGCGCAATCCCCACATCGGCCGGCGCATGTTCTTCCGCCACGCCGCGAGCGCCATCGGCGGCTACTTCCTGCTGCCGTCGCGCCCGATGGAGACCATCGCGCGCGCACAGGCGCAGCCGATCGGCAAGGCCAAGAACTGCATCTTCGTGCTGCTGTCGGGCGGGCAGAGCCATATCGATACGTTCGATCTGAAGGAAGGCCCGTGGACGCCAGCCGGCTTCAACGCGACGAGCTACGACAGCATTCGCTTCCCGCAGGGGATCATGCCGAAGATCGCCGATCAGCTGGATTCGATCGCCTTGCTACGGTCGGTCCGCTCCTGGGCCGCGGTGCATCAGTTCGCGCGGCAGTGGGCGCAGATCGCGCGCAACCCGCTGGCGAGCACCTCGCGAATCGCGCCGCACATCGGCTCGGTCGCCTCGATCGAGCTTTCCGCCAAGGAGCAGAGCCTGCCCACGTTTCTGGCGCTCAACTCCGGCACCGATACTCCGGGCAGCGGCTATCTGCCGCCGCAACATTCGCCCTTCTTCGTCGCACCCAACGGCGCGGGCCTCGGCAATACAGCCCACCCCGCCGGACCGGCGCGCTTTGATCAGCGCTATGACCTGCTGCTGAAGCTGGATGCCGAGGAGCGGGCCGCGGCCACGCTCGGCGCCGGGGCCGGGGAGATCCTGCAGTTCAACCTGAGCGCGCGGGGCATGATGTACAACTCGAACGTCGACCGTGTCTTCACTTTCAACGCCGAGGAGCGCGTCCGCTACGGCAACACCGGCTTCGGCAACGCTTGCATCACCGCACGCAACCTGGTCCGCTCCGGCCTCGGCACGCGCTTCATCCAGATCACCATCGGCGGCTGGGACAACCACTCCGGTATCTACACGGGCGCCTTCAACCCCACCAACCAGAACTCGCTCATCCGCCAGTTCGACAACGGGCTCGGCACGCTGATCGCCGACCTGAAAGCGGAAGGGCTGCTGGAGGAGACCCTGATCGTCGCGATGGGCGAGTTCGGCCGCACGGTCGGCAACCTGAACGCCGGCGGCGGGCGTGATCATTTCCTCCAGCAGGCCGTGATGTTCGCCGGCGCCGGCATCCGCGGCCCGCGCGCGATTGGCGAGACAGACAGTGTCGGCCGCGCGACCACCTCTCCCGGTTGGTCGCGTGACCGCGACATCCGCGCCGAAGACGTCGCCGCCACGATCTACTCCGCGCTCGGGATTGACTGGACCAAGATCCGCCGCGACGATCCGCTGAACCGCGGATTCGAGTACATCCCGTCGTCGCCGCAGGATCTCTACGGCCCTGTGCACGAGATCTGGAGCTGAGGCGCTAGCTTAGAGCCTTCCCCGGCTAGCTTCTTTCCAGGCTGGCCCGCTGGGGTGGGATGCTAGAATCGACCTGAAAGCGATGCTGGGACGCGTCCTCTGTCTTCTCGTCGTGGTGATGTGCGCCAGCGCTGAGGTGCGCTTCAATCGCGACATCCGGCCTATCCTTTCCGACCGCTGTTTTCCTTGTCATGGGCCCGATGCAGCGAACCGGAAGACGGCGCTGCGGTTTGATGTGGAGGCGGGGGCGAAGCCGGCGATTGTGGCGGGGGACGCGGCGAAGAGTCCGCTGATGCAACGGGTGATCTCGACGAACAAGACGCTGCGGATGCCGCCGGCGTATCTCGGGCATGACAGGCTGCCGGACAAAGAGATTGAGCTGCTGCGGCAGTGGATCGATCAGGGGGCGCAGTGGGAAAAGCACTGGTCGCTGATTCCACCCAAACGGGTGAAGGTGCCCGGCAACGGGGTGGATTATTACGTTCGGGCGCGGCTGGAACGGGAGGGGTGGAAGCCGTCGCCGGAGACAGCGCGGGCAACGCTGATCAGGCGATTGAGTCTGGACCTGACGGGGCTCCCGCCGACGCCTGAGGAGGTGGATGCTTTTCTGAAGGACAGCTCCGTGAATGCGTACGAGAAGCAGGTGGACCGGCTGCTGGCCTCGCCGCGCTACGCCGAGCGGATGGCGATGCGGTGGCTGGAAGTGGCGCGCTACGCGGACACGAACGGCTACCAGACCGACGGCATTCGCGACATGTACCGGTGGCGCGACTGGGTGATCGGCGCTTTTGCGCGCAATATGCCGTTTGACCGGTTCACTGTCGAGCAGCTTGCGGGGGATCTGCTGCCCAACGCGACGCTCGATCAAAAGATCGCCACCGGTTTTCTGCGCAATCACCGCACGACGAGCGAGGGTGGCATTGTGCCGGAGGAGTTTCGCGTGGAATATGTGGCCGAGCGGGCCGAGACCACGGCCACGGTCTGGCTGGGCATGACCTTCGGCTGCGCGCGGTGTCACGATCACAAGTACGATCCGATTTCGCAGAAGGACTTCTACCGGCTGTTCGCCTTCTTCAACAATGTTCCGGAGAAGGGGCAGGTTTACAACTTCGGCAACGAAGAGCCGATGATCAAGGCTCCGACAACGGAGATGTCGCGGAAGCTGGAGAATCTGGATCGGGAACTGGCCGATGCCGAGCGGGAGTGGGAGCGAGTGCAGCCGCAGCTGGCCAAGGATCAGCGCAAGTGGGAGCGTAACAAGCCCGGCGAATGGTCCATCACGCGCGGCCTGATCCTGCACTTGCCGATGGACGGCGCGGCTGCGCCGCTGGAAAGCGTCGAAGGCAAAGCGGGCGCCGCGTTGCGCTTTGATGGGGCGAAGGAGCTTGCAGCCGGTGCGGTGGCGGGTTTCGATTATCTGGATCCGTTCTCGATCGGCGCCTGGATCAAGCCGGAAGCGGGCGATGGGGCGATTGTGACGAAGCTGGAGGATTACTTCGAGGCGGAAGGCTACGGGCTTTACCTAATTGGGGGCAAGCTGCAACTGGTGATCACCAAGCGGTTCACAGATATCGGGTTGCGGGTGGAGACCGAATCGCCGGTTACGCCCAATCAGTGGCAGCACGTGCTGGCTGTTTACGACGGGACGCGCTATGCCACAGGCACGGCGCTCTATATCAACGGCGTGGAGCAGAAGCTGAAGGTGTTGTTCGACGACCTGAATTATCCGCTCGGCAACAAGGAGCCGCTGCGTATTGGCGCAGGCGGAGGAAAGCGGTTCCGCGGCGCAATCGATGAGGTGGTGCTGTACCGGCGGGCGCTGACGCCGAAGGAGGCGCTGGCGATGCCTGTGCTGGAAACGGTTCCCGAGATCGCGGCGATGAAGCCGGAGCGGCGCACCAAGGCGCAGGCAGCGAAGCTGCGGCTGGCGTTTCTCGAGGAGTCGGCGCCGGCGGCGCTGAAGCGTCTGGAAGAGGCGCGGCTTGCCCGGAAGCGTTTCTACGGCTCGATTCCCACGGTGATGGTGATGAAGGAGAGTCCGGGGATTCGCGATACGTTCCTGCTGAAGCGCGGGGCCTACGATGCGCCTGGCGAGAAAGTGACCGCCGGCGTGCCCGCGGTGCTGCCGGCATTCGGCGAGCGTCCGGAGAACCGGCTGGGACTGGCGCAGTGGCTGACCGATCCGGAGCATCCGCTGACGGCGCGCGTGACGGTGAACCGTTACTGGCAAATGCTGTTCGGGCAGGGACTGGTGAAGACGGTGGAGGATTTCGGGTCGCAGGGGGAATGGCCGGTTCAAATGGAGCTGCTCGATTGGCTGGCGGCGGAGTTCGTGGCAAGCGGGTGGGATGTGAAGGGGCTGCTGAAGACGATCGTGATGAGCGGGACTTACCGGCAATCCTCGCGCGTGACGCCGGAACTGTTGGAGCGTGATCCGGAGAACCGGCTGCTGGCGCGGGGCGCGCGTTTCCGTTTGCCGGCCGATGTGGTGCGGGACCAGGCGCTGGCCGTTGCGGGGCTGCTGGTGGAAAAGACCGGCGGGCCGTCGGTGAAACCGTATCAGCCGCCGGGATTGTGGCAGGAATTGGCGGGCGGCTCAGGATACAAGCAGGGCTCGGGCGAGGATTTGTACCGGCGGAGCCTGTACACATATTGGCGGCGCACGGTGGCTCCGCCGTCGATGATCACCTTTGACGCGCCGAATCGGGAGACATGTTCCGTGCGGGCGGTGCGCACGAACACGCCGCTGCAGGCGCTGAACCTGATGAACGATGTCGCCTATGTCGAGGCGTCGCGGGCGCTGGCCGTGCGCGGGGGCATCGGCGAGATGTTCCGCATTGTACTGTCGCGTGAGCCCTCCGCCGCTGAGTTTGCCGCGCTCCAGCAGGCTCACGATGGCTTCCTGAGTTACTACCGCGCGAACCCGGGAGAAGCGGAACGGTTCCTTTCGCACGGGGAATCACCGCGGGACAAGTCGCTCGACGCCGCCGGGCATGCGGCGCGGGCGGCGGTGGCGAGTTTGATTCTCAACCTAGACGAGGCGATCACGAAGGAGTAGACGATGGAGTTCACACGGCGCCACTTTTTTTCAAGAACCGCTTCCGGGCTAGGCATCGCCGCGCTGGCGTCGCTGCTGCCGCGCGAGTTGAGCGCCGCCAAGGGGCTCAGCGGGCTGCCGCACTTCGCGCCGAAGGCCAAGCGCGTGATCTACCTGTTCCAATCGGGCGGACCGTCTCAAATGGAACTGTTCGACCATAAGCCGAAGCTTCAAGAGATGGCCGGGCAGGAGATGCCCGAATCGGTGCGCAAGGGGCAGCGGCTGACGACGATGTCGGCGTCGCAATCGAGCCTGCCGCTGGTGCCTTCGATGTTCGCCTTCAAGCAGCACGGCGCATCGGGCGCGTGGGTGAGCGAACTGCTGCCCTACACGGCGAAGATCGCCGACCAGCTGACTTTTGTGAAGTCGCTGCACACGCAGGCAATCAATCATGATCCGGCTGTCACGTTTTTGCAGACCGGCGCGGAGCTGGCCGGACGGCCGAGCATCGGCGCGTGGCTGGCCTACGGGCTGGGCGCCGAGACGGAGAACCTGCCGTCGTTTGTCGTGATGATTTCGCCGGGCTCGGGCGGCGGCGGGCAGCCTTTGTACGACCGGCTGTGGGGCAGCGGCTTCCTGCCAACGCGGTACCAGGGGGTGAAGTTCCGCTCGGTTGGTGATCCGGTGCTGTATCTGTCGAACCCCGATGGCTTTCCGGCGGAAAACCGGCGACTCTACCTGGACGCGCTGGAGAAGCTGAACCGCGCAAAGCTCGATGACTACGGCGATCCGGAGATCGCTACGCGGATCGCGCAATACGAGATGGCTTTCCGGATGCAGTCCTCGGTGCCGGAGCTGACCGATCTATCGAAAGAGCCGCCGCGCACGTTTGAGCTTTACGGGCCTGATTCGCGCAAGCCAGGGACATTCAGCTACAACTGCCTGCTGGCGCGGCGTCTGGCCGAGCGCGGCGTGCGCTTCATTCAATTATTCCACCGCGACTGGGATCATCACGGCGGGCTGCCGGAGGGTCTGCCCAAGCGCTGCAAGGAAACGGACCAGCCGGCGGCGTCGCTGGTCGAGGATCTGAAGGAGCGAGGTATGCTGGACGACACGCTGGTGCTGTGGGGCGGCGAGTTCGGGCGCACGGTGTATTGCCAGGGGCGGCTGACCAAGGACGACTACGGGCGCGACCATCATCCGCGCTGCTTCACAATGTGGATGGCCGGCGGCGGGATGAAACCCGGCGTCAGCTACGGGGAAACCGATGAGTTCTCCTACAATGTGGTGTCGGACCCGGTGCACGTGCACGACCTGCACGCGACGATGCTGCATACGCTGGGGATTGACCATACTAAGCTGACCTTCCAGTACCAGGGCCGGCATTTCCGGCTGACCGATGTGCACGGGAAGGTTGTGAAGGAGATTCTGGGCTAAGGACTTGCGCCGTCTACTGGGTTTTGAGACCAGTTATGAGATCGACGGCTTCCTCAAGGCTCCTGAGATTTGGATCGAGTACACGATGGAAGATCTCGAGAGTGAACTAGGTGGGCTCAGACGGTTAGGCAGTTGAAAGGCCTGGGCAGAAGCTGGATGGCGGACAAATATGGCCCGGTCCCTACGCATTCGAGTAATCCTCTCAACAGGCTTTTACAAAACTTTTACATCCTCTATACGACCTGAATCGCCCTCTTCCTTAACATCGAAGGTGATATGGTCAACCAAGAGCTTTACGATGACCACCACGTGCAGGTTGATTTCGAGCACAAGCAGGTGAAGCTGGACAATCGACCCATTCAACTCACTCGTAAAGAGTTCGAATTGCTGGCCGAACTCGTCCAAAACGCCGGCGAAATCGTGCCCCGCGAACAACTGCTGCTCGATGTCTGGAATTACGGCCCGCAGATCCGCACCCGCACGCTCGACGTACACATCCGCCGCCTCCGCCGCAAGCTGGGCCATTACGGCGACCGTTACATCGAAACCATCTTCGGCGTCGGCTACCGTTTCCAGCCTTACCGCGAGCCCACTTTCCTGAACGTCCTGCGCGCCACCGCCTGACACGCGAAGCTACCGCTCATTGGTGCGGTATGATTTGCGCATGATTTCCCGACGTGGGTTTTTGAACGCCGCCATCGCGGCGCCATTTGTCCAAACGGTATCCCGTACAGCAACCCGGCGCCCCAACGTGGTGATGTTCATGACCGACGATCACGGGGCATGGGCATTGGGGACGTATGGCTGCGCGGAGATGTACACCCCGCATATCGATAAGCTCGCCGCAGGCGGCGCCAGGTTCGAGCGTGCGTTTGCCTGCACGCCCGTATGTTCGCCCAGCCGGATGACCTACATGACGGGCCGGCTTCCCTCCACCCACGGCGTGCAGGACTGGCTGCGGCCGGTGGACAGCTTCGGCGAGAAAACCCGCGACTGGCTGGAAGGGCATCCGGCCTATTCCGATCTGCTCGCTCGTAATGGCTACACGCTGGGCATGTCCGGCAAGTGGCACATGGGGCGCGATGAGCAGGCGCAGGCGGGCTTCAGCTATTGGGCGACAGTGCCAGGCGGCGGCGGCACCTTCCGCAACGCCTCGTTTGTCAAGAACGGGCAGAAGGTTGATACCGAGGGGTTCAAGACCGACCGCGTCGGCGATTACGCGCTGGAGTTTCTCGAGACCCGGCGGGGGAAACAGAATCCGTTCTACCTGCTGGTGCCGTTTTATGCGCCGCACACCCCGTACGACTACCAGCCCGATGAGTACCGCAAGCCGTACGACAACGCTACGTTCAACTGCTACCCCGATGTCCCGCAGCATCCATGGGCCAATCGCGGGTTGCGGAATCATTACCGCAACAAGAAGAGCATGCATGCTTATTCGGCCTTGATCTCGGGCGTCGATGCGAACGTGGGCCGCGTGGTGAAGCAGTTGGAGTCAATGGGGGCGAGAGAGGACACACTGATTGTCTTCACCGCCGATCAGGGCTGGAATTCCGGACACCATGGGTTTTGGGGCAAGGGGAACGGCACATGGCCGTTCAATATGTACGAGGAATCGATCCGCGTGCCGATGATCTGGAACCAACCCGGAAGGATCAAGGCGGGGCAGAAGATCGACACGATGGTGTCCTCCTACGATTACTTCCCGACGATTCTCGATTACGTCGGCGTCCAGGCGCCGCGGGATCCCAAACGCGTGGGGTCGAGCTATGCCGGGTTCGTTCAGGGGCGCCGGCCGAAATGGTCCAACCGGTTGTTTTTCGAGTACAGCTTTGTCCGTGCCTTGCGGACGGAGAACCTGAAGCTGATTCAACGGACCAAGGAATGGCCTAGCGAGATGTTCGATTTGGAGACGGATCCGGGCGAAACGCGAAACGTCTACGACGATCCAGTCTACCGGAAGCGGCGCGACGCGCTGTCAGCGGAGTTGGACGCATTCTTCCGGCGCGCCGGCGGGCCGGAGCTGGAACAGTGGCGGAAGACTACGCAGCAGGAGTTGACGGTCTACGAGAGGTAGGCAGTCAGTCGTCCTCTATCGCGACGCCGATCGGCACTTCCAGGGGGACTTCACAGTGGCAGCAGTCGCTGCAGCGCGAACATTTCGAACAAAGATGGTTGGAGCAGGAGTCCTTGGTGCAGTACACGCAGATGCGCTCGGACACCTCGGCGCAGATGGTGCAGTAGAAGATGGCCGGAGTCATGGGCGCTTGCTCTCCGTCTTCTTGCTCTGAACTGGCTGCCGGATAAGCGCGGCGCGGCAGCGTTGTGCTTCCTGGTCGACGATGCGCAGCTCGGCTTCCTTGGCGGCAACCAGTTCGACCAGGTATTCACGCAACCGGACGCGGTGATTGTGGTTTTCCGTGACCATTGCCTCAAGCAGATCGGCAAGCGCCGGGTTCTGATACCTGCGTACGCCCTGGCTTAGAGAACCGAGCATCGCCTCCACGGCCTGCAGCCGCAGGTAGGCCTCCAAAGTGACGGTGGTTTTTTCAGGATCCCGGGCCAGCGCATCGGCCGTTCGGATCAGATATCCGATTTCCGCGCGCAAGGCATCCCACTGCCCGATGTAGGCCTCCGGAGCCCCCTTGGCGATCCAGTTCTTGGGATCGACCTGCTCAACAAGCGGTGTCAGGCGCGCCGTCTGCGCCTTGAGTTCCTCGACCGATTTGCGGAAGTCCCAGGCGGGGGTCAGCTCAGCAGGCTGCGCGAAGGCGGCCAAGCATGACAGAAGCAGGATCGGGACACTCTTCCTCGCCGAAGGCATACCTCATTTTCGCATGCGGCGGCGAGAAGGACGAGAGAATCAGGCGCTGAAACTGCTGCCGCAGCCGCACGTGGACTTCACGTTCGGGTTGGAGAACTTGAAGCCGGAGCCCTCCAGCGTTTCGACGTAGTCGACCTCGGCGCCGTCCAGGTACAGCAGGCTCGCCTGATCGACAAAGACTTTGAGTCCGTCGTAGCTGTACGTCTTGTCCAGCATGTTGGGCGTGTTCTCAAAGGCCATCGAATAGCTGAATCCGGAACAGCCTCCGCCCACCACCGAAATACGAAGGCCGGCCGGCTGGGGGTCCTGGGAGGTGAGGATCTCCTTCACCTTGCTGACGGCATTCTCTGTAAGGCTGATCATGATATGGAATTCCCTTCTGAGGGTTAGGATGCCGAAAGGGGAGAGGAGGATTCGGGAAAGAATCGGGCGGCCTGGTGGGCCGCCCGTATAAGGGAGTCAACGGCGGACGCGGGCTCAATAGGCCTCAGCGTCCGAGAGCTTACGCGCTGAAGCTGGAGCCGCAGCCGCAAGTGGACTTCACATTCGGATTGGAGAATTTAAACCCAGACCCTTCAAGGGTTTCCACATAGTCAACTTCGGCGCCATCCAGGTACAGCAGGCTCGCCTGATCGACGAATACACTCAGTCCGTCGTAGTTATAGGTCTTGTCCAGCATATTCGGCGTGTTCTCAAAAGCCATGGAATAGCTGAAACCTGAGCAGCCGCCGCCAACCACGGCAATGCGCAGCCCGGCGGGCTTGGGATCCTGGGAATCCAGGATCTCACGAACCTTGCCAACGGCCTTTTCCGTCAAACTAATCATGCTATCGACACAACCTCCACCTATCATGATAGCCGAAGTTGGCCAGTATGACCAGAGCCTGCGGACGGCTCACTCCCCCGCCGCCTTCAATCCCGCCCTCGCCCCCACGAGCGCATGATTCAGCCACCCCCGCTCATTGGAATTCTTCGATTCCTTCAGCAGCCTCTCCAACACCTCCACCCGAACGCGCAGCGCTTCCCTATGACCCGCCGAACCCGCCAGCGCAACATCGGTCATGTGCAGTGCCTCCACCAGCCTCCCTTCACCTGCTATCTCCCGAGCCCGCGCCGCAATCGTATCCGCTCCACCCGCCAATTGCGTCAGCTCCGGATAAATCCCCCGCGGCGGAACCTCGAACATGCTCGCCGCGTTCCCGTCGAACCACCCTACATAGCCCTCATAGATCCCGCGCACCGACCACGCCACCGTCCCGTACCCTTCGCCCACATCCAGGTGCGGCGGCAGTCGGACCTCCCGCATCAGCGTGAAGACATCCTTGCCCGCGTTCATCCCCGCAACTGTCGCGTCATGGACGTGCAGAATCGCATCGCGATACTTCTCTAGCGCCTTTCGTATCTCCCCCTTCCCCTGCACCGGACGCCCGTGGCTCGGGATCAGCATCTCCGGCTCCCATCCGATAATCCGATCCAGCGACTGCACATAATCCAGCGCCCACCTTGGCTTCGTTCCCCGCAACGTATATAGATTTGGAAACGACCCGTAGAAGTTGTCTCCCGGCAGCACCGCATTCCAAGCCGGAATCCGCACTGTCAAATGGTCCTCTGTCTCCCCTGGCGTGTGGTACAGCTCAAACTTCACTCCGCCCAGCTCAAACTCGTACCGGTCGTCAAACAATACGTCCGCCTCAATCCGCGCCGGATAATTGCCCGCCGTCTCCGGACGCCAAGCATTGGAATTCGCGGCTACAATCTGCCCGAACTGCGCCGCGTTTCGCTGCCGGAAGAATCCCGCCAGCCGAGCCTGGTAATGCCGGAACTCCAGGTGATTCCTTTGCGCGATCACCCGCGTCCCGGCCTGCTTCCACAACCCCATGCCACTGGTATGATCACCATGCCCATGCGTGAAGATGACGTACTTCACCGCGCCCGGCGCTACCTCATCCAGCATCTTTTTATGCCGCGCCGCATGCGGCGGCATCGACGTGTCGATGATGACGTTGCCCATTGAGGTCCGCGCGAGTATCGTGTTCCCGAACCCCAGCGCCACATAGAGAGATTCGCTCACCCGCAGCGGCTCATTCACCTCCAGCCCCTCCCGCGTCGGATCCCGCGGCATTGCCGACTGTCCCCACAGCGCGCACCCCAGAATCGCAGTCCCGATCAGCAAACGCATCCTCGTATCCTCCTACTCCACCCTTACCGCCTCCGATGGATCGATCCGCGACGCCCTCCTCGCAGGAACCCACGCCGCCAGCACCGCTACCACGAAGATAGCCGCCGCCACCCGGCTCATCACCGACACCGGCTCCCGCGCCGCCGTATCCGCCTCCGTGAACCATCGCCCGCGCACCAGAGGCAATCCCACTGCCTCCAGATAGGCGGCGTTCGCCATGTACACCTCCGCCCGCGCCTCCATCTCCGGCTTTCCAAATATCTCGAACCGCCTCCCGCGAACTCCGGGCCCTCCGAACGGAAACGCCTGCGGTGCAAGCACCCCCACTCGCGCCACCCCGGCCAATCCTCCAATGCGGCGCTCAACCTCCTCATACTTCGCCGCCGGGAAATCCGTCATTGCCCGCAACACGCCTTCCGGCCGGAACCCGAGCTGCTGGTTCTCCAGCCGCGTCAGGTGCTTAAACGTCAATCCCGCACCCGCCAGCAACATCAACGCCAGCCCCACCTCCACTACCACCAGCGCCTGCCCGAACCTGTTCCTCCCCGTACTCGACCCCCGCGCCGCATCCCGCAGCCCTTCCATTACGTCAAACCGCAGCGAACTCGCCGCCGGCAACACGCCTGCAATCGCGTGCGGCTGCCCCTCCACCATCAGAACCTGCTCCGTGATATCCGCACGGCCCCCCAGACTCTTCCAATACTCGTGCCCGATCATCACCACTGGACGCCCATGATCGGCGCGCGTCAGCGTCCGCCCCAGCGCCGCCCGCACTTTCAACAATAGGCAGAGCCCCAGCGCCAGAACCACCGCCGCGCTGAACCCCGGCTGCGTCCGGAAGATCCGCACATCAGTACGCCGCCAGCCAGCGGGCCTTTTCGAGGAGCTTCTCCACGTCCGGCAGGAACGCCTTTTCGAGCGTCGGAGCGTACGGCACCGGCGTATCCGGAGCCGCCAGCCGCAGCACCGGCCCGTCCAGCGACTCAAACGCCTTCTCCGTGATCCGCGCGCTCAGCTCCCCGCCCAGCCCGCCTGTCAGCGTCGCCTCATGCAGCACAATCGCCTTTGACGTCTTCCGCACGCTGGAAAGAACCGTCTCCTCGTCCATCGGCAGCAGCGTCCGCAAATCGATGATCTCCACCGACACGCCTTCCTGCTCCAGAACCTCGGCCGCCTCCGCCGCCACGTGCACCATCGCTCCGTAGGTGATCACGCTCATGTCGCGCCCTTCGCGGAACACCGATGCCTTCCCCAGCTCCACCGTGTAATCCTCTTCCGGAACCTCGCCCTTGATCTTCCGGTACAGCGCCTTGTGCTCGAAGAAAATCACCGGATCGTTGTCCCGGATCGACGCCTTGATCAACCCTTTCGCGTCATAGGCCGTCGCCGGCTGCACCACCTTCAAGCCCGGCGTGTGCACGAACCACGCCTCCGGATTCTGCGAATGAAACGGTCCCCCGTGAATCCCCCCGCCCGACGGAGCCCGCACCACCAGCGGAGCCGGCGCGTTCCAACGGTACCGGCACTTCGCCGCGAAATTCACGATCTGATCGAACCCGCACGTAATAAAATCGGCGAACTGCATCTCCGCCACCGGCCGCATACCCATGAAGCTCGCACCGATCGCCGCCCCCACAATCGCTGATTCCGAAATCGGCGTATCCACCACCCTCTCCTCCCCGAACCTGTCCAGCATCCCCGCCGTCACCTTGAACGCGCCGCCGTAAATCCCGATATCCTCGCCCAGCAGGAACACCTTCGGGTCCCGCTCCATCTCCTCCCAGATCCCTTTCCGGATCGCCTCTAAATAGGTCGTCTCCATCAGCGGCTCTCCTCGTACACGTTCCGCGCCAGCGTCTCCGGCTCCGGATACGGACTCGCCTCCGCCCACGCCACCGCTTCATCCACCTGCCGCCGTATCTGGTCCTGCAAACTCTCCAGATCCTCGCGCGCCGCATAGCCCCGATCCAGCATCAGGTTCTCCATCCGCGCAATCGGATCCTTCGCGCCCCACTCCTCCCACAAATGCTTCGGCACATAATCGGCCCCGTCATGCGCCGAATGGCCCGTCATCCGGAACGTCTTGCACTCGATCAGGTACGGACCCAGCCCCTGCCGCGCATGGTCGGCCGCCCGCTGCGTCGCCTCATACACCGCCCACGCATCGTTGCCATCCACCATCTCCGCCGGAATTCCATACCCCGGCGCCCGGTCCGCCACATGCTCGCACGACATCTGCTTCTCGGTCGGTGTCGAATACGCATACTGATTGTTGTTGCAAATCAGCACCAGCGGAGCCTTCTGCACCGCCGCCAGGTTGATCCCCTCGTGCCAGTCCCCGCGGCTGGTCGCCCCATCGCCGAAAAACACAAACACGATATTGCGCGACCGCTGCTGCTTCAGCGCCATCGCCGCGCCCGCCGCCACCGGCACCGAAGCCGCCATCGCGCTGATGATCGCCACGATCCGCCGCTTCAAATCCCCCATGTGCATGTTCCCGTCGCGCCCCTGCGTCAGCCCGCCCACACGTCCCATGTACTGCGCCAGCACCTCGGCCGGCCCAATCCCTCGGATAAAATAAAGGCCCAAATCGCGGTGGCACGGAAACAGCACATCGTCCGGCTCCGCCACCAGCCCCGCCCCCACGCAAATCGCCTCCTGCCCGCGACCCACATACACGCCGCCGAGGATCTTCCCCTGCCGGTACAGCTTGCGCTCGATGCGGTCCTCCACCTCCCGCATTAACGACATGTAATAAAGGAATCGCAGCGACAGCCCCGCTTCGGTATTTGTCCCCGCGTCCATCAGAGGGCTCACTGGTTTCACTGCTGCCATTGACGTATGTCCAAAGCGATTAGTATACGCCCATTAACCCTTGTGTGGGGCGGGTCTTCAGCCCGCGCGAGGCTTCAGCCTCGCCAGATTTCCAAAGTAATGGTAAAGCTCTGGTATGAAGGTCACCATCGATTCGGCTGGACGCTTGGTAATTCCCAAGCCCATCCGCGACTCCGCAGGCCTTGAATCCGGCGTGGAACTGGAAATCGAATACCGTGACGGCATAGTGCAGATCGAACCTGCCGCAGCGCCGCTCAAATGGGCGAAACGGGGCTCGTTTAAAGTGGCCGTCGCCCCCTAACGCGCCGCGCCCCTCACCAACGACCAGGTCCTCACAGTCCTCCGCGCGGTCCGCGATCGCCGTGCCTAGATCCGCCACCGCCAAACTCGCGCTCGACGCCAGTTGCCTGGTTGCTCTCCTCAGCGCCTGGCACGAGTTTCATCCGCTCACCCTAAAAGCCCTGGACTAGGCACGCACCCGTGGTGACCGCTTCGTGCTTTCCGTGCACGTGCTCCTGGAGACCTTCTCTGTCCTCACCCGCCTTCCCGCGCCTCTTCGCATGCCGCCCCGTGACGCCCTCCTGTGTCTGCGCGAAAACTTCTCCCGCGACCTCATCGCCGGCCTCACTCCGCAATCCTCCTGGTCCTCCATCGAACAACTCGCCGAACGCGGCCTGGGCGGAGGCCGTGTCTATGACGCCGCCATCGCCAGTTCCGTCCTCCAGGCCGGAGCAACCATATTGCTCACATGGAACGTCAGGGATCTTCTCGCAGTCGCCCCGCAGGGCCTCGAGCGAACTCGACCGCTGCCGCCGCAAAGCCCAGCCGTTGGACCGGCGGGGATGAGATCCGCTCGCTAGCGGCCAGTTGGGAGGCGGTAGTGCATGAGGGCCACGCCGTTGTTGTACATGTGAGAGGACAACAATTCCATTTGCTTCGCCGGAACCGCCTTGTGGAAAGGCGACAGCCCATCGCCCAAGACGACTGGATTCACCTTCAGCACCAGTTCGTCGATTTCGTCCAACAGAGTCCCAGCCAGTTCCGAGCCGCCGCAAAGCCAGATGCTTCCGCCAGGATCCTGTTTCAGGCGCTGGACAAACTGGACGGCATCCCCGGCAACCACCTGAACAGGTTCATAACGCGCGCCATCAATCGAGCGGGAAAATACAATCTGACGCAGATGAGGGTAGGGACTCAGAATGCCGGCCTTCGCCGCTACCTCGTAGGTCCGCCTCCCCATCAGCACGGTATCGAAGCCGAATTCGGTGCGGCCCAAGCCAACGGGCTGCTGTCTAAAGTGCGCGGAGAACGTCTCGGGAAAACGGCGAAACAAATCCTCGATGTGCTCCCCATCGGTGAGGAAACCATCAAACGACCCGTCAGTTCGAGCGATGAAGCCGTCCGCTGTAACGGCGACTAAATAGACGAGTCTTCTCATTTTCAGCCAGCCAGGTCGCGCAGGGAGCCTTCGTACGGGGCTCGGGCGATGCCTTTTTCGGTGATGATGGCGGTGACGTAGCGGGAGGGGGTGACGTCGAAGGCGGGGTTTTGCACAGCGATGCCTTCGGGGGCGACGGGGACGCCGAAGACTTCGGTGACTTCGCGGGGGGAGCGCTGCTCGATGGGGATCTGGTCGCCGGAGGTGAGCGTCAGATCGAGTGTAGAGATGGGCGCGGCGACGTAGAAGGGGACGTTGTTCTCCTTGGCGAGGACGGCCACGGAGTAGGTGCCGACTTTGTTGGCGACATCGCCGTTGGCGGCGATGCGGTCTGCGCCGACGACGACGCAGCCGATGCGGCCCTGGCGCATGAAGTAGCCGGCCATGTTGTCGGTGATGATCGTTGTGGGGATGTTGTCCTGCTGGAGTTCCCAGGCGGTGAGGCGGGCGCCTTGGAGGAAGGGCCGGGTTTCGTCGGCGAAAACGTCGATCTTCTTGCCGGCCTCGACAGCGGCGCGGATGACGCCGAGGGCGGTGCCGTAGCCGGCGGTGGCGAGGGCTCCGGCGTTGCAGTGGGTGAGGACGGTTTTGCCGTCGGGGATGAGTTCGGCTCCGTGGCGGCCCATGGCCTGGTTGACGGCGATGTCTTCGAGCTTGATCTTCTGGGCTTCGGCGACGAGGGCGGCGCGGATTTCGGCGGCGGGTTTGCCATCGAGGGAGGCATAGAGGCGCTTCATCCGGTCAATGGCCCAGAAGAGGTTGACGGCGGTAGGGCGCGTTCCGGCCAGATCGTCGCAGATCGTATCCATCGAGGCGTTGGGCTGTTGCATGCCGAGCGCGACGCCCATGGCGGCGGCGACGCCGATGGCGGGAGCTCCGCGGATGACCATGGAGCGGATGGCTTCGGCCACCTCCTGATAGCTGGTGCAAGTGACGTAGGAAAACTCACGCGGCAGGCGTGTCTGGTCAATCATGACGACGCCTTCCGGCTTCCATTCAATGGTCTCTACCATGTACCGAAAATACCCTCTCTGTTGATGATGATGGCGGCGAGAAAAGTCAGGTTGTAGGTGGCGTGCATGGCGGTGGCGGCGCCAGTAGAACCAGTGGCGTGACGCGCGTAACCGAAAGCAACGCCGGCAAGTCCCACGGGAAGAATGTGCGACCAGTTCCAGCCATACTGGGGGCCGTGCAGCATGGCGAACGGGATGGCGGCGATGATGATGCCGGCCGCGGAGCCAAGTGTGCGGGAGACAAGCGGCATCAGAAAGCCACGGAAGGCTAATTCCTCACACAGCGGGCCCAGCGACACGGCGAAGATGCCGATTAGGACGATGGAGAAGCGGTCGGAGAACAACTCCATCATCGGTACGTCGGCTTGGGGGCGGCCGAGAAGGTGGCCGGTCCAGCCGGCCGCGAGCGCCACCAGAGGTCCGGCGATCAGGCAGCGGGCTATGCCGCGCGTGGATCCGCTCCATGCGAGCGAGCGCCAGAAGGGGCGGCCGTGGCGGACGCGGAGAAGAGCGTAGAGGCTGAGGAACCAGAAGGTGTAGCCGAGGAATTGGACCAGAATGGCTTCGGCGGCCTTGCCGCTGCCGGGGGCAATCTTGCGCAGCACGGTGACCAGCAGGATCGAGAGCAGCATGGAGGGGAGCGCGGCTCCAATGAACAGCGCGAGGTCGTGATAGTTCCAGAAAGGGTAGCGCTCTTCGTTGGTCATTCTTCGCGCTCGATGAGGGCGGCGGCGAGCAGGGGGATCATCAGCTCATGGTGGCCGGTGAGGGGGTAGCCTTTGCCGCCGGCGTTCGAATGCGGACGCTCGACGACATTGACGCGGGGGCGGTAGTGCTGGAGGAAATCGAAATTGACGGTGACGAACTTCTTGAGGGGGCGGCCGAGATTGCGGACGCTGGAGACGGCCTTGAGAAAGACTTCCGGCATGATGACGGCGGAACCGGTGTTGAGGTAGACGCCGCCGTCGTTCAGGTCTTCGACAAGGGAACAGAAGAGGCGGAAGTCGTGATGGGTGGCGTGGCCTATGGCGGCGGCGTCGGCGGCGGGGTGCGTGTGCGGGGTGTCGGTGCCGACGGCGATGTGAATGGTGACGGGCGTCGCGTTGCGCCATGCGCCGAGCAAGAGGCTGTGCGAAGCGAAGCGCGCATCGGCGAGCGTATCCAGCAGGCGGCCGAGGGCTTCGCCGGCGCCGATGCCATCGCGATGGGCTTCGATGAGGGCGCGGTTGAACTCCTTGCCTGTTTCCTCGGCCGAGCCGAAGCTGCCGTCGGGCAGCACGGCCTCGACATCCTCGCTGGTATGGCCGGCCATGCCGATCTCCATGTCGTGGATTGCGCCGGAGCCGTTCATCGAGAATCCGGTGGCGTAGCCGCGGCGCATGAGGTCGAGAAGGATGGGTGCGAGGCCGCACTTGATGACGTGGCCGCCCAAGCCCCAGAGGATCGCGCGTTTGCTGCGGCGGGCTTCGGCGAGAGCATCGACGACGGCGCGGAAATTGTCAGCGGCCAAAAGATGTGGCAGCGAATCGATCAGGGTGTTGACGCCTGAGCCGCGCTGGTGCGGCTTGGCGAATAGTTCGGTGGTAACTTTGCCGCCGCGGGAGTGGAGGGAGACGGTCTTCAGCCCCGACAGATCGATCGGTTTTTTCGAATAACGGCTCAAGCTGCTTGTCCTTTGCCCAGCAGTTTCTGGAGCGCCCGGCCGGTGTGGCTGCGGCGGCTGCGGGCGATCTGTTCCGGCGGGCCGGCCGACACAACCTGGCCGCCCTTTTCGCCGCCCTCGGGACCGAGGTCAATAACCCAGTCGGCGGCCTTCACTACATCAAGCTGATGCTCGATGACAACGACGGTGTTGCCAAGCTCCACGAGCTTTTGTAACACGTCGAGCAGGCGATTGACATCTTCAAAGTGGAGGCCTGTTGTTGGTTCGTCGAGGATGTAGAAGGTGCGGCCGGTCTGGCGGCGGCTGAGTTCGCGGGCGAGCTTGATGCGCTGGGCCTCACCGCCGGAGAGGGTGGTGGAGGACTGGCCGAGGTGAATGTAGCCGAGGCCGACGTCGTTGAGGGTGCTGAGGCGGGAGTGAATTTGCGGGATGTTTTCGAGTAACGGCACGGCCTCTTCGACGGTGGATTCCAGCAGATCGGCGATGGAGAAAGACTTGTATTTGACTTGCAGGGTTTCCTGATTGTAGCGGCGTCCGCGGCAGATGTCGCAGGTGACGTAGACGTCGGGCAGGAAGCTCATTTCGATGCGCTTGAGGCCGTCGCCCTGGCAGGCTTCGCAGCGGCCGCCCTTGACGTTGAAACTGAAGCGGCCCGGCTTGTAGCCGCGCTCGCGGGAGGCGGGGAGCCGGGCGTAGAGGTCGCGGATGGGCGTGAAGACGCCGGTGTAGGTGGCGGGATTGCTGCGCGGGGTGCGGCCGATAGGGGACTGATCGATCTCAATGACCTTGTCGATGTGGTCGAGGCCGTCGATGGCGTCGTGCGCGCCGGGCTCGTGGCGGGAGCCGTAGACATGTTTGGAGAGGGCGCGGTAGAGGATGTCGTGAATAAGGCTGGATTTGCCGCTGCCGGAGACGCCGGTGACGGCGATCAGCATGCCGAGGGGAAACTCGACGTCGATGTTCCTCAGGTTGTTGTGCCGCGCGCCGCGGACGGTGAGGCGGTGGCCGTTGCCATGCCGGCGGAACTGCGGCGCGATGATCTCGACTGCCCCGGAGAGGTAGCGGCCGGTGAGCGATTCGGTGTTGGCGGCGATAGCCTCGGGCGTGCCTTCCGCGACCAGTTTGCCGCCGAGACGGCCTGCGCCGGGGCCAAGGTCGATGACGTAATCGGCGCGGCGGATGGTGTCGGCGTCGTGTTCGACGACGAGCACGGTGTTGCCGAGGTCACGGAGACCGGCGAGCGTGTCGAGCAGGCGGTCATTGTCGCGGGGGTGGAGTCCGATGGAGGGCTCATCGAGAACGTAGAGGACACCGCGCAGGCGCGAGCCGATTTGCGTGGCCAGGCGGATGCGCTGCGCCTCTCCTCCAGAGAGGGTGGCGGCGGAGCGGTGGAGGCTCAAATAGTCGAGGCCGACAGCGATCAGGAAACGGAGGCGGGCCACGATCTCTTCCACGACGCGGCCGGCGATTTTGGATTCGCGCTCGTTGAGCTCCCAGCTTTCGGCCAACTCCAAAGCTCGGCCGAGAGATGCTTGGGTGAATTCGGAGACGGAGATGCCCTGGAAACGGACGGCAAGGGAGGAGGGTTTCAGGCGCGCGCCGTTGCACTGATCGCAGACGGCGGGCGACATGAATTCGAGCAGCCATTCGCGGTATGCGTCAGAGGCATTGTCGAAGGCGTCCTGGAGAAGAGTAAGGATGCCGGGGAAGTTGTCGCCGCCTTCAAGCAGCGTGCGGCGCGCCTTGGCGGGGAGTTCCTCGAACGGCTTGGATAGATTGATGCGCGCCTTGCGGGCGTATTCATTGAGCCGCTGATTCATCAGCGTGGAGCCTGCGCCGGCGCCGAGGCCGCCATCCAGAAGCGGGCGTGAGGAATCGGTGATGACCTTGTCGGGATCAAAGCTCCACTTGCTCCCGAGACCGTGGCAGCCGTCGCATGCGCCATAGGGGCTGTTGAAGGAGAAGGAGCGCGGCTCCAGGTGGGGCACGCCGGCGCCGCATTCCGGGCAGGCCTGTTTCTGGGAATAGAGTTGTTCGGGGCCGTTGACGACGGCGACCACGACGAGGCCGCCGGCGAGCTTGGTGGCGGTTTCGACCGAAGATGCCAGCCTGTCGGTGAGGCCCGGCTTGATGAGCAGGCGGTCGACGACGACCTCGATAGTGTGATTGCGGCGCTTGTCGAGGACGATCTCTTCGTCGAGTGAACGCAGCTGGCCGTCGATGCGGGCGCGGAGGTAGCCCTGCTTGAGGAGCTTTTCGAGATCCTTGCGGTATTCGCCCTTGCGGCCTCGGACGATGGGGGCGAGGATCATGACGCGTTCGTCCTGCCGCATGCCGGAGATCTGTTCGACGATCTGTTGCGTGGATTGGGGCGCAATCTCGACGTTGCATTGCGGGCAGTAGGGCGTGCCGATGCTCGAGAACAAGACGCGCAGGTAGTCGTAGATCTCGGTGATGGTGCCGACGGTGGAGCGCGGGCTGCGGCTGGTTGTCTTCTGCTCGATGGAGATCGCCGGGCTGAGGCCGTCGATGGAATCAACGTCGGGCCGCTCCATCTGATCGAGGAACTGGCGCGCATAGGGGGAGAGGGTTTCGACGTATCGGCGCTGGCCTTCGGCGTAAACAGTGTCGAAGGCGAGCGAGGATTTTCCGGAGCCACTGAGGCCGGTGACAACAGTAAGGCTGTTACGCGGGATCTCGATGCGGAGATTCTTCAGGTTGTGCTGCCGTGCCCCATGCACGGTGATGCGGTCCAGCATGATGAATGGCGCTCAGGGACGAAACATTTCATTGTCCCATGAACGGGGCCGCCGGTTGATGAGTTTCCGCGGGGGCTTTAGCGGTTGTTGCGAATGAACTCGTAACGCTCCAGCGTAGCCGCGACGTTGAAGGGCATTTCCTTGTCCTTGCGCGTGCGCCGCGGGCGGGCCTCGAGCCGGATCACGGTGCCCACGCAGTGCAGGCGCACGTTGTTGGAATCCTTCCCCGCGTGCAAGGTGATGAAGTATTCAATTGGCTCGCCGACCGGCAGCTGCGATTCGGAGATAAACAGCACCCCGCCGGAACTGACATTCCGTGTTTCGGTGGTGGTGGCGATCGGCTCGGCGCCCATGCGTACCAGCTCAATGGGCAGCCTTAGATCGAAGCGCTTGGTCTTGCGTTGGTCGGATTGCAACATCACAACCCTAAGGTAAAGGGTGGGAGGGGGGCGGGTCAATAGACAATCTAAGGCGAATTACCCCTTTGGTTCTGGTACTTTTTCCGCGATCCCCCCAGAGAGGGGTGAAGATTTACTCCAGATCTTCCACCTCGCTGAGCTGGAACAGCTTGCAGCCTCCTTGCTCAAGCGTGGAATAGTGTATTCGGACGGCGACGAGGCGCTCGCGGCGGTCGGACCAGATGCGGGCCAGCTTCTGGTTTTCTATCGGATAGCTAATGTTCATGGCAATGTCCTCCAGGACGAATCTGTGGTCATTGTGGAGGGCCAAGGGTGCAATCCGCGCAAATCGAATCGCGGAGACTATTGAAAACAAACCGAAAATTTCTTGGCGGCAGTTGTCACTGGCGTTCGCGGTGGAGGCGCGGCCGCGTTGCGGCTAAAGCTGGTGGTAGAAGAAGGTGGTTGCTTCGAGCGAGCCCGCGGTGCTGCGGGCGTAGGCGGGGATGACGCCGAGACGGGTGAAGCCGAGAGATTCGCAGAGACGTTCGGCGGCGCCGCCCTGCCGGGTGTCCATGGTGAGGAGCGTGCGGCCGTGGGCTTGGGCAACGGCGAGAGCTTCCTGAATGAGCTGGTGTGCGATGCCGCGGCGGTGATACGCGGTGAGCACGAAGAGCTTGGCGAGTTCTGCACGATGGTTCCCATTGGGGCGGGGTTCGAGCGCGATTTGCAGACTGCCGATGAGGCGCGGGCCGTCGTGGGCGGCGAGGAGCAGGCGTACCTCTTTTTGTACAGCGTCGAGGACAGTTGACCAGTATCGGGCGGCTTCGTCGTCTGTTGGGGTCTGCGTGAAGCCGAGGGATGCGCCGCCGGCAGGAACTGGCTAAGGCTCTGGATGTGAGCTACCAGACGATTGGATATCTGGAACGCGGGGATTTCCATCCGAGTCTGGAGCTTGCGTTCCGGATCAGCGAGTTCTTTGGGATTCCGATTGAAGCGATCTTTTCGAGAAAGCCGTTTCAACCGATGAGCGAGATTCTCTATTCAACAGGAGGATGAGCGATGAGCAGATCGAGGCGGCGTGGGCTGGTGATTACGCTTTACGCGAGCTACGTGGGGCTGTGTGTAATGGCAGGAATGGAGCGCGGCGGTGCGCCCGTTTTAGGCGTGGGCATCGCTGGTCTGGTTCTGTTCGCGTGTTGGGTCACGCTGGTGAGACTGACGCGCGAGTACGGATTTGTGGGAGACTTGCGCCCGTACACAAGCCGGGATGAGCGGCAGACGGAGGTGCGGCACCGGTCGTTTGTTCAGGCGTATTGGATACTCGCGGGGCTGGTTAGCGCGGGGGTTGTGTACGGGACGCTGGCGATGGAGGGTTGGCTGTGGTTGCCTGATCCGGCCTACCGTAAGAGGATCCTGTTCGGCTTGATTCTGGTCTGCACGACGTTGCCGTCAGCGGTGATTGTGTGGACGGAGCCGGAGGAGGCGCCGGAGACGGCTATTCTGCAAGGCCGGTGAAGCGGATGAGGTGTTGATCGGCGGGGATCGCGCCTTAGGCCCTGGTTGAGATTGACCTTGACGGATTCGACGCCTTCGACTTCTTGGATCCCGACGCTCACGGCGTGGGCACAGACGGCTCAATCCATGCCGAAGATGGTGAGGTCGATCTGGCGGAATTCGGCGGAGAGAGGCATGGCGAGGATGGCGAGCAGCGGGAGGAGTTTCATGATTTTCCTTTCCATATCAGAAGAAGTAGCTGAAGTTGATGGCGGCGCGGAAGCGCTCCTGGAGATGGAGGCGGCCGGTGTCGCGGTCATGGCTGTTTATTATTGTGAACCTTGAAGTAGGTATAAGGTTCAAGGGGTCAGGCCAGCAGTTCGCGAATCACGTGTCCGTGGACGTCGGTGAGGCGGCGGTCGATGCCGTTGTGGCGGTAGGTGAGTTTCTCGTGGTTGATGCCGAGCAGGTGCAGCACGGTGGCGTGGACGTCGTAGCAATAGACGGGTTTGTCGATGGCTTTGTAGGACCATTCATCTGTCGCGCCGTAGGTGACGCCGCCGCGGATGCCGCCGCCGGCGAGCCAGGTGGCGAAACCGAACGGATTATGATCGCGGCCCTTGGCTCCCTGGCTGCAAGGCATGCGGCCGAATTCGGTGGTCCAATAGACGATGGTGTCCTCCAGCATGCCGCGGGATTCCAGATCAAGGATCAGCGCGGCGGCGGGGCCGTCCATGCCGGCGCCCATTTCGCCATGGTCCTTGGCGAGGTCCTCATGCGAGTCCCAGTTGCGCCGGGGGTGGCCGTTGTCGGCGCCGCTCCAGACCTGGACGAAGCGGACGCCGCGCTCCAGCAGTCGGCGGGCGACCAAGCAGTTGCGGCCGAAGTCGGAGGTGACGGGGTCGTCGACACCGTAGAGGGCGCGTGTGGCCGCGGACTCGCGGGAGAGGTCGAGGGCTTCCGGTGCGCTTAACTGAAGCCGCGCGGCCATTTCGTAAGAGGCGATGCGGGCTTCCAGGCGCGAATCGTCGGAACGGGTTCCCAGATGCGTGCGGTTGAGTTGGTCGAGCAGCGCGCGGGCGTCCTGGTCGCTTTCCTTACTGATGAAGTGGGCGGATTCGGGCGGGAAGAGGTCGTGGATCGGGTTCGCGCTGGTGGCGCGGATGAGCGTGCCTTGGTGCGAGGCGGGGAGGAAGCCGGAGGTCCAGTTGCCGGGGCCGTTGGGGGCGAAGCCGCGGGAATCGGGCAGGACGACGAAGATGGGGAGATTGTCGTTGAGGCTGCCGAGGGCAAAGGAGACCCAGGAGCCCATGCAGGGGAAGCCGGGCAGCACGAAGCCGGAGTTTTGCATGAACGTGGCGGGGCCGTGGACGTTGGACTTGGCGACCATGGAGAGGATGAAGGCCATCTTGTCGACGCAGGCGGAGAGCTTGGGAACGAGGCTCGACATCCACTTGCCGGACTGGCCGTGTTGCGACCATTCCCAGGGGCTTTTCATGACAACGCCGGGGGTGCTTTGGAAGAGCTCGACTTTTTCGCCGGGGTCCCATTGCTCGCCGCTTTTTTGGATGAGGAGGGGCTTGTAGTCGAACATGTCGCACTGGCTGGCGGCGCCGGACATGAAGAGCTGCACGACTCGCTTGGCTTTGGCGGCGTGATCGAGCGGGCGGCGCTCGGCGGCACGGAGCAGGTCGGCGAGGGCGATGCCGCCGAGCCCGCCGCCGAAGTGGAAGAGGAAGTTTCTGCGGTTCATGAGCGGCTCAATCGACGAAGAGGAATTCGTTACTGTTGATGAGGACACGGCTGGTGTTTCTGAGGCCGTGCTTGTGGAGGTAGGCGGCGAGCAGGCGGGCTTCATTGGGCGACGGGTCGCGCGAGAGGGTGAGGCGGTAGAGCCACTGTATTTGCGCGGCGGGGTCTTGTGTGATGCGTTGGACGCGATCGGCGAGGTGTTCGGCCTGGCGGACGATTAACGGGTTGTTGAGCAGAGCGAGGGCTTGGATGGCGGTAATGGTTGTGTTGCGCTTGCCGGTCATCAGCGAGGGGTCGGGGCAATCGAGGCGTTCCATGAGCGGGTCTGGAACGCTGCGGACGATGAAGCGGTAGACGGAACGGCGGCGGCTGGCGGGGCTGTCGATGTCGAACAGGGCGTAGTCGTAGACGGGCGAGTGGTCGTCCTTGAAGTAGAACTGCTCTGCGGAGGGGCCGCCCATGGTGAGGTCGAGTTGGCCGGCGGCCATGAGCGCGGAGTCGCGGAGGGATTCGGCGTCGAGTCGGGCGCGGTTCATGCGCCAGAGGAGGCGGTTTTCGGAGTCCAGTTTTGATTTTGCGGCGTCTGGCGCGGAGGACTGCCGGTAGGTGGCGCTGAGGAGGATCATGCGGTGGAGCTTCTTGAAGGAGCCGCCGTTATCGCGGAACCAAGCGGCGAGCCAATCGAGGAGTTCGGGGTGAGAAGGGAGAGAGCCCATGCGGCCGAAGTCGTTCGGCGTTTCGACGATGCCGGCGCCGAGGTGGTAATGCCAGGCGCGGTTGACGGCGGAGCGCCAGGTGAGCGGGTTGTCACGATGCGTGATCCATTCGGCGAGGGCGGCGCGGCGGGAGGCTTCGGTGGTTGTATCGGCGAAGCGCGCGGGGAGAGCTTTGACGGCGGTGAGCGCGCCAGGCACGGCTTCGCGCAGCGGGGCTTCGACGTTGCCGCGGGCGAGAACGTGGACGGGGCGGGGTTCGACGGCGAAGCGGAATTTGGAGGCGGCGGGGAAGTAGCTTGCGGCAGCGTAGACGAGGTTGGGCTTGGGGAGCGCGGCGATGCGCGCGTCGAGCTCTTCCAGCAGCGAACGGAGGCGAGTGGCTTCGGGGCCTTTGGCGGTGGTCTTGTCGTCGAGCAGGGGTTGGAGCTGGGCGAGGATGGCGCGGCGCTCAGCAAGCAGGGGGAGGCGGGCGCGGTGCGTGGCGGGGTCGTTGTCGAAGGGGCGATCGGCGCGGTCGACGCCGGCGAAGACGGCTTGGAGGCTGTAGTAGTCCTCCTGCGGGATAGGATCGAACTTGTGATCGTGACAGCGGGCGCAGTGCACGGTGGCGGAGTTGAGGGAACTCATGACGGTCATGAGCATGTCGTCACGATCGAGGAGGCGGGTGATTTTCTTGTCGACAGTGTCTTCGCGAAGTTCGACGTGGCCGACGAAGTCCCAGGGTCCGGCGGCGAGGAAACCGAGGGCGGGGATGGCGGCGGGGTCGCCAGGGTAGAGGATGTCGGCGGCGATTTGTTCCTTGATGAATTGGGCGTATGGTTTGTCGTTATTGAGGGATTGGATGACGTAGTCGCGATAGGGCCAGGCGTTACGGCGCGGCTTGTCCTTGTCGTAGCCATGGGATTCGCCGTAGTGGACGACGTCGAGCCAGTGGCGGCCCCATCGCTCGCCGTAGCGGGACGAGGCGAGCAGGGTGTCAATGAGTTTTTCGTAGGCGTCCGGGGAGTTGTCGTTGAGGAATGCTTGGGTTTGCTCCCAGGTTGGCGGGAGGCCGTGGAGGTTGTAGGTGAGCCGGCGGATAAGGGTCCGGCGGTCGGCTTCGGGGGAATGGGTGAGGTTGTTGGCGTGGAGTTTGGCGAGGATGAAATTGTCGATAGGGGAGCGGATCCAGGGGGATTTGATTTGCGGGGGCGCGGTGGTTTGGAGAGGGGTGAGGGACCACCAGGTGGATTGCTTAAAGGTGGCGGGGGTGTCGTTGGGTGCGCCTTCAGAGATCCAGGTTTTGATGAGGTTGATTTCGGCGGGGGAGAGGGGAGGTCCGGCTTTGGGCATGCGGGGTGGCGTGCCGGAGATGGCCGCGAGGAGGAGGCTTCGCTCTGGGAGAGTTTCGTAGGAGGACATGTCTAGCGCGCCGGCGGGTTGCGCGCCTTGGTGGCAGGGGAGGCAGCGCGCGTCGAGCAGGGGGCGGATTTGGGTGTGGAAGCTGACTTGAGCAGAGGCGGAGAGGGCAGGTGCAAGCAGAAGGACCGCTGTGAAAGCCAAGTGCATGAGAGCCTGTTTGAGCCAGTATAGCGGAGGGGGATTAGGATATCCGCTTACTGAGCGAGGCTGAAGCCGCGCGCAAACTCAAGCTTGCCCCACGCTATAATCGCGGACGCGATGGGCTTTTGGCGCAAAGAGGTGATCGAACCGGCTCTGGATGAGGAGACGAGGAAGCACGTAGCGGAGCAGAAGGCGTGGATTGCGGCGTATCCGGAAGATGCGCGGCCGTATCATAATTTGGCGCTGCTTTACCGGATGCAGGGGCGACAGGAGGAGGCGCTGGGGTTGCTGCTTGAGGCGGTGAGGCTAGATGCGGGCCATGCGGCGGCGCATGTGGCGCTGTGCGAGATCTATGCGGTGAAGGCGGATACCCGGGCGGCGTGGCGTCATGCGCGGCTGGCGGAGCGGGCCGGCGTGGGTGCGGCAGTCGAGCTACTGAGACGCCACAACGTGGACGAGCCTACTGGTGATCCACAGGCAGGCTAGATGCCTTGGGCGCTTTCGGCGCAGCGGGCGCCGGAGCGGCAGGCGGCGCGGGCGGCGGGGGAATCAGTTCCGAGGATGCCTTGCGGACGATTACGGTTCCGCGGTCAGTTGCCAGTTGCAGTGCCGGGCCAGTGCCGGTCGTTCCGACGATGGTGGCGCGGCGGCCGAAGGTTTCTCGATCAAGTGGAGCGCCGAAGTCGTTTTCGGCTTCACCGCGGGATGTCGTCGCCCTGATTTCGAATTTGGCGGCGGGAGGAATGGAGATCTGCACGTCGCCGGATTTGGTCTTGACGTTCATCTGCGAAAGAGGCAGCTTGCCGGGGCGCAGTTCGATATCGCCGCGGTCGAGGGAGATTTCCAGGCCCTGGGTGAAGTCGGAGATTTCGACGTCCTTGGAACTGGTGCGGAGGTGTACGGGACCGGTGACGTCGTGGGCGTGGAGCTCGCCGCGTCCCATGCGGAGTTGGCCGGTGATGCGCTCGACGCGGAGTTCGGTGGAGGCGCTGTCAAAGCGGAGAGGCTTGGCGAGGTTGCGGAAGATGAGTTCGCCGGAATAGGAGCCATTGACGGTGGCGGGGCCTTCGATGTTTTCCAGTTCAACGTCCCAGCCGGAGCCTTTTACTTCGACGCCGCCCTTGACGTTGACGGCGCGGATGATGTCGCTGCGGCGCAAGTCGACGCGCAGGCCGCCGCCGATGTCGTTGACGCGCACGCCGGCGTTGTCGGAGTTGATTTCGACGTTGCCGGCGACGCCGGTGATGTCGAAGTCGCCATAGCGGCCCCGGCCTTCGAGGCTTGCGGCGCGGGGGACGGTGATTTCCAGATCTGAGGTGATCCTCATAGCGCCTTCAGCCTTGTCGTGATTCGTGCGGACCACGAACAGGTCGCCCCGCTTGACGATTTCCAGCGGACAATTCTTATTGACCTTTTCGGCATCGGCGCGCTGGAAGGCGCGGACGGTAGTGCGGCCCTTGACCGTGATCTCCTCGGTGTCGGCGGCGACAATGCGTGCGTTGCCGCGGAGGTTTTCGACCAGCATGCGCGGGGTCTTGCCGGCGGGGACGGTCTTGCCTTCGAAGGGAAAATCATAGCTTTCGCCGAAGACTTCCAGGCCGTGCATGGAGATGCGGGCGGTGGGCCAGCTCTTTGTGTAGCGGCTGCCGTAGAAGACGGCGCAACCAACGAGGCTGATGAAGACGATGAAGACCCATTCGCCGCCGGAGACTCCGTGGCGAGGAAGCTGTTTTGAGCCCATCCAGGCAGCGAGGATTTCGATCAGCCGGATGACGCCCCAGGCGACGAGGATGAAGGGCCAGTAGGTGGCGATCATCTCCATGACCGGCAGTTCGGGCCTGAGGTTGTTGGCCAGGAAGAGTCCGCCGATGATGATCAGCAGAATCGGGCCGATGAGGGAGCCGCGCTTCATGATTGGGGACCCCCTTCCGGCGAGGGTGCGGAAACAAGCACGCGCTCGAGAAGTTTCATGAGTCCGATGAGGATGACCAGCGCCGGCCATGTGCGCCAGAAGCTGTAGGTTCCGAACTGGTCAAGCGCGAGCAGGGAGCCCAGCGCGATCAGCATGATCGGACCTCGGATTGCGCGAATCAACGGATTACTCATGCTTCACCTCTTCCACGGCCCCGCCCAGGCGCAGATACAGCATGTAAGCCCCCAGCGCGATGAGCGCGGCCGGCCAGAATTTGAGGATGTCGGAAATGCGCAGAAACTCCAGATTGTGGAGCAGCAGTACGACGCCGACGGCCATCAGCAGGATGGGTGCGGCAGGGAACTTGCCGTTGCTCTTCAAGGGCACCAGGCTGGAGAATTCATCGACGCGTTCACCACAGCAGCGGCGCTTGGCGGTGTGGTACGCCTCGAACGCCATGTACAGAACCCAGGCGGGAATCATCAGCCCGATGAGCGGACCGAGATCGCCGACGGCATTGTCGGAGGCGGCGATCGAGATGAGCAGCCCGAAGACGACGACGTGGACGAGTCCCTTGGCGTACTGGCCGTTGTAGATGGCTCCAACGCCGGGGATGAGGCCGAGCAGGAAGGCGAGTCCAGGACTGATACTGGGGTCGGTGATGGCCGGTCCGGTGTTCTGCGCCGGAGGCGGCGGAGGCGGCTGAGCAGCCGACGGAGCGCACGCCGAGCAGTAGATCGCCCCGGGCGTTTCGCGCTCTTGTTCGCTCAGCGCCTTGCCACAGACACGGCAATAGTTGGCTGATGCGCTCATGGGTTTCCTCTTTCCGGTTCCCCTTCGGCCGCAGCAGGCGCTTGCGACGGCTGCAGTTCAGCGCCGCCGGCCTGGGACCGCCGGAACTCCTCTTCCTGGTCGCTCCACTCGCGCAGACGCGACTGAATTTCGTAGACCAGCCGCAGGTTCTCGTAGTACTTCACGGCGCGGTCATAAGTGCGGTGGAGTTTGTCATCGATTGCGGCCCATACCTTGGCCGGATTCAAATCCTCCATCCGCAGCTGCCGCTGCTCGAGGCCGACAATGCGGCCGACCATGGAAAACGACAGAATAGTCATTGCCATTCCCATGGCAAAGCGGGGCTGAAGCACGGGCGCCAGCCAGCCGCGGATCCAGTGGGCGAAACCGCCGGCGGAGCGGGCCGCATCGCGGGTTTCGACAGCCGGTTCGGCGCCGCCGGGCGCCTTGTAGAGAATGCGCGTGACCAGCTCATCGGGAGGCTCCACTTCGGGAACCATCTCCAGGAAGCTGACAGCGGCGGCGGCGTCGCGGGCCAGCTCGGCGCAAGCCGGGCAGCTGGACAGGTGCTTGTCGACCGCGGAACGTTCATCCGCGGCGAGAACGCCGTCGAGGTATTCGCAGATCAGGATTTCCAGTTCCGCGCACTTCATACGATTGCCTTCTGCTTGCGCAGCACGCGGGCCAGCTCGGCGCGGCCGCGGTTGATTCGTGATTTTACCGTACCCTCGGGCACTTTCAGCACCTGGGCGATTTCTTTATATTCCAGTTCTTCCAGGTCGCGCAACACAACGGCTTCGCGCAACTCCGGAGACAGTTTCTGCAGCGCATGCTGCAAATGCTCGCTGGCTTCGCGTCCCTCCAGCCTCGCATCGGCGCGCACGGAGTGCGCGCTTTCCTCCAGGCGCGGCAGCTGGTCCTCGATGGGGTCCGACAGGCGCTGCATCTTGCCGCGGCGGTAGTTGTCGATGAGGAGGTTGCGCGTGAGGCGGGCCAACCAAACCTGAAAGGAGCCTTCGCCGGAGCGGTAGCTCTTGAGCGACTGAAAGACCCGCAGGAAGACATCCTGCGTAATGTCCTGCGCGTCGCTGCCGGAGCCTGTGAAGCGGTAGCATATTGCGTAAACACGGCGGGTGTGGACGCGGACCAGGTCTTCCCAAGCCGCCTCCTCCCCGTTCAGACAGCGCTCAACCAGCGTGGAGTCAGTGTCCAATGATGTACCCAACCGTTGCGAGGCGGGAAACGCACGTCCTGCTGCGCCGGATCGAGCCGGGTTGGCTAGTAGCGTGGAATCCCAAACTGCGGCAATGGCCGCCATACGTCTCCTCGTCTCTCGATTTTCCGGAAGTGCTGGTACCAACGGAGGCCAGTACCGCCTTCCAGTATGAGAAACGAGGGTTTATCATGAAAAGTTCAATGCAACTGCATAAGCTCGGCTATTTGTCAGAGCTATATTCTAGCCCAGACTGTTGCCGGAGTAGCTCCGGAAATGACAGGCTGTGGTAGATTTGCGATAGGCGGTTCGGAAAGCAGGCAAAAGGCAAGGCAACGGGAGGCAGTTTCCTATTGAGGCACCCATTAGTTCCGCGGGCGTAGTGACGCCCCCTACCCAGCCCACGCGCGGGCCGTGGTTCCATTGGACGGTGGGATTTGCGGGGCTGGCGTTGGTGTTGGTGATCGGGTTGGCCTATTTCGGCTGGCGCGACCAGAGCTTCCAATGGGCTCTATTTTTCAAGACTTTCCGCGGTCTGCATCCGGGTTGGCTGCTGGCAGCTGGGCTATTTGCGCTAACTACGTATTTAGGGCGGGCCGTTCGCTGGCGGGTGCTGATCCGGCCATTTAAGCCGAATGCGAGTTTGTGGAATCTGACTTCGGCGACGGCGATCGGGTTCACGGCGATTGTGCTGTTCGGGCGGCCTGGGGAGATGGTACGGCCGTTTCTGATTGCAAATAAAGAAAAACTCCCGTTTTCCTCGCAGATCGCGGCGTGGTTTTTGGAGCGGATCTACGACCTGCTAATGGCGCTGCTGATCTTCGGATTTGCTCTCTCGCGGGTTCATAACTCAGGCGCCACGGTTGGGGAAGGGCTGCAATGGGTGCTGTCGATGGGGGGACATGCGGTTGGGATGCTGGCTACGATATGCCTGGCTGTGCTGATTGTGTTGCGGGTGTTCTCTGAATGGGCGCATCAGCGGCTGTTGGAATCGCTCAAGTTCCTGCCGGAGAAGCACTATGAGCGGGCGGCCCATTTCATCACGAGCTTTACGCATGGGGTGGGGTCGACACGAAGCGCCTCGGCGGTGCTGCAAGTGGTGATGCTTTCGGTATTGGAATGGGTGTTGATTGTGATTTGCTATCTGTGCGTGTTCCGCGCCTCGCCGCAGATGGCGCAATTCCAATTGATGGATGTTCTGATATTTGTTGGGTTTGTGTCGTTCGGGAGCGTGGTGCAGATACCAGGCATAGGGGGTGGGATGCAAATTGTGTCGGTGGTGGTGTTGCGGGAGCTGTTTGGAGTAGCGCTGGAGGTAGCCACAGGGATGGCGGTGGTGCTGTGGGTAATTACATTCGTAGTAATTGTGCCTATCGGCTTATTGCTGGCCTTCCATGAAGGGCTGAACTGGCGTAAGCTCAGACAAATGGAGCTGAAAGCGGCGGCCATGGCTCAAGGAGGCGCCTCCTGATGCTGTGCCCTTTCTGCGGCCATAAAGAAGACAAGGTCATCGACTCGCGGGAAAGCAAAGAGGCCGACGTTGTGCGCCGACGCCGGGAATGCCTGGCCTGCCAGCGGCGGTTCACGACCTACGAGCGGATTGACGAGATTCCCTACATGGTGGTGAAAAAGGGGGGGCGGCGTGAAAAATTCAACCGGCAAAAGGTTCTTTCGGGGCTCTTGAAGGCCTGCGAGAAGCGGCCGGTAAGCATGAGCCGGCTGGCGGAACTCGTCGACCAAGTGGAGGCGAGGCTATCAGATAGTGCCGATCGTGAGCTATCTACTACAGAAATAGGAGAAATGTTGATGACACGCCTGGCTTCCCTGGACAAGGTTGCCTACGTTAGGTTTGCGTCCGTGTACCGCGACTTCCAGGATGTGGAGGCGTTTCTTAGCGAATTGAAAACGCTGGTTCAACAGAAGCGGACACCGGAGCCAACATAAGGAAAACTGAGAGGGAGAGCTTGGTCAACGCACTGAAAATACAGAACCGGCTGCAAATAGTCGACCAACTGCGGGTTTCGATCCGAGTCTGTAACTATTTCCATTCCTGAGCATCTCTTAAAACGAGGGCTGTTAATAGCATGTGAGTTGTCCGGTGGAGTTGACACGTGAATTGTCCGCTTCGAACTGACGACAGAAGGGGTTGTGAAGACAATAAACAACCCTTGGCCTGTCAGAGAGATG
>VFZE01000020.1 GCA_016871315.1 Acidimicrobiia bacterium | reverse complement strand
GATACCGCGTCAGCGGTTTAGTTCACTGATTACCTGGCGCGGCGCGATGCGGCGTGGATGGGCGACATCTACCGGATGCTGGGGTTGACGGTGGGACATATTCAACAAGGGATGACGGCGGGAGAGCGGCGTGAGGCGTACGCGTGCGATGTGACGTATGCGACGGCGAACGAAGTTGGGTTCGATTTGCTGCGGGATCAGCTGGCGCTGGAGGTGGCAGAGGCGGTGCACCGCGGATTTCATGCGGCGGTGATCGATGAAGTGGATTCGATTTTGATTGATGAGGCGAGGATTCCGCTGGTGGTGGCGGGAGGAGACGAGGCGGGGGAGAAGCTGGCGGCGGCGGCGAACGTGGTGGTGACGGGGATGCGGGCGGGGTGGCATTATCACGCGGATCAGCATGGGCGAAACGTGATGCTGACCGATGGCGGGGTGGCGGTGGCGGAGAGATTCTTCGGGTGCGGGAATTTGTTTGAGGAGGGAAACCTGAACGTGCATACGGCGGTGCAGGATGCGCTGCATGCGCATGCTTTGTTGCGGCGGGATGTGGATTACATTGTGCGCGGGGGCAAGGTGGAGTCTGTGGATGAGTTCAAGGGACGTGTGGTGGCGGACCGGAGGTGGCCGGCGGGGTTGCACACGGCGGTGGAGATGAAGGAGGGCGTGGCGGCAAAACCGCAGGGGATGATCCTGGGGTCGATTACGCTGCAGAATCTGGTGGGCTTGTATGAGCACGTGTGCGGGATGACGGGGACGGCGGCGACGCAGGCGGCGGAGTTCCATAAGCTGTACGGGATGGAGGTGGAGGTGATCGAGACGAACCGGCCGGTGATCCGCGAGGATCATCCGGATGCGCGGTTCCGGACGGTGCGGGATAAAGAGCGGGCAGTGGTGGAGCAGATACGGCGGTTGCGGGAGACGGGGCAGCCGGTGCTGGTGGGCACGGCGAGCGTGGAGGAATCGGAGAGGCTGAGCGGAATGCTGGACGGGATTCCACACCAGGTGCTGAATGCGCGTAATGATGAAGCGGAGGCGGCGATTATTGCGGGGGCGGGCGAGCGGGGCGCGGTGACGGTGTCTACGAACATGGCGGGGAGAGGGACGGACATACGGTTGGGCGAGGGAGTGGCGGAGCTTGGAGGGTTGTTCGTGATCGGGACGAACCGGCATGAGAGCCGGCGGATTGATAATCAGTTGCGGGGGCGCGCGGGGAGGCAGGGGGATCCGGGGGCGTCGCGGTTCTTTGTATCTTTCGAGGATAGTTTGATGGTGAAGTACGGGGGCCTGGATCCGGACTTCCGTGAGGATCCGGAGGCGGTGCAACGGATCGTGGAGGGGGCGAATCTTCAGGTGCGGGAGTTTCTGAACAAATATGAGGGAGTGATCGAGGGGCAGCGGCGGAGGATACAGGAGCTGCGGCAGAGCTGGCTGGAGGGACGGATGGAAGGTGGGGAGCTCGAGAGGCTGGCGTGGCTGCGGACGATAGATGAATTGTGGTCGGATCATCTGGCGAGAGTGGCGGATTTGAAGGCGGGGGTGCATTGGTTTTCGATGGGCGGGCGGGAGCCGCTGCATGAGTATTTGCAGCGGGTGCATGCGTGGTTTCAGGAGCTGGAGGAGAGTCTGGAGGGGGAGGCGGACCGGAGGTTGGAGGAGGCGGAGGCGGGGGGAATGGATCTCCGGCAGAGGGGGGCGGTGTGGACGTATCTGACGACGGATCAGCCGTTCGGGACGATGACGGAGCGGGTGATGAAAGGGTTGATGAGAAAGAGGAAGAGCGGGCGGGTGTGGGGGTGAGGCGGGGAGTAAAGAGGGAAAACCGGCGCGGATTGCGTTGTCAATAGGCGGATAGAAACGGCTGGAACCGGAGGGAAGCATGAAGGGCCAGAAGGCCGTAGGTGTGGCTATCGGCTTCACCTTGCTGTTGAGTGCATTTGCGCTGGGATACTATGGGCTGCAATATATCCCCGAGCAGCGGGCGTATTTTCTGACGCTGCGGTTCCGGGTGCTGTCGGCGATGGGATCGCAGATCCGGAAGAAGGTGGAAAGCCTGGAGTCGTCGCTGCGGTACCTGAAAAAGGTGAACCAGGACAAGCTGTATTCGGACGCGCTGCTGCCGGATTTGCAGCTGGACAAAGAGGCGAAGCCGGGGGCCTGGCGGATGCGATTCATGGCGTCGGGGGACGGCATGCGGCTGTACCTGAGGCAGGAGGAGCAGATTGGGTATATCCAAATGGAGCGGGCACTGGGTCCGCTGACGCGTGAGGATCTGTTCGACGACATTCTGATCGCGGACGAGGAAGGGAACGTGGTGTTTCAGCGATCGGAGCGGGGGGCGCGGGTCACGCACTTGACGCAGCTGACGCAGTCGAAGGAACTGTACCGGGAGATGCGGGAGGAGGTTGAGCACGGGGGGCTGAAGTATCACGTATTCATGCAGCGGATCCGGATCGGGAGATCGGGATCGCCGGAAGGGGAGGGCAAATCGACGGAAGAGGGCGTAACGCTGCTGTTGTGCGGTCTGACGAAAACGGATGAGTTGAAAGCGCAGGCGAGGCACGTGAAGCCGCAGTTGTTTCTCGCGGTGTTTCTGCCGCTGCTGGCGGCGGGGCTAGCCGGACCGCTGCTGAAGCTGGTGTTGCTGCAGGAGACGGGGCGGATGCGGCTAGGCGATGTGCTGCGGCTGGCAGGATCTACGGTGCTGGCATGCGGATTGGGAACGCTGCTGCTGGTGGGGTATGCGGCGGCGACTGGCGAACGGGCGCGGATGGAGAAGGCGCTGGAGAAGGAGGCGGGGCTGATCGAGGGAGATCTGTCAAGGAAGTTGGGGGCGATGACGCGTTTCGTGAGGGCGGTGGACCGGAAAGCGGCCGAATGGGATCAGACGGGCTGCCTGACGGGGTACGGGGATCACTGCGTGCATCGGACGCAAGCGGGAGAGGTGAGCTACGTGCCGGCGGCGGTGATCAACCTTTGGAATCCGGAAAAGGTAAAGCACCTGCCGGAGGAGACAGAGCCACTCGATTTTCTGTTCTGGACCAGCCGTGCCGGAGCGCAACTGGAGAAGTGGACGACGAAGGTCCTTCCGACCAGCAGCGTTTCGCTGAAGGGGTCACCGTACTTCGTGAGCCTTGGGGAGAAACGGTTGATGCGTGTAAGAGGGAAGGAGAGCGAGCCCTTCACGCTGCAAGGTTTGATCTCGACGACGACGGCGCAGCCGATTTGGGTGCTGATGATGGAATCGGAGCGGCGCGGCCTGGTGGAGCAGAAGGAGATCTACTCGGTGTCGGCGGTATGGGACATGAAGGAGCTGACGAGGAGGCTGCTGCCGCCGGACACGGGCTTCGCGCTGCTGGATGCCGATGGGAGCGTGCTGCTGCATTCGCAGGAGACGCTGAGCATGCAGGAGAACCTGCTGGAGGAGACCGGCGAGGCGAAGGTGTTGCGTGAGGCAAAGAAACAGCGGGTGCCACAGTCGATCCGGACGCACTACCGCGGGCGGGAGTATCTGCTGCACAGCCGGCCGGTAACGGCGGTGGAAGGGGCGCAGTGGACGGTGGTAACGTTCCGAAACCTGGAGAGAAGGGTGGCGAGCAACTGGCTGGCGACGGCATCGGCGGGCGTGATGCTGGTGCTGTACCTGTGCCTGGCAGGAACGCTGGCGGTAGTGACGATGCTTGTGCTGATCCGTCCGTGGCGATACCGGCCAAGGAGGAGAATTCTGGAAGCGACGCGGATGTTCTGGCCATGCCGGCGGAGGGCGGAGCAATACTGGCGGATCACGCTGATGGGCGTGGCGATGGCGGCGGTGTGGGTGGCGGCGATGGCGGGCGGCGACAACGGAGTGGTGCTGTGTGTGAGCTTGCTGCTGCCGGCGTCGGGTGTGGTGGCAGCGGGCTGGATGGTTCACCAGATTCCGCGGAAGAAGGGCGCGGTAGTGGGGCGGAGAGAAGCGGGGTTGTGGTACAGCGCGAGCCTGTTGACGATGTGTTTGCTAGGGGGAGTGGTTCCGGCGGCGGGTCTGATGCGGGTGAACTACGAGCATGAGACGTGGCGCGGCGCCAAGCGCTGGATGCAGGAGTTGGGACGAGGGCTGGAAAGCAACTGGGTGCGGGAAGCGGCGGAAGTGAAAGGCTCGCCGGCCTACAACGAAGAGGCGAAGAAGTACATCGAGGAGAAATGGCTGGCGCCGGGCCGTTGTGGGAAGGTGATGCAGAGTTCGGCCGATTACAATGTGTTTCTAGCGGAGACGCGGGTGCGGTGCGTGGAAGGGGCAGAGGTGGAGCAGTCCGAGGAAGGGGTGAGCTGGCAGGCAGTGATGGATAGCTTTGTGGGGGAAAAGCTGGCGGCGATGGCCGGGCTGGGTCCAGGCGAGACGACACGGGCCGGGGGGCAACGCTGGGCGCGCTGCTGCGGGCGGATGGGATTGAGCTATCAGATGGCGGCGTGGGAGCCGTCCGGCAGCGGCGGAGTTCCCGTGCGGCTGGATATCGAGGCGCGGGCCGAGGCGCTGGGGCTGCCGGGTGCCATCTGGTTCTGGGCGGCGGTAGTGTGCGGACTGGGAGCGCTCGGGCTTTGGATCCACAAGACGACGCAGATCATCTTCCTGATGAAACTGGAGAGCGCACCACTGCCGGAGGCGGGGAGAGTGATTCAGGAGGCGGCCGCAGGCGGCGCGGTGCTGGTGATCGGGTTGCCGCTAAGCGGGAAGGATTCCATCGTGGAGGAGGCGTGGCGGCGGCGGATGGGCATCATGGACACGGAAGCGGCGCCGCCGCGGCTGACGCTGGCCGAGGAACGTGTTCATGAGGGATGGGTGGGGGAAAAGATGGCGTGGGTGAACGAGGAATTGTCCGGGAGGACGAGAGCGGCGGCGGCGGGAGGTGGAGTAGTAAGCATGGGGAGAAGGGGCCGTGAGGCGTGGCTGCACATCTCGAACCTGGAGTGCATGCTGGGCGGCGCGGGAGAGAGAAAGGCGATGCTGGAGCTGCTAGAGCAACTGACGGCGAAGCGGCGGCGTGGAGAGGAGATCGGGTTGTTGGTGACCTCGTCACTGGATCCCGGGGTTCATTTCCGGATGGTGCTGGAGGAGGAGATGAAGGCGGTGTACCGGGATTCGATGCCGGAGGGAGAGTTGCAGAGATGGAGCCGGGTGTTGCACGGGTTCCGGAAAGCGCGGGTGGTGGAGCCGGAACTGAGAAAGGAGGAGGAGGCGCCGGAGTGGCGGCAGCAGCTATGGGAGGAGTGCAGGCTGCACCGGCCGATGCACGCCATTTACCGGCGGCTGTCGGCGGAGATGTCGGAGTGGCACCCGCCTCCGGGCATCGATGTGGTGATGGCGCGGACGGCGGAAGAGGCGCAGCTGTTCTACCAGCTGATCTGGGCGTCATTGACGAGGCCATACAAGCTTGTGCTGATTCAGCTGGCGCAGAGCGGATACGTGAATCCGCAGGGGCAGGAGGCGCTGGAAGATTTGAGGAGGAAGGGGCTGGTGATGATGGACCCGCAGCCACGGATCATGAACGAAACGTTCACGGCGTTTCTGGAGAGAGCGGAGAGCGAGAAGGCAGTGCGGGCGTGGGAGCAGGAGGGAGGCAAGAGCGTGTGGCCGGTGCTGCGTAATATGTTGGCGGTGGTGGCGGTGCTGGGACTGTTCGTGGTGGCGGCGACGCAGCGGCAGGCGTTTCAGAATCTGGGCGGGCTGATCACGGCCGTGGTTGGGGTGGTGGGAGGCGGGTTTAAGTTGGTGGAGATGATCCGGAACAAAAAGGGACCGGTTCAGGAAGGGTGAGTAAGGAGTTTCCCAAAAAAGCAGAAGAATAGGGGCGAAATTGGAGGCGAGCCAAGACACACGGGCCGGGTATTTCGAAGTAGAATGCGATGTACCAGGAACGGAGGACGGCGATGAATCGAGAGAAAGCGATGCCGGTGGCGATCGGGGCGACGCTGCTGGTGCTGGCGTTTTCCTTTGGCTACTACTGGCTGCAATATATACCGAGCCAGCAGGAGTATTTTCTGACGCTGCGGTTCCGGGTGCTGGCATCGATGGGGAGCCAGGTTCGGGTAAAGCTGGAGAACCTGGAATCGTCGTTGGCGTTCTTGGCGCGCGTGAAGAACGCGGAAGGGTATGCGAAAGCGCTGGTACCGGACCTGCGGTTGGGAGCGCATGATCAGGCCGGCCACGCGAAGATGCACTTCGTATCCGCGGGCGACGGGATGCGGATGTATCTGCACCAGGAAGAGCACACGGCGTACGCGGAATTGAAGGAAGTGCTGCTGCCGCTGACGCGGGACGATTTGTTTCACGATATCTTGCTGGCGGACGGGGAAGGGCGGGTGCTGTATCAGCGGGAAGGGCGCGGGGCTCGGGTGACGGAACTGCAGCAGCTGATCGAATCGAAGGAGTTGTACAAGGAGCTGCGCGAGCAGGTGATGCATGGAGGGCTGCAGCATCACCTGTTCATGCAGAAGATCCAGATCGGGCTGCCGGCCAGAGCGCCGCGAAGGCCGGGGACGACGACGGAAGGGACCACACTGCTGCTGTGCGGACTGACCCGATCGGCGGAGTTGAGCGAACAGGTTCGGCATGTGGCTCCGCAGCTGTTCCTATTTGTGTTTCTGCCGCTTATGGCTGCGCTGCTGGCCGGGCCGCTGATGAAGCTGGTGATGCTGCCGCCGACGGGGCGCGTGAGGTTTCTGGATGTGGCGCGGCTGACAGGTTTCACCGTGCTGGCGAGCGGATTGGGGACGCTTCTGCTGCTGGGTTATGCGGGGGCATCGGCGGAGCGGCGGCGGATGGAGCCGGAGCTGGAGCGAGAGGCGGCGGGACTGGAGCAGGAGCTGGCGAATCAGTTGGGGTCGCTGGCGAAGTTCGTGCGGGGGGTGGACCGGAAGGCGGCGGAATGGGATGCGAGCGGATGCCTAGAGAAGGCCGGCGAGGGATGCATCCGGCGGGTGAAGAAGAAGGAAGTGGAATATGTTCCGGCGGCAGCGGTGAACCTGTGGAATCCGGAACAGCGGAGACATTTGGGAGAGGAGTGGGAGAACATCGATTTCCTGTTCTGGGCGAGCCGGGAGGGAAGGCAGCTGGAGAAGTGGACAACCAAGCGGATGCCGACGAGCGCGGTGGGGGTGAGCGGGCGGCCGTATTTCGATGGATTGGCACAGCGGCGGCTGGTGCGGGTGCACGGCGGAGAGGGGTTCACACTACAGGGCCTGTTGTCGGCGACGACGGCGCAGCCGATTTGGGTGCTGGCGATGGAGTCCGTGCGCAAGGGAAAGGTGGGCGGGACGGAAATATACGCGGTAACGGCAGTGGCGGACTTGAAGGAGATGACGAGACGGATCCTGCCGCCGGGAGCGGGGTTCGCGCTGCTCAATTCCGACGGGAGTGTGTTACTGCATTCCGAGCGGATGCTGAGCATGCAGGAAAACCTGCTGGATGAGACGCCGCAGGCCGACAGCTTACGGGCGGCGGTGCGCGGACGGGTGAAGAACACGATGAGGGCGTATTACCGGGGGCGGCAGTATCTGATGCACAGCCGTCCGGTGACGCTGGTTCAAGGGCCGGAGTGGACGCTGGTTACATTCCGGAACCTGGAGCTAAGAGAGGCAAGCAACTGGCTGGCAACGGGGACGGCGGGTTTGATGCTGCTGGTGTACCTGGCGGGGCTGGTGTTGGCGCTGGGAATGCTGCTGGCGATGGTGACGAGACCTTGGCGGTACAGGCCGCGGCGGCGGATGTTGGAGGCGACCCGGATATTCTGGCCGTGCAGAAGGCGGTTGGGGCAATATAAGCGAGTGGCGGCGGCAGCAGGAGGACTGGTGGGGTTATGGGTAGTGCTGCTTGGGCTGTCGCAGGCGGGAGCAGTGGGCAACAACTGGATACTGGCGGGGTGCGCGCTGATTCCGCTGGCGGCAGTGGGAGCGGCGGTGGGGATAACGCACATGATGCCGCTGGGATCGAGCGCGGCGGCGACGAGGCGGGAGACGGGGTGGTGGTACGCAGGAAACCTGTACCTGCTTTGCCTGCTGGCGGGAGTGATTCCTGCGAACGGATTTCTGCGGGTGTGCTACGACCATCAAAACTGGCGGACAACAAAGGAATGGGTGCAGGCATTGGGGCAGGGGCTGGAACGGAGTTGGGCACAGGAGGCGAGCGAGCTACGCGGATCACCGGCGTACAGCGAAGAGGGAAAAGATTATGTGGAGGAGAGGTGGCTGAGCCGGAGACGGTGCGGGAGTCTGGACGCGATGACGGCCGATTATGGGCGATACCTGAATCGCTTGTCGGTGGAGTGCGCCGAGTACAGGAAGCGAGAGGAGGCGGGCGGGGGATTCGGATGGCAGTGGGTGATGGATGCGATGGTAGGTGACAGACTGGCGCAGATGGCGGGGCTGGGGCCCGCGGAGAGCTTGAGAGGTGGAGACCAGTGGTGGATGCGCTGCGAGGGCAACGAGTGCAAGAAGTTGGACATGGAGTATCAAGTTGGGGTGTGGGAGCCGTCGATGACGGGCGGGCAAAGGAAGCAGCTTGTGATCCGTGCGGGTATGGAGCCGTTGGGGATGCCTTCGGGGCTGGGATTCTGGACGGTTGCGGCAATCGGGTTGGGGCTGTTGCTGTGGTGGATCCACAAGACGACGGGGATGCTGTACCTGATGAGCACGGAAAGCACGGTGCTGCCGGATCTGAAGCAGGCGATTCTGGATGCGAAGCTGGGAGAGCCGCTGCTGGCGGTGGGGCTGCCGCTGAGCGGGAAGGACTACGCGGTGGCGGAGGCGTGGCGGGAGAGGCTGAAGATCGAGGATGAGAAGGAGGCGCCACCGCGGATCACGCTGCTGGAGGAAAAGGCGAAGGAGGGATGGGCGGAGGAGAAGGTGGCGTGGGTCAGGCAGCAACTGTTCGTGGAGGGGGAGGCGGCGGCTGCAACGGTTGGCGGGGGGACGAAGAAAGGGGCGTCGAAGGGGGAGCCGTGGCTGCACATTTCGAATCTGGAGTGCATGCTGGGGAACGTGGAGGACCGGAAAGCTATTTTGGAGCTGCTGGAGAGACTGGCGGCGAAGCCGGAGGACGGGCGGGAGTTCGGGATGGTGATCACGACATCGCTGGATCCGAGCGTGCATTTCGGCAGCGTGCTGACCGAGGAGATGCAGGCGGTGTACAAGGATCCGCTGCCGGAAGGAGAGTTGCAGAGATGGGGCCGGGTTCTGCACCGGTTCCGGAGGGTGCAGGTGGTGGAGCCGGCGCTGGCGAAGAATGGCGGAGGGGTGCAGTGGCGGGAGAGGTTGTGGGAGGAGTGCCGGCTGCATCGACCGCTGCACAAGGTGCATGAGCGGCTGTTGCCGGAGATGGCGGCCATGAAACCGGCGCCGAGCACGGAGATGGTGACGACGCGGACGGCGGAGGAAGCGCAGGCATTTTACCGGCTGGTGTGGTCGTCACTGACGCGGAGCGAGAAGCTGCTGCTGATCCAACTGGCGCAGAGCGGGTACGTGAATCCGCGATGCACGCAGACGCTGGAGAACCTGGAGCGCAAGGGGCTGGTGCTGGTGGATCCGCAGCCGCGGATATTGAACGAGACGTTCGAGGCGTTTTTGGAAGGGGTGGAGAGCGTGGAGACGGTTCGGGCATGGGAGCAGGAGGGAGGCAAGAGCATCTGGCCGATGTTAAGGAACCTGCTGTGGGCGGTGGTGGTGTTCGGTCTGCTGGTGATGGCGGCGACGCAGCGTCAGGCGTTCCAGAGCCTGGCGGGATTAGTGACGGGGCTGGCAGCAGTGCTTGGAGGAGGGTTCAAGATCGTGGAGATGATCCGGAAGAGAGTGGGTGCGGCGCCGGAGGGGGTGTAAAGGAACGCTCCCTCCGGCCGCGGCTCAGATGTAGGCGATCACGTCGATTTCGACGAGTGAGTTGCCGGGGATGCCTGCGGCGGCGGCGATGGTGGTGCGGACGGGGGGTTCTGCGCCGAAGCGGCCGCGGAAGGTTTCGTTCATCTCCTGGTAGTCTTTCAAGTCGTGGAGGTAGACGTTGCACTTGAGGACTTTATCCATGGAGGAGCCGGCATTGACGAGCTCCTTTTCGATTTCGTCAAGCACGTGCTTGGTGTGGGCCTTGATGTCGCCGGGGAAGTGGGCTCCCTTGCCGGCGATGAACAGAAGGTTGCCGTAGCTGACAGCGCCGGAGAATAGCGGCGTGTTGCGTGGTTTGGCGCCCTTGTAGTGGACCTTCTTGGCAGGGGCGTCTGTTTGGGCGGAGGCGGCCTGGGTGGCGGTGGCGCCGGCGAGGGCGGCTTTAAGTAGGTTGCGGCGTGATTTCGGGTTGTTGGTTTTCAATGGAAGTCTCCTTAAGAATGCGCATGGGTTGACGTTGCCAATAAGTGAGCGAGCGCCAGCACCATTCGATGGGGCCGAAGCGGTAGTGGCGCAGCCAGATGGGAGTCGCGATGAGGTTGAAGAGCCAAATGGCGGGGACGATGAAGTAGAGCTGATGGCGTTCGAGCTTGCCGATGAGGCCGAAGCCATAGCCATAGAAGATGAGCGAGCAGATGACGGAGTGGGAGATGTAGTTGGAGAAGGCGGCCTGACCGACCGAGGCAAGGCGCGCGGTGAGGAAACGCAGGAGGCCGGCCTTGCAGACAAGCATGATGATGGCGAGGTAGGCGAGGCTGACCGAGACGCGTCCGATTTGGTAGGTGGAGAAGACGAAGGGGATGGAGAGAGGTTCGAAGTTGACCTGGACGGATTGCCAGGCGGCGAAGCTGTTGATGGGGAGTCCGACGGCGAGGCCGATGGCGGCCATCTTGGCATAGAAAGCAGTGGATTTGGAGGCGGAGAGCAGGTCGAGCTTCATAAAGGCCATGCCGATGAACATCATGGCGAACATGTCCCAGAGGCCGGGTGTGTAGAAGGGCTTGGAGTGCCAGCGGGTGGTGATTTCGGCGCGCTGCTTGAAGGCGGAGGCATAGGTGCCGCGGTAGGCGTCGTATTCCTTCTTGACCTCTTCCGGCGGTGGATTCATGTATTTGAGGGTGTCCTTCCAGTCTTTTTCGGCCTTCTCCTGTTCGGCGGTGAGTTTCTTGCCGGCCTTGCGGGCGGTTTCGGCTTCCGCGGCCTTGGCTTTGGTTTCGCGAAGCATGAAGCCCTGGCCGATGGAGGCACCGGTGAGCAGGATGCACATGACCCCGGCAATGATGAGGAGGGCTTTCGGGGAGAGTTTGCGGAAGGGGAACAGGACGAGTCCGCAAAGGGCGTAGGGATAGAGGATGTCGCCGTACCAGATGAGGTAGGCATGAGCGAGTCCGAACAGCAGGAGCCAGAGCATGCGGCGGTAGTAGATGTCGGCGACGGCGATGCCTGCGCCGCGCTTTTCGCCGCGGGTGGTGAGCAGGATGATGCCTGCTCCGAAGCAGAGCGAGAACAGCGCGCGCATCTTGCCGTCCCAGAAGATGTACTGGACAAGGAAGGCAGCGAGGTTGAGGCCTGTGGCTCCGCCGTCGACGTTGGGGTTGAAGTAGGCGCCGAAGTGGAGACCGAAGGTGAGGATGTTCATGAGCAGGATGCCAAGGAGGGCAACGCCGCGGAGGACGTCGAGCGAGTCGATGCGTTCGGCGGCGGTGACGGGCTTGAGCAGAGCGCCGACTTCGGCGGGCGGTTGTGCTTCTAGGACGGATCCGTCCACTGCTGATGAGGTTTCCATGATTCGAGTGCTCCTTTCCATTGTTGATGACGGGCGCGCAGGGCTTGCAGGCGCTGGAGGTGAGCGGGCGAGGAAGCAAGGTTGTTCTCTTCGAGGGGGTCTTTCAAGAGATCGAACAATGCCTCGAAGACAGGATTGGTGTCGAGGTAGCGGGTGTACTTGGCTTGCTCGGTGCGAACGCCTTCGGTTTGAGGGATCCAGCCGTTGGTGTAGTGGTGCTCGTAGAACCAGTCCTTGCGCCAGGACGGGTTCTGGGATTTGAGAAGGGGGTAGAGGCTGCGGCCCTGCATGTTGGGAGGCTGGATGGAGGCAGCTTCGAGGATGGTAGGGGCGAGGTCGATGTTGAGGACCATCTCGCGGCGGCGGAGACCTTGCGAGGCGGCGCCGAGGCGCGGGTCGTGGATGAGAAGCGGGACGCGGATGGACTCCTCATGCATGAGCCACTTGCCGGCGAGGCCGTGCTCGCCGAGGTAGAAGCCGTTGTCGCCGGTGAAGAGGATGACGGTGTTGGAGTCTGCGCCGGTGCGGGCCAGTTCGGAGCGGATGCGGCCGATTTGGGTGTCGACTTCGGAGATGAGGCGGTAGTAGTTTTTGACGGACTCTTGGTGGAGCTCGGGAGTGGCGAAGCGGACGGCCCAGCGGCGGCGGTTTTCCGAGCGGTGCACTTCCAAGGGGAGCTGGGAGATGTAGCGGGGGTGGGCGGTTTTGGGTGTGGGGATGGTTGCTTTGTCGTAGAGGCCGGCGGTGGCGGGAGAGGGGAGGAACTGGCGCGGGTCTTCGTCCTGCACGTGCGGGGCCTTGAAACTAATGGAGAGGCAGAAGGGCTTGTCCTTGGGGGCTTGGTTGAGGAATTCGAGCGCCTGGTCGCCCATAATCTCTGTGAGATGCTTGCCGCCGGGTTCGGGGAAGTATTTGCCCTGGCCGGGGAAGCCGCGCCAGTAATCGAATTCGGCGGAATGCATCCTGTTGCCGACGCCGTATTTGCCGATGAAGCCGGTGTGGTAGCCGTGGGCGCGGAGCTGACCAGGATAGGTGCGCTGGAACTGGGCGTCGGAAAAGGGCTTTTGGAAATCAAGGATGCCGTGGGAGCGGGCGTAGAGGCCAGTGAAAATGCTGGCGCGGGAGGTCATGCAGATGGATGTGGTGACGAAGCAGTTCTGGAAGGTGACGCCTTGCTGGGAGAGGCGGTCAAGGTGAGGAGTTCGGATAATCGAGTTGCCCATGGCGCCGAGAGCATCCCAGCGGTGATCGTCGGTGAGGAGGAAGATGATGTTGGGGCGTGTGGGTTGTGCGCGGAGGAGAGCCGGAGCGGAGGAGGCGAGGAAGGCCCGGCGGGAAAGCATAGTGAATAGTATAGACGGGGGATTGGCGAGGCTGGGGCCTCGAGCAAGCACTCCAGATTGCCCCGGGTTAAGTCCAGGTTGCTTTGGCCTGCTTTTCCACTTTGGCGGGATCGAATTCGATGCCGAAGCCGGGGGTTTGGGGCAGGGTGATCTTGCCGTTGACGGGTTTGGGGTGCCATTTTTCGAAGTAGTAGTAGTAGCTCATTTTGTTGATGAGGTATTCGACGAGGGGGCAGACGCCCGGGGACTGGCTGGCAACGACGTGGAGGGCGGAGTGGACGCTGTGGCCGTGAGGAATCACTTGGGCGTTATAGGTGGAGGCGACGGTGCAGATTTTGACGAGTTCACTGACGCCGCCGCACCATTCCGGATCAGCCTGGACGACGCTGATGGCTCCGGCGCGGAGGAATTCATTGACCTCGTAGCGGTTGTAGAAATGTTCGCCTGTGGCCACAGGGACCGAGGTTGACTGGCGGAGCTTGACGAAGCTATCCATCTGGTCCATGGGGAAGGCTTCCTCGATCCAGCGGGGGCGGTAGCGCTCGACCTGTTTGGCCCAGGCGATGGCGAAATCGAGGTTCCAACCCATGAAGGCGTCGAACATGATTTCGGCGTCCTGGCCGAGGGTTTCGCGCAGGGTGGCGACAAGATCGACGGATTTGCGGATACCAGCGGCTCCGTCGCCGGGGCCGTAGGCCATGAACCACTTCTGGTGACGGAAACCCTGGCGGAAGAGCTCGGCGGACTTGGATTTGACGGCATCGAGTTCGACGGAGAAACCGAGGCAGCTGCCGTAGGCTTCGACTTCAGGCCTGCCGGGGCCGCCGAGGAGTTCATAGACGGGCGCCTTGTAGTAGCGGCCGCGAAGGTCCCAGAGCGCGTTGTCGACGATACTGATGGCCATCATGTAGTGGCCGGCGCGGGAGTGGCGGTTGGAGCGGTACATCTTGTCCCAGAGGGTTTCCACGGCGAGGGCGTTCTTGCCCATGAGAAAGGGGCGGAGTTGCTGATCAATGACGATGGCGGCTTCGCGGTCGACGGGTCCGTAGAGGCCTTCCAGGCCACCCTGGGTGCGGATCTTGAGGTAGAGGGCGGAGACGGGGATGCGGCCGGGCTTGCCGCCTTGTTCACGGTAAGGGGCGGGGCGATGCTCGTCGTAAATGTGGAGCATTTGGACTTGCAGCTGGCGGTTGGCGCCGGTGACGCCTTCGCGAGTTCCTTCCAGGCGCCAGATTTCGACGGCGGCGATGTTCATGTCGGGGCCGGCGGCTTGAGCTTGCGCGGCCAGCAACAAAAGGAAGTCTCGTCTTTGCATGGGAGGAATTATAATGCCTGGATGATTCGCCTCGCCTGTTGGTTGACGCCGCCATGAAGCTGGCAGGGAAAGTTGTACTGATCACGGGAGCGGGATCGGGGATCGGGCTGGCGACGGCGCGGCGGTGCGAGGCGGAGGGAGCGGCGGTAGTTGGAGTGGACATTGCGGCGGGAGCGGCGAGCGTGCAAGCGGACGTCTCCGATTCCGTCGAGGTGCGGTCCGCGATCAGGGAGGTAGTGGAGAAGCACGGGCGGATCGATGTTCTGGTGAACAATGCGGGGGTAGCGGTGCGGAAGCCGGTGGCGGATCAGGATGAAGAGGGCTGGGATCGTGTGATGCGGGTGAATCTGGGGAGCGTGTTTCTGTGTTCGAAGTATGCGATCCCGCATATGGGGCGGGGGGCGTCCATTGTCAATATGGCATCGGGGGTGGGGATTACAGGGATCCGTAATCGCGCGGCGTATGCGAGTTCGAAGGGCGCGATTGTGACGCTGACGCGGAACATGGCGCTGGATTATGCGGCGCGTGGGATTCGAGTGAATTGCGTTTGTCCGGGATTCACGGACACGCCACTGACGAGTGGGTTGCTGGCGGACAAGGAGGCGGCGGCGCGGCTGACGGCGCTGCATCCGCTGGGGCGGTTGGGGAGGCCGGAGGATATCGCGGCGGCGGTGGTGTTTCTGGCGTCGGAGGAGGCGTCATGGATTACGGGGATCGCGCTGGCGGTGGATGGGGGGTTCAGCGCAGGGCATTATGCGGATGTGTAGTGGGTGCGACGGTCTCTTCAAGAGTTCTTGATGAAAGCGCCGTTGCGGAGTTCGTCCATGGCCTGGCGGAGTTGTTCGTGGGTATTCATGACGATGGGGCCGTGCCAGGCGACGGGCTCTTCGAGAGGTTTTCCGGAGACGAGGAGGAAGCGGATGCCGGCGGGGCCGGCTTCGACGAGGAGTTCGTCGCCGCGATCGAATAGGACCAGGGAGTGATTTGTGACGTCGTAGGCGGGGGCGGCGTTTGGGTGGTCGGCTTGCTCGGTGAGAACGGGGCGGGGTTCGGAGGAGTCGCGGAAGGTTCCGGAACCGTGGAAGACGTAGGCGAAGGCGTTGCGAGTGGTCTCCACTTTTAGCCTTTTTGTGCGGCCGGCGGGAACGGAGACGTCAAGATAATGGGGGTCGGCAGCGACGCCTTCGACAGGGCCGCGTTTGCCCCAGAATTCGCCGCAGATGACGCGGACGCGGGCGCCGTCGTCGTCAGTGATTTCCGGGATGGCGGTGGAGGGAATGTCCTGGTAGCGCGGAGCGGTCATCTTGAGGGAAGCGGGGAGGTTGGCCCAGAGCTGAAAGCCGTGCATACGGCCTAGTTTGTCGCCTTTGGGCATCTCCTGGTGGAGGATGCCGCTGCCGGCGGTCATCCATTGCACGTCACCGGGTCCCATGTCGCCCTTGTTGCCCAGACTGTCGGCGTGTTCGACTGATCCGGCCAGGACGTAGGTGATGGTTTCAATGCCGCGATGGGGGTGCCAGGGGAAACCGGCCATGTAGTCACCGGGATTGTCGTTGCGGAAATCATCGAGGAGGAGGAAGGGATCGAACTCCTTGGATTTTCCGAAACCGAAGGCGCGTTGGAGCTTCACGCCGGCGCCTTCGATGGTGGGCTTGGTTTGAAGGATCTGTTTGACGGGACGAAGGGACATGGCTGCCTTTCTATAGTGGATCAGATGCGCGGGGAGGGAAATGGATTCAAGGTAAGTGGGTCAAGCGCCGGCACGGGTAGCCGCTGAATGCCGGGGATACAGTCTGTCATACAAATTAGTAGATGTGATACACTGAGGCACGTGAAGCAGATCGTGCAAGCCCGGCTGGACGCGGAATCCGCAAAGATGCTGGATCGATTGGTCCGAAAAATGGGGTCCACGCCGTCGGAGATTGTGCGTCAAGGGATTCGATTGGTCGCCGCCACGCAAGGCTCATCGGGCGCCTCGCGAATCGCCGGTATCGGGGCATTCTCCTCCGGCATCCCCGACCTTGGCTCGAGCAAGAAGCACCTGGAAGGTTTCGGGCGTTGAAGCCGGTGCTGCTGGACACTGGCGTGATTGTCGCTTTGCTGGACCGCAGCGAGCGTTACCATTCCGCGTGCCGCGATGCGGTGGAGAATCTCCGGCGTCCGCTGGTGACCTGCGAGGCAGTGATTGCCGAGAGCTGCTACTTGCTGCGAAATCTGAGCGGGGCTCCGGAAGCCGTCGTCCGAAACGTGGAAGAGTCCAATTTTCAAATCTACCCTGTGTTGACGTCGGCGGCCGAGGTTCGAAAGAGTCTGGCCAAGTACCGGGGCCGGCGCGCAGATTTCGCTGATGCGTGTCTGATCGTGATGGCATCCCAACTCAACACAGGCGATATCCTCACGCTCGACCGGGACTTTACCTTTTACCGGTGGTCGCGCAACAAGGCTTTCCGGATACTTAATCCGTTACTCTCATGAAGATCGTGGTGATGGGTTCCGGGGCAGTCGGTGGGTATTTCGGGGGACGTCTGGCGCAGACGGGCCTGGATGTGACGTTTCTGGCGCGAGGGGCGCATCTGGAGGCGATGCGAAGCGGGGGGCTTCGCATTCTCAGCGAACTTGGTGATGTGCATCTCGGTAGCGTCAAGACTTCAGCCGATGCTGGGGCGGCTGACGTGATTTTGTTCGCGGTGAAGTCATGGGACATGGAGGAGGCGGCGCGAAGCATTGCGCCTTTGGTGGGCGCATCGACGATGGTGATCTCGATGCAGAATGGGGTGGAGAAGGATGAAGTGCTGCGCTCTGTTCTTCCGCAGTGCCATGTGCCGGGCGGGGTCTGCTACATCGCGGCGCATTTGGAACGGCCGGGAGTGATCCGTCATACGGGCACGATGCAGCGGCTGCTTTTTGGTGACGATGGGGGCGGGCTTGCAAGAGGCTTTCTCGCGTACTGCCTGGCGGCCGGGATACAAGCGGAGATGCGCGCCGACATCGAGCGGGCGATCTGGGAGAAGTTCGTGTTTCTGGTAGGGCTGAGCGCCACGACGACGGCAACGCGGCTGCCGATAGGGCGTATCCGGTCGAACAAGGAGAGCCGCCGACTGCTGCTTGAGATCATGCAGGAGGTGGTGGCGGTTGCGCGGGCGAAGGGTGTTCCCCTGGAAGAGAACTATGCCGAGGACCGGCTGGCGTTCTGCGATAGGCTTCCGGCGGAGATGACATCGTCGATGCATAAGGATCTGGAACGGGGCGGGCGGCTGGAAGTGAACTGGCTGAGTGGAAGCGTGGTGCGGCTGGGGGAGTTGGTTGGGGTGGCAACGCCTGCGAACCGTGTGATCAGCAGGCTGCTGGCTCCTTTGGCAGGAGGCGCTTAGCGGCCCATCCAGCCGCCGTCGATGGTGAGGATTTCGCCGTGGACGTAATCGGAGGCGGGGGAGGCGAGGAAGACGGCGGCGCCTTTGAAGTCGGCGGGCAAGCCCCAGCGGCCGGCGGGGATGCGGGTGAGGATGGCGGGATTGCGGGAAGGGTCTTTGCGGAGGGCTTCGGTGACATCGGTGGCGATGTAGCCGGGAGCGATGGCGTTGACGTTGACGCCGTGCGCGGCCCATTCGTTGGCGAGCGCCTTGACGAGAGAGCCGACGCCGCCCTTGCTGGCGGCGTAGCTGGGCACGGTGATGCCGCCCTGGAAGGTGAGCAGGGAGGCGGTGAAGATGATCTTGCCGGACTTGCGTTCGAGCATGCCCTTGGCGATTTCGCGGGTGAGGACGAAGTGAGAGCTCAAGTTGGTTTCGAGGATTTTGTCCCAGTATAGGTCGGGGTGTTCGGCGGCGGGCTTGCGGAGGATGGCGCCGGCGTTGTTGACGAGGATGGCGATATCAGGGTGGTCCTTGGTGACTTGGGCGATGAAGGCGTAGAGGGCCTTGCGTTCAGAGAAGTCGCAGGCGTAGCCGTGGAAGTTGCGGCCAGCGGCTTTGACGGATTGGGCGATTTCGCTGTCGGGGCCTTCCAGCGATACGCTGACGCCGACGATGTCGGCTCCGGCTTCGGCAAGAGCTTCGGCCATGGCGCGGCCGATGCCGCGGCGGCATCCGGTGACGAGGGCTTTCTTGCCCGTGAGGTTGAAGAGGTCGAGAACGGGCATATTGAGTTAGGTGGAACACTCCACGAGAATTTTCATGACTTCCCCGCCCTGCTCCATCTGCTCGAGTCCCTTGGTGACGCCCTCGAGAGGATAGACGCCGGTGATGAGTTCCTCGAAGGGGAAGGCGCGTGCGGCGGCGAGTTGGATGGCTTTTTCAAAGTCCTCATGTTCATAGACGCGGGTGCCGCAGAGGGAGAGTTCGCGCCAGAAGAACTTGTGGAGATCAACGGGGACGGGTTTGGGAAAGACGGCGACGATGACGACGCGGCCGCGGACGCGCGGGAGCTGGGTCATGATTTCGGCGCCCGCGGTGGAGCCTGAGACTTCAAAGACGACGTCGGCCCCTGCGCCATTGGTTTGCGTAGTGACGAGTTTGACGAGATCGGTTTCGAGGGGATTGACGACTTCAAGACCGAGTTTGCGGGCCAGAGCGATGCGGAAGGGATTGATTTCGGAGATGAGGACGCGCGCGCCGGCGGCCTTGGCGACGAGAGCGACGAGGGCGCCGATAGGACCGCCGCCGAGGACGACGGCGAACTCGCCAGGTGTGACGCGGCCGAGACGGACATCATGGCAGGCGACGGCGATGGGTTCAATGAGGGCGGCGTGTCGGAGGGAGAGGCTGTCGGGGATGCGGTGGAGAGTGTGGGCGGGAACGGTCCACAGGGCTTGGAGTGCGCCGGGGGTGTCGATGCCGATGAACTTGAGACGCTGGCAGACGTGGCTGTGTCCGGCTTTGCATGCGGGGCAATCGTTGCAGGGGTCAAGCGGCATGACGGTGACACGGTCACCGTGTTTGTAGGAGGAGACGCCGGGGCCGACTTCGGCGATGGCGCCAGACATTTCATGGCCGATGACTTGGGGAGGCTTGACGCGGTGGTCCATGTGTCCGTGGAAGAGGTGGAGGTCAGTTCCGCAGATGCCGCAGTGAGAGACGGCAATCTGGACTTGGCCGGGGCCTGGTGCGACGGGCTGGCAGGAGCCGGCGCGGATATCGTGTTTGCCGTGGTAGTAGGCGGCCTGCATAAGCACCAAGTGTAGCCATTCATGCTAGGCTGTGTCATTTGTATGCGAGTTAGGGATAAAGTAACCATCATTAGCGGGGCGGGAGCAGGAATCGGGGAGGCGATTGCATTGCGGTTCGCCGAGGAAGGGGCGCTGGTGGTTCTGAATGATGTGAGGCGGGAGAGCGGCGAGCAGGTTTCGGGGAAGATACGCTCGAGGGGAAGGCCGGCGGAACTGGCGGTGGCGGGTATATCCCAAGAAGAGGGGGCGCGTTGGATCACCGAGGTTGCGATGAAGGCATTCGGGCGGATCGCCGTGGTGGTGAACAACGCGGCGGACTTCACGCAGAAGGGCATCGAGGCGGCGGAGCGGAGCGATTGGGAGCGGGTGCCGCGGCACATGCTGAAGCGGCTGGGGGAGCCTGCGGAGGTAGCGAATGCGGCGCTGTTTTTAGCGTCCGATGAGGCGAGCTTCATCACGGGTGCGCACTTGATGGTGGACGGGGGCTACACGGCGCATTGAACGCTGCAGCGTGAAGGCGGCGGGAAGGAGAAGGAGACCACCGCCTCCCGCAAGCAGGCACCCATCACGCGCCGGACTGCAAGGCAGCCCGGCACGATTCGAGCTGGGTGCACGTTGAAGGCACGCAAAACGGCCTTCTGATTTGTTAGATGCCAGGCAGCAGGCTGTGGTTTCCGACAGCCAACTGCCACGCGGCAGATCAGGCTGGCAGTTGGGCTGGAGAGAAGCTAAAAGTTGAGCCGTGATCCGATGACAACAACGCGGTTGCCGCCGGCGCCGGTGATGCGGCCGAAGTTGAGCGAATTGATGTCGCCGTTGGGATTGGAGAACTGGGGACTGTTGGTGGCGTTGACGGCGTCCAGGCGCAGTTCGATGTTCTTGAATTCGGTGAGGCGGATGCGCTTGATGAGGTTGAGGTCGAGGCGGAAGGAGCCGGGGCCTTCGAGGAATCGCGGGGCGAGAGCGCCGATTTCGCCCGGGGCGGGGTTGACGAGGAGCAGATTGCCGGAGGAGTCGGTGATGGCGCGAAGAGTGCTGCGTCCTTGAATGGCCTGTAAGGTGGTGAGCCTTGGGATGTGAGGATCGGCGACCTGGTTGAGACCGTCGAAATAGACGACGCCGTTGGGAGTTCGCATGACTTTGCCGGTGGATTTCGGTAGGGCTGCTACGGGAACCGGCGTGTTTCCACCGAAGGCGTTGAAGGAGGCAACGCCGGTGGTGAGCCCAAGGGGCGATCCGCTGAATAGGTTGAAAATGCCGGCGACCTGCCAGCGTTCGATGAGGCGGGCTTTCCAGCCTCGGGAAGAGTTTCCGAAACGCCTGCCGGGGCCGAAGGGGAGTTCATAAATGCCGTTGTTCTTGAAGGCGTGAGTGCGGTGGTAGCTGAGCAGTTTTTTGTCGAGGCGGCGGTTGCGCTGGGTGCGGTAGTTGGCGAGCAGGTCAATGCCGTCGCCGTCCTCTTCGCCGAGGTTGCGGCTCCAGTTGTAGGAGCCCTGGAAGAGCCAGCCGCCCTGGAATCTGCGGACGAGTTCGATTTGCAGAGAGTGATAGGTGGAGTTGGCGAAATTTCCGGCGAGGTTGGCGGCTCCGAACTGGGGATTGGGAACGATGAAGTTTTCCGGCAGGCCGGCGCGGCGGAGGAGTCCGCCCTGCTGATTGGTGCCGAGCACGTTGTTGTTGAGGAAGGCGGCGAAGGAGCCGACGTTGTTGTTGGCGAGCATGCCCTGGGTGTCGCTGCGGAAGCGGACGGCGTCGGAGCCGGTGATTCGGGAGCCATCGACAACGCCGAGGCCGGAGATATTGAGACCCATGAAGATGCGGTCGAGCAAGGGGGCTTGGCCGCCGGCCTGGGTGATGAGGAACGCGTCGAGGATACCGGTTTCGAAAATGTTGACCTCGTTGATGCTGGCTTCGCGGACGAGCTTGGTGCCTTTGCTGCCTACGTAGCGGACGTCGAGGACAAAATCGTTGCCGAGATTGCGCTGAATGGAGAGGTTCCAGTTTTGGATGTAGGCGGTGCGGAGGTTGTCGTCGTAGCTGTAGAGGGTTTGGGCGCGGTCGGTGAAGGGAACCAGTTCCAGCGGCTTGCCGAGGGTGGGCAAGGGGAGGCGGAGGCTGCCGGTATCGAGATAAGAGGCGGTGACGAAGTTGCTTAGTCCAAAGTAGCCGGGCTGGGCGGCGCCGATGGTGTGAACCAAGTAGATGGGGTTGCGCTCATAGCCGATGCCGTAGCCGGTGCGGAGCGTGGTTTTGTTGCGGCCGAGCCAGGGGAGCGACCAGCTAAGGCCGACAGCGGGAGCGAAGTTGTTGTTGTCGTTCGCGTAGAACTGGCGGTTGGGATTGACGGTTCCGGGACCAATGGGAACAACGCGGGTCATGGTTCCAGCTTGGCGGCCGGGCTGGAACATGTCGGCAAAGGAGGAGCCGGTGATGCCGAAGATGCCTGCGGAGCCGCCTTCGAGAGCGAGCGCCTTCCCCCGGCCTTCGGAAGGGACTCCGTACCATTCATAGCGGAGGCCGAGGTTGAGGGTGAGGTTCGGATTGACTTTGAAGTCGTCCTTGAAGAACCAGCTGAATTCGGGAGTGCGCCAGTTGCGGTGTTTGTTCTCGCCGGGGAGGAAGAAGGGGTCGCGGCCACCCGGGGAGTTGAAGCCTTGCTGGGCGCCGTTGAGGGAGCCGGCGAGGTTGTTGAGGAGGTTCTGGGCGGCGCCTTGGTTGAGGCCGATGGAGGGGATGTTGCCGATGTTCTGGACGGGGACGGCGCCGGCGCCGACGCTGGCACGGGCCATGATGAAGTTGGCGTCAAAGCCGGCGCTGGAGACGAAGCGGGCCTCGACGCCGCCCTTGAAGGTATGGCGCCCCCGCAACCAAGTCATGTTCTGGCCGGTTTGATAGACGGGAGAGATTCGGTTGCTGGGAGAGGCGGTGATGCCGGGGAACATGGGGCTGGTGATGCCGGCGAGACTGAGGAGGTAGGGTTCGGCTGCGGCGTGGGGGAGGACATCGATGCCGCCGATTTCCCACGGGGCGAGGATTCTGACGGTGGGCCGGAGGACGCCGGCGCGGAATTCGCCGAGGAGGTTGGAGCGGAAGACGGAGGTGAGGGAGGCGGAATAGAAATTGTCGCGGGCGCTGCCGCCGCCGGGCGGGACGTCGGGGAATTGCTGCGCGCCGCTGACGTTGATGCCGAATTGATCCTCGAAGCTGTAGGAGAAGCTGAGGCGGTGGGAGGAATTGAAGTGATGATCGGCGCGGAGAGCGATTTGGTCAAAGTCCTCGCTGCTGGAACGGCCCCAGGTGAAGCCGGCTGTGTTGAGGCCGTCGCCGGCCCAGAACTGATTGGGCAGGGGCATGAGAGCGAGCTGGCGCGCCATGGCGCCGGTGCGGTCGGCGACCATGCGGAAAGGGTCGCGGGAAAAGACGCTGACGGTTTGTAGTTCGCCGGCGCCGGGCGGGCGGACGGGGTTGCCTTGGAGGTCGACGGTGGGGACGCGGGCGAAGGCGTTGCCGTTCTGGACGCCGGGAAAGAAGCGGAACAGGCCTCGGCGGGCGGGTTCGGTGAGAACGGTGCAGGTGACGGCGTTGCGCGTGCGGACGCGCTGGCCTTCGTAAGTGAAATGGAAGAAGGTTTTGTTCTTGAGAACGGGTCCGCCGATGCGGCCGCCGTACTGATTGCGGATGAGGTTGTTGCGGGGAGAGACGGGCTGTCCGGTTTGTGGATCGATGCCGCGCTGGTTGTTGAACCAGGTGTTGGCGGTGAGGAGGGTGTTGCGGTGGAACTCGAAGAGGCTGCCGTGGAACTGGTTGGTTCCGGAGCGGGTGAGGATCTGGACCTGGCCGGAGCCCCGGCCGAGCTCGGCGTCGGCGGGGGAGGTGACGATGCGGAACTCCTCGACGCGGTCGACGCTGGCGACGATGGGGGTGTATTGAATACCGTTGAGGAGATTGTCCTGCATGTTGGTACCGTCGATGGTGATGTTGAGGGAACCGGACCGGTTGCCGCTGAAGTTGTCGCCGACGGTGCCTGGCTGTGTGGCGATCAACTGGAGGGCGTTGCGGCTTTCCAGCGGCAGCTCCATGACCTTTTCCGAGGTGATGATGCCGCCGACGGAGCTGGTGGCGTAGCCGACGACGGTGGCTCCAGCGGCGCTGACCTCGACGGTTTCAGCAAGGGCGCCGAGCTCGAGTTCCACGTTGACGGTCAGTTTTGCGCCCACTTCGAGTAGGAGGTCGTTGAATGCAGCCTTCCGGAAACCTGTCTGCTCGACTTCGAGGCGGTATTTGCCTGGGTGGAGAGCGGCGAAAATGTAGACGCCAGAGTCATTCGCGGAGGTGCGAGCAATGACGCCTGTGCTGATGTTGCGCGCGGAGACCGAAGCGGCGGCCGCGGCGGCGCCAGCCGGGTCGGTGATGGTCCCGGAGAGAGACGCATCGGTGGTCTGAGACCAGCAGGAGAAAGCAGAGATCAAAAGAACAAGAACAGTCTTCGGCACGCTGTGCCCCTCTCACCAGTAGGTTGATGTGAGTTTATGAGGAGAGAATGCGGAAGTCAAGGTCAAGGAGCGACAGGTCAAGGAGCGACAGGCGGCAGGGAGCCGCGTGAGATCACTTCAATTCCACGACGATCAGCTCCGAGGGCGCGTCGAGCAAGCTCTCCTCGCTATGCCGGGCGGTGGTAAGGAAGACGGCCTCACCCGGTTTGGATTCGAACGTGGTTTGGCCACCGTCAAGAGCCGTGATCCTGAGTTTGACCGGAGTCAAAGGAGCCACCACGCGCGGCAGAAGATGCTCGTGCTCGGGGATACGCTGGCGCGGGCTGAGCTTGACGCGCAGCACGCGCACCTGTTCATTTTCCAGCTCGACCTTGTACAAGGCGGGGGCCACGTTCACGGGATCCTTGGAGGGGAACACCACCTTCCCGCCAGACTGTTTTATCTCCACTTCGACGATCCGGAAGGTTGTTCCGCCGGTGTTCTGACTGGTGTGCATGCCGCCCTTGGTATCCCAAAGCAGTTGGCCGGCGGTGAAGGGAATCTCCTTCACCGTCCCCTCTTCGAATTCCAGCCTCTGCTTGCCGTCATCGAGATAGATCATGACGCGGTTGACGTCGTGCTTGTGGAGCCGGCCTTTCGGACCGGGACTAGAGGCGGCGATCAGGACACGTGTCCACTCGTTGTCGACAGGAACGGGCCGCTGGGCCATTGCGGCCAGTGCAAACAGGAACAGAATCGGGCGCATGGGGCGCTCATTTTATCAGCCTACCGGAACCGAATCCAGCCCGATCAGGAGCCCGATCAGGAGCTGGTTTCGCGGGCCGGCTCCTCGATGAGTCGAGGCGCGGCACGCTGAAGCGGGCGCTAGACGAGACCGGCTTCGCGGAGGTAGCGGGCGGATTCCTCGGGCGGAGTGGGGTTGATGTAGAAGCCTGTGCCCCATTCGAAGCCGGCGACACGGGTGAGGCGGGGGATGACTTCGACGTGCCAGTGGTAGTAGGTAAGAGGGCCGTCCTGAACGGGGGCGGTGTGGATCATGAAGTTGTAGGCGGGCTGCTCGAGGACCTTGTCCATCTGGCGCAGGAGCATGCGGAGGACCCAGGCAAGATTAGCGGTGATGGAGGTGTCCATGTTCTCAAAGTGGGAGCCGTGGCGGCGGGGTACAATCCAGCACTCGAAGGGGAAGCGTGGGGCGTAGGGGGAGATGGTGAGGAAATGCTCGGTTTCCATGACGACGCGCTCGCCGTCGGCGATTTCGGCGCGCACGATGTCGCAATAAATGCAGCGCTCCTTGAAGTCGTAATAGCGGTGGGCGCCGTCGATTTCCTCGCGGACGCGCTTGGGAACGACGGGAAGAGCGATGAGCTGGGAGTGGGAGTGGAGGAGGGAGCTGCCGGCGGGCTCGCCGTGGTTCTTGAAGAGCATGAGGTAGCGGAGGCGGGGGTCTTTTTTGAGATCGGCGACGCGGTGACGGAAGGCCCAGAGCAACTCCTCCATGGCCTTTTCCGGGAGATCGGCGAGTGCGGTGTCGTGGTCGGGTGACTCGATGAAGACTTCATGAGCGCCGATGCCGTTCATTTTGTCGTAGATGCCTTCGCCTTCGCGAAGGAGTTCGCCTTCGACACGGAGCGCAGGGAACTTGTTTGGGACGACGCGATGGGTCCAGCCGGGCTGGTTGGCGCCACCGCCATTGCGGAAGGCAAGGACTTCAGGAGGCGTCTTCTGCTCATTGCCTGGGCAAAAAGGGCAGAGGGTGATGGCGAGTTGAGGGGGCGCTTCCCGGACGAAATCAGAGGGCCGGCGGCTTCTCTCGGTGGCGATGATGACCCAGCGGCCGGTGACGGGATCCTTGCGTAGCTCAGGCAACAGTGCAGCTCCTCATCGAATGGGCGGAATGGCCCATTATAGCCGCACCGAAACGGAGAAGGCATCGCGGTCATGAGAAAGAGGCTGGGAGCCGTCCAGGACGATGCCGATGAGATCAAAGCGGACTCGGTTCCAGTCCCAAGCGGCGCGGCGTGCGTACTCGCGCGCGGCGTAGGCGATGCGGCGGCGTTTGTCCCAATCGATGGCGCGGTCCGGAGCGCCGTAATCGGCGACGGCCCTGGTTTTGACTTCGACGAAAACGAGGGTATCGGCATCGCGGGCGACGAGATCGATCTCGACCGAGCCGCGGCGGGGACGCCAGTTACGAGCAACGACGATCAAGCCTTGACTCTCGAGATAACGGTGGGCGCAGTCTTCGCCGTGGCGGCCGGAGGCGAGGGCGGGATGGGAGCGGCGGCGGTGGGCCCAGTCCCTGAGTTTGTCGAGCAAGACGAAAAACCAGAGGAGGCGAGGCTTATTTGAGGACTTCGAATTCAAACTCGATGACCTTGCCACGGATAACGAAGCAGAGGTAGTGTTCCCAGAACAGGCGGAACCTGCGCCAGCGGTTGACGGCGAATTCAAAGCCAAGCCACCTCCAGAAAGCTAGTAAGCGGAGACGGACGGAAATCTCGTGGAGCTTGACCGTAGAATAGTAGCCGAAGCCGGCGTTATCGTGGCCGAAGTAGCGGAAAGAAAAGCTGTTGAGGTGCCAACGGTGTGTGGGATCACAAAAGGAGCTGAAATCGGTGTAGTGGGGAGTGACGATGAGGATGCGGCCGCCGGGGCGTGCGAGGCGGTGGAACTCCTCGACGGCGCCGATGACGGCGGAGACATGCTCGATCACGTGGATGGCGCGGATCTGGTCGAAGGAGTTGTCGCGGAAGGGATAAGGGAAATGATCGAGGTCGCAGAGGAGGTCGGCGCGGCTGGCGGGATTGCAGTCAACGCCTATGGAGCCCGGGTATTTGTTGACTCCGCAGCCGACATCGAGAACGCGCACCAGACTATCTTAGCCCGGCCGTTGTAGAATGCACGTTCCGATGAGTGAACGTGAATCGCCGGCGCTGGTGCGGGGATTGGGGATGACGGCGGCGGCGAGCCTGAACATCGCCAACATGATCGGGACGGGTGTGTTTTTGAAGGCGCGGGTGATGACGTGCAACACGGGATCGGCGTGGGAGGTTCTGGCGGCGTGGGTGGTGGCGGGGATGCTGGTGCTGGCGGGAACGCTGGCCTATGGAGAGTTGGCGACGAGGTTGCCGCAGGCTGGCGGGGAATATGTGTTCCTAAGGGAGGCCTACGGGAGGCGGGTGGCGTTTCTTTACGGATGGACGTATCTGCTGATCTCGCGCGGGGGATCGCTGGCGGCGCAATCGGTGGGCGCGGCGATCTTCCTGAACATCGTGACGGGGGGAAGGCTAGACGGGGAGGCTTGGCTGGGGTTGACGAAACTGAACCTGGCGGCTGGGGCGGCGATCGCGCTGACGGCGGGATTGAACTTTGCCTCCGTGCGAGTGACGGGAGGAGTGGCGACGGCGCTGACGGTGGTGAAAGTAGCGGTGGTGGCGCTGGTGGGGCTGGGGACGTTTCTGCTGGCGCGCGGGGATTGGATGAACTATGCACTGAGTGGGGAGGGCGGAACGTGCGCGGGGGTTTCGGCGGATGCGCGTGGCGGGCTGAGCGGGTTCGGGGCGGCGATGATCGGGGCGCTGTGGGCGTATCAGGGATGGGCGAATTTCATCCCCATGGCGGGAGAGGTCAGGGAGCCGGGGCGGAACATACCGAGGGCGCTGCTGTTATCGGTTGGGGTGGTAGGGAGTTTGTACCTGATGGCGAACGCGTCGTACTTTTTCGCGCTGACTCCGGTGGCGGTGGCTTCGGTTTCGTTATCCAGTTCCGTGGCGACGGAGGCGTTGCGGGGATACTTGGGACCGGCGGCGGCGGCGTGGATGGCAATGGCAATGCTGGTGAGCTCGATGGGTGCGCTGCATTCGGGGATGGCGGCGGTTTCGCGGGTGCCGTACGCGATGGCGCGGGACGGGCTGTTTTTCTCGATGTTCGGGGAGGTTGCGGTGAAGGCGCGCGTGCCGGTACGGGCGGTGGCGCTGACGGCAGCGTGGAGTCTGCTGCTGAGCCTGACAGGATCCTATGATAAGTTGACCGACTATGTGATCTTCGCGCTGTGGCTGTTCTACGGGCTGACGGCGTCGGCGTTGTTCGTTCTGCGGAGGCGGGAGGGGGCGGCGGGTCAGGAGTGGAGTTGGGGATACCCGTGGGTACCGGTGGCATTTGTTACGGTGACGGGGCTGCTGCTGGCGAATACATTGTGGACGGCGCCTGTGCAGGCGCTGGCGGGGCTGGGACTGATCGCGGCGGGGTTGCCATTTTACGAGTGGTGGCGGCGGAAACTATCGTACACTGAAGAAACACCATGATCAAACACACGATCCTACTCACGATGATGGCAGCGGGAATGTATGGCCAGGTGTTCGAGGTCGGCGTGCACGGCGGAGTGAGCCGGTTGAGCGGACGCAACATCGGCACGATCAGCACGGGCGCACCGGGCGGCGGTATCCAGACGACGCTGGAGGACGGCTGGCGGATGGGATTCCGGATGACGCTGAACAACTGGAGCTTCTTCGCGCACGAGTTCGGATATGCGTACAACCGGACGCAGCTACGGTTTGCGACGACACCTCCGGAAGAAAGCGGCATGGCGATCCATCAGGGGCTATATAACTTCCTGGTCTATGCGACACCGGAGGGAACCAAGGTGAGGCCGTTTGCGACCGGCGGAGTGCATTTCAGCAACTTTGTGCCGCCTGGCGCTTCGGTGACGCAAGGGGGCGGCTCGAACAAGTTTGGGGTGAACTACGGAGGGGGAATCAAGGTTCGGGTGACAGAGATGTGGGGAATCCGGTTCGACGTGCGGGAATACCTGACTGGCAAACCTTTTGATCTGCCGGGAGCGAGCGGGAAGTTGCGGCACATGGAAGTGTCGGCGGGCTTCTCGTTCATGATGTAGGCGAATGAAGCTGAACGACGCCCGCAAGCAGGCGATCCGGCGTCAGACGAAGATAGGGTTCCGGCTGTCAGGCGGGGCCGAATGCTGGATCGAACGCGACGGCATCACGAGAGTGCCATCGCTGAAGTCACCACCGGGGTTCAATCTGGAGGAGGAGTTTGCGGGGGCACAGGAGTTCCGTTTGGCGGAGGCGCAGAGAGAGGGATCGCGGATGGTGACCCGGGCCGAGCTGGAGCAGTGGTGTTCGGCGGTAGCCATGGAGGCGGAGCATGAAGAGGAACACTAGGCAGAGCATAGTACGAAGGAGATTGAGGTACAATCATCTGGACCGGTAAAGAGTCTCCGGGAAAAACATTAGCCCCACAGGCCAAAGGAAACTGAGAATGGAGAAGCTAACCCAGAACATTCAAGAAGCTTTTCTGAATCACGCCCGTAAGGAACGGATCTTCCTGACGATTTATTTGATGAGCGGGGTGAAGCTGAGCGGGCGAATCAGAAGCTTCGACAAGTATTCGGTGGTGCTGGAGTCCAACAGCCAGGAGCAGTTGATCTTCAAGCACGCCATTTCCACGGTGGTGGTCGGGAAAGCGGGACACACGGGTACGGCGCCGCAAAGCAGCGCCGCGGCGGCCGGGGCCTCGCACGGCATGCCGGCGGCACCCAGGGAGACAACGGAGTAACCAGAGAAAACTTGCCATCCGGGGAAAGGGAGCGGGCCATCCTTGTCGGGCTGGAACTGAGAGGCCAGGCAGGGAAGGGGGCGGTCAGCCTTCCGAAGGCGCAAGGCGGCGATGGGTGGTTCCAGGAGTTGGAAACACTGGCCACCAGCGCCGGGGCGGAAGTTGTGTCGAAGGTGCAGCAGACGCGGGAATCGGCGGTGGCGGCCACGCTGATCGGGGCGGGCAAGCTACAGGAGTTGAAAGAAGAGGCCGAGGCGTTTGAGGCGGACCTGATTCTGTTTGACCGGAACCTGAGCCCGACGCAGCTGCGGAACCTGGAAAAAAGCCTGCTGTGCAAGATCCTGGACCGTACGCAGCTAATCCTGGACATATTCGCGCGACGTGCGCGGACGCGCGAGGGGCAACTGCAGGTGGAACTGGCGCAGTTGAACTATCTGCTGCCTAGACTGACGGGCCGAGGCGTGGCCATGTCGCGGCTGGGCGGCGGGATCGGAACCCGGGGACCTGGGGAAACACAGTTGGAAACGGACCGGCGGCGGATCTTCCGGCGGATCCGTAGAATAGAGCAGGAACTGGAATCGGTACGGTCACACCGTGGAGTGCAGAGGCAGCAGCGGCGGGCGGTGCCGCTGGCAACAGTGGCGCTGGTGGGCTACACCAACGCCGGCAAGTCGACACTGTTTAACCGGCTGACGGGGGCGGGGGTGCTTGCGGATGCGAAGATGTTCGCGACGCTGGATCCGACGGTGCGGCAGATCGTGCTTCCATCGAGGAGGCGGGCGCTGCTGAGCGACACGGTGGGTTTTATCTCGAATCTGCCGTCGACGCTGGTGAAGGCCTTTCGCGCGACGCTGGAGGAGGTGACGGAAGCATCGCTTCTGTTGCATCTGGTGGACAGCAGCGCGGTGCAGGCACCGGAACAGATGGCGCAGGTGATGACGGTTCTAAGCGAAATCGGGGCGGCATCGACGCCACAACTGCTGGTATTGACGAAAACGGACCGTTTGGGGGAAGACAGCCTGGATACGGGGACGCTGGCGAGGAGATTGCTGGCGGATGCGGGAGTGGAGACCGAGAGCAGCCCGAAGGCGGTAGCGGTGTCTGCGCTGAAGGGCGAGGGAATGGAAGCGCTGCTAGAAACCACCGATGAGATGCTTGCGGTGGATCCAGTGCAGGAGGTGGAGTTAGAGTTTCCGCATGCCGATACGGGGCAACTGCACTTGGTACACGAGTACGGGCGGGTATTGGAGTCGCGGTGGAAGGAAGAGGGGTGCCGGGTGAGGGCGGAGATCCCGGAGTCGATCCGGCGGCGGTTGAGGCGGTTTGAGACCGGCTGATTGTATATATCCCCCAATGCGTTTTATATTGGCTGTACCGGATGAATGTTCCGAACATCCTGACGCTGCTGCGAATCTTCTTTGTCCCGCTGCTGGTGGCGGCGCTGGTGCAGGACAGCCGCACGTTCCAAATGGGGGCGGTTGTGGTGACGAACGAGATACTGGCGCTGGCGATCTTCCTGGCGGCGGCGGCGACGGATCTGCTGGACGGCTATCTGGCGCGTCGATGGGGACAAGTAACGACGGTGGGAACGCTACTGGACCCGATTGCGGACAAGCTACTGATTTCGGCGGCGTTGATTTCGCTGGTTCAGGTCCGGCTGCTGGCTGGGTGGATGGCGATATTGATAATCGGGCGGGAGTTCGCGGTGACGGGATTGCGAGGGATCGCGGCGTCGGCGGGATACACGATCAAGGCGAGCGACCTGGGGAAGACAAAAATGGTGAGCCAGGTGATCGCGGTGTCACTGTTGCTGCTGAGCGTCAGTTGGCCAACGCTGCGGGCGCCGGCGATGGCATGGATGTGGGGGGTGGTTTTCTTCAGCTTGCTGTCGGCCGCGATGTACTTCGGGAAATTCTGGCGGAAGGTGGACGACCGGATCAAGCTGAGGCGGCGTCGAGAGCTGCTGCTGCTCGAGAAGCGAGAGATGAGGAGACGGAAGAGGCGGGGGGTGGCGGCGGACGGGATAGCGGCGTCGTAGGATTAGTGAGCGCCGGAATCACTGCTTTCGTTGGGGTGGTCGGAAGGCGGCCTGCGAATGATCTGAGGACCTTCGGGAGTAATCAGGACAACGCGGACTTGGCCAGGAGGGCCGATGGGGCCGATGGACTTGCCGTCGGTGAGAACCTCGAGCCCGCCGGCGTTACCGACGACCATGCGGGCACGTTCCACGCCGGCCAGGTTGCGGACTTCGTTTGGCTGAAGGATGCCGCTAAAGACGACCTTGCCATTGGCGGAGATGGAGACCCAGGTTTTTTCCGAAGCGACGAGTTTGACAAGCATGCCATTGGAACCTGCAGCGGGCACTGGAAGTTCGACTGCGACTGTCTGAACGTCAGGGGACGGGTGAGGAGCTTCTGAAAGGGAAGTGGGCTGGGCCGGCGTAACGGTATTCTTTTCCGGGGGCACCGGCGCCGATGCCTGTGAATCAGAGGCAAGCCAAGCATCCTGAACCTTCTGCCATCCAATGTAGAGGCCGGTGCAGGCGACCAAGGCGGCTGCCAAGCCAACCATCGGCCAAGGGAATTTACGTCCGCTGACGGAGGCCAGTTCTGGAATGGGTTCGACGTGGATGGGACCAGGCGGGGCGGGAGAATCGAGCACGGGAGTGTGTTCCTCAGGCTGGAAGCACTCGCGAACCAAGTCTTCGATTTCGACGTCGTCGATGCCGATGAAGCGCGCGTATTGGCGAGCGAAGCTGCGTGCAAAAATGTCGCCTGGGAGAACGGCAAGATCCTCGTTTTCGAGAGCTTCCAGATAGCGGACACCAATGCGGGTCTCGGCGGCGATGGCGGACAATTCCACGCCGCGGGCGAGCCGCTGCTGACGCAGCCGGTTACCGAGAGAAGCCATAGTCTAACTCTCTGTCATCCTTGACGTTATAATACTACAGTTGGTGGGTGACAACCGTGAGAATCTCGTATCGGCCATCGTGGTCAACTGGAACCGCCGCGACCTGCTGCGCAATTGCCTGGAGTCATTGCGGCGGCAGAGAGGGATAAGGCTAGAGATCATCGTGGTGGACAACGGGTCCACCGACGGGAGTCTGGAGATGATGGAGCGGGAGTTCCCGGCCACGGCGGAGCTGCCTGTGAAGCGGATCGCCAACGCGACGAATCTAGGATTCTGCGCGGCGAACAATCAGGGGATCGCGGTGGCGGAAGGGGAGTGGATCGCGTTATTGAACAACGACGCGGAGGCCGAGCCGGACTGGCTGGCGAAGCTGGTGGGAGCGGTGAAGGAACGGGAAGATGTGGGGATGGCGGCCTGCAAGATCCTGGTGTACGAGGATCCGAGTAGAATCGACAAGGCGGGGCACCTGATGTATCTGGACGGGCAGAATCGGGGACGCGGCTCGGGAAGAAAAGATGTGGGACAGTATGACGCGGAGGAAGAGGTGCTGTTTCCGGACGGCTGCGCGGCGATGTACCGGCGGGGGATGCTGGAAGAGATCGGCGGGTTCGACGAGGACTTCTTCGCGTATGGGGACGACGCTGAGCTGGGGTTGCGCGCTAGAATAGCCGGATGGAAGTGCTTATATGTACCGGCGGCGGTGGTGAGGCACCATCGCGCCTCGACGCTGGGGGTACTGGCCTCGAGAAGGCTTGAATTGATTGAGAGGAACCGTGTACTGCTGGCGTTCAAACTATTTCCGTGGAGTCTGCTTTGGCTAAACGGCGCGTTCTACCTGATAAGACTGGGCGCCGGCGTGTGGGCCGCGTTGAGGAGCAAGGGGGAAGTGGGGCGGTTCCCCGGCCTGAATGGAAAACTGCAGGTAGCGGCGGCGCTGTTGCGCGCCGACCTCCAGGCTCTGAAGATGCTGCCACGGATGTTGAGGAAGCGGCGGGAGTTGCAGCCGATCCGGCGTATCAGCGGGTGGAACCTGACGACGATGCTGATCCGGCACCGGATCTCGCTGAAGGAGCTAATGGAAGAAGCCGTCTAAGCGCACCGGTGCGCAGTGGCGGTGGCAAGCGGGAGGATGTTCCGCAACTGGAGCTGACGCCGGAGACGGACCCGTGTCCTGCGTGCGGGCATCAAGGGGCGCAGGTGTTGTTTCAGGGAACCGATCGGCTGTATCAGACGACGGACAAGAGATTCCAAGTGATTGAATGCGACGCGTGCCGGCTGATGAGGCTGTTTCCCTGGCCGGAACCGTCCGAACTCTGGCATTACTATCCCAAGGACTACTGGTTTGTGCCGGAGCAGGACACGGCGTCGCGGCTGGAGGAGATGTACCGGCGGTTCGTGCTGCGTGATCATGTGAGATTTGTAACGGCGGCGATGCGGCATGCAGTGGGTGAAAGCGGACGCCAGGCGGGGGTGATGGACGTGGGCTGCGGAGGCGGCCTGTTCTTGAGAATGCTGGCCGAACGGGGCCATGCGGTGTTGGGGCTGGATTTCTCGCTAGGGGCGGCATCGGTGGCATGGCGGCAGAACGGAGTCCCGGCCGTGTGCGGCATGCTGTCGCACGCTCCATTGCCGGCGGGCCTGTTCGACACGATCACCATGTTCCACGTGCTGGAGCATCTTTATGATCCGGTGGCGTACTTGGAGTCGGCACACTCGCTGCTGAGGCCGGAGGGAAGGCTTGTGGTGCAAGTGCCCAATGCGGGGTGCTGGCAATTTCTGTTGCTGGGCGATTTGTGGTCGGGAGTGGACATTCCGAGGCACCTGATCAACTTCCGGCTGCGGGACCTGGAGATCCTGCTGGACCGGTGCGGGTTTGAAATCGTGAGGACGAAGTACTTCTCCTTAAGGGATAATCCGGCGGGACTGGCAACGAGCCTGGCGCCGTGGCTGGATCCGATGGCGCGGCGGATCCGGCAGGCGCGTGAGAGTCCGCGGATGCGGCTGTGGAAGGACATTCTGTATCTGGGGCTGGTGGCGGCGTCGGTGCCGTTCGCATTGCTGGAAGCAGCCTGCCACGCAGGCTCGACGGTGATGGTGGAGGCACGCAAGAAGGCATGATGTATGGGGCGTTGTCAGGCCGCCTGCCGGGCTGGCTGCGCCGTTATTTACTGCGATTCGAAACGATGATCGAAAAATCGGCGAGCGAGTTTGCGGCTTCGCTGGCTGATGGTTCGAGAGTGCTGGATGCGGGAGCGGGCGAACTGCAATACGCGCATCTGTTTTCGCGGCAACGCTATCTCGCGGTTGATCTGGGGATCGGGGATATGAATTGGAACTACTCGAGGTTGGATTGCATCGCCGACCTTGCGGATCTGCCGCTGGCATCCCGCACGATGGATGCGTGCGTGAACCTGGTGACGCTGGAACATGTGAGGGAGCCATCCCGCGTGCTGGAGGAGATTCATCGGACGCTGCGGCCGGGGGGACGGCTGCTGCTGGCGGTCCCGATGGAGTGGGAAGTGCACCAGGCGCCGCATGACTACTACCGGTATACCGAGCACGGGGTGCGGTATCTGTTAACCAAGGCCGGGTTCGAGAGGATCGAGATTGAAGCATGCGGAGGAATGTTCGCGCTGTTGAGCCGGAGGCTGCTGAACAGCCTGCAGTTTTTTCCCGGCCCGCTGTTCATTGTTGCGGCGATTCTGATGGCACCGGCGGCGCTGGTGCTGCCACTGCTGGATGGGCTGGACCGGCAGCGTCATTTCACGATGGGCTACATATGCCACGCCTGGAAGCAATCCTGATTCTCGGCTGGGTGGTGGCGGGGTGCTGCCCGGCGCAATTCTCGGGAGCCGGCGCGCTGGAGTACACGCGCAAAGTGGTGGAGTTCGGGCCGCGGCCGCCGGGGTCGAAGGCGTTGAGCGAACTGCGGGGGTATCTGAAGAAAGAGCTGAGATCGCTGGGTTGGCAGATGGTGGAGGATCGGTTCACGGCGAGCACTCCGCTGGGCTTGATGGCGATGGAAAACATAATGGCGTTCCGGAGAGGCAAATCGGGGAAGGCGGTAGTCTTCACGGGGCACTACGACACGAAGCGAATGCCAGGGGTGCATTTTGTGGGGGCCAATGATGGAGGTTCATCAACAGGGCTGTTGCTGGAGCTGGCGCGGGCGCTGCGGCGGGCACAGAGCCGGCACGATGTCTATCTGGTTTTCTTCGACGGCGAAGAGGCGCTGGAGCACTGGTCGGCAACGGACGGATTGCACGGCAGCCGTCATCTTGCGGCGCGGTGGCAGCGGGAGGGAAAGCTGGAGCGGATTGAGGCGCTGATCAACGTGGACATGATCGGGGACAGGGAGCTGGGTATCCTGCGGGAAACGAATTCGTCGCGGGAACTGGTGTCGCTGATCTGGGGTGTGGCGGCGGATCTGGGCTATGGAAGCAGGTTTTTGGCCGAGTATGGGGCGATCGAGGATGATCACATGCCGTTTGTGCGGTTGGGTGTGAAGGCGTGCGACCTGATCGATTTCGACTACGGCCCCGGCAACCAATACTGGCACAGCGAGGAAGACACGATGGACAAGCTGAGCGCGGCAAGCCTGGAGGCAGTAGGGCGGGTGCTGCTGGAGACGCTGAAGCGGCTGGAGCGTTAGCCGCTATTTTAAGGCACGCAAGAAGTCGAAGTCGCAGCCGAGGTTGGCCTGTTGAATATGATCCAGAAACATCTTGCCGTAGCCGCGATTGTAGTGCGGCTTGGGGCGCTCGAAAGCGGCGAGCCTGCGATCGAGTTCGCCGGGCGGCAGGGTGACGTCGATGCGGCGGGCGGCGGCATCGAGGATAATTTCGTCGCCGGTCTGCACGGCGGCGAGGGGTCCGCCGATGGCCGATTCGGGGGCGATGTGAAGGACGACAGTGCCGAAACTGGTTCCACTCATGCGAGCATCGGAGATGCGGACGACATCGGTGATGCCGCGTTTGAGAAGCACTTTGGGCATGGGGATGTGGCCCCATTCGGGGAAACCGGGTCCACCATGGGGGCCACCGTTCTTGAGTACAAGAACGGTGTTCTCATCGACCGGCAGGTCATCGCGCTCCAGTTCCTCGAGCATCTTGTAGTACTGGTCGAAAACGTAGGCTTTTCCGCGGTGCTGAAGCAGGTGAGCAGAGGCAGCAGTGTGCTTGATGACGGCGCCATCGGGGGCGAGATTGCCGTAGAGGACGAGGGTGCCGCCTTCCGGAGAGAGGGGCTTGTCGAGCGTGCGGATGACATCGGGTTTGAAACATTCGGCGGCGGCAACGTTTTCCGCGAGGCTCTTGCCGGTGACGGTGAGACAGTCTCGATGTAATAGCGGGAGCAGATTCCGGATGACCGCGGGAAGGCCGCCGGCGTAGAAAAAATCCTCCATGAGGTAGCTGCCGGAAGGCTTCACGTTGACGATGTAAGGGGTTTTTTGGGAGATGCGGTGGAAATCCTCGAGAGTGATTTCGATGCCGAGGCGGCCGGCGATGGCGATGAGATGGACGACGGCGTTGGTGGAGCCGCCGATGGCCATGTCGACGGTGATCGCGTTTTCCAGCGCCTCATGAGTCATGATGCGGGAGGGTGTGAGATCCTCCCGGACCATTTCGACAATGCGGCGTCCGCTGAGCTCAGCGATGGCCTTGCGGCGGGAGTCGACGGCGGGGATGGCGGCGCAGCCGGGAAGAGTCATGCCGAGGGCTTCGGCGATACTGGCCATGGTGGATGCGGTGCCCATGACCATGCAATGGCCGTTGCTGCGTGCAGAGCAGCCCTCGACTTCGGCGAACTGCTCCTCGTTGAGTTTGCCGATGCGGTAGAGATCAAACAGCTTACGCATGTCGGTGCCGGAGCCGATCTCCTGATCGCGCCAATGGCCGCTGAGCATGGGGCCGCCGGGGACCATGATGGCGGGGATGTTGGCGCTGGCGGCGCCCATGAGTTGAGCGGGGGTGGTTTTATCGCAGCCGCAGAGCAGGACAACACCGTCGAGGGGATTGGCGCGAATGGATTCCTCGACATCCATGGCCATCAGGTTGCGGAAGAGCATGGTTGTGGGCTTCATGAACACTTCGCCGAGGGAGATGGTGGGGAATTCGAGAGGAACGCCGCCTGCCTGCCAGACGCCGCGTTTGACGGCCTCGGCGACATCGCGGAGGTGGAGGTTGCAGTGGTTGAGCTCGCTCCAGCTGTTGCAGATGCCGATGACGGGCTTGCCTTGAATGCTCTCGCGAGTGAGGCCTTCGCTGCGAAGGTAGGCGCGGCGGGCGAAACTATAGTATTCGAGCGAATAGAACCAATCCTGGCTGCGAAGCTTGCGGGAATCGGGCATAAGAGACTAATGTAGCAGCCCGGTGGGAGAAGAGGATGTGATCAGGCGCCGAGTTTCGCGACGCGGCTGTGTTGGAGCCAGCGGCCAATGATTTCGCGGAGATGGTCGAAATTAACGGGCTTGCTGATATAGTCGTCCATGCCGGCGGCGAGGCATTTTTCGCGGTCTCCATGCATGGCATTGGCGGTCATGGCGATGATGGGGATGCGGCCGGAGGAGGACTGCAAGCGGCGGATGGCGGCGGTGGCCTCGAAACCATCGGTACCTGGCATCTGGCAATCCATCAGGATGAGACTGTAGCGGCGCTGGCGAACGGCGTCAATGGCTTCCTGGCCGCTGCAGGCGACATCGGCGGACAAGCCGAGCTTCTGGACGAGGCGCAGGGCGACCCTCTGATTCACGAGGTTGTCTTCGGCGATGAGGACGCGGTCGATCGCGGCGGGAAGCGATGCGGAGGCAGCGGAGAGCGCGGAATCGGCTTGTTGCTGGACTTTTTCTCCCATCTTTTCCAAGTCGCTGGTTGTGGAACCTTCACGAAGACAATGAACGAAGGCGGCAAGGAGCCTGGACTCCAGCACGGGCTTGGAGAGCATGACGCGAATGCCTTGCATGAGCGTTTCATGATGGAAGCTGCGCTGGCTGTAAGGTGTGACGAGAATGAGCGCGGCGGGAGCCACGGCGGGATCGGCGAGAATGGATTCGGCAAGTTCGAGACCGCCCATGCCGGGCATCTCGTAATCGAGGAGGGCGAAATCGAAACGGCCGCCCGCGGCAGCTTCACCGCGGAGGAGCCGCAAGGCGAGTTCAGGATCTCCGGCGGCAACGGCTCTCATTCCCCAGCCAGAAAGCAATTCGACGAGTGCGCCGCGAGCGCTGGGCACGTCATCGATGACGAGAACGGACTTACCCCGCAAAGCGGCGATGTTCTTTTGACGGGGGCTTAGGTTGTGCTCGGAGATGCTTTGCTTGGGCAGCCGGACAAGGAACCAGAACAGGGAGCCTTGGCCCGGCTCGCTCTCGACTCCGATTTGACCGCCCATACGTTCCACCAATTGCTTGGAGATGGCAAGTCCGAGGCCGGTTCCCCCGTATTGGCGTGCCGAACCGCCGTCGACCTGAGCAAAGGGTTCAAAGAGACGGACGAAGGATTCCGGAGCAACGCCGACACCGCTGTCTTCCACCTGAAAGCGGAGAAAGGCCTCAGCCGGGGTCTGCCAGGAAGCGCTAACGGTAACGGCAACCTCACCCGATTGGGTGAATTTGATGGCATTGCTGAGGAGGTTTCGGAGGATCTGCGCGAGGCGGGAGTGGTCGCCAACAAGTTCGTCAGGGGTCTGTGGGCGCACCTGGCAGACCAGTTCGAGGCCCTTCCGTTCGGCCAATTCGGCCATTGCATCGACGACCTCTTCCACGGTTTCGCGGAGAGAAAAAGGCTCCTGAGCGAGTTCAATTTGACCAGTTTCAATTCTGGAGTAGTCGAGGATCTCGTTGAGCGTGCTGAGCAGGGAGGCTGCCGAACGGCCCATGGTATCGGCAAATTCGCGCTGCTCCTGAGTGAGGGGCGTATCCAGCAGGAGTCCCGACATGCCAATGACGCCGTTCATTGGAGTGCGAATCTCGTGGCTTAAATTGGCGAGGAATTCCGACTTGAGGCGGGAAACCTGGACGGCGCGATCCCTGGCTTCGGCCAGTTCAAAGCTCTGCTCCAGGAGTTGCTTGGCCTGCTCCTCGAGCTTGGCGCGGGCTTCCTCAACGAGCCTGGTGTGGTTGAGGGCAGCTTCTTCGGCGGCCTTGCGTTCGGTGATTTCGGTCAAGGTGCCCTCGTAGCAGAGGACCTTCCCGGTATCGTCGTGAACGACGCGGGCGTTTTCCAGCACAGTGATGATCTGTCCGTCTCTGCGGCGGAGCCGCACTTCCAGGTTCTTGAGGAACCCATCCTGCTCGAGTTTGGAGGTGATTCTGGGGCGGTCCTCCGGACGGAAGTAAAGATCGCGGACGTCGAAGGAGGCCAGATCCTGCAGCGACTCGAAGCCAAACATACTGAGCAGAGCGGGGTTGGCGGCGATGATCCGCCCCTCGGGAGTGCTTTGATAGACCCCCTCCAAGACATGTTCGAACAAGCCACGATATCTGGCCTCGGAGGCCCGCAAAGCCTGCTCGGCCGCGAGCCTGTCGCGGATCTCGCGGCGGTAAGTTCTTTGAAGGAAGATGAGCATGAGGGCAGAAAGGCAGCCCAAGACGGCAAGCAGCCCGGAGTCACGCCATTTTTCCAGCGGCCCGGACAGGGCAAGTGCAAAGGAGGCGTTGCTTTGAGCCAGCCTGGATCGCCACTCCTGCATCAGCAGGGCGCGTTCCTCGACCGATTGAGAGGATTCTGCTTTCCGGCCTTCGCCGAGCTTCCACTGCAAAAGGTCCTTGCTGCGCTGCAGAAAGTTTTTGAGGTTGCTGTCTTCTGGCCAGTCGGCCTGAACGGATGCGGCCAACCGGGTGTAGTCAAGAAAGCCTTTCTGTAAGTCAGAAGCATCCCTATGTTCCGTATTATCATGAAGTTCTGCCCAAGTCGAGCTAGCGGACTGAATCCGCTTGATCCGGCCGGCCCAAAGCTCGGATTCGCGCTGGCTACGCGTGATGGAGTTGATCAGAGACAGCCCCAGACCCAGCGAAGCGGTAGCCAAGGAGACACTGGCCCACATCCAAATTCGGGATTTCAGCTCCAACTTCATGGACAGTTTCATGGATAAAGACGTTAAAAGGTGGCAGAGGGCTGGAGAAACTGCCCGCAACCGACTCATTTTAAAGATGTTAACTAAGAACTAGACAGCCTGACACTATCCATCTATACCAATGGACTACCATCGGCAACATCGGCGGAAAAGTTGAGCCAGTTAATCTGCCAGAGAGTAGCCCTCATAATTGGCCCTGATGCGTTGAATCGACAAGGCCTTTCCCGTATTCTCGTCCACCGTGACGACGACGCCATGAAGTTCGACGAGGCCGCGTGCGGCTTCCATGCGAACAGGCAAAGCCGTTTTGAACTTGTCCAGAATGGGCTCCTTTTGAACACCGATCACGGAATCGTAGGGCCCAGTCATGCCGGAGTCTGTCTGGTAGGCAGTGCCTTCCGGGAGAATGCGGGAGTCAGCGGTGGGGACGTGGGTGTGGGTGCCGATGACGGCGGAGACGCGGCCATCGAGGTGCCATCCCATAGCCATTTTTTCACTGGTGACTTCCGCGTGAAAATCGACGAACTTGATCCGAATGGAGGGGTCCAGGCCATCCAGGAGCCGGTCCGCGGTTTGAAACGGACAATCGGTGGAAGGCATGTAGGTTCGGCCCTGAAGATTGAAGACGGCGCAGGGTTGGCCGGAGCGGGACTGGACGACGGCGAGCCCTCGGCCGGGGCAACCTTGGGGATAGTTGGCAGGGCGTAAGAGGCGGGGTTGCTTGTCGAGATAGGGGAAGATCTCCTTGCGATCCCAAATGTGATTTCCACTGGTGAGGACGTCGATGCCGAGACCGAACATCTCATCGGCGAGCGGGGGAGTGACGCCGAAGCCGCCGGCGGAGTTCTCGACGTTGGCGATGGCCAGGTCGATGCGTTCTCGGGCAACGATTTTGGAGAATTGATAAGCCACGATATCCCGACCAGGGGAAGCAAAAATGTCGCCAATGAAAAGAATATTCATAGAGCAGGATAAAAATCAAATATTTTTTTGAAAACTAATCCGAATTCTTAGGACCAGAGAGGCATTCGGCGATCTGCTTTTCCTCGATGACACCGTACTTGATGACACGCCAGATGAGTTCGGTGATATCGACGGTGGTTGCACCAAGCCCCGGGCAGCCGCCCCCGTCAAGCACGAGGTCGATGCGGCCGTCCATGGTACCGAAAACTTCGATACCGCTGGCGCAGGTGGGCATGCCACTGATGTTCGCGCTGGTGGCGATCAAGGGCTGTCCGAGCCAATCCAGCATCCCGCTGGCGACCCCGGATCTGGGCTGACGCATGGCGAGGCGGCCGGTGTTCCCGGTGACTTTTAAGGGGACCTTGGCGGAAGCGGGGACAATGAGGGTCAAAGGACCGGGCCAGAAGCGCCGGGCAAGCAGGTAGAAACGGGCGGTGAGCTCGGCGGCGAGATCTTCAGCCATGAACAGATCACTGACCAGCAAAGGCAGGGAGCGGTGGATTTCGCGGCCCTTGGCCTGAAAAACCTTGCCGACGGCGTGGAGGTTAAAAGGGTCAGCAACGAGAACGTAAAGGGCATCGGTGGGGATGGCGACGACCCCCCCGGAGCGGATGACAGCGCCGGCGCGGGCCAAGGCATCGGGAGCAGGCTTGTCGAAATCAACTTCAATGAGATCAGTGGCCACGTTTATCTCTGGCAACCCGGACAAAAGTAGGTGGAACGGCCGCCCTGCGACAGGCGTCGAATGGAGCGGCGGCAGTAGAGGCAAGGCTGCCCCTCCCGGCCGTAAACGGCAAGAGGAAAAGTCTCGGAATCTAGAAAACCACCCGGGCCGGAATAGGCGATACAGGCAGATTGTACCGCATCGTCCAGTACGCCTACAATGGCGGCGTGCAGGCGGCTGAGGCGAATAGTGGTTAGGGTTTTTATCGGCTTACGGGGGTTGATGCGGCTGCGGAAGAGCACTTCGGCGGCGTAGATGTTGCCGAGGCCGGCGATTTTCGACTGGTCCATGAGAAAGAGCTTGGCGGGGAGGCGGGAACGCTTAGCCTGCGTGACCAGCCATTGTTTGGTGAAGGCGGGTTCGAGGGGTTCCGGCCCAAGGCGGCTTAACTGAAGATCGAGAGTGGAGGTGTCGACCAATTCCATGCGCGCCAGCGCCCTGGGATCTTCGAGCACGATAGAGGCAGCGCCATCGAGCCGGAACAAGGCGCGGGCATCGGATGGAGCGGGTGCGGATGGGAGAAGGAACAGATTGCCGGACATCCGCAAGTGGACATGAAGGGTCTTGCCACCACTGAGGCGGAGGAGAAGATGCTTGCCGCGGCGTTCGACCTGCTCCAGCTTGCGTCCTTTGGCGCGGCGGACATTGGGGGAGGCGCACCGGCGGATGGTAACGCCGCGGATGAGGAGGCCTTCGGCAGGCCGCAGTTTTCTGCAAACTGCCTCCACTTCAGGCAATTCGGGCATCAGTAGATGCTCAACTCCGCTGGTGACCCGTTGGCGCAGCCGAGCAGTTTGGCGGCAGAACCTTGATTCACGACGACTTCGAGGAAGCCGGAGCTGCCGACGACGACTGCGGGTTCGGTTGGAGAAGCTTCGGTGAAATTATGGATGAGCTTGTCGGTGGTGCGGATGCCTGCCAGCAGGACGAAAGGACGGTTAAGAACGTCGGGGAATTCCTCGACATGGAAATTGGTGATCATGTTGCCAAAGCGGTCGACCTTGAGGATCATACCGGCCCAGCATCGAGTTCCGGTTCGCACAGGCTTGCCGGAATCGCCACGGACGTAGTTGTCGACGCGCTTGCCGACGAGAGATGGCTTGACGCCGCGCGCGAGGTGGGCGGCGACGGGCGCGAAAATATCACGCCCATGGAAAGTCTGGCTGACGTTGCGGAGGAAGTATTTTTTGTTGCTGATGTGGCGGACCGAATGAAGGTTGCGGCTATAGATCATGGAGAAGACACCGTTATCGGGCCCGACAAAATACTGGCCGCCGGCTTCGACGACAATGGGGCGGCGCGCGCTACCGACTCCGGGATCCACAACGACGAGGTGGACGGTTTTCTTGGGGAACCAGCGGTAGGCTTCGCCGATTTCAAAGGCGCCCTCGGTGACGGAGAAGGGAGTGACGGAGTGGGTGATGTCGATGAGCTTGGCGGAGGGCGCGATTTTGAGAATCACGCCTTTCATGACGCCGACGAAGTGGTCGTCAGTGCCGAAATCGGTGGTGAGAGTGAGAACGCCCGGCATAGGCTGTAAAATGTTTCTAGGGCTCTTCTTAGGCAAGTGAATCGTTACTACTTCGATCATAACGCGACCACGCCGGTTTGCCCGGAGGCATGCACGGCGATGCAGGAGGCGGTGAAGAGTTGCTGGGCCAACCCAAGCAGCATTCACCGGGACGGCCAAATGGCTCGTCATCAGCTGGAGAAGGCACGCGGGCAGGTGGCGGCGTTGCTAGGCTGCGCGGCCAAGCAAGTAGTGTTCACCAGCGGGGGGACGGAGGCGGCCAACCTGGCGGTTCTGGGTGCAGTGCGCTCGCGGCCGGGGGAGCGGAAGCATGTGATTACCACTGCCGTCGAACATCCGGCGGTGCTGAGCGCGTGTGCGCAACTGGAACGGGAAGGGGTGGAAGTAACTTATCTGGGCGTGGATTCGCGCGGGGTGTTGGACCCGGAGATGTTCCGGCGGCAGTTGAGGCCGCACACCGTTCTGATTTCGTGCATGCATGCGAACAACGAAACGGGAGTGGTGCAGCCGGTGGCGGAGATTGGGGCAATCGCGAGGGAAGCGGGAGTGGTGATGCATAGCGACGGGGTGCAGGCAGCGGGGAAGATTCCGGTGCAGGTGGACTCGCTTGGACTGGATCTGTATTCGGTGAGCGCGCATAAGTTTTATGGCGCCAAGGGCAGCGGGGCGTTTTTCGTGCGCGGGAAGCTGACGCTGGATGCGCTGTTTCACGGGGGACGCCAGGAGCAGGCGCAGCGGCCCGGGACGGAGAATGTTCCTGGAATCGCAGCCATGGGGGCGGCGGCGGAGGTGGCGCGGAAAGCGGAGGAGGCTGGGAGGATCGCTGCGCTGCGCGACCGGCTGGAGGCGGCGATTGTGGACCGGGTGGCCGGGGTTACAGTGAATGGCGTTGGGGAGCGAACGCCGAATACGACGAATCTGCGCTTTGATGGAATTGAAGGGGAGGCGATGGTGATCGCGCTGGACCTGCGTGGATTCGCGGTTTCGACAGGCGCGGCCTGCTCTTCCGGAGCAGTGAAGCCCTCGCACGTGCTTCTTGCGATGGGGTTGACGGCGGAGCAGGCCAAGTCAAGCCTGCGGTTTTCGCTGGGCCGCTCCAATGATGAGCAGCAGGTGGACGCGCTGGTGGAGGCGGTGGCGGCCGCGGCGGCGCATCTGCGGCGGCTATCGCCGAGTTACGCGCATGCAGGATGATCTGATTGCGGTAGCGATGTCGGGCGGAGTGGACAGCTCCGTGGTTGCGGGATTGCTGCATCGGGAAGGGCGGCGTGTGATTGGACTGACGATGCAGTTGTGGAATCAGAGGCGGCTGCCGGAGCTGATGCCGGATGAGCCGACGGGGCGTTGCTGCTCGCTGGACGATGTTTACGATGCGCGGGCGGTGGCGTCGCAGCTGGGGATTCCCTATTACGTGGTGGATTTTGAGCGGCGGTTCGAGGAGCAGGTGGTGAAGCCGTTTGTGGAGGATTATCTGGCTGGACGGACGCCGATCCCGTGCACGCTGTGCAACAACCTGGTGAAGTTTGACCAGTTCCTGGAGATGGCGGAAGGCGTCGGGGCAACGAGAGTGGCGACGGGGCACTATGCGCGGGTGCGGCAAGATTCGGGCAGGTATCAACTTTTGAGGGCAGCGGACGCATCGAAGGATCAGACGTATTTTCTGTTCGGACTGACGCAGGCACAGCTGGCACGGACGATGTTCCCGCTGGGCGGATATCAGAAAAAGGAGGTTCGTGAGCTGGCGCGGGAGCTGAAGATTCCCGTGGCGGACAAGGGCGACAGCCAGGAGATCTGTTTTGTGCCGAACGGGGATTACGCAGCATTTATCGAAGCCTATTTTGCAGAGCAAGGCATCGACACGAGGCAGGCGCAGGGGGAAATCGTGACGACAAGCGGCCGCAAACTGGGCCAGCATGCCGGCATCCACCATTACACGGTGGGACAGCGCAAGGGGCTGGGAATCGCCACCGGCGAGCCGCTTTACGTGATCGCGACGGAGCCGGAAAGCCGGCGCGTGATTGTGGGGTCGAATGATGAGTTGCTGCGGGGCCGGTTCACGGCGAGGGAGGTGAATTGGATCTCGATCGCGGAACCTGCCGGCGTGGTGCGAGCGCAGGTGCGGATCCGGAACAAGCATGTTCCTGCGGCGGCGAGCGTGCAGGCGCTGGCGGGCGGAAGGGCCGAGGTTCGCTTTGATGAGCCGCAGCGTGCGGTGACGCCGGGCCAAGGCGCGGTGTTCTATGACGGGGACCAAGTGCTGGGCGGCGGCTGGATAGAATAGACCGCTTGGCGCGCCACACTCTTCACTATCTGGCAGCCCGTGGGGTGATGTTGACGCTGGCACTGTGTTCGCGCAAGGTGGCGGAGCGGCTGGCGGGTGTCTACGTGCGTGTATTGGATTTGGTGTTGCCGCGGCTGCGGCGGGTGGCGATGAGGAACCTACGCTTGGCGCTGCCGGAGCTGGGAGAGGACGAGCACCGGCGCATCGCCGACGGCAGTTTCCGTTCGATTGCGAGAATCCTGGTGAGCCTATCGCGGTTTCCGGAGATGAACAAGGAGAACATTTCCGAGTGGATCCGTTACGAGGGGCTGGAACATTTTGAAGAGGCGAAGCGGCGCGGCAAGGGGGTTCTGTTCGCAACGGCGCATCTGGGGAACTGGGAGTTGAGCGCATTCGCGCACGCGCTGATGACAGAACCGATGCATGTCGTGGTGCGGCCGCTGGACAATCCGTCGATCGATGGGATGGTGCGCAAACTGCGGACGATGTCGGGCAACCAGGTGATCGAGAAGAAGGATTACGCGCGGGGAATATTGCGGGCGCTGAGCCGGAATGAGGCGGTAGGGATTCTGATTGATCAGAACATGTCGCTGGATGAGGGGATTTTTGTGCCGTTCTTCGGCGTGGCGGCGTGCGTGGGAACGGGGTTCGCCAAGATCGCCGGGCATTCTGGAGCGGCCATTATTCCAGGGTTCGCGTTATGGTCCGATGAGGAGGGCCGCTACATTCTGAAGTTCCATGAGCCGCTTTTATCCTCGGGCAATGTGGAGGAAGACACGCGGCGGATACATGCGCAGCTGGAGTCAGTGATCCGCGGCTACCCGGAGCAATGGCTGTGGATGCACCGGCGGTGGAAGACGCGGCCATCCGGGGAGCCGCAGATTTACTGAACGCGCTATGCTGCCCTTAGCATGACGCCCGAAACGATGCGCGCGTTGGAGCAGGCTCAAGCGGAGGGAGGCGCTAAAGGTGCTTTGGAGATGCTGGAGCAGGTATGCCTGGAGTCGCGCAATTACCCGATGCTGTTGGAAGCGATGTTGATGGAAACGCGGCGCAGGCTGGGGTTGCCGCTGATCGAGACAGCGCCGGTAACCTCACTTCCGGAAGAGCAGCGCCGGGCTTATGATGAGGCGTTTATCGCGGCGGCACGCCGGGTGGGTGGGCTGATTCTGGAGGAGAACAACATTCCGCGAGCGTGGCCCTATTTCCGCGCCATCGGCGAGCCGGCGCGGGTAGCGGAAGCGATGGAAGGCTACGAGGCGGGCGAGGATCTGGAGGCGGTGGTGGAGATCGCCCTGCTGGAGGGAGTGAATCCTGTGAAGGGTTTCCGGCTGATCCTGGCGCACCACGGAATTTGCCGGGCGATCACGTGCTACTCGCAGTTCCCTGCCCGGGAGGGTCGGCTCGTGTGCGCGCGGCTGCTTGTAAATGCGCTGCACGAGGAGCTAAGTCAAAATCTTCGCCGTGCGATTGAGCAGGGCGAAGGCAAGGCGGAGGGCCAAGCGGGGATCCCGGAGATGATTGCCGGCCGTGACTGGCTGTTCGGGGAGTACAGCTACCATGTGGACACGTCACACCTGGTTTCCGTGCTTCAGATTGCGCTGGAGCTGGAGGAGGCCGAGACGCTTGGCAAGGCGCTGGAGATGGCACAGTACGGTCAGCGGCTGGCGCCGACGTTTCATCATCGCTCCGAGCCTCCGTTTGAGGAGTTCTATGTGAGTCATGCGATGTACCTTCGCGCGTTGCTGGGCAAGGATGTTGAGGCGGCCATCGCCTACTTCAGAGAGCGGGCGCGGAGATACGATCCGGCCGAATACGGGACGGGCCCGGCGCAGGTGCTGGTGAGCCTGCTTGTGCGGCTGGGCCAGCACCGAGAGGCGCTCGATGCCAGCCTGGAGCTATTGCCGGACGCGCCGAACCACCAACTGGGGTGTCCGACGGTGAATGAGATCTGCCAGCGCGCCGGAGAGTTCCAGCGGTTGCAGGAGATATCGCGAGAGCGCGGCGATGTGTTGGGGTACGCGGCGGCGTTGGCGCAACAAAGCCAGGTCTAAAGTAATGCTGAAGCTTTTATCCCGCATCGACTTGTTCTTAGGGCGCCTGCTGATGCGGACCATTGGACTGGTGTTCCTGACGGGGGCGCTGTTTTCCGGCTATCACGGAGGATCCCAGTTGTTGACGGCCTACCGCGCGAAGGACTGGCCGACGGTGGAGGGCCGAGTGATCGAGTCGCGCCTTCAGGGCCGCGCCCCGCTGGTCACTTACGAGTACCAAGCCGAGGGAAGGAGCCACCGATCCTCGATGGTTCATGTGGGCCAGTTTTCCGGGATCGAGTCGTATGCGGAACCGATCGTGGAATCGTACCGGGAAGGTGCGGCGGTAAAGGTGTATTTTGATCCGGCGGAGCCGTCCAGGAGCGTGCTGGAGTTGTTGCAGACCATATTAGAAAGCGAATAGCCGGGCGGAATGCCGGCTGTGCTATGTTGAAGTCTTGCCATTCTGAATGTCGTCTTCACCCCTGAACGTCCACCTGGAAATCTACGAAGGTCCGCTGGACCTGCTTCTTGACCTGATCCGCAAGCAGCAGATCGATATCTACGATATTCCGATCGCGCGGATCACGGCGCAATACCTGGACTACATGCAGCGTGCAGCGTCGCTGAATTTCGAGCTGGGGGCGGAGTTTGTCTATATGGCGGCGACGTTGATTCAGCTGAAATCGAGGCTGCTGCTGCCGCGGGATCCGGAGTTGGAAAAGATCTCACCGGAAGAGGATCCGCGCAAGGAACTGGTGGACCGGTTGCTGGAGCATGAGCGGTTCAAGAACGCAGCGGAGATGCTCCAACAGAAGCGGATGATCGAGGAAGCGATCTGGAGCAATCCGCAGATACAGCAGTTCGTGACCGATGCCGAGGAAGGGGATCTGGCGGTCACTTTATACGACCTGGTTAGAACCTTGCAGACGGTAATGGACCGGATGAAGGACCGGCCGGTATATGAAGTAGACAAGGAAGATGTTACGGTGCCGCAGATGATTTCCTATCTGCGGAATCTGATGAAGGAGCACAAACGGGGCGAGGCGCTTTCGGCGGCGCAGTTGTTTGAAGGGCAGCGAAGCCGCCGGAGGATGATATGCATGTTTCTCGCGATACTGGAGATGGTGCGGATGCAGGCGCTGACGCTGGTGCAATCGGAGCAGTTCGGCGACATCGGACTGAAGAAGGCGAAGCAGTTTGACGACATCTTCGCGAGCGAGGAAGCGCTGGCGGCAATCCAAGAGGAATACCTGTAGAGAATGGATCACGAGACTGAACAAACGGCGACGGAGCCGGCATTGGAGGCAACCGTCGAGCAGCTAGCCGAACAGCTTGGACTGGAGGAAAAGGCGCAGGCTGGCGAGAGCGAGCAGTCGCGGATGAGAGCGCTGCTGGAGGCGGTGGTTTACGTGACCGACGAGCCGCTCAGTTCCAAGCAGATCGCGGAGGCGCTTGGGCAGCCGAAAGAGGCTGTGGAGCAGATGCTGGAGCAGCTGGCGGCCGAGTACGGCGAAGCGCATCATGGGCTGACGATCCGGGAAGTGGCCGGCGGGTACAAGATGGCGACGAAGCCGGAGTTTCACGACGAGCTGCGGGGGTTTGTGAAGAAGCTGAAGCCACCGCTGAAGCTGTCGCTGGCGGCACTGGAGACGCTGGCGGTGATCGCGTATAAGCAGCCGATCACGTCCCCGGAGATCATGGAGATCCGCGGCGTACAGGGGGCCGGGGTGGTGAAAACGCTGCTGGACCGGAAGCTGGTGACGGCGGCGGGGCGCAAACACGTAGTGGGGCGTCCGGTACTGTACAAGACGACGAAGGATTTTCTGATTCAATTTGGACTGAAGGATCTTTCGGAATTGCCGACGCTGAAGGAGTTCGAGGAACTGAGCAGGCTGGCGCTAGGCGAGGGAGAGGTGGAAGATCCTGAGCCGGCGGCAGAGGAGCAGGGGCCCGCACCGGAGGCCGCGACGGCCGAACCCGATGCCTGAGGAGCGTCTGCAAAAAATCCTGGCGCGATACGGGGTGGCAAGCCGCCGGAAGGCGGAGCAGCTGATCGTGGAAGGGAAGGTCTCGGTCAACGGGAAAACGGTGATCGAGCTGGGAACGAAGGCGGATCCCGAGCGCGATGAGATCCGCGTTACGGGCAAGCATCTGCGTGCGCCGCGCGGGCTGATCTACATCGCGCTGCACAAGCCGAAGAACTGCGTGACGACGATGCACGATCCAGAGCACAGAGAGACTGTGATGGACCTTGTGAAGGGGATCAAGGACCGGATTTATCCGGTGGGCCGGCTGGATTATCAGAGCGAAGGACTGCTGCTGCTGACCAACGACGGAGATTTCGCCAACGCGATCACGTCGGCAAAGAGCATGGTTCCAAAGGTGTATGAAGCGAAGGTGAACGGCTACCTGACGGCGGAGCAGGTGGCGCAGTTCATCGCGGGGGTTCCTTTGTATGGACGGCGGACGGCGCGCGCGCGGCTGAAGCTGCTGAACAGGGGCGATAATCCGTGGTACGAGGTGGAGATCATTGAAGGCCGGCAGAACCAGGTGCGGCTGATGTTCCGGCATTTCGGGTTGATGGTGGAGAAGTTGCGGCGCACGAGAATCGGCTCGTTGAAGCTGGGCAACTTGAAACCGGCCGATTTCCGGCCGCTGACCGAAGAAGAGGTGCGGCGATTCCGGAGAGAATTGAAGCTGGACGCGAAATGACGATAGCGGAGATGTTGGGGTCGGCGAAAACGATTGCCGTGGTGGGTCTGAGCGACAGGCGGTGGCGCACGAGTTTTGGCGTCTCGCAGTACATGCAGTCGCAGGGATACCGGATCATCCCGGTGAATCCGAACATTACCGAGTCGTTGGGGGAGAAGGCGTACGGGGATCTGGAGACGGTGCCGGAACCGGTGGATATCGTGAACATCTTCCGGCGATCGGAATATGTGGAGCCGGTGGTGGAGGCGGCGATACGGATCGGGGCGAAGGCGATCTGGATGCAGGAGGGGGTGGTGGATGAAGAATCCGCGGCCCGAGCGCGAGCCGCGGGCTTGTTTGTGGTGATGGACAGGTGCATCCTGAAGGATCACCGGGCGATGGGTTGAATTAACTCACTCGCTTCAGAGTGAACTCCGTGCCACTGCGTCTGCCGCGGCCCTGGCGGGACATCTTGAGTTCGCCGCCTTGCAAGGTGCCTTCCCAGCGGATGGTCTGATCACCCCTCTTGGTCTTCTGCGTGGTCTGGAAGTAGATCTTGTCGCCCTCTATCTTGCCGTTTTGGATTTCCAGGGGTTGAGCCTTTTTGCCGGCGGTGTCCTTCACGGTGCCTTTGAGCACGGCTCCATCGGCGGTGAAGGTCATGGAAACGGGAATGACCCTTGCTTCCTGCTCTGCTTTTTTGCCGGCGGGCATCTTCATATCGCCGGCCCATTGTCCGTCAAACTGCCCTGCCGCGGCGGTGGCCGCGAGGAGGAAAAACACTGCTGTTGCAATGGTTCTGGTACGCGTCATGGATTTATTAAACCGGATTGGGTGGCGGAGTTGCAGGAATTATGACGTGGCGCGCATTCGGTGATTGAGGTCGTCCAAATGTTTCCTCATACTTGTCCGGTCGAGGTGAATTCTTTGGCCGTGGCCTGGAAGGAGCCACTCGAAGTTGTAGTCGCGGAGAAGGGCGATGGAGGCGGTCTGCTGGGACCAATCGTGCCAGCAAACGTTTCGGGAAGCGTGGAGCGAATCCCGATCGCGGCTCCACCAGAGGTGATCGCCGCTAAACAGGTAAGCGTCCTGGTAGAGGAGAACGCAGTGGCCGCGGGTGTGGCCAGGAGTGGGAATTGCCAGGAACCCAGGGGAGAGCTGGATCGGGTCAAAGCCGTCCAAAACGAGTTCGGCATCGGGTTGAGCGGCGAGTTCCAGACGATGGATGATACGGCGGCTATGGAAACGCCTGGCCCAGAGTGCGGCGTCGGGCAACTTTTTCCGCGGGTCGGCCATAAAAGATGGACTGAAAATCATTATGACAATCGAACGGTGAAGACGGCTAAGATGAGAGTCTGCCCGCATGCCGGAGCAACATCCCCAGTTCTGCGACGTGAGCCTTCCGATCCCGCTTGATCAGAGCTTCACCTATCAGCTGCCGTTGACGCTGCGGCATCGTGTGCAGCCGGGGTGCCGCGTTGTGGTTCCATTCGGGCACCGGAAGCTGATCGGGGTGGCAATGCGTTGTCACAATGAGGCTCCGGAGGTAGCCACAAAGGAGGCGCTACGGCTGATTGATGAAGATCCGGTGTTGGATGGGGGACTGCTTTCGCTGGGGCAATGGATCTCTTCCTACTACTGCGCACCGCTGGGCGAGGTGTTGAAGACGATGCTGCCATTGGCGGGGGAGACGCGGCGAACCAAGGTGTACACGCTGACAGATCGGGGGCGCGACGCGGCAAGGCAGCTGCTGCTTAGCACTTCTTCGGAGGAGCCGGCGGTGGAGTTGCTGCGGCTTCTGGAGGCGCGGCCGCTGTCGGCAGGCTACTTGAAGAAGAAAGTGACCGGAGCAGACGCTGCTCTTCGCGGGCTGCAGAAAAAGGGGTTGGTGGCGATCGAGGAAGATCACGCGGAGCGCGATCCGATGCGGGCGCCGGCGGCGCGGCTGCGAGCGGAATTCGCCAGACGTCCGGACGGGGAAAAGCTAACGAAATCCGAGCGGGAACTGCTTTCCTATTTGGAATTGCATCCGGGATCGCACAACCTGGCGACGCTGGAGGAGGTGCTGCCGAAGGCATCGACGGCGGCGCGGTCCCTGGGACGTCGCGGGCTGATCCAGCTTCGACCGGAACCACCTTCGATCCTCTCGGCGCCGCCGCGCCCACCGCACCGGCTGAACGCGGCTCAGCAGAAGGCCTTCGACAGGGTCCGTGGCAATTTGGAAAAGGGCGAGTTCGAGACGTTCCTGCTGCGGGGGGTGACGGGGTCAGGCAAGACGGAGGTCTACCTTCGGCTGATCGAGGCAACGTTGCAACTTGGGCGGAACTGCCTGTTGCTGGTTCCGGAAATCGGGTTGACGCCGGCGGTTGCCGGGCAGTTTTTCCACCGCTTCGGGGACCGTGTGGCGATCCTGCATTCGGCTTTTTCGGGAATGGAAAGAGTGGAGCAGTGGAGACGGATCCGGCGCGGGGACGCGCAAGTGGTGGTGGGGACGAGGAGCGGGGTGTTTGCGCCGGTTCAGAATCTGGGGCTTGTGATCGTGGATGAGGAGCACGACGGCAGTTACAAGCAGGAGGAGACACCGCGGTATAACGGGCGCGATGTTGCGATCGTGCGTGCACGCGCGGCGCGGGCGGTGGCCGTGCTGGGGTCGGCAACACCGAGCCTGGAATCCAGCTACAACGTGGAACGAGGCAGGTACACGTTGCTGGAACTACCGGAACGGATCGAGTCGCGGCCGATGCCGGAAGTGGATCTGATCGACATGCGGCAGGAGTTTCTGGAGACGAGGAAACAGAGCAATTTCTCGAGGGCGCTGGTGGATGCGGTGAAGGAGCGGATCGAATCGGGCGAGCAGACGATGCTGCTGCTGAACCGGCGGGGCTTTTCGTCTTTTGTGTGCTGTCGTGCGTGCGGGGAAAGGCTGCAATGCCGGGACTGCGCGGTGACGCTGACCTATCACCGGCGGGACCGCCGCATGTTGTGCCATTACTGCGGCTATGCGGAACGGGTGCCGGAGAAGTGTCCGCAGTGCGATTCCGAGCATGTGCAATTCATCGGCTCGGGGAGCGAACGGCTGGAGGATGAGTTGCACCGCGACTTTCCGGGCGCGCGGATCATACGGCTGGACCGGGACACGGTGACAGGGCGGCGGCAACTGGAGAACATTCTGCATGGATTCCGCGAGGGCAGCTACGACATTCTGGTGGGCACGCAAATGATCGCCAAGGGGCACGACATCCCGAACGTGACGCTGGTGGGCGTGGTGAACGCCGACATCGGGCTGGGGCTTCCCGACTTCCGGGCGGCCGAACGGACATTCCAGCTTCTTACGCAAGCGGCCGGGCGTGCCGGGCGAGGGGAGATACCGGGCGTGGTGTTAATTCAAACGGTGAATCCTGATCACTATGCGATTCGTGCGGCGGCGGCGCAGGACTACGGCGCGTTTCTGGAGAAAGAGCTACAGTTCCGGCGGACGATGAGGTATCCGCCCTTCAGCGCGCTGGCGAATCTGCTGATCCGGAGCAAGTCCCAAGAAGAGGCTTTGCGGATGAGCTCGGAGATAACAAGTTGGCTGACGCCGCCACCGGAGGGGCTGAAGACGCTGGGCCCGGCTGCGGCGCCGGTGCCGCGGATCAAGCAGGAGTTCCGCTACCAGCTATTAATCAAGGCGATATCGCGGCAGCGGCTGAATGAAACGCTACACGAGTTGAGGAAGCGAACGGTGGAGAAGAAGTGGCCGGCGACGGCGCTAGCCATTGACGTGGATCCGCTGAGTTTGTTGTAGGGATCAGACGGAGGCGGAGCGGGCCAAGGTGCCGTCAAGGCGTTCGACTTCGCGGCGCGCTTGGGCCTCAACTGACTTCATGCCCAATTCCACGGTGACGGCAAGAGCGCTCAAGAGCAACTGGCGGGCCTTGGGGCGGTCATCCTGGTGGCCCCGGTCGAGCAGCATTGTGGCGTACTCCAATTGAGTGGCGGCGAGGAACGGTTTGGCGCCCATGCGGGAGTTGGAATCGATGGCCTGCTCGAAATGCACAGTGGCGAGGTCCCATTGCTTCATGGTGGCTGCCAGGAGGGCGAGGGGACGTTCCACCGAGCCGATGCCCACACCGGAGTTGCCACTCATGATGTTCCGGCCGGCATAGGGAAGCAGCATGGGATAGACGAGCCGCGCGCGGCGGGCATCGGCCAGGTGGCGGCACACATAGCCGAGACTGGATAACACGACAATAAAACTTCCATCGCGGAACAAGTCGGTAAAATCCTTGGCAGCTATCCTGTCGAGCTCGGCTCTTGCTTCTTCCTCCCGGTTGAGGTGGCAATACAAGTAGGCGAGGGTGGCGCGGTTACCGGGAATCATGGGATACATCTCGATTTGCCGCAACAGCGGTTCGAGGTGCTGAGCGGCATTTCCTGTCTCGATGCGCAGGATAATCGCCTGCACACCGACGAATAAAGGAGCGGTGGGATCGCCGACGCGGCGGCCCAATTCCAGGGCCTCGCGGCCGAGCAGCTCGCATTCGGCGAACCGGCCAGAGAGAAGCAGGCGCGATCCGCGGAAGAAGCGAGCCATCCACAGGTAGACGGGCTGGCGAAGCTCTTCTGCCAGGAGGCGGTAGTTTTCGATTTCCCTGTCGAGCGATTCCATGTCGCCCGACTCCATGAAATCGATGATGAACCGGTAATGGGCCCGCAGCAGGAGTTCTTTGTTTCCAAGCTGTGAGGCGAGGGAGAAGAGCTCACGGGCAACCTGATTGCGTTCCTCGATGTTTTCGGCGAGCATCATCGCGACGTGGCGGTAATAGAGGGCGTGCAGAAGCGCGGCGGGATCGCCAAGCCTGCGCGCCATTTCGAGCGCCTCCAGACTGAGGGAAAGCCTGCGGTCAGTGAAATAGTACAAGGCGGAGGAAAGCTGAGCCAGGAGGCGGCAACGCAGAACGCTATCTTGCGGCGGGAAAGCGCGCAATGCCTCCTCGAGCAGTTCCACCTGCTCCTGGTCCGTGCGGCCGAGAGCACCCATAAGGGTGGAACCGATGCAGAGGGCGGCCTTGGCGAGGAGTTCCGAGGAAGCCGTGGTTCTGGCGAGGGCGGCGGCCTGCAGGGATGCCTGGCGGCAGCGGTCGGGCCTTCCGGCGCGCTTGTTTGCCTCGGCCATGGACAGCAACAACGGTCCTTCTTCATGTTTTATTGAGGCGGCGCCGGGGAGCCGCATGGTCTCCAAAGCGCGTTCATAGTGGGAAGCGGCGTCTTCATAGGCGAGCAGGCGGGAAGCACGCTCAGCGGCGCGCATCGACAGATCCATCGCCTTGGCGGGATCTCCGAGCGGGGCGGCCTGCAGATAATGATGGGCGAGCTCGGCAAGATGCGCTTCCGCTTCCTGGCCATACATATTCTCCAACACAGTCCCCATTTGAGCGTGAAGATAGGCGCGGCGATGGCTGCCGATCTCTTCGTACAAAGTCTCGCGGAACAGGGCGTGGTGGAAGCGATAGGTGCCCATGCCGCCCTTGCCATGGGTGAGTACGCCGGCAGCCATGGCGGCGTCGAGCATGTCGAAGAGCCTTTCGCCGCGCAGGCCGCAAAGCGGTTCGACGGCTTCAAACCGGAACTCACGTCCCGCAAGCGCCGCGATGCTCAGCATGCGATTGCAATCGGCGGGCAGACGCTCCAGCTGCCGGAGAATGGCTTCACGAACGCCCTGGGGAATGCGCATCGGCAGGGAGGAGTCCTCTTTCATATTCTCCAGCCGGCCCTCCGAAACGAGGAGTTTGACGACCTGCTGGACAAAAAATGGATTGCCTTCGGTTCGTTCAAATACGGCTTTCCGCAAAGATCCGGCCGGCGTCAGGCCGGTGGACAGTTCGATGTACCTGCCGACGTCAACATCGGTTAAAGGTTCCATGGCGAGCAGTTCGCAACTGCCCTGCCGGTTCAGCTCCGCAAGGGCTCTGCGAAGGGGGTGGTCGCCAAGCAGGTCGGCATCCCGGTAGGTACCGATGACCAAGATGCGCTCGCCGGCGATATCGCGGGCGAGAAACTCGAGCAGCCGCAAGGAGGGCGGGTCGGCCCAATGCAAGTCATCGAGAACAACCACAAGCGGCTGTTCTCTGGAAGCGTTCTTCAAGAAGTTTGTGGTGCTCTCAAACAGGCGGAACCTGGCTTGCTCGGGCTCCAAAGAGGGCAACGTCTCCATATGGGGAACCCTGGCGCCGATCTCGGTCACGAGCTCCTTGACGGCGGCTGCGCCGGAGCCCAGTGCGCGGCTCAGCGCCTCATCGGGTTTGATCTCGGCATAAGTACGGATGACCTGCACCCAAGGCCAGAAGGCGGGTGAGCCTTGGCCTTCATAGCACTGGCCAACCACGACGCAAGCGCGACGCATGCGGGCGGTGGTGGCAAGTTGTTCGGCCATACGAGTCTTGCCGCTGCCGGCTTCCCCAGCCAACAGGACCATACGGCCCTGCCCCCGGCAGGCATTCTCGAAAGCGGTGGTGAGCTGGAGAGTATGACGATCGCGGCCGACGAACACCCCGCTGGCGAGGCGAGAAAGCGAAGGACCACGGCGTGTGCGCGCTTTCGAAACGCCAGGCGCCGCCGCCGGGGACTTGACCTCGCGCAGGGCCGCGAGCACATCGGAAGCACTCTGATGGCGGGTAGCAGGCTGCTTGGCGAGCAGATCGAGAATCAGCGTTTCCAGTTTCTCGGGAATGCCGGGATTGTGCCAAGAAGGCGCTACCGGATCGACGTGAATGTGCTGCCAAAGGATTCCCGCGAGGTGATCTCCTTGAAAAGGAGGGCGGCCGGTTACCATCTCGTACAGTACGACGCCGAGGGAGTAGAGATCGGTTCGAGAATCGGCAGGCAGGCCTTGTGCCTGTTCGGGTGAAAGGTAGATCGCGGTGCCGACGACGGTACCCTCCATAGTGAGGCGGGAGGATTCCAAAGTGAGGGCCAAGCCGAAATCACCGAGCTTCGCCACGCCATCGCGAGTGAGCCAGATATTGGAAGGCTTCACGTCACGGTGAATAACACCGTGGCGATGGGCATGGTCGAGCGCAGCGCTGACTTGATGGCTGAGTTCGACCACTCTGTCCAGGGGAAGTCCCTCCCCGGTGCTTTTCATTAGCTCCTTCAGGGAGCCGCCGTCGACATGCTGGGTGACGATGTAGGGATGGCCTTGTTCCTCTCCGAGGTCGTAGACGGTGACCAGGTTCGGATGCTCGCCGAGGCGGGCCATGGCCCTGGCTTCTCGGAGCAGGCGCCGCGCGGGTTCTTCGCCAAGGGCCTTGCGCAAAACAGAGATCACTACATCGCGTTCCAGGCGCGTGTCGCGTGCCAGGAAGACGGACTTTTGGCCGCCTTCACCCAGCTCGCGGATTACCTGGTACCGGCCAGCGGAGAAACCGGTTTCGGGAACGGGCCTGAGACTCGCCATGCTGATCGTCTCATCCAGGTCCGAATCTCTTCGCCCCTTGTTCTTGCCGTTCTCACCGATGGGCATGGGGCAACCTCCACTAGCTAAGAACGCGGAGTATCGCCGCTTCCCTGCCGGAAATTTGAGATTACCTCCAAAACAGGGTAATCTGTCGGAGACAGAAGGAAACGACGCATCCCGTTCGTTAGTGATTATGATGCAACAGCTGTTTCTGGTCAATCCGTCGATTGCTACGCCCGGTTTCAGTTTTTTCACTCCACGGTGGCTGTATGTGCTTGCGCAGGTTTGTCCGGAAGAGCTGACCGGGCGTCCGGTGATCGTGGACGAGGCGCTGGAGGGATTCCAACCGCATCTTGTTGAGAAGGGCGACATTGTGGCGGTGGGCGTCACGAGCGGGGGGTGCCGGTCTGCTTATCGCGTGATGAGGCAGGCCAGGGAACGAGGAGCTATCGTGATCGCCGGCGGTGTGCACGCGACGATTTTTCCGGAGGAGCCTTTGGAGATGGGCGCTAATGCGGTGGTGACCGGCAACGCGGATGTCATCTTCCGGGCGGTGGTGGAGGATGCCGTGAGCGGCCGGCTGCGGCCCCGTTACGATGGGGGACGGGTTCCCGGGGAGATGATGGCGCCGGCGCGGTGGGAGCTTCTTGATCCGGCGCGTTACCTGTTTCCAACGGTGCAGACCGTGGCTGGTTGTCCGGAGAACTGCAGCTTCTGCTCGGTGTGGGTGACCGACGGGCGCACGCCGCGAATGCGGCACGCGGATCAGATCATTCAAGAAGCGAATCAGCTATACCAGATGGGCTTCCGCTACATCGCCTTTGCGGACGACAATTTCGGACCGGCGACGATCGGCCGTATCCGGCGCGAGCCGAGTCGGCAGATCCGCAAGCAACTGGAGCAAGTTCGCGAGGAGAGGCTGCGGTTCTTTGCACACTACTCGATGCACACGCCGCCGGATCTTTTTGGGATAACGCAGATCACTTCCGAGGTGGCCTCCGATGAAGAGTATCTTGATGCCGTGCATGAAAAGATGCGGCTTCGGGCGGCGCTGATCGGCGTGGAATCGTTCTCCGATGAGGGTCTTGCATCGGCGAGAAAGAGCTGGAATCCATCGGGCGAGCGGATGGTGGAAACGATAAGGCGCATTCAGGACCGGGGCATCCTGGTCCTGTCGTCGATCATTTGCGGGTTGGAGACGGACACGCTGGATACACTGCGCACGATGCGTGAGTTCGCCTGTTCGTCGGGCGCCTTACTGGCACAGTTCACGTTCTACGCGCCGTACCCGGGGACAGTTGACCACCGTGAAATGGTTCAAGATGCAGAGCGGCGGCAGGAGCCTGGATACAAGCCAAAGCACCGAGTGGAGCTGCTGGCGGACCGTTTCTGGCTGAACCCCCGGCATGCGGTGGACATCGTGAAACATCCGCACCTGGAGAGAGACGAATGGCTTCGGGAGAACCTGAAGTGCTGGAGCGTGTACTATTCGATTCGCGAGACGCTTCGGCGGCTGCGGCAGCCGCCGGCAAGCCGTTGGCCGTGGGCGGGCAAGGTTGTGTATTTGGTGGCGTGCATAGCTTTCCGGCGCGTGTATGGCGGCAACGGCATGTCGGCGGACGCGGAGAACCGCACGCGGTACGGCTTGGTTACGAAGCTTCTGGTGCGGCTGGGAGTGGGGATCTACCTACGGTTCCGGCGCTCCAGCGTACCCGTGCGAGTAGCGGTGGACAGTTCGCCAATCCACCAGAACGAATTCCCCAGCGCGCTGGTGAATATTCACGCGTGCATTGACGCGGACCGGCGGCTCTGATCTAATCGAGCGCGATGCCTTCTCATGGGCAAGCGTCTGAATTGCTGCTTACCCACCGCTCCGCGGTGGAGACGGTGGCGGGGAATCTGCTGGAGGCAATGTCGTCCTACGCAGCCGCAACGCCGGCGGGGGACGTGGTCTCGATGGACGACCTGCGGCTGGTGAGTTCGGGCGTGGATTACCCTGTCTTCAATGCAGTGCTGCTAGCGAAACCGTTCCAGGGCAGCAGCGAGGAATGGCGAGAGCTTTTGTGGGAAGCGGCGGCGCATTACAAGGCTCGCAGACTTGGCTGGAGCCTGTGGCTATCGGAGGAGATGTTGCCGCGCGCATCGCTGCCTCTTGCGCGCGCCTCCGCTGCGCGCGTAGGGCTGCGGCTGATCGCGGAGCATCAGGGGATGGTGGCTCCGGAGATTCGCCCGACCGAACGCGGTCTGAAGGAGAAGCTGGAATTCCGGCCCGTGAGCGATGCGCCAGCGCGGGCGGATTTTTGTTCGGTGATTCTCAGAGTCTTCTCGGTGCCCTCCGACATCGCGCGCCGGATCTACGGCTCGGCTGAGTTTTGGGCAGGCCAGTACAAGGCATGGGTGGCCTATATTGGCTCACAGCCGGTGGCGACGATGGCGACGTGCACCACGGCGGAGGCGGTGGGTGTCTACTCGGTAGGCACTCTGGCACGGTACCGGGGCCGGGGGATCGGAGAGGCAATCACGCGGCACGGCCTTCAGCATGCGAGCAATGCGGCGGGAATCAGCAGGTCGATTCTGCAGTCGACCCCGGCGGGAATTCCCTTGTACCGGCGGATGGGGTATCAAGGCGCCGGCCGGTTCCAGGTTTACATCTCCAGTTAAGCCGTAGTGAGAGATAATCGCTGGATGCGAATCTCGCGGCGCGCCCTATTGGCGCAACTGGCGGCTGCCTTGCCGGCCGCGGACAGAAAGATGAAGATCACCTCGGTTAAAGCGGTTCCCTTCCGGTTACTGCAAACGAGCCGGTTCGGCACGAGCCGGTTTGCGTCGGATCATGACCCGGCGCGGTGGCGGTGGTTCGGACCGTTTTCGCAATTGTCGGGTTCGATTCTGGTGCAGATACGAACAGACCAGGGCCTCACCGGATATGGAATGGGGGGCGGTGGAGAGGCGGCTTGCTACATCATCGAGCATCACCTGAAGGATCTTCTGGTGGGCGTGAATCCGCTGAACGTGGAGATGTTGTGGGATCAGATTTTTTCCTCGACATCTTTTTACGGCCGCAAGGGGCTGGCGATCATGGCGCTGAGCGGGATCGACCTTGCGCTTTGGGACGTCGCGGGAAGGCATGCCAATGCTCCGGTGTTCCAGCTGTTGGGAGGCTCGGTGAGGGACCGGGTACCCGCCTATCTGACTTCTCCAAATCCGGAAATCGGGATGAAGCTTGGCTTCCGCGCGTTCAAATTGCCGGTGAATTTTGGGCCGGCGGATGGGGAAGATGGCAAGAAAAAGATCGTGGAGCAGATCAAGCAGGCGCGGAACATCGTTGGTCAGGACGCATTGCTGATGATCGATGTACTGTGCCGGTGGAACGTGGACTATACGCTGGAGATCGCGGAGCGGCTAGTGGAGATGAAGCTGCATTTTATCGAAGAGCCATTGCTGCCGGACGATATACCGGGCTATGAGAAGCTGTGCGCGGAGGTGAAGGGAACGCGCATAGCCAGCGGTGAGCACGAGTATACGCATTATGGGTTCGATCAGCTGCTGCGGCGCAAGGCGGCACATCTGTTGCAGCCTGATGTTACCTGGTCAGGCGGGATGACGACGGGTAAGCGGGTGGTGATGCTGGCGGCTTCGCGTTCGGTTCCGGTAGTGCCTCACCGAGGCGGGAGCGTGTACGGCATGCACCTGATTCAGGCAAGCGCGAATTGTCCGATGGCGGAGAGCTTCGGCACCGGAGAGCCGGGCAATGAGCTGATGGCGCTGCTGACGGCGCCGTTTGAAAACGGACATTACAGAGCCCCGGAAGGACCGGGGTTCGGTGTGGAGTTCTCCGATTCCCTGCTCCGCAAGCATGCACCGGAACTGGTGTGATAGATTGCTCGGCATGAGGTTCTTGACTCTTTTCGCGATGATCTTCTCCGCTGTTTTGCCTAGTGGAGCACAGGTGTTCAAACTAAGCAAAGAACAGCTGATTCAGGTAACGTCGAAAAGCGAGTTTCCGCGTTTTGAGGATGGCCGGCCGAAGGCGCCCGATGAGCTTCTGGAGGGCGTGCGTTTGCTGACGATGGAGGATGTGTGGGGAGTATTGAACAATCCGAAATCGGAGTACCGGAACCAGTACGAGGGTGGGTGGCAGATACTGCACCCGGAGAAGAAGCTAGTGGGCCGGGCGGTGACCGCGCAGTTCCTGCCATATCGTCCCGACCTGAACGAAATCCTGATCAGTGATATGAAGAACCGCGGTTTCACCGGCGCGGCTCATCAGTGGATCATTGACCAATTGCAGCCGGGCGATGTTTTCGTGGTGGATTTGTTCGGCAAGGAGAACGGGGGATCGATTGTGGGAGACAATCTGGCGACGGCGGTGAAATCGGCAACGGTGAACGGAGGGATTGTGGTGGACGGGGCGATCCGCGACCTGGAGGGGATCCATCCGATCGACATGGGGCTTTACTACCGGCACGCTCATCCATCCGCCATCGGCAATGTTCAACTCACCGGCTACAACGTGCCTGTGCGGATCGGCCAGACAACGGTTTTGCCCGGGGATGTGGTGCTGGGCGACCGCGAGGGTGTCTACTTCATTCCGCCGAACATGGTGAAACAGATTGTGGACCGCGCGGTGGAGACGCGGATCCATGACGAGTGGACGAAAGGGAAGTTCCTGAGCGGAAGGTACAAGTCGAGCGATCTGTATCCGAGGCCGAAGGATCCGGCGCTGCAAAAGGAATACGAAGAGTACAAGAAGAAGCAGTTGGGTAAGCAGTAGATCAGCCGCCGCAGCACTTCTTGTATTTTTTTCCGGAACCACAAGGACAAGGGTCGTTGCGCCCGGTTTTCTCCAAGACAGGCATTAACGGCTCCGCCGGTTCCGCGAAGAGCGGCTGGCGACCATGGCTCTGCAGACGAAGATCGATGCCCGCGGTCACGGCTTCGGCATCGGACTCTGAGAACTCTCCGGCGAGCCGTTCCATGCGGTCATAGAGGCGGCGCATTTCCACCCGATTGGTTTCGGCAGGAGCGGAAAGAGCGTAAGCCATGAGCGCGTCGGTGCGGAGTTCCTCGTGGTCAAACAGCTTCTCGAGACGGTGGGCTTCCGAGTAAATGTTGAAGAAACCAATACCGTAGACAGCCTGGCGGCGGATGGCGAGGTCGGGATCATCAAGATGAGCAACGGCGTAGGGCGAGTAGCGGACGGGATCCATCGCTTTGACCATCGCGCGAAGGGCGCGGGCGCGCAACGCAGTATGGCCGTAGGCTGCAAGAAGGACTTCATGGATCTCTTCCTCGGGTTGTTGATCGAGCAGCGCGGTGGCAATCCCGATCCGCTCTTCGATTCCCGTGGAGGGGTCCGTGATCCTGTCGCGCATGATCCGTGCAAAGGAGGGTTCCTCGACCATGGCGCCAAGGGCTTCCCAACAGCGGCTGCGCACGGATTCTTCCGGGTCTGACTGAGCAAGCTCGAGGAGCCTATCGGCGACTTCGGAATCGAGATCCTCGTCGACAAAGGATTCGGCGCCCATGAGGCGGTGCGGGGCATGAGAACTGGCGAGGAACTCCAGGCGGACGGCATCGGGAAGGACTTCCAGTTCCGGTTCGGCGGTTTCCGGATACCAGCGGTAGATGTCGTAGGGCGGAGGCTCGTCTCCTGATGGGAGGTCCTCGTAAACCTCCCGAAGGAAGGCCGCTTCCTCTGGGTCCTTCTTTTCGGTGGCAGCCAGGAGCGCCTCCAAACGCGAATCGGCAACGCCCAGAGTCATGAGTAGAAAGAGGAGCTCACCGCGATCATCGGGCGCCAACTCATCGTAGAGCTGAAGAAGGGGCTCCAACGCGGGACGTCCGATGCGCGGCATTGCTTCCGTGACTTCATCGGGAACATCATGGGGAAAGCGCCGGATCTCGGCAACAAAGAAGGGAACAGACTCCGGGACGGGGTGGGCGCAGAAGAGACTCATCAAGTCGACGGAAATGTCGATAGTTTGTTCACCGCGGTCACTTTCCACAAAGCGGAGAATGTCCGGCAGCGCGCGCTGTGGGTCGTCGAGCAAGGCATGGAGAAGACGATGGTCAAAGGTGATGACACCGCGGGAAGCCGCGGTGAGAAGTTCAAATGTAGAGAGCTGGAAATACTGCTCCGGCGTTGGGATCATGTCAGTAGGTGGCCCGCCCACCGCTGGCATCGTAGCACTGACCTGTGACGAAGGAACAGTCGGGCGAACTGAGAAAATGGACGACGGCGGCGATTTCTTCCGGCGTGCCGGTGCGGCGCATGGGAATGCGCTGGGTCATGTAATCGACCTGTTCGGGGGTGAGCTGATCGAGAATCTTCGTACGGATTACGGCGGGGGAGACGGCGTTGACGCAGATACCCTCGATAGCAACCTCTTTGGCGAGGGATTTGGTGAAGCCGATGACGGCGGCCTTGGTGGCGGAATAGCCGGTCATGTTGGGATTGCCCTCCTTGCCGGCGATGGAGGCGATATTGACAATGCGTCCGTAGCGCTGTTTGCGCATCTGCTGGATGACGGCGCGGCAACAGTGAAAGACGCCGGTCATGTTGACGGCGATGATGCGTTCCCAATCCTCCGGGGTTTGTTCCCAGAGCGGAGCGGCCTTGCCGCCGATGCCGGCGTTGTTGACCAGGACGTCGATGCGCGATGTGAGTTCAAGCACACTAGCCATGGCGCGCCCGGCGGAGGCGGAGTTGGTGATGTCGATAGGAAGAGGGAAAGCGCCCGCGCCGATCGACTGAGCGACGGCGGAGGCGCCTGCCCCATCCAGATCGGCGACGGCGACACGGGCGCCTGCGGCGGCGAGGCGTCGGGCGATTGCTTCCCCGATTCCGGTGGCCGCACCGGTAACGATGGCGGTCTGGCCTGTGAGATCGAAAAAAGCCATACCGTGGAGGTGATTATTCCTCTTTGACGACGTTGACGGTGACTTCGGCGGTAACCTCGCGGTGCAGTTTGAGGCTGACCTTGTGTTCGCCGAGCTGACGGATGGGTTCATCCAACAGGATCTTCTTACGATCGATCGAGAAGTTCTGTTTCTCGAGCGCTTCGGCAATGTCCTTGGATGTGACCGAACCGAACAACTGATCCTGTTCGCCGGCTTTGGATGCGATAGTGACGGTGACACCGGCCATCAGCTTGGCCAACTCGGAGGCTTCTCCGGCAAGTTTGGCTTCCTTGCGAAGGTGGGCCTGTCGCTCCTGCTCGACGATCTTCTTGTTGGCCTCGGTGGCCTGAACAGCAAGCTTGCGGGGGAGGAGGAAATTGCGCGCGTAGCCGGCAGCAACCTTGACGAGCTGGCCGCGATGGCCGAGCTTATCGATATCTTCTCTCAAGATGACTTCCATGATTGACTCCTTCTAAATGCCTTTGAGGATGCGCGGCGCTATTTGATGCTGCTGGCAAAGGGAAGCAGGGCGATGTTGCGCGCCTGCTTGATTGCCTCGCTCAGCCGGCGCTGACACGGAGTGCAGACACCGGAAATGCGGCGCGGGACAATTTTGCCCCGCTCGGAAACGAATTGCGACAGCAGCCGCACGTCCTTGTAGTCGATGTAGTCGATCTTGTCGACGCAAAACTTGCATACTTTCCTGCGCCGGAAAAACTGGCGTTTGTTGGAAACGATTGCCTTGTCGCCGCCGGTGGGGCGCTGGGAACCGCTGACTGGTCTACCGCCTCTTGATTCTGCCATGATGATTTCTCCTGATCCTCTTTATTCGCTTGCCTCAACGGGAGCGCCGGGCACAGCCGCCGCTTCCTCTACCGGCGGTGCCGCCGGCGCCTGCACGGGGGCTGGTTTGCGTGCGGCGCGCTTTTCGCGAGCCTTCTTGCGCTTCTCCAGCCACTTCAGCTTTTCGTCAATGCGGACGGTGAGGAACTTCAGGATCAGATCGGAGACGCGCATGCGGCGCTCGACTTCCTTGACGGTTTCTGCGCCCGCGGTGAACTGAACGAGGACGTAGAAGCCTTCCGAGCGCTTCTGGACGCGGTAGGCGAGCTTGCGCACGCCCCATTTCTCGATCTTGTCGACGGTACCGCCGGCCTGTTTGATGACCGACTCCAGCTGGCCGTTGTATGCTTCGATTTCTTCTTCGGTGGCATCGGGCCGGCAAATGAACAATTCTTCGTAGATTCTCATTCTTCCTCTGTATTTGAGCCTCGGGCGCGGCGATTGAAATTCGCCATGGACTTTTCGACGCCTTCAGCGATTATGGACTCCACTGCCTGTGCGGCGTGCTCGAGCAGCTCATCCAACTCCTTCCATTGTGCCCGCCTGAAGGGCGAAAGCACAAACTTTGCTCCATCCCCGACCTCGCGGCCGGGGTGAATGCCCAGGCGAACCCGGGCAAACTCACCAGTCCCCACGCTTCGAATCACCGACTCGACACCGTTGTGACCGGCGGAACTCCCTTTGGGCCGTATGCGGATCTGCATCCACGGCAGCGCCAGTTCATCGTAAACCAGCACCAGCCGTTCCGGCCCCAAATCATACTTGCCGAGCAAGGCCCTGACCGAAGGTCCGCTGACATTCATGAAGGTCTGCGGCTTGGCCAGGATCACCTCGGCGGCCCCCATTCTCCCCAAGCCAACCAGAGCCGCCGATTCCTTGCGGCTGACACGGATACCATGCCGGTCCGCAAGCCTGTCGACAGTCAGAAAACCGAGGTTGTGAGGGGTAAGCTCGTATTCGGCGCCAGGATTGCCCAAGCCAACGATGAGGCAGTGATTCTGCATCGTCCGCGAGCGTTCCGGAGCCTGGGGCAAGCATTACTTCTTCTTGCCTTTGTCCTCGCCCTCCTCTTCCTTTTTGCCTTTCTTGATGACTTCCGGTTCGGCCTTGGCGCCAGCGGCGGCAGGTTCCACTGCTTCGCCTTCGGCGGCGGCTGTCTCGGTTTCCGAAGTCCGGATGGCGACGACGTGGCAGATGACCGTATCGGGCGGGCTGAACAACTTCATGTTCTCGGGGATGGCCACACCGGAGGCGCGCAGGTTGTCGCCGATGGAAAGATTTGACACGTCGACGGTGAAGCTCTCCGGGATGTCATCGGGGAGGCACTCGATCTCGATTTCGCGGGTAACAGCTTCGAGAAGTCCGCCTTGGATTTTTACGCCAACCGGATCACCGGTGGTGTGCACGGGAACCTTCACATGGAGGCGCTTAGTGAGGTCAATGCGCAGCATGTCGATGTGGAGAAGGTTGCCCTTCACCGGCTCATTCAGCCAGTCAACGATCATGACCGGAGTCTTTTCCCCGCCCTGAACCTGGACGTCGAAGATCGTATTGTGGCCGGTCTTGCTGTGCAGAATGCGGTTGATCTCCTTGGGACTGACGGCAACGGCGACGCTTTCGCCGCCAGATCCGTAAACCACCGCGGGAATCTGTCCAGCCACGCGGGTGCGCCGGGCGGCATTTTTACCTCGGGTTGACCGTTGTTCGGCCACCACTGTGATGTCTTTTCTCATCTCCTACTTCTTTCTCTTTAAGAACCGGGGCGACAGCCTAAGATAATGTGACGGCCTCGATGCCCGGTCCGAATCAACTACACAAATAACGTGCTGACAGAGGTCTCCTCATGAATGCTTTGGATGGCCTGAGCCAGCAGCGGGGCGACGGACAATTGCCGGATGCGCCCGCAGCCTTCCGCTTCCCTCTTGAGCGGGATGGAATTGGTCAGAATAACGGAAGAAATCTTGGATTCCTGAATGCGCTGCACGGCGGGCCCGCTGAGAACGGCGTGGGTGGCGCAGGCGGAGACCTGGCTGGCGCCGTTGGCAAGCAGCGCTTCGGCGCCCTTGACGAGCGTGCCGCCGGTATCGATCAGGTCGTCGACGATGAGGCAATGCATGCCTTCCACTTCGCCGATGATGTGCATGATTTCGGCCACGTTCACATCTTCGCGGCGCTTGTCGATGATGGCCAGCGGAGCGTTCAAGCGCTTGGCAAAGGCGCGGGCACGCTCGACGCCGCCGGCATCGGGGGAGACGACGCACAGATTCTCCTGGGGGAGATTGCGGAACGGTTCGATCAGGACGGGAGTGGCGAAGAGGTGATCGACAGGAACATCGAAGAAGCCCTGGATCTGCGCGGCGTGGAGGTCAAGCGCGAGGATGCGGTTGGCTCCGGCGGCCTCCATCATCTTCGCGACCAGCTTGGCCGAGATGGGCACGCGCGGCTTGTCCTTGCGGTCCTGGCGCGCGTAGCCGTAGTAGGGCAGAACGGCGGTGATGCGGTCGGCGGAAGCGCGCTTGAGAGCGTCGATCATGAGCAGGAGCTCAAAAAGGTTCTTGTCGACTGGCGTGCAGGTGGGCTGGACGACAAAAACGTCGGCGCCACGGACGTTTTCCTGTATCTGAAGATAGATTTCGCCATCGGAGAAAGTGCGCACGCTGGCTTCGCCGAGAGTGCAGCCGAGGTTTTCACAGATTTCCACTGTGAGGGCAGGGTTCGCGTTGCCCGTGAAGACTTTCAATCGGTCGAAGGTCATTCTGCGTACCGGCTTAGGGGCGGCCACTTCTTTCCATCCATGTGCGATCCCAGGGCGTTCCACAAGGCGGCCCGGTACCGCTTCCTGCTGACAAAGTGAAACGGTTCCACCCGGGCAACTCCTCCGGCACTGTCAAGGACCTGCCGCGCCTGGTCTCTTAGCGAGCCGGCGGCAAACACGCCGAACAGCGTCGAACCGCTTCCACTCATTCGCGCAGGCCCAGCGCCCAAACTTCGCAGCTTGCGGTGGAGAGAATGCAACAGAGGGTACCGCCGGAAAACAACGGACTCAAAATCGTTCTCGCAGAAGGCCTTCCACTGCTCGGGCCGGGCAGAGTCAGCAAGTGCCCGCGCCAATGACTGGAACCTCTTCATTCTATTGGAAGGATTGCCGCCTGTCAATTCCAGGTCCCGGTAAGCGGCTGCGGTAGAGACGGCAACTTCGGGAATCACTAGTAGAGCGTGGCGCGCGGAGGCGTCCTTGACGCGAGTGAGCAGTTCTCCGCGGCCCTCGCCAAGACAGGTTCCGCCTTCTAGAAAAAAGGGAACATCGCTGCCCAGTGCTGCCGCCAACTGGCGGAGCTGGTCCATGGGAATCCCGGCCCCGGCGAGGACGGGGAGTGCCAGCAGCACGGCAGCGGCGTCGCTGGAGCCGCCACCCAAGCCGCCGCCCATCGGGATTCGTTTTTCCAAATGCATGCGGAGGGAACCGCGAATTCCGGCCGACCGCATGACATCGCGTGCCGCTCGCTCCACGATGTTATCGGTGATGGAGGGCACGCCGGAGAGATGAATGCGGGTTGGCCGGCCAGGCGTGAATTCGATCTCCAACTGATCCGCGAGACTGACAGTTTGAAATACGGTGCGCAGATCGTGATAGCCGTCCGCGCGCCGGCGGCCTACTTGGAGGCTGAGATTGATCTTGGCGAATGCCTTCAGGACGGCACGGCGTGGTGCAGTCTTTTTCATGGAGACAGCTAGTAGTGAATGAGAGAGTGGATTTGGTAGCCGTCGAGCTTGCCACGCCCATTCAGGAAATCCAGTTCAATGATGAAACCAAGGCCGGCGACCTGACCGCCTAGTTTCTCCACCAGCTTGGTCACGGCGGCGGCGGTTCCTCCGGTGGCCAGCACGTCGTCCACAATCAGAACCCGCTGGCCGGGCTGAATGGCGTCGGCATGGATTTCCAGCGTGTCGGTGCCGTATTCCAGCTCGTATTCCATCTTGACGGTGGCAGCGGGGAGCTTCTTCGGCTTGCGAACCGGGATGAAGCCTTTGCGGAGGGCATAGGCAACGGTGGGGGCAAAGATGAACCCTCTTGCCTCGATGCCTAGCACGAGGTCGAAAGGCAAGGCGGAGTATTGGCTTCGCATTGCTTCGATTACCTTTACCAGGCCGGCGGAGTCTTTCAAAAGAGTCGTGATGTCGTAAAAATTGATGCCCGGCTTGGGGAAGTCGGGCACCTCACGGATGAGTTGCTTGAGTTCGTTCATCGGATTCCGAGTATTGTAGCATCGGGGTTGGCTATACTCGACGACATAGAACGTACATGAGAATGAACCAGATCGTGCCGCCGTCGAGCGAGCCGCCGCCGGCTCCGGCGAAACCGGCGCGGTAGAGGCAGGACTTCAGTGCTCTATCTCAAAGCCGCGGCATTGATGTAGCGGCTCTTCGCGCTCTTCCACATTGTGCACTTCCGACCAGCGCGGCCCTTTCCACAATTGGGCGGCCAACGCATGGAGCTGCTCTCCCGTGCCGATCGCGTAAACTTCCACGCTCCCGTCAGCGAGGTTCTTGACATAACCGTCCAAGCCGAGCGATTGGGCGGAATGCTTGACAAAGTAGCGGAATCCAACCCCTTGAACGCGGCCGCGAACGAAGTACCGGCGGGCATGTTTGAAGGGCAGATTTACCTCCCAAATGGGGTGCCTAGTGGGATTCGAACCCACGGCATTCGGAACCACAATCCGACGCTCTACCAGGCTGAGCTATAGGCACCGCAAGGTTGGACTTTCTCGATTCTAGCACGGCTATCGGAGCAAATTGATGGACTGTGTGATGAGCAGCGCGTTGATGAAATCGATGAGGAAGGCGCCGACGATGGAGACGATGAAAAAGGCGCGGGGGGCGGCGCCGAACTTCTGGACGAGCTCGCCCATGCAGGCCATGGCGTTGGCGACGGTGCCGAGCATGAAGCCGAGGTAGCCTGTGGACATGATGGCTGCCTCGTAGTCGCGGCCCATGAGCTGATAGATGAAAAACCAGCAAAGCAGAACAAGCAGCACAATCTGAGTGAACAGAATGGTGAGAATGGGGACGGCGAGATTCAGCAGCTCCCACAGCCGGAGCGTCAGCAGAGCCATGACGATGAAGATGTCGAGGGTGACATTGCCAATGCCGTCCATGGTCTCCTGGTTGATATTGAACCAGCGGAAGTAGTCATCGAAGTTGCGGAAGACGCCGGCGATGATCATGGCGCCGATGTAGGAAGGCAGGATGATGCCCTGATCCTGAATCCAACCGCTGACGAGTGTGCCGAGGCCCATGGCGACAGCGAGCAGGATGATGGAGCTCATGATGCCCGCTCCGCCGGTAGGGGTGATCTGCATGGGCACGGGCAGTTCCGGTTTTGGAGCGGGCTTGAGATTGTGCTTGCGGATAAGATAGCCGCCGACATAGCCGCCGATGAGTCCGCTGGAGGTGATGCCGAACACGGCCGAGGCGATGCCGATGGTGGTGGCTCCGGTGACCCCGAGCTTTTCAAAGGTTCCGCCAAACGCGATGGCGGTGGCTGGTCCGCCGGTCAGAGATACGGCTCCTGGAATGAGGCCGATCATGAGGTTCAGGCCGTAGGCTTTGGCGATGGAGACCCCAGCGATGATTTGAATCATCAGGCCGGCGAGGGAAGCGCCCACAAAGATGACAAGATTGCGTCCGCCCTCCTTTACAAGCCGGATGCTGGCCTGCATGCCGACGGTGGTGAAGAAGGCGACCATCAGAACATCGCGCAGGACCATGTCGAGCTCGAGGTTCAGGTAGCGGTCGCGCATCACCAAGGCCGCCAGAGCATAGACAAAACCGCCGAGGATGGAGGCGGGTATGTTGAGACGGTCCAGCACCGGAAGACGGCGCTTCAGCCAGTTGCCGATGACAAGGCCGAAGCAGGCCATGGCGAGAACCTGAATGGGCGTGAGTTTCCAGAGGGTGACGTTCATGAGAGTTTAGAGACCTGCTTTTTTCCAGAGTTCGCCGACGCGAGCCAGCACGTTGTCCGGCAATGCAATGACGCCGGGCCACGGGCGCGTGAATCCTTCTTCGGGCCACTTGCGGGTGGCGTCGACACCCATTTTGGAGCCGTAGTTTGGGAGGCGCGAGGCGTGGTCGAGGGAATCGACGGGCCCCATCACGAATTGGATGTCGCGTTCCGGATCGATGTTGTTGAGGGCCTTCCAGGCGACCTCGCTGACGTCCTGGACGTTGACGTCCTCATCGACAACGACGATGCACTTGGAGAACATGGCCTGCCCGAGGCCCCAGATTGCGTGCATGACTTTCCGTGCGTGGCCAGGATAGGACTTGCGTATGGAAACGAGGATGAGGTTATGGAAAATGCCTTCCGGCGGCATGTAGATGTCGCGCACTTCGGGCAGCTGCAGGCGCATCAGGGGAAGAAAGATGCGCTCAATGGCGCGGCCCATGTAGAAATCCTCCATCGGCGGGGGACCGACGATGGTAGTGGCGTAAATGGGGTCGCGGCGATGGGTGACGCAGGTGACATGAAAGACCGGATAGTCGTCGGCAAGCGAATAGAAGCCCGTGTGGTCGCCGAAGGGGCCTTCGGTGCGCAGCTCGCCGAGCTCGACGTAGCCCTCCAGCACGATTTCCGAATGGGCGGGCACCTCGAGATCGACGGTTTCGCACTTGACCATCTCGACCGGTTTGGAGCGGAGAAAGCCGGCGATCATCATTTCATCCAGGTCGGGCGGCAGAGGGAGTATGGCGGAGTACATGGTGGCCGGATCGGCGCCGATCGCCACGGCCACCTCCATGCGCGTGTTTTTTCCCAGCGCCTTCATGCGGCGGTAATGCTCTGCGCCTTGTTTGTGGGTCTGCCAGTGCATTCCGGTGGTGCGTTCGTCAAAGACCTGAAGCCGGTAGCAGCCGCAATTGCGCTTGCCGGTGTCGGGGTTGCGGGAAAAGACCATCGGCAAGGTGATGAAGCGGCCGGCGTCTTCAGGCCAGCAGTGGAGGATGGGGAATTCGAGGAGGGAGAAGTCCCGACGGACTACTTCCTTGCAGGGACCGGAATCGATTGTCTTCGGGAAGAAGGAGCCCATTTCGGCAAGCATGGGAAGCATCTTGATCTTGCCGATGATGCCTTCGGGCATGCGCATCTCCAGGTATTCGGAGATTCGTTTGGCGACGCTGTCAACCGAATCCACTTCGAGGGCAAGCCGCATGCGCTTTTCGGAGGCGAAGGCATTGATGAGCAGAGGGACAGAAGAGCCTTTCGGGCGTTCGAAGAAAAGAGCGGGCCCGTTGTTCTTCACGCTGCGGTCGGCGAAACCCGTGATCTCAAGATGCGGATCCACTTCAAAAGGAATGCGTTTAAGTTCGCCGGCCTTGTCGAGAGCGGAGATAAACTCGCGTAGATCCTTAAAGGGCATAAACAAACATTCTCCTACGGCGGAGAGATAGCTACAATAGTTTCCAGCTCATGAGTGCAATTCTAACGGTGGGGTTGATCGCAGGGGACCGGTGGGAACGCGCGGAACGCAGCTTGGCGCATTTGCTCCGGCAAACGGCCCTCAACAAAATAGAGGTGATTGTTCTCGACATCAGTCAGGATGGGAGAGGCAAGTGAGCGGAGGGAGCTTCCCTCAGCAAGCTTTGTGATTCGAAGAGATCTGTTCGCGCGGATAGGGCCGTTTCCCATTGAACTGTGCGGGGACACTTTGATGTCGTATCGCGCGGCGGCTTGCGGAGCACAACCCTGGTTCGAACCCCGGGCGGTGCTGCTGCACAATCAACTGACGAACCGGAGACAATTTCTTACGGAGCGATACCGGCGAGGCAAGGACTACGGAAGCGTGAGACCACGTCTGCAGGGGTGGAGCCGGGTCAGAGCCATTGCCTATACGGCGGCGCCGCCGCTGATCCTTGCCGTGTCATTGGCTCGGGCCATTCGGCACGCCCTGATGACGGGACACTGCTTGATGCTCCTGTGGCACCTGCCCGTGGTGGTGGCTGGCTCCGCGGCTCGTACTCTGGGAGAGGCGATGGCCCATGGGAGATCGTGTTGGCGAACTTCCTGATCCTGCTGCTATGCCTGTCGGCCCTGCAGCGGATGGCGCTGACCTTGGCCAGCCTGTTTGCGCCAAAACACATGGGCGAAGAATCCGCGGTTCCCACCGTGCAGGTGCTTGTCGCGGCCCGTAATGAGGAGGGTAGCCTTGGCAGGTTATTCAGGTGCCTGGAATTGCTGGACTATCCGCCGGAAAAGCTCTCCTTCATATTGGTTAGCGATGGCTCGCAGGACCAGACCGCGGCCATGCTCCAGGCTTGGTGTGCGGCGCGCAAGAATGCGCAATCGATCGAACTCAAGCAGAACTTGGGGAAAGCGGCGGCCCTGGAAATCGCCCGGCGCGCCGCGCCTTCCGCCGAACTCACCGCCATCTACGACGCCGACGTCTATCCCGAGCCCGCCGCGCTGCGCAGACTGGCGATGCCATTTGCTGATCCAGCAATTGGCGGGACGACGGGCGTAGTCCTGCCGGACAACGCCGGCGCCAGCATGGTGTCCCGGTACGCTGCGCTCGAACTCTACGTGTTCCATCTGGTGGTTCAAGCGTCGCGGAACCGGCTGGGCTGGAACCCGCCCCTCATCGGGGCCAACTGCATGTACCGCAGTGAGGCCCTTGCCCAAATTGGGGGATTCCAGCAGGAAATCAGCGAAGACGTCGCGACATCGTTTGCCGTGATCCGGCGCGGCTGGCGGACCAGTTCGCGCCAGGACGCAGTGGTGAGGACGCAAGTACCGGAAACCCTAGGTTGGTTCTGGAGGCAACGGCAGCGCTGGACGCGGGGACTTTACCGGTCCGCCGGCAATGCCGTGGGATTTACGTCGTGGATGGTTGCCGCCGGCTATGCCGACCGGCTGGTTCTGCTGGCAGTTGCCGTGGCGGCGATATTCGGGATGCTGTCGCCATATTGGCTGCTCATCTACTTCCTGGGTCCCTGCCTGGCCGTCCTGATTGCTCTTCGGCGTTCGGGCGAATCAGGAGCACTCAGCTTCCTGGCCGCGTGCCCGCCAATGTTCCTGGTGGACGTCTTATCCACCCTCGCCGGAACCATGGCCAGCTTACGCCCCGGCAAATCGAAGTGGCTCACCAAGCGCGGATAGCGGAACGCTCAAGCCGCATGGCGGCGAACAACGACGAGCGTGATGTCGTCGTTGGCAGGGGCCGAGCCGAGGAAGCGCTCCAGCGCGTCGTGAACGTCAATCACCATGGTTTTTGCCGGCTGCTGACGATGGGCAATCAGTTCCTCGAGGAAAGGACCTTCATCGTACTCTTCATCGGCATCATTGCGGGCCTCGGTGACGCCGTCGCTGAACATGGCCAGCACGTCGCCGTTTTCCAGGCGGCCGGTAGCAGCGGTGTAGTTCATCGTGCGGAGAATGCCGAGCACGGGACCGCCGTCGAGCAAACGCTCCACCTGGCCGGAAGCCCGGATCAGGAAAGGCGGGTTGTGACCTGCGTTGCAGTAGGAGAAGTTGCCGGTCGCCGGGTCGAAGACCACCATAAAGAAGGTGATGAACCGGTTGCCAGGGCAGTTGGCGGCGATGCCGCGATTCAACCGCGTGACGAATTCGGCAAGATCTTCGGTGTCTTCGGAGAGAATCTGCACGCGTGCCTGCATGCTCGACATGAGCATGGCCGCGGGCAAACCTTTTCCGGCCACGTCGGCGACAATGACGCCGAACTTGCCGCCCGGCAGGGTGACGTAATCGAAATAATCGCCTCCCACCATGCGGCAGGGAATGCTGTGGCCGGCCACATCCAGACCGGAAACGGCGGGCTGACCCTTGGGAAGGAGATTGCGCTGAATCTCGGCGGCCTGCTCGAGTTCCTTGGCCATCATCCTCTCGGCCTGCTCGACCTCGATCAGACGAGCATGTTCAATGCGGATGGCGGCGATGTTGGCCATGACGGTGAGCATGTTCAAATCGTCGGAGGTGAAGGGGCGAACGATGTTTGGGGAATCGACGTAGAGCAGCCCGATCACCTGATCGCTGGTCTGAAGCGGAGCGGCGATGAGGCTGCGGACCTTCTGCTGGACGATGGTCATGCTGGATTTGAGCAGCGCATCGGAGCGCGCGTCCTGAACAAGCAGGGAGGTTCGCTCATTCAGCACTTTGTCACGTACGGCGTTGGAGATACGGAAGCCTTCGCCAAGATTGGCGCGAATGATGAGTTCACCCTCTTCGAGCGTCATCAAGACGCCGCGCTGCGCACCGACGGCTTCGGTGGCCAGCCGGAGGATGACGCGGAAGAGTTCTGGCAGCGGGCGATGCTCGGCCAGTTCGCGGCCGGCATCGAGCAGCGCCTGCACCTGTCCGGCGGCGGTGATCGCGGAACTGGCGAGGGCGACATCAAGACCGCTCTCGGTGGAGGAAACGACATCGTCCAGCCTGGCGGAGAAGCTGGATGAGCCATCGGAGTCGAGGTCTTCATCGACAAACACGAGCGTTTGGTCGGCGGTATTGAGCGGATCCTGGAGGATGATGGTGACGCGGCCGGCAACCAGGCGATCACCGGGCCGGAGGTGCTGGCGGCCGTTGAGACGCTGCCCGTTGATGACGGTTCCGTTCTTGCTTCCCAGGTCGACGGCAAACCAGAGGCCGTCATGCAATTCCAGGGCAAGGTGGTGACGGGAGAGAACGGGATCATCCGGATAGGACAATTCGTTATCTGAAGAGCGGCCGAGGGTCACGCGACGACCGTCCAGAACCAGAGTTCGTGTAGTTCCGTCCTGAAGGTGGATCGCGATTTCCGGGTGGGCCGGGCTTGACTGTGGATGCATCCTTCCTCCGCTAAGTTCTCAGTGGCCAGCCTCTCCCGCGGCGGCAGGCCGCACCGTCTGAGCCTGCAAAAAGGCTAGCAAATCGGAAAGCTCCCGTGGGGAAAGCACCTCGTCGTATCCATCAGGCATGAGCGAGACGGGAGCAAAACCCATCTTACGGACAGAGGCCCTGGGAATGCGCACTTCATCGCCGGGGCCTGTGATGAGGATCACCGCGTCATCCTGGCGAGAGCGAAGCACACCGGAATAGACGTCGGAATCGGTCTCCACGCGGTAAACCTCGTGGCCGGGCACGAAACTGGCGCTGGGAAGCACGATGGCTTCCAGCAGATCGTGAGGAGACCGGATAGCTCCAATGGCGGTGAGGTCCGGTCCCACGTGGCCACCGTTCTCGCCGATGGTATGACAGGAGGAGCAGCCGGCTCTGGCTCCAAAAAAGAGCTCTTTGCCGAGCACGGGGTCCCCTTTGGCTCTGAGAAGTGGAGCGAGGCGGGAAATCTTGGCTGTGGAAGCGCTCCTTGCGGCTCGATGCCGGTCGATGTGAGGTTGCCAAGTGCGTTGCACCTCCGGCGAGGAGGTGCGTTGTGCGGTCTGGAGAAGGGTTGGGAGCACGATAGGGTCGACCGAACTCAGGTGGTTCCGCGCCAACAGCAGCAGTTGGGAATCGGTGAGAGCAGCGCGCAAGAGCACCTGCGCCGCGTCCAGCTTGATCTGCGCGTCCGTTTGCGGGGAAAGGCGCGAGGCGAGAAACTGTAGCGAGGCCGGAGAGAGAGTGGCATCGGTGGCGCCGAGAGCACTCAACGCCGCGATCCGGATGTTGTCGTGGCTGGAGCCCGATTCCGCGATGCGGCGAAGATCGTTCTCCAATCCCGTGATGCCGCGATTGCGGACCAAGGAAATGGTCCGAAGGCGAAGTTCGGAATCGGTGTGGGAGAGGAGCCGGATCAGGCCAGGTTTCCAGGAAGGGGAAACCTGTTTGGGCGCGCAGTTTTCGACGGTGTCGAGAACAAGAATCTGGCGGCGCCGGGGTAAGCCCGGGTCGCCGAGGGCGCGTGCGACATTCGCATTGACCACGGAGGAGCCGCAGGCGGCCGAAAGAGCGGCCGACAGCATCCGGCCTTCCTCATCATCCAGCGAGGGATCGCGCAAACGAGCCTCCAGAGCGGAAGCCAAGGAATCATTCCATGCCGGGCTTCGCGAGGCAACCCACAAAGCAGCCCGGCGGAGGTCAGCATCGGTATGGGTGATCAACGGCAGAATGTGCGCCGGGCGCAAAGGCGAGCCGGGGATCTGGTGCAAGGCGATCAGCGCCGCTTTGCGCACAGCCGCGGAGGGGTGAGCCAGAGCGGCCAGCAACGGCTGCGAGTCGGCGATTTGAATGAGGGAATAGATGATGGCATGCTCAACGAACCTGTCGTCGGGCCGGGCGGCGGCATCCAACAAAGCAGACACGGCCCGAGGCTCCGCGATCTGGCCAAGAGCCGTAGCAGCCTGGCGGCGGACCGCGGGGAGATCCTTGCGCACCATGGCCATCAGTTGCGTGACGGCATCCCTATCGCGGGCCATTCCCAGCTGGCGGGCAGCGGCGATACGGGTTTCGAAGTCCGGATGCGACAGTGCTTCCCGGAGCGGCTTGCCGGAAAGAGAGAAGACGCGTCTGGCAGGGGGGTCGGAGGTTCCGATGGCCGCGGCATTGTTCGGGCGAACGCGGTAGAGCCCGCCGCGGATATTGGGTTTGGAGTAGCGCGACAGAGGGCAACCGTGAATAAACCAGGCTCCGGTATCGACGACCAGCATGCTGCCATCGAAATCCTGAATAACATCGGTAGGATGGAAATCCGGGTCGGAGGAGACCAGAAAATCCTCGTCGGCAGTGCGGAACGTGGCGCCGTGGCGAGTGAGAATATGGCGCAGCACCCGGTGAGAGTTGAAGTGGGCGGTGAACAGATTGCCCTGATACTGCGCGCCGAAATTGCCGTTCTTGTAGCGCAGCAGCCCTGCCGGCGCCACGCGGGCGAACTTTGTCATGACCGGCATCAAGTCACCCGTGCGGACCAACTCGTCCATAGCTGGATGAGGCTTGGGATAGACGCCGCCTTCGACAAAATGCAGCAGAGCATCGCGCTGCCCATCGCGTGGATCGGTGAAGTAGGTCATGGTGCCGATGACTTCCCCGGGGTCAGTGAAAACAACTTCCACCGGATTGTCGAAACCGCCTCCGGCAAAAGTTTCCAACCCGGAGCCATCAGGCCGGACACGCCAGATTCTGGAGGCCTTGCCGCTTAGGAGCTTTCCTTCCTTGGTGGTGATGTTGAAACCGTGCCGGCCGTCGGTGAGATAGAGCCATCCGTCAGGGCCAAGAATAGGGCCGTGGAGGCTGGCGGCGTTGGCCGAGAGGTTCCAGCCAGTAACGACGATCTCCTTCAAGTCCGCGACACCATCTTCATTGGTGTCGGTGAAGCGGTAGAGGGAGGGCGGAGCGGCGACATAAAGGGAACCATCCAGCCACACGGCTCCGGCGGGCAGGGTGAGTCTGTCGGCAAAAACGGTGGCCTTGTCGAAGACGCCGTCGCGGTCCGTATCCACGGCGAGAGTGACCTGGTAGTCGGGATTCGCCGTCATCTCAGGCGTCTTCATCGTGCGGCCGGAAGATTCGCACATGAATAAACGGCCACGGTCATCGATGGTCCCGAGCATCGGGTATCGAAGCAGTCCGGGTTTGGCGGCAAGCTCAACGCGGAACCCTTCCGGCACGCGGATTGAGGCAAGGGTTCGCGCGGGAAGCTCGCGGGGCGGAGACGGAACAACAAGAATGGCGGCGCCACCCAGCACGAGCAGTGCGCAGATGACCGCGAGGCGGCTCAAAGCGTTCTCACCTCGACGTAGTGCGGACCGGATGAGTCGGGCAGCGTGGCTTCCAAACGCGCCGGACCAGCCGGAAGCTGGATAGAGTACCGGACGTGAGTAGCGCCGCCGGTGACTTCGGCAGTTACGTGTTGAGTGCCCACTTGCAGACGGGCTTGACCGGGTTGAGCGGCAGGCATGCGCAAAGTGATTTCGTATCGGGCCGGCTTTCGCACATCGATCTCCCAATGGCCGCGCCCGGCCTTCTCCCAGGTGGCCTTATCGCCGCGCCAATCCTGGCGAGTAAGGATCACGGGATTCTCCTGAGGCGTGCCGACATAAATGCGAGGTGGCGCGTAGCCTCGCGTGGAGGAGACGTCCTTGAACCACGCCTCGGTCTGGCGCCGGAGATCGGCGGCGATCTGCGGGTGTTGCGCGGCGATATCGGTGGATTCGGCGGGGTCCGCGGCAAGGTCGTAGAGTTCCTTCCCATCGACCAGCTTGTACTGCTGCGTACGCGCGGCGCAAGCGCGGAACAGTTCCGGCTCGTCGCCACGGTGCCATTGGGTGAACAGCGTGCGGCCAGGCCCGGAGGATCTTTCTCCGCGAATCAAGGGCATCAGCGAACGGCCGTCGAGCCGCAGGTCCTTGGGAGCCGCAACGCCACAGGCATCGAGCATTGTGGGGAGGATATCGATGTGGGCGGCAATGGTATCTAAGGAAGCCGGCTTGAGGCGTGCGGGCCAGCGCAGGAAAGCGGGCACGCGGATACCGCCCTGGTAGACAGTCCCCTTGCGGCCGCGCATGCCGGCGTTGTAGCGCGGCTGCTGCGGACCGTTATCGGTGAGGTAGAGAAGGATCGTGTCCTGATCCAGGTTCAACGAGGCGAGTTTCCTGAACAGCCGGCCGACGTTTTCATCCAGGTTCACGATCATGCCGTAGACCTTCGCCGTGGTCTCATCGAGGCCGGCGTCGAGAAACGGCTTCCAGTACCGCTCATCGACGGTGAGGGGCGTGTGAGGAGCATTGGTGGCAATGTAGGCGAAGAACGGTTGGCGCTGATTGCGCTCGATGAACTGCATCGCTTCGCGGAAGAAGATGTCGGTGCAGTAGCCGTCAAAACGGAGTGGTTTTCCGTTTTGCTGCAGGACGGGATTGAAGTAGCTGTTATTCGGCGGATCGGAGGGCTGGCCCACCCCGCCGCCATTGCACACAACGGACTCCTCAAAACCCTGGTCGATGGAACGGAGCGGATGATTGTCGCCGAGGTGCCACTTGCCAAAAATGCCGGTGCGGTATCCGGCCTTGGAAAGCAGCTCCGGAAGAGTAACTTCATCGGGATGCATCATGGAGCGGCCGAGAAACGTGTCGACAACTCCGGTCCGGTAGTTGTAGCGGCCGGTCATGAGACTGGCGCGCGTGGGGGAGCAGACTGGGGATACCTGAAACTGAGTGAACTGAACGCCCTCGTGTCCGATGCGGTCCTGGAAGGGCGTTTTCAGATGCGGGTTGCCGTGAAGAGAGAGATCGCCGTAGCCCTGATCGTCAGTGATGAGGATAATGACGTTCGGCGGACGCGGGGATCGCGAAGTCTGCAAGGCAAATGCAGGAGAGGCCAGTAGTTGGCGGCGGGAGAGCGGCATGCCGACAAGACAGTATACCGTGCCGGCTTGCTAGCGGAGTCGAATTCGCGCGCGCGAGCGAGCCCCAAACTCACTCAGAAAGCCTGGCCGATGGAGAAGAAGAAGGCGCCGCGGGGTTCGTTGGGGCGGCGGTCGAGTTTGAAGCCGTAGTCGAGGCGGAGGAGAAAGTAGGGGGTGACGAAGCGTTCCCGCAAAGAGTGGTATTTTCGGTGGCGTATTCGATCGCGTGGGAAGTGAAGGAGCCGCGTTTGGCATCGAGGATTTCGTCGCGTGTGTCGCGGCTGAGTGTGGCGGTGAGAGGCGCGACGCGGACGACTTCGTCGAAGGGAAAGAAGGCGAGCTCGGGCTCGCGGTCGAAGGTATGGGCTCGCTCGATGCGGTAGCCGTAGGTTAAAGTGGCGGACATGGCGCCGGAGTCACTTCCGTTGCCGTGGGCGCTGCAGCAACTGTTCCATATTGCCGACTCGGTGGCGATGACGACGCTGTTGCTGGCCCTGGTCTACAAGATACTGCCGGATGCGCAGGTGCGATGGGGCGATGTTTGGATGGGAGCGGCGCTCACGGCGGCGCTGTTCACGGCGGGGAAGACTCTCCTAGGGCTGTACCCGGGTTTTCTGACGGTGGGTTCGGTGTACGGTGCCGCAGGGTCGCTGATAATGTTCCTGTTGTGGGTGTACTATTCGGCGCAGATCTTCTTGTTCGGGGCGGTGTTCACGCGAGTGTACGCGGTGAGCCGGTCCTGAGGGCGGGTGTACTAAAATCACCGGGGAGGTGATTTTATGACGCGGTTTCCACGGATCGTAGTTTTTCTGTTGCTGGCGGCGGCGGCCTGGCCGGCGGAGCGGTTCGGGCTAGAGCATACGGGGAAGATTGTGCGGGTAACGGATCCGCAGATCTCTCCAGACGGGAGCTCGATTGCGGCAGTGGTGTCGAGGGCGAACTACGAGGAGAACCGTTACGATCCACAGCTGGTGATTGTGAATATCGCGACGAAGGCGCAGCGGGTATTGACGCGGGAGCGGCGTCCCGTGTCTAGTCCGCGCTGGTCGCCAGACGGTAAGCGGTTGGCGTTTCTTTCGGCGGTGGACGGCAAGCCGCAGATCTTCCTGATGCCGCTGGAGGGCGGTGATTCGTGGCCTTTGACGAAGGCGGCAACCGGGGTGCAGCAATTCGCCTGGAGTCCGGACGGGAAGCGGGTCGCCTATGTGAGCCCGGATGAGGCGCCGAAGGTCACGGGGCCGGAGCGGCATAACAAGGTGTTCGAGGTGCAGAACAATGATTATCTGCGGACGTCGGCGCCACTGCCGAATCACCTGTGGGTAATTGGCTCCGAGGGAGGCGAGGCAAAGCGGATCACTGCAGGGAGTTGGACGCTGCCGTCAAGCCTGCCGCCGAGTTCGCCATCGTCGCCGCCATCGTGGTCTCCTGACGGGAAGTCGCTGGCGATTGTGAAAGTGGCGACGCCGTATTCCGGCGATGGCGACAAGAGTACGGTTCATCTATTGGATGTGGAAAGCGGTGCGATGAGGGCGCTGACGGGAAAAGCGAAGAACGAATCGCAGCCGCAGATTTCGCCCGACGGGCAGTCGGTGATTTATTGGAGCCCGCGCGATGGTGAGTCGCGCCATGTGAATGAGATTCACATGTCGCCGATTGGAGGGGGCGAGGGGAGAAGTCTGACACGGGCGCTTGACCGTAATGTGCAGCGCGCGATCTGGATGCCGAACGGCAAGGCTCTGCTGGTGAGCGCCAACGACGGGACGACGACGGGGTTGTGGATCCAGACGGTGGGTGGCGGCGCGAAGAGGATCGAGATGGGAGCGGTGGTGGCGACGACGGGCTTCTGGCTGGATGCTTCGGTGGGCGCCAAGGGGCAGATCGCGTTGACTGGCACTGAACCGGACCGGCCGGCCGAGGTTTACTATCTCGCGTCGCCGGATTCGCGGCCGGAACGGCTGACCGATTTCCAACGTGAAATCGCGGCGCTTGATTTGGGCAAGACGGAGAGCATGCAGTGGAAGGGCGCGGACGGTTTTGCGATGGACGCGGTCTTGACGTATCCGCCGGGGTTCGATGCGAAGCGGAAGCATCCGCTGGTGCTGTACATTCACGGCGGGCCGCGGTCGGCATCGAAGCAGGCTTTCTCGGCACGGGCGCAATTGCTGGCGGCGCAGGGATGGGTAGTGTTCGAGCCGAACTACCGTGGCAGTGACAATCTAGGCAACGCGTTTCAGGCGGCGATTTGGAACGATGCGGGCGCCGGACCGGGGCGCGACGTGATGAGCGGCTTGGCGGAACTGAAGAAGCGCGGCTGGGTGGATGAGACGAGGATGGGAGTTTCCGGATGGTCCTATGGCGGCTACATGACGACGTGGCTGCTGGGTAATTATCCGGATGTGTGGCGCGCGGCGGTGGCGGGCGCGGCGGTGACCGATTGGATGGATCAGTACAATTTGGGAGATTCGAACGTGCGGCGCGGGAATTCGATCGGCGGATCGCCGTGGACCGATCCGAAGCGGCTGCAAGCGGCGCGGGAGCAGTCGCCGATTACGTACGCGCCGCGGATCAAGGCGCCGACGCTGATCCTGTGTAACACGGGGGATTACCGGGTGACGATCACGCAGTCGTATCAGCTGTATCATGCACTGGCGGATAATGGCGTGCCGACGAAGTTCTTCGCGTACCCCTTGCCGGGGCACAGTCCCGCGGATCCGGTGCATGCACGGGATGTAGATCGGAGGTGGATTGAGTGGTTCAAGGAGTATTTGGATGGGGGTGCGCGGGCGGCCACTGACCGATGATGAAGATAAATTGTTTACGGGCTTGAGAGATTCTCCCACCCCTGGGCCTACTATCTCCCAGAAGATTACCCGTGTGGGTAAGCCGTGTTCGTATTGTAGAGAGATGTTTGTCCACCAACACCTATTGAATGTGCGGAATAGCCGGATTTCTCAATCTCGACGGACCCCCACCTAACCGGGAGATCCTCGACGCCATGTGCTCGAGGATTACCCACCGCGGCCCGGATGGCTATGGCACTTTCCTGGACGCTCATGCAGCCCTAGGTCACCGGCGCCTGAGCATTATTGACCTGGCGGGCGGCGCACAACCGATTGGCAATGAGGACGGCTCCCTGCAGGTAGTGTTCAATGGGGAGATCTACAACTACCTGGAACTGCGGGAGCAGCTTGTGGGCAAGGGGCACAAGTTCACTACGCAGAGCGATACGGAAGTGCTGCTGCACCTGTATGAGGAGATAGGCGAGCGGATGCCGGAATGGCTGAACGGGATGTTCGCCTTCGCGATTTGGGATGCGCGGCGCCAGGAACTGTTCCTGGCTCGGGACCGTTTCGGCAAGAAGCCGCTCTATTACAGCGAATCGGTGCGCGGGTTCTCATTCGCGTTTGCATCAGAGTTGAAGGCGCTGATGGCGATGCCGGGGTTCCGGTGCCAGGTACACGAGCCAAGCATCGCTGACTTTCTGTGCACGGGATACGTGGGGGAGCCGGATTCCATCATCGGCGGCGTGAAGAAGCTGCTTCCGGGCCACAGTCTGCTGGTGAGACGGGGAGGCCTGAGAACGCGCAGATACTGGCAGATCCATCCCGGCCACGACCCGTCGCTGGACTTTGACCAGTCGGTGGGAGAGTTACGGGAGCTGGCATCGGAGGCGGTGCGTTGCCGGCTGATCGCCGATGTGCGGCTGGGCGGGTTCCTGAGCGGGGGAGTGGACTCAAGCGGCGTGGTGGCGATGATGGCGGTGAACAGCCCTGAGCAAGTGAAGACCTTCTCCGAAGGCTTCACGAACAAGGTGTTCGACGAACTGGAATTCGCGCGGCTGGTATCGGCCCGGTACCGGACCGAGCATTACGAGCATGTGGTCACGCCGGCTGTTGAGGAGATGCTGGACCCACTGGTGGATCACTTCGATGAACCGTTCGGGGACTCGTCGACGATCGCGATGCTGTACCTATGCCGGATGGCGCGGCAATATGTGACCGTCGCGCTGAGCGGTGACGGCGCCGATGAGGTTTTTGCCGGCTACGACCGTTATGCCCGCGGTCTGCTTCTGCATCAGGCGGGAACGGCATTGCCGGGCGCTCTGCGGCGGTCGGTTTTCCGGCTTGGCGCGCGGCTCTATCCGGAACTGGACCGGTTTCCTCGCCCGTTCCGCGCCAAGACGATGCTGGACGCGCTGTGGCGGGATCCCTGCGATGCGTACTTCTCGTTGGTCAGCTCGTTTCGCGATGATTCGTTGGAAGCGATTCTGGCTCCGGAGTTGCGCGAGCGGCTCGGGGGCTACTCTCCGCGCGAGCAGTTCCGGGATCATTTCCGCGGACTCGAGCGCCTTCCGTTGCTGGACCAGTTCCAGCTGGTGGATCTGAAGACGTACCTGCCGGGAGACATTCTGGTGAAGGTGGATCGCGCCAGCATGGCCTATTCGCTGGAGGCGCGGGCGCCGTGGCTGGACTACCGGCTGGCGGAATTCTCTTTCCGGCTGCCACCTTCTTTCCGGCTAAACCGGGGCGTGGGCAAGTGGATCTTTAAGGAGATGCTCCGGCCGCATCTGCCCGAGCAGATCCTCACGCGCCGCAAGAAGGGCTTTGCGGTACCGCTGTCGGGCTGGTTCCGGAGCAACCTCCGGCCGGTGTTCGAGGGGACTGTTCTTCAGCCAGAGATGGCGCAATATCTGAATCTGGCGGAGGTGCGGAGGCTGTACAATCAGCACCAGAGCGGCTGGTACAATCACGGGCGCAAGCTGTGGAAGCTGCTGATGCTGGCCTGCTGGCATCAGCGCTATGTGCGGGGGTACAGCCCGGAGGTGATCACGGAAATGCGCGCCGCATCGGTGCGGTGAGTGGGGGCGTCCGCACGAGCGCCGATGCGGCAGGCACGAGTGCCCGCGCCACGAATCAGGGGTTCCACCAGCGGTCGAGTTCAGCGCGAAGCCGTTTGACGATGGCCGGATTCGCCTCGATGAGGTTGAGGGATTCGCGGGGGTCTTCGACGACGTCGAACAGCTGGGCTTCCTTGAACCAGGCGGTTTCGGGACGATTTTCCCAGAGCGGCAAACTAAGGTTGGGCTGGTGAGGAACGATCAGTTTGTATTGATCACGGATGACCCAGCGGTACTTCAGGTTGCGCTCGGGCGTGGGGACGTCGATGGCGGTGTGGACGAAGGAAGCTCCGAAGATGGATTTGCGAGCGCGAAGGCGGGAGGAGTCGCGGAGGTCGATGCCGGGCATGTTCTTCTCTGGCTTCCGTCCTGCGGCGGCGAGGATCGTTGGGGCGAGATCGATGCTGGAGGCGAGGGTGCGGTCATCCCGGAGCGGTTTCACTTTGCCGGGCCAGCGAACCATGATCGGCGTGCGGAGTCCAGCATCGAAGGGGCTCATTTTGGCGCGGGTGGCAAACAGAGGTTGCGGATCGGGTGGCTGGACCCAGCCGTTATCGGCAAGGTAGACAACGATGGTGTCCTTGGAAAGTTGCTTCTTGTCGAGATAGGCGAGCAGCTGGCCGACGGTTTCGTCGAACCACTCGATCATGGCGTAGTAGCGGGCGACGGCATCGGGCTGAGAGGAGTAGCGGGAGAGCAGGCGAGCGGGCGGGTTGTGCGGGGTGTGGGGCATCATCGGCGCGTACCAGAGGAAGAAGGGCTTCCCTTCGGCCTTGTCGATGAATTCGTAGACGGGCTGCATGGTTTCGCGGCCTATCTTGAGGCCTTCATCGCCATGGCGGCCGCCGCGGGAGACGTCGCCGTGGGTCATACAGGAGGTGAAGCCGCAGCAGGTGCAGTTGCCTTCCCACCACTTGCCGGTTTGCAGGCTGGCGTAGTCGGCGTTGCCGAGCAAACCGGCGAGAGTTTTCGAACGGGAGAAGATCTCCACCATGCGGGCGCGGTTGGCGGCGTCGCGGGGGCTGCCGTCGGGATCGTTGACGGTGATGCGGTGCTGGTGCGGATAGAGGCCCGTCATGATGGAGGCGAGCGAGGCGCGGCAGAGGCTGGTGGGGACGTAGCCGCGGGTGAAGAGCAGGCTTTCCGAGGCGAGCTTGTCGATGTACGGGGTGCGGACATCGGGGTGGCCGATGAAACCGTAGTCGGACCAGGCGTGGTCGTCGGAGATGATGAGGACGACATGGGGAGGCGCAGCATGGAGCGCTGCGGCGAGCAGAAGGAGGGGCAGCAGTTTCATTTTAGAGGCGGAATTTGCAGACGACGCCGACATCATCGCAATACCACATCCACCCTTTCCAGATTGTCATGCCGTGGGGCAGAGGATCGGTATCAGCGAGTTGGATCTTTTCCGAGTAGGCGCCGGTTTCGATGTTGAATTTGTAGAAGGCGTTATCGTTGGATTCGGTGCACCAAAGGGCATCGCCTTCCCAACCGATGCCGTGGGGGCGGTTGCCGGCGGTGGGAAGCTCCTTTTCCATGGCAAAGGATTTCGGATCGACGCGGTAAATGCGCTGGGAGGGAGGATTGGAAATCCAGAGTTTCCCGCTGCGCCACTCCAAGCCATGGGCTCCGGTGGGCTGGCGGTTAGGCGGCGGGCCTTTGGGGGCGCCGGCGTTTGGCTTGGGAGGAGGCGCCAAGGGGCTGGTACGGGAAGTGGTCCAGGCGACTACGCCGGAGCCTGGGCTGGGAAATCTGGCGATGGTCTTGCCGGTGCGGGCGTCGCAATGGATGATCTCGCGGGAATAGGTGGAGGCGAGCCAGAGCGCTTCGCCATCGAAGGTGATGCCGGAGCCGGCTTTGGAATCGGTGGCGAGGTCGCGGAGAACCTTGCCGGTATCGTAGCTGACCAGATAGGCGTGGTTATCGCCTTGGTCAAGAATCCAGAGGCCATCGGAGGTGGCCTGGAGGCCGTTGGGTTTCGGACCCGGGGAGCGGAATGCGGTTTCCACTTTGACGCGGCGTTCGGTTACCTTTGCGGCGAGGCCGGGGAGGGCGGCAGCGAAGGTGAGGAAATGACGTCTGGCGAGCATAATCAACCTCCTTTGGGGTATCAAGATATGCCCCAGTTAACACAAGTACTCTTGACAATCCAAGATAACAAGGCATAGTATCACTAGGTTTTGATTTCTGGGTACTGGGAGGTTGGAAAAGTGTTCAAACTGTTTAGGTTGGCTGTACAGTCGGGGCTCTTGCTGGCCACGGCGGGGGCAATGTTGGCGCAGGCCCCATCGGGAACGATCTCGGGGAACGTGCGGGACGAGTCGGGCGCGACAGTACCAAACGCGTCAGTGACAGTCACGGACAAGACGATGGGTGCTGCTCCGCTGAGACAGCTGACCAGCAACACGGAAGGAATCTTCGTTGCTCCGGTGCTGCCTGCCGGGACCTATACGGTGCGGGTGGAGGCAGCCGGATTCCGCGCCTACATGCAAGACGCGATTGTGCAGGCGGGCGTGACGACCAGTCTCGACGTGCTGTTGCAGGTTGGACAAGCGGCCGAGGTGATCACGGTGGAGGCTGCCAGTTCACAACTGCGTTATGAGGGCCACAATCTGGAAGGGGTGATCTCGCGGAAGCAGATCGAGAACCTGCCGCTGAACGGGAGGAGCTTTTTGCAGCTGGCGTTTCTGGAGCCTGGCGTTTCTGTTGCCTCGCAGCGGCTGGCCCAGTATAACGCGCAGTTTTCTGTGGGAATTCTGGGCGGCTCGGCGAGCCAGACGGCAATCACGGTGGACGGCGGAAACGTGCGCAACTCGATTGAAGGAAACACCGGCATGAACTTTTCGCAGGAGGTGGTGGAGGAGTTCCAGATCTCTTCGGTGAATTTCGACTTGGCGACGGGCATTACCGGAACCGGCTCCGTCAACATCGTCACGCGCTCCGGAGGCAACGACTATCACGGCAGCCTATATTATTTCTTCCGCGACAACAACATTTCCGCCTATCCCGCGCTGCGCCGGAACGCGTTCAATCCCGATCCGTTCTTTGCGCGGCGGCAGATGGGAGCCTGGCTGGGCGGGCCGATCAAGAAGGACAAGCTGTTTTTCTTTTTCAACATCGAGCACAACAATCAGGACAGCGTGGTGACGATTCAGCCGAACTCGGTATTCTTCCAGAACTTGGCGCAGAACGCCTCGCAGCCCTATTCAGGCAAGCAGATATCGACGCGGTTTGACTACCGGATCAACTCCAACCACTCTGTGTTCCTGCGTTATTCGCACGACGGGAACAACGGACTGGGGCCGCTGGGCAGCTCTGAGCTGCCCTCCAACTGGGTGAAGAACACCAATTGGGCCGATCAGAGCATCATGGGCGTGACAAGCGCATTCCGGTCGAACCTGGTGAACGACTTCCGTTTCGCGTACCAATACTGGCGCAACCGGAACCTATTCCCGGATGAGAACGACTGCCCTGGCTGCATCGGACTGGGATTGCCGCAAATGTCCGTGTTGGGAACGAACGTAGTTTTTGGCAACACGTCGAACGCAACGCAGGGGCGCGATCTGCGCAAGTTCACCTTCACGAATATCGCGACGTGGCAGAAGAGTACGCACCGGATCCGGTTCGGCGGCGAGTTTGAGCATGCTCCGGGCACGGGATTCTGGGGCTTCGCCGATCCCGCGGCGGGAGTGTTGTGGGGACCGGATATTCTGAGGCAGGTGCTTCCGGCGCCGCTGCTGGCGGCATTCAACCTGCCGAGCTCGTTCAACACGACCGCCGACTTGATGCGGCTGCCCCTGCTGGCGTTCTCGATGGGTGTAGGAGATCCGAGCCAGCCGCCTCCGTTCCAGATGGACAAGGCGCGGACCAACCGGCGCGTCAGGTTCTTCGGCCAGGATTCCTGGCGGATTCGACCGAACTTCACATTCAACTATGGAGTGGCCTGGAACTATGAATCGACGCTGGTGAATCACGATTTGGACAAACCGGCCTACCTGGCGCCGATTCTGGGGGCCAACGGGCTGGCGCCATCCGAGCGCGACTTGAACAACTTCTCCCCGTCGGTGGGATTCGCCTGGAACGTGGGCAAAGACAACAAGACGGTGGTTCGAGGCGGCGCGGGAATCTATTACAACACGCGTCTTCTCTGGCAGCGGCTTCGCGAGCGGGCCCTGATCGGGCCGTTGGGCAATGGCCGCATCCTGGTGGATGGGACGGCGGTGCCGAACCCGTTGACCAACGTGCCGGGAGTGCCACCGGGGACACCGCTGGATTTCCGGCAGCAGCCGACCCTGTTTACGCTGGGCCACCTGGTGCAGATTCTGCCGCAGGCGCGCGCGGCGACAGAGGCTGCGGTGCGTCCGGCGCGTCCGAACGATCTTTCGGTGCGTGCGATCGAGGTAGCCAAGAACGGATCCGACATTATCCCGCAGAAGTATCCGGCCCCGTATTCCGAGCATTTCAACATCGGCGTGCAGCGGGAGATCCAGAGGAACATGGTGTTGAACGTGGACTTCGTGTTCCGGCAGTTCCTGAAGGATGAGATCGGATTGATCGACTACAACCGGTTCCAGGCAGTGGATTCGCGCGGCGTGACGCGGCGGATCATGCCGGCGTGCACGGCGCAGCAGAGACAGGATCCGAAGGCGTTGTGTTCGACGGGAGGGATCGCGATTCGTACTCCCGCTGGACGAAACCACTACAAGGCGATGCTGGTGAAGTTGGACCGGCGCTTTGCGGACCGCTTCAGCTTCCAGGTTTCCTACGCGCTGCAGTATGAGACGGGTATGAACGGGATCTGGAACCTGGACAACTGGTTTGCGACCTGGGGACCACAAGGCGGGCGGAACAACCTGAACATCAGCGGCATAGTGGACCTGCCCGGCAAGATCAACCTGTCGTTCATTTCCGCCATCGGCACGCGTGGGCCGGTAATGCCTTCGATACCCACCATCGATCTGGATGGTGACGGTACCAGCGGCGAGCCGCTGCCCGGGGCGAAGTTCAACGGGTTCAACCGAGGTCTTGGCAAGAGCGATTTGGAGCGGCTGGTAGCCGACTTCAATTCGAAGTTTGCCGGCACACGGACAACGCGCAACCAGACCGTGCCGCGGCTGACGTTGCCCGCCAACTATGAGTTCGGCGATAACTTCTACTCGCAGGACCTGCGGCTGGGACGCACCTTCCGCTGGGGCAATGACGGACGGTACCGGCTGAACATCTTCGGCGAGGTGTTCAACGTGCTAAACATCGCCAATCTCGGCGGCTTCAGCTACGATCTGACGAACCTGGCCGGGTTCGGGCAGCCGACCACGAGAGCCGGACAGGTATTCGGTTCAGGTGGTCCGCGGGCGTTCCAATTCGGGAGCCGGTTTACTTTCTAAAATCAGTTCACGTTGAGGTCGAACATACCGGCGCGCACTTTGCCGGCCAACTTCATCTGCACAATGATGCGGTAGTGGCCTGGGCTGGGAAAGCCGTAGGGGAAACCGGCTTCGGGGGAGAGAACTCCCCTGGCGTGTCCGGCGTGTGGGTCGGCCTCGGCGGAGGTGAGGCTGAGAGAGGCCATCGGCACACTGCCGCTTGGATGGACGTGCGCAAAGACGGTGCCGTCATGTTTGAGGAAGGCGGCGTGACCGGGCATGCCCATGTAAAGCTCCATGCCTTCGGCGGGCTCGCCTTTTTCGTCCTCGATGCGGAAACGGAAAACGGCGGGCTTGCGGGCTGGGTAGCCTTTCGGATCGCGCTCCCAGATCATGCGGTAGCCGTCTTCGAGTCCGGCGACAGCAAGGTCGCGATTGGAGGCGGATAGCTTCGGGCCGACGCCGGTGGAGTCGTCGCCTTCGATGGGCTTACCGGCGATCTCGGGCAGCTCGATTTCGGCGACGATGGTTTCCGGGAAGCCGCTCTTGTGCACGACGTCGGAATAGAGGCGGTAGCGGCCGGCAGGCATCGGTGGGAGCTTGTGTTCAAAGACACCACTGGCGGTCATCTCGGGGTGCAGATGCCAGACACGCTCCATTTCCGGCAGACGGATCACGTACATGTGCATCAAGTGGTTGTGATCGGGGAGGAAATCGTCGAGAAGGCGAGGGAGCCAGCCGGGGTCGCGGAGTTTCAGTACGAGGCGTTCACTTTGTTCGAGCGTGGCATCCATTTCCAGCGGCTTGTAGATGTAGCGATCATAGGCGCTGGCTTCCGCCGTCCACCAGAGGTTGCCGAGGTAGAGGATGGCGACCACAGTGACGGCGGCGATGATCATCATCCGCCGGGCGCGTTTGAGGCGGCCCGGATCGGGCTGAAGGCCAGGTTCGAGCTGAGATTCGCGAGAGGCGGCGCCAACGATGCTGACGATGCCTGCCGAGAGAAGCAGCATGAGAGCCGTCAGCATGGCGGCCATCGCGAGGTCCATTGCTTGGGTCTTGCGGGCGATGGCGGGAACCGGAACGCTGAGTTTGCCGGAACCGCGGCTCCCATCGAGGTGGACGCGCACTTGCCAGGAGCCTGAGGTCATCATCCAGAGCGAGCCTGTGAAGAACTGCGTATCGTCCTTGCTGCGTTCGGCGATGTCGGGAGTGGGGGCGAACTTCGCGCCATCGCCGGTGAGAGGCATGGGGGTGATTCGGACCTTTTCAATGCCTGGCTCGCTAACGCGGATTTCGATTTCCGCAACGCCGGGGATGACGAGGGGAGGACGTATGGTGACGAAGGCGGTGTAAGGACCGGCCTTGCCTTCGTGAAAGACGTCGGGGCTGCCGACATGGGCGAGGGCGAGACAGGAGAAGACGGCAAGAGCCAGCCAGCGGTGCATGATTGAGCTACCTCCGGACGCGCGCCATCCAGTTCCCGAACTTGAGGCCGGCGTGCGCGGTGACCATGGCGATGGCCAGCGCCAGCGCCATGCCGAGCCAGAATTCGCCGGCCGTCTTCTCCCAGGAGTAAAAAAGATTTCTCATACTGTAGCTGGTGGGGCGGGCCAGGTAGTCGAAATTGTGGGTGTGGAAGAACCAGTTGCGCGAGGCAGGCGACATGAGGAAGTTCGCGAAGGGCCATTGTACGGCGACATTGGTTACGAGCAAGACGGCGCCGGCCGTCATGCCGCGGCGCCAGTCAGGCCAGGATTTGGAGCGCTGCATGAAGAGGTCCATGGCAAGGGCGGGAATAATGAGGACAACGGCGAAGTTGGACGGCACGAAGTTCGTGACCGGGTAATAGACGGGGCCAAGCTTGGGTTCGGCGGAGAACAGCGGCAGAATCCAGTTGGTTGCTTCCCAAAAGAGCATGTAGATGAGAGCAATCCATGTGGCAGCCCATTTGCGTTCGGCGGCGCGAGTAAGTGCGACAAGGAAAATAGGAGTCGAGATAGCAAAGACGCGGTAGTGGATGGCCGAGTGCATCATGACGCGGCCGGAGTATTCCATGACGAAGGTCTGCGCGGTGACGATGGTGAGCCCTCCCAGGTAAAGGTAGACCCATTCAATCTGCCGGCGGGCCTTGCCCTCGGCGCGGTTCATGAAGCCGAGCACGAGCATGAGCGCGCCGACGCCGACGGCGAACATTCCGGCCGCGAGCACGGAGTGCGGCGGACTGATGATCTTGACGTCGAGCCCGTAAGCGTTGTGCCACCAATCGTCGAAAGGCGCCGAAGTAAGCATGGCGACGCCTCCCCAGGCGGCGATGAACGCGCCGAGCGGTCCACGGAATCCCCACATGCGCACGGAGGCGCGCTCCATATGGGGCATGCGGCCGAAGGTGGTGGCCAGGATGAGATAACCGCAGGAGATGCCGGCCAGCACGCCGCAGAGGTAGATGGCGATGTGGGCGGGGGTCCAGAAAGTGTCACGCCCGATGGAGCGGTGCCAGGAAATATCCCAGTGCGCGCCGATCATGGCCGAGGTGACCGCAGCAACCGAGCACCATACGTACCAGGGGACGGCCGATTCACGCGCTTGAGCGCGGTCCAGGAACTGCGCAGAAGCATCAACCGGTAAGCTCGCTCCATGTGCCATACCCTGATCGTGGCACAGAATCCCTGTCGAGCGAAACTAGGCAGCCGGGGCGGCCACGACGTGCTGGGGCTTGCCGGCGAGGAAAGATTCGACATTGTCCAGAGCCAAGGCGAGTCCGGCTTCGAGCGCCTCCGGCGTAACTCCGGCCGAGTGCGGGCTGAGGACGACGTTGTCGAGTTTGGTGAGGGCGTGGCCTGCGGGCAGAGGCTCGACCTCGAAGACGTCGAGGCCGGCGCCGGCCAGCCGCTTCTCCTGAAGAGCTTCGACGAGAGCGGCCTCGTCGACGATGGCGCCGCGGGCGGTGTTGATGAGGATGGCGGAGGACTTCATTTGCGCCAGCCGGGCGCGGCTGAGAAAGCGGTGTGTATCGGCGCTGAGGCGCAAGTGGAGGCTGACGACATCGCTCTCGGCGAGCAGATATTCCAGCGGAACCAGCGTGAAGCCTGGCTTGGTATCGGGGTGCATGGTCCAGCAGTTGACCTTCATGCCGACCGCTTCACCGAGCCGCGCGAAGCGGGAACCGATGGCTCCGAGGCCGATAACGCCGAGCGTCTTGCCGGACATTTGCGTGGTTTGGCCGCGCGGCCAGGCGCCGCCACGCGTTTCGCTGTCGATTTGCGGAATGCGCCGGGCGACGGCGAGCATTAGCGCCAGGCAATGTTCGGCGATGGAGACGGCCGCCACGGCCGGGGTGTTGGTGACGGTGATCCCGAGACGCGAGGCAGAGGCGAGATCGACGTTGTCCGTGCCGGTACCCCAAAGAGAGAGCAGCCGCAGTGAGGGGCAGCTTTCGAGCACAGGCGCGGTGAACTTGGAGGAGGAGCGGATGTTGATCACGACCTCTGCGTTCTGGATACGCTCGATGAGCCGGTCTTCACTGCCGGGAAGCGAGTCGAAATAGTTCACCTGCCTTTCCACGGCAAAGCGCCGGTAAGAAGGGCTGGGTGCCATTACCTGAGGGAAGTCGTCGGGGATGACGATGCGGGCCATGATTGCGGCGGCTGGGCCGGTTCCTCCATTAAGAGATCGAGAAACGCCTGTGTGGCGCGGTTGAACTTTTTCCTTCTTAGATGCAGGATGCCGAGGGGACGGGAGAGGCCAGGGTCCTCCATCGGGATCGCCTTCAAGCGGCCCTGCGAGATATCGGAGCGCAGGATGCGCTCCGGCAGAATGCTGATGCCGGAGCCTAGCGCGACGGCCTCTTTCATCATTTGAATATTGTCGAAATGCATGACGAGCTCCACTTCGACTCCGGCTTCGCGGAGGAAGCGGTCGACCTCGCGGCTGATGGGCAGGTCTTCATCAAAACCGATGAAGCTTTCCCCTTCCAGTTGCGCGGGGGAAAGCACTTCGAAGCCGGCCAGGCGATGAGTTGGCGCCACGGCAACCACCATGGTCTCTTCGCGCCAGGCAATCGCTTTGATTTCCTTGTTGGGTTCCGGGTAGCTGACCAGGCCGAGGTCGGCGCGGTCGCTCTGAACGTACTGATAGACTTTTTCAGGGCGCAGGTAGTCGACCCACAGTTCGGCGCCGGGGCAACGAATGGCGAAGTCCTCCTCCAGGCGGGACATCTCCGACAGGCCCACCGAATAGATGGAGGCAACGCGCACGGTTCCTTCCAGACGGCCTTTAATCTTTTCCAGCGCGACGTCGAATTCCTTGCGGCGGCGCAGGACATCGCGGCAGTACTCGGCGTAGAGTTTACCGGCCTCGGTAAGAGTGAGCGGGCGGGTGCTGCGGTCCACCAACGTGACTTGCAGGCTCTTCTCCAGCTCCTGCAGATGCTGGCTGGCAGCTGATTGGCTGATCCCGTTAGCCTGCGCGGCCTTGCTGATACTGCGCGCCTGAGCAATGTCACGGAAAAGCTGGAGATGGTCCAGATTCACAAGGGAAGCATATCATCAGTCCAGCTTATCTTGCAATCAGCGAATGTCCTGGTTTTCTAATGTTTCTCGCTGGCCTTTAGCGTAACCTGCGACATGCCAGCGCCGAACTCTGTATGGAGAGAAAGCACCGGTGGTAGATTGAAATGGAGCATGGCGTCCAAGCCTTCCCGCGCGGATTCTCCCGGAAGCGGCGGCTCCGAGGAGCAAGGCGAACTGAGTCTACTGATGGAGCGTTACCAGGACGCCGAAGCCGAGGCAGCCGAGGAACTGGTGGGGCGGGTATCGCCGATTCTATTCCGGTTTTTTCTGAGCTACACGCACGATGTTGGCCGGGCCGAGGATCTGCTGCAGGATTGCTGGGTGCGCATTCACCGGGCGCGGCACAGCTTCCGGCGTGGGGAGCCGCTGATGCCATGGGTGTTCGCGATCGCGCGGCACACGCGGCTGGATGCGCTGCGCAAGCGGATCCGGCGGAAGTCGCGGGAGGCGCTGATGGATTCGATTCCCGAAGGGCTGCACACGACCGAGCAGCCACGGCTGGCGCCGAGGGAAAATTTCGAAAATATGCTGGCGGAGTTGCCCGACAGCCAGCGCGAAGTAATTATTATGTTGAAGGTTTCCGGCATGACGCTTGAGGAAGTGGCGCGCGCCACCAGTTGCACGGTTGGATCGGTGAAGCAGAAGGCTCATCGCGCCTACGCGAAGCTGCGGCGGATCCTGAACGACAGAAAGGACGATAGCGAGTAGGCGGAATGGGTAACTGCCGGCAACTCGATGAGTTCTTGGACCGGGGCTCTAGCGGTGCAATGCCGGAGGCGCTGCGCCTGCATTTGGTTGTGTGCCCGCGCTGCCGGAAGCTGCATAAAGCGATGGCCGTACCAGAGGCCGAGGTTGTCCCGCCGGCGCCGCTGGTGAGCCGTGTGGCATCCCATCTGGCAGCGGACCTGAAGCCGGTAACGCCGGTGGCCTCCTCCACAATGGCGTTCCTGCGTTTCCTGGCCGTTTCCCTGCTGGTGACGGCGGCGCTGCTGGGAGCGCTGGGCATGAGCGCGATGAAAGGGATGAGTGCACTGCAACTGGCCGGTTTCCTGCTGCTGACAGGGCTGGCGGCGGCGGCTCTGGCGGCCACGGTGAGCTGGCAGATCTCTCCGGGAAGCCGTTACCGGTGGTCGCCGGCGGCGATGCTGGGGGTTCTCGTGGGAGCGTTTCTGCTGGAGTTCATGCTTCTGTTTCCGTGGCAGGCCGGGGAGGGATCGCTGGTGTTCGGGTGGAAATGCGCGCGCGCGGGCGTCGTGTTCGCGATTCCTTCCGCGTTTCTTCTGTGGCTGGCGGTGCGGCGCGGGGAGCCGCCGGCGCTGGGGACGCTGGGGGCGACGATAGGCGGGGCCGGGGCGCTGATATCGCTTATCGTGCTGCAATTCAACTGTTCGATGCATGAGGCGGCGCACCTGAGCGTGGGCCACGCGAGCGTGCTGGGAGCGGGGATCGGGCTGGGGTTTCTGACAGGGTGGGCGTGCGAGAAGCTGCAGGCGTGATTCTGCTACCATCCTGTAACGAACTATGCAGAAAGCCAACCAGCCCACGACGTTGTGGGAGCTACTAGAGCGCGGCGCGGACGATGCCACCGCGATTGTTGTGCCGGAAACCGGCGAGAGGATCAGCTACGCGGATCTGCGCGGACGAGTCTTCGCAATGGCGGAGGCTCTTGCCGGCGCAGGAGTCGCGCGCGGGGAGCGCGTCGCGATGGCGCTGCCGAACGGCTTGCCGGCGGTGGTGGCGTTCCTGGCGGCTTCCGTTGCCGGAACGTCGGCGCCGCTGAACCCCGGCTACCGGGAAGAGGAGTTCCGGTTCTATATGGAGGACACGGCGGCGCGCGTGCTGCTGGTTCCGCCTGAGGGAATGGAGGCGGCGCGGGCTGCGGCCGCCTCGATGAATGTTCCCGTTCTGGCCGTCGATGCGGCGGCTCGACTGGATGCTCCACGCCGGAGTTGCGCGCCGCCGTCAGCCGCAGACGTTGCGCTGGTGCTGCATACCAGCGGAAGCACGGGGCGGCCGAAGCGCGTGCCTCTGGCGCACGGGAAGCTGGCGGTGTCGGCAAAGAACGTGGTGGATACTTATCAGCTGACGCCTGCCGATGTAAGCTTGTGCGTGATGCCGCTGTTTCATGTGCACGGGCTGGTGGCATCGACGCTGGGTACGCTGCTGTCGGGCGGCACGCTGGTCGTTCCCGGCAAGTTCAACGCGTTGAGTTTCTGGCGCACGCTGAACGAAAACAAGGTGACTTGGTATTCGGCGGTGCCGACGATTCACCAGCTTGCGCTTTCGCGCGTGAGTGCGGGGCGTCCGCAGGGAGCCGAGCGGCTGCGCTTTATACGTTCCTGCAGTGCGCCGCTGCCGGTGGAGACCGCGAAAAAGATGGAGGAGAGCATCGGCGTTCCCGTGCTGGAGGCTTACGGAATGACGGAAGCCTCGCATCAGATGGCTTCCAATCCCTTGCCGCCGCTGGAACACAAGTTCGGCACGGTGGGGCGCGCGACGGGTTTGCGCATCGGGATCATGGATGAGGCGGGCAATCTTCTGGAGCCGGGCCAACTGGGTGAGGTGGTGATTCAGGGCCCGAACGTCGTGGACGGATATGAGAACAACCCGGAGGCAAATGCGACGTCGTTCACCAACGGATGGTTCCGCACGGGCGACCAGGGGAGTATCGACGCGGAAGGCTACCTGAAACTGACGGGGCGATTGAAGGAGATGATCAATCGCGGCGGGGAGAAGATTTCGCCGGTGGAGATCGATGAAGTGCTGCTGGCGCATCCGGCGGTGGCCGAGGCGGTGGCATTTGGCGTGCCGCACAAGACGTGGGGCGAAGAGGTTTCCGCGGCGGTGGTGCTGGGTTCCACGGCCACGGAGGCGGAAATCATCGCCTATTGCAAGGAGCGGCTGGCCGACTATAAGATGCCGAAGACGCTCCATGTGTTGAAGGCGATTCCCCGCACGGCGACAGGGAAGATTCAGAGGCGCAACGTCGCGGCTACGCTGGCAGCGGAAACCAGATGAGATTTGCCGTCATTGGGGCGGGCGCGATCGGCGCCTATATCGGCGCCCGAATGGCGCGCGCAGGCGCCGAGGTGACGCTGTTCGCGCGCGGGCCGCACCTGAAGGCGATGCAGGAACGCGGCGTTGAGGTGCTGAACGACGAGGGCGAATTCATGGCTCATCCGCGGGCGGTGGGGAGCCTCGAAGAGATTGGCGGCTGCGACGTGTTGCTACTGGGCGTGAAGGCTCATGCATTGCCCGCGCTAGCACCGCAGTTGAAGCCGTTGCTGAGCGAGGAGACCACGGTGGTGAGCACGCAGAACGGGGTGCCATGGTGGTTCTTCCAGGGCTTCGGCGGAGCGATGGACGGGACGCATCTGGAATCGGTGGACCCGGGCGGGGGGATTGCCGCTTCGATTCCCGCAACGAGTGTTGTGGGTTCGATTGTCTATTTTTCGACCGAAGTGACGCGGCCTGGGGTGATTCAGCACGTGGAAGGGAACCGCATTTCGCTCGGCGAGCCGGACGGGTCGCGTTCCGAGCGCAGCCGTGCAATCTCGCAGGCTCTCATTGCCGCTGGTTTGCGATGTCCGATTACAACACGTATCCGGCATGAGATCTGGGTGAAGATTCTGGGCAACGCCTCGTTCAATCCGCTTTCGGCGCTGACAGGGGCGACGCTGGTACGTATGTGCGGGGACCGGGAAGTGCGGGCGGTGGTGGCGGCGATGATGCAGGAGGCCGAGCGCGTAGCGGCGAAGCTGGGCATTGAGCTGCCGGTATCGATTGAGCAGCGCATCGCGGGCGCAGAGAAGGTGGGCGAACACAAGACGTCGATGCTTCAGGATCTGGAAGCGGGCAGGCCGCTCGAGTTGGAGGCGGTTGCCGGCGCGCTGCTTGAGATCGGCGAGAAGATGGCTATCCCGATGCCGCACACACGAGCCGTCTATGCTTCGACGAAACTGATGGCCGCCGTTCGAAAGGAGTCCCGGGGATGAATCGATGGATCCAGTTGGCCGCCGCGGTGATGGCGATGATCATGATCTCGAACTTGCAGTACGCCTGGACGCTGTTTGTCAGGCCGCTGCAGGAAGCGACCGGCTGGAAACTTTCCGACATTCAATGGGGCTTCACGCTGTTCATCATTTTCGAGACATGGATCATGCCGATTGAAGGCTGGATGATCGACCGCATGGGACCCCGCGTGTTCCTGAGCATTGCGGGGGTGCTGTGTGGAATCGGATGGACGGCGCTGGGGACGATCGAGACGCTGACGCAGCTGTACGTTTATTACGCGATCGCCGGCGTGGGAGCGGCGTTTGTCTATAGTGGCGCGATCGCAACGGCGCTGAAATGGTTTCCCGATAAGCGCGGTCTGGCTTCCGGGCTGATTACGGCGGGGTTCGGGTCAGGGTCGGCGTTGTTCATTCCACTGATCGCGTGGTTGATCGAGAATGAGTCCTACCGGACTGCTTTTTATTACACAGGCATCGTACAGGGCTTGATCATCCTACTGGCGGCGCAGTGGCTGAAGAACCCGCCGGCGGACTGGATGGCGGGCAGAAGCGGCGCTTCTTCGCTATCGGCGGCTGTGCGCCGTAATTCGCAACAGATGACGACGCCGGAGATGCTGCGGACGCCTCATTTCTATTGGCTGTACGCGATGTTCGTGATGATGGCGACCGGCGGGCTGCTGGTTACGGCGCACGCCGGACCGCTGGCGAAGGAGTGGGGATTCAGCCTGACGGTACTGACAGCGGCGCTGGCGCTGGACCGGCTCTCTAACGGAGGCGGACGCATCTTCTGGGGCTGGGTGTCGGACCGCATTGGGCGCGAGAAGACGATGGCGATCGCGTTTATCGCGCAGGCGGGCTCGCTTCTGTTTCTGCTGGAGGTGGGCCGGCTATCGGGTGTGTTGTTCGCGGCAGGCCTGGTGTTGACTTACTTTACCTGGGGTCCGATCTTCGCGCTGTTTCCCTCGATCACCGGCGATTACTTCGGCTCACGGAACGCGACCTCGAACTACAGCTTCATGTACAGCGCCAAGGGTGTGGCGTCGATTATCGGCGGCGGGCTGGCTGCGATGCTGGCCGAACGGTTCGGCGGCTGGTCCGCGGCGTTGTATGGAAGCGCCGCACTGGCGCTGGTTGCGGGTTTGATGGCGCTGGCGTTGCGCGCCGCGCCGCTGCCGGGCAAGACGGAGAAGGAGCCTGTAGCCACCGCGCAGACGGCGTAGTAATCCGCGTTCGGCAGGGCGCCGGCAACCGCACTGAACTAAAGAACCACCGCGTGAATTTCACCGGGGCCATGGACGCCGCGGACGAGGATCTGTTCGATGTCGGCGGTGCGGCTGGGGCCGGTGATGAGGACCATCGAACTCGAGCGGTTTGAGGGGATGGGTTCGCGGGTGAGCAACTCGTCGAGGCCGGTGAGAAAGCGCTCGCGGCGTACGACGGCTATGTGGGCGGGCGGGAGAAGCGAGATCATGCGGGCCTCTTCGGTGGAGCTGAACATGACCAAAGTACCCGTGTCGGCGAGCACGTAATCGGCGCTTGTGATGCCGGCGCCGGCGGTGGAGCATGCTTCGCGCAGGTCCAGCCGGTCGGCGAGTCCGCTTTGCACCTTAGGGAGCGTGGTGATGCCGATTTCGGTCAGCAGCGGAGCGTTGGAGGCGATGGCGGTGCGTCCGGCAAGGATAGATTCCACCGTTGCGCGCGCCTCGGCGAGGGAAGCGGCGCGATAGGTCTTGCCGTTGAGCGCCTCGAAGGCTTCACAGAACTGATCGATGCGCGCTTCGATGAAGACTTCCGGGATCTCGATGCCCGCCTCCGGCACGGGTTCGAGCGCTTGGCCGGCGCTACGGCCGAGCGCCGTGCGGACTTTATGCAGGACGTGGTCGCGGGACATCAGCTTCGCCTCCTGCGCGCGCGCCACAACTGGCGGAAGCTCCGCTCGGCCGGTGGCGGCAGGTCGCGCTGGCTGAGCCAGCGTGCGATCGGACCGACGTGGAGTGGACGGGGTAGCGATCGGATCCAGCGGCCACCGCCGTCAGAGATGAGGGCCGGCGCGGCCATGCCGGCGATCTCGAAAAGCTTCGGGTGGCGCATGAGGAAGGCCCAAGCACGGAATGCGAGCCGTTCCAGGCCGCCGCCGCCTTCACGCTTTTTTGCCTTCGTGACGTCCTCGCGCAGGGCGAGCAGGATCTTGGGGATCTCGATCTTGACAGGACAGACCTCGCCGCAGGCGCCGCATAGGCTGGAGGCGTAGGGCAGCCATGGATCTTCGGTGACGCCGTGAAACTGCGGCGAGATGATGGCGCCGATGGGGCCCGAGTAGACCCACGGGTAATTATGACCGCCGATTTTACGATAAACGGGGCAGTGGTTGAGGCAAGCACCGCAGCGGATGCAGTAAAGCGACTGGCGCTTGTCGCGGTCGGCAAGGACGCGAGTGCGGCCGTTGTCGACTAGAACCAAGTAGAACTGCTCCGGCCCGTCGATTTCACCGGCCCGTCGCGGCCCGGATAGGAACGAGGTGTAGACGGTGAGCGGCTGGCCAGTGGCGCTTCGGCCGAGTACTTTGAGGAATGTGGCCAAGTCCTGGGCACGGGGGATCAGCTTCTCCATACCGGCGACGGCGATTTGAATGCGCGGCGCGGAACTGGACAGGCGCGCGTTGCCTTCGTTTTCGACAATGACGACGGCGCCGGAATCGGCGATGAGGAAATTGGCTCCGGTGATGCCGATGTCGGCGGAGAGGAACTTCTCACGCAGCCTGGCGCGGGCGATCATGGTCTGCTTTTCGATGACCACTTCGCGCTCGACGCCGAGCTTTTCGGTGAACAGATCGGCCACTTCGTAGCGGGTTTTGTGAAGGGCGGGAGCGACGATGTGGTAGGGGCGCTCGCGGGCAAGCTGGATGATGTACTCGCCGAGATCGGTTTCGACCACTTCCAGCTGGTGATTCTCCAGACGCTCGTTCAAGTCGATCTCCTCGGTGGTCATCGACTTGGACTTCACAATGCGAAAAGCGTTGTTTTCCTTGGCGAGGTTAAGGATGAAGTCGGCTGCTTCGGTGGCGTCCCGCGCCCAAACCAGCTTGCCGCCGTTGCGAGTGAGATTCTGCTCGAGCTGCTCCAGATAATGATCCAGATTCTCGATCGTGTGCCGTTTGATACGGTTGGCCTGCTCGCGCCAGGTTTCGAAATCGGCGGCAAGTGGGGAAGCAAGCGCCTTACGCCGCTTCTCCATGAGCCGGCCGGTGGATTCATAGATCGCCAGCTGGAGGCCGGAATTGGAGAGCGTTTTGTTGATCTTTTCGGCGGGAAGCGGATTCATGGTTCAGCGGGAGGCGAGCACTTCGGCCAGATGAATGGTGCGCACGGGGGAGTCGGCTCTGGATAGCGCTCCCTGGATCTGCATCAAACAGGAGGAATCAAGGGAGACGACATATTCGGCGCCGGTACGGTAGATGGAGTCGAGCTTGGCGCGCGCCATGCCGCCGCTGACTTCATCGAACTTGACCGAGAAGGTGCCGCCGAAACCGCAGCACTCCTCGCAGGCATCCATCTCCTTGAGGGTGAGGCCGCGGACATGGTTCAGAAGCGAGCGGGGCCCTGACTTGACCTTGAGCTCGCGCAGCGCGTGGCAGGAGTCATGATAGGTGACAGTATGCTCAAAGCGGGCGCCGACATCGCCGGCGCGCGCCACATCGGTGAGAAAGCGGGAAAACTCCCAGACTCGGCCTTCCATGGCATGCGCGCGTTGCGCCATCGCGGCGTCTTCGGCGAAGATTTCGGCGAAGTGATGGGTGATCATCGAAGTGCAGGAGCCGGAGGGAACGACGACGCAATCGGCGCCATCAAAGACATCCAGAAAATGCCGTGCGACCTGGCG
>VFZE01000019.1 GCA_016871315.1 Acidimicrobiia bacterium | reverse complement strand
CCAGCAGCAGGAAGATGCTGAACCCGATCACTCCCGTCTCCGCCAGCAGTTGCAGGTAGTCGTTGTGTGCGAAGTTCACCGTCTGCATCGGCGCCACCGTCTTGTATTTGTGGAAGCACGACTCGTATGCGGTTAACACGGTGGTTGGTGATCCTCTTATGTTTGTCGAGCGGGACGGCGGGGGCCGCCGATCGGGACGATTCACGGTCGTGGAGAAAGCGCTGGCGGGTCAGCGTGGCGGTGCTGGCGGTGGCGAACGTCGCCGACGTGCATTCGTCGTGGGACTGCGCGAGAACAACCCGCTGCTGCGGAACAGCCAGGGCGGGATCAACGTGCGGAAGAGCGTCCTGGTGAAATCCGCGGCGAGCGGAGGGTTTCTGTTGCTGGAGTTCTTCCTGATCAAGCGGCTGCGGAACGAGCGCCTGGAGAAACCGTTCACGATCATCAACGGGGCGGCGGCCGGGGCGGTCGCGACGACGGCACTGCGGAACTACCGTATCCGACGGCCGGATAGTCCGCATTCCTCACCGGGGATGAGGATCGAGGAAAACTGGGGCCGAAGTGACGGCGCGGTGATTTTTGGGCCGGTATTAACGAGGGGGGAATGCCGGAGCATGTTTGGGAGGCGTCTTGCGGCGGCGGAAAGGCAGAAAGGAGTCATCCAAACCGCGTGAGGTGACATTATCGGCCAAGCTCCGCCCTCCGATCGGTCCCACGATGAAAAGGATGAAGTAATCCGCTCCTGTTGCCAGTTGCCGGGCGACAACATATGGGTTGCCGGCGAATTCCGTGGCGCGGCCCAGCTCCGGCGGGACCAGCACAAAGAGTCCCGGCTCCAACCTGGAGACGATACCGCGAGCGACGGCATGCCGGATCAGACTCCGTGCCGACGCGGTCGGCAAACTCGTGATGCTCTCGACGTTGGCAATGGGTGATCAGTCACCCGGCCAAAGAGAAGGGCATCGGCTTGGCCGATGTTCTCGATCGCGTGACGATGCAACTCTTCATCCGCGGGTATGACACGATGATCGCAGCACCCGTCCAAAGTGACGTTGATCGAATATCGAAGGGGTCGCATACGCCAGATTACCTCGAAAAAGTTCAGCAGCGCACGGCAGGCCTCATCTAATCATCCAGGCCTTTCCCAGCCGTGATCCGGTCCACGTTCCGTTCGATCCTTGCCTGGCGCGTGCTGCTCTGCTTCGCTGCCGAGAAATGGAGGAGGTAGGAGCGCTGCCGCCCTGCTGTCAGCGCACGGAACGCCTTCTTCAGCGCGGGTGACGCCTTCAACTTCTGCGCGAATTCCTCCGGCATCTGGAATTCCGGGGTCGTCTTCAGGGTCACCTTCAGGCCCGCCTTCTCCACTTCCACAGCCTCGCGGATGTAGGCCTTCAATACGGACGCCAGATTGACAACCTCGTCTGCATGCTGGAAGCGGACCTGTCGTGCCGACTGCACATTCTCAGTCTGCTGGACCAAGATGCCGTTGTTATCCTTCAGCAGGGCTCCTTTGAGGAACAGCAGCGCACAATAGTCCTTGAATCCGTGGATCAGCACGACATTCTTCTTCTTGACGGTGTAACAGGGGCAACCCCACTTCAGTTCCTCCGCCAGTCCGCTGGCCAGCAGGATCAGCCGCAGGTTCGCATACGCTTCCTTCCACTGCGTGTCCTTGTCGAAAAACCAGTTGACCTTTGGATTCATGGATTTTTCGAAACGCCGCCAGGGGTATGGTAAGTCAATCGTTTGAAGACGTGTCCCTTCCACATCCAGAGTCCCGAGATCGCCATGATGGGAACGGCGACAAAGCGGACCGTGCCGGCGTATTGCGGAAGTTGCTCAAACGGGCTATAGATGTAGCCCAGGACCGGGATGCTGAACACGATATGAATCCAGCGAAGCACGGTTCGTTGCCTGTTTCGCATCATCTCCAGGTGGTCCTCCCTGTTCGGACGGCAGTGACGCCCGGGACCGCGGGCGAGGCCGTCACGTTGATTTCTGGCCTGGATCTCTCCATAGGGCTCCCATGTCACGCTCGAACTCTTTGCCAGGCTCGGCTTGATCCGGACCCACGCGTCCTGGAGCGATCGCCGCGAACCGATAGGCCTCCCCGCTCTCATAGAGCGCGGTCATCAACTGGGCGGTCCGGGAACCAACCGTCTTCGACGGCGTTCGGGAGTCGACACTCTGAATCTGGCGTCGCATAAGATGGCCCGCCCCCTCGTCCCATCATAATTGTTTGTGTGCGTTTCGTGCAATGATATAGCACGAAGTGCGCACCACCCATAACACCAAGCCACGCAGAAACTTCGAGGAGGGTTGAGAGAGGGGAGCGACCTCCGTTTGTGACGAAGTTCCGAGCGCTCTTATCTTGACTGGAACCTTTCCTCGAAATTCCGCGCAAATTTCAAACAGTCAGTTGGTGCTAGCGGACGGAACCCGTTCGCTGTTTGGAGAATGGCGTCGCGGGGGAGCAGGCACAACCGTGGGGGCCCGCGCTCAACCAGGCTGTCAACAAAAGCACCCTGTCAATCACAAAAACTGCGGTTGGATGCCCTCGCTGGCCTTCATTCGCTCGAAAGCGCACAGTCATGGCGGTACGCTTCGAGGAAGGTGCGTCGCCGTTCGGTGCGGTCAAGCGCGGTTGGGTCATAGAGGGGGATTCGCAGCAAACGCATCAGGGAGAGCCTGGCTAATCTGGGGAACTGATCCTCGGCGTTAATCCATGCGGATGGCAGCCCTGTGTCACAGGCGGACTGCGTCAACCCTGCACAAGAAACTTGGTAAATTCTCCCTCCCCGTGAACATCCGTCAGCCGCATATCACGGCCCTGGAAATAGTAGGTGAGCTTGAGGTGGTCCAAGCCCATCATCCGGAGAATGGTCGCATTCACGTCATGAGCCACAACCGGATTCTCGACTGGCCGCAGGCCAAACTCGTCCGTTGAGCCCAGCACCCGTCCGCCGCGAACGCCCGCACCCCAGAACCACATGGAGAAGGCATAGGGATGATGATCGCGTCCATTTCGGCCTTCGGCCAGCGGCGTCCGGCCGAACTCGCTGCCCCACACTACCAGTGTCGAATCGGCCAACCCACGGGATTGCAGATCCGTCAGGAGTCCCGAGATAGCCTTATCCGTCTTCGCCGCCATCTTGTTGTGTGAGCCTGTCAGATCGTTGTGGGCACCGTCCCAGTCGTCCCCCAGATGTGTTCCCGAGTACAACTGCACAAACCGTACGCCGCGCTCGACGAGCCTCCGGGCAAGCAGACACTTGCGTCCAAAGTCATCAGACGGGCCCTCGCCGATGCCGTACAGACGCTTGGTGGCGTCACTCTCCTTGCTGATGTCCACCGCCTCAGGTGCCTCCGATTGCATTCGAAATGCCAGTTCATAGGCAGCGAGCCGCGCTTCCAGGTCGGTATCGAACGGGCGCTCGCCGAGATGTTGCCGGTCGAGTTCGCTGACCAGATCGAGCGTGGCTCGTTGGGTCCTGTTGCTGACGCCGTCGGGATTGGAAAGATCAAGCACCGGGCTCTTTCCGCTTCGGAACATGGTTCCCTGGTAGACGGCGGGAAGGAAACCCGCTCCGTACCCCTGAGGGCCGCACTTCATAGCGCCATCGGTCATGACAACGAATGCCGGCAGGTTCTGGTTCTCCGAGCCGAGGCCGTAGACAGTCCAAGCGCCCAGACAGGGCCGCCCCGGGAACTGCGACCCCGACCCGTGGAGATACATGGCAGGGGCATGATCGAAGGCGTCGCCGTGACAGGACCGGACCAGCGCGAGTTGGTCGGCGTGGCGGGCGATGTGCGGGAACAGGGCAGAGATCTCAAGTCCAGATTCCCCGTGTTTTTGAAAGGGCCACGCGCTCCCTCGCGCCAATGCCTTGGTGAAGTCGATGCGGCTTGTCTTCAGGCCTTTGACAAAACTGGCGGGCAGGGTCTTGCCGGAGAGACGAGAGAGCTCCGGCTTGGGGTCCCACGCATCCACGTGGCTGACGCCGCCGTGCATGTAAAGGTAGATGATCGCTTTAGCACGGGCCGGTTCATGCGACTTCCGTGGCGCGAGCGGACTCTCCGCCCCGAGGGCCGGAGGCAGCAGCGTACTGGCTGCAACCGCGCCCAAGCCCTTGCCGGCGCGAGCGAGAAACTGACGGCGGGATCTAGTCGACATACAGGAACTCATTGAGATTCAACAGGGCGCGAATCATTTCGATTACTGCCTGGCGGCGCGCCCCTGTGTTTTGTGTTTGCTCCTGAAGAAACTTGCGAGCGCGGCTGAGTTCGGCATTACCGGGATCCCGCGCCAGCACCTTGCGCCACGCTGCGCGGATGAGGGAGTCATCGTCGGCGGGATGGTCCGCGGTTAGAGCTGACGATAGCGCGGCCGCCCTTTCCATGGTGAAACTGCCGTTGAAAAGCGATAGAGACTGCGGCGCCGTGGTACTGGAGTCGCGACGGGCACAACTGAGCATAGACTCCGGGGCATCGAAGACATCCATCATCGGCATGCGGAAAGTTCGCTTCTGGATGAGGTAGATGCTGCGTCGCGAATACTCGCTCGCGTCTGTCGTCAGGACCCAGGAGTTGTCGGGGGATTGGGTTAGCGTGGCTTTCTCTTCAGCCGATAATGGCGGCACAACCGGCCGGCCACCTTGTTTCGGATTGAGGCCACCGGTTGCAACGAGCACGGAATCCCGGATCTCTTCAGCACTCAGGCGGCGCCGTGAGTAATGCGACAAGAGCAGATTCAGCGGGTCTCGCCTGGCGGACTCGGGCGAGGGCGTGGATCCCATCCGATAGGTCATCGAGGTCATGATCAGTCGATGCAGATGCTTGATCGACCAATTGTTGGCGACGAACTCCGAAGCGAGCCAGTCGAGCAACTCGGGATGGCTTGGCTTGCCGGAACGGGTGCCGAAATCGCTTGGCGTAGCCAGCAAGCCACGCGCGAAGTGATACTGCCAGATGCGATTGACCATGACCCGGGCGGTCAGCGGATTACCCGGATCGGTGATCCACTTTGCCAGCGCCGTGCGGCGTCCGGTGGTGGGCATCAAGGGAATGGGACCCGTGGCCTCCCGTTTTTCGGCTGGCGGCGGTACGTCACCCCCGCCAAGAATCGAGAAGAAGCCCGGTTGCACTTCGCGTTCGGGCCGGGATCCCTTCGCGGGAAGGAAGGTTCGAGGAGCCACGTTCCAGGAGTCTGCGAGGCCGCAGGAAAAAGGCTTGGAGCGATAGTTGGCGTACATCTGCACAAGGGCCTTCTCCACCCCATGCAGGTCGGCGGATTCTTGCGGGCTCAAACAGGCGCGGATCTCCTGATCGGTAACCCGCGCGTTCTTCTCATATTCGGAAGCAAGTTCCCGCTGCCTGGGGGTGCGCTCAGAATCGGGCAAGCGAAGCGCTTCTTGTGCTTCAGCCGGGAGGCGGCTCAATTTGGCGGTTCGCAGCGAGTCCTGACACCGGGATTGCGCGCGGCGGATCTGTTCACCGATCTCCCGCAACTTCCATTCCCGCACGCCGTCAGCTACGTCAAAGCCAAGGGACTCCAATCGATTGAGAGCAACCTTGACCTTGGTGGCCGGAGCAAAGAGGGCACGGATGCGATAGTAATCTTCCTGCGATATCGGATCGAACTTGTGATCGTGGCAGCGCGCACATCCCGCAGTCAGGCCGAGGAACACAGAAGAGGTGGTGTCGGCATAGTCGGTCAGTACTTCTTCGCGATTGATGTCTGCCTGGTCGGGGAACAAATCCCGATTGGGTCCGACGCAGTACAGGCCGGTGCCCGTCCGCGCCACGGGGTCTTCGGGGAACAGTTCGTCGGCGGCGATTTGTTCCTGGACGAAGAGGTTGTACGGCTTGTCGTCGTTGAGCGACTGAATCACCCAATCGCGATATCGCCAGGCATCGTGAATGTAGGTATCCAGTTCGAATCCGGCTGTGTCGGAATAACGAACCAGGTCCAGCCAATGGCGTCCCCATTTTTCGCCGTAGTGCGGAGACGCCAGGAGCTTGTCGATCAGACGTGGCCAGGCATCGGGTCTGTTGTCGGCAACGAACTCGCGAACCTGTTCCATGCTGGGCGGGAGGCCCCACAGATCGAGGTAGGCTCGCCGCACCAGAGTGGCAGCCGGGGCAGGCGCACTTGGGCTGAGGTTTTCCGCTTGGAGTCGTTGCAGAATGAATGCGTCGACGTCATTGTGAACCCAACGATCGGCGATTTTGGGCGCCGTTGGGCGCGTCACTTTCTGAAACGCCCACCAGGTCGATCGCGGCGCGCTCGCGGAGCTTGTTTCACTCCACGGCGCCCCATCGTTGATCCAGCGGCGCAAGCTCTCAATGTCAGCGGCTTCCAGCGGCTTGGCTGGAGGCATGGCGAGTTTAGTTTTGCGTTCGACGGCCTCCAGGATCCGGCTGTCGGAAGCTTTGCCGGGCGCCAGGGCCGGACCACGCGAACCCCCTCTCAACGCGGCATCGCGCGTCGTGAGATCGAGCCCGGACATGTTCATCGTGCGCGAATGGCACTGCCAGCAGTTCGCGCGCAGGATCTCCACCGCGCGCGCGGCGCTCACCTCCGCGCTATGTAAAGGAACGACCCAGGCCAGCACGGCCAATCCCCAACCCAGCTTCCTGTCCATGGCGCTACTTTACACCCGCGAGCGAATCGTTCTGGGTGATTGCTCTGATTTCCTCTAACACACTCTCCGGCTCAAAAACGGATTTCCAATCGGGCTGGAACAACCGCTTCTTGCCACGCTCAATCGCCTTCAGTGCGCCGTCCGAAAACGGCGAACCAATGTAGCCGAACAGGATGGCGATGGATACCTTCAAATGGCCGAGGACGAACTCTCGAGCGGCCTCCTCCGGCACGCCGCGCCGGACCGCCTCGTCCACCGCCTCGCGAATTACCGTCAAACAGGTTGCCGCGACGGTCTCCGACAGCGCGGGCTCAAGAAGCGCCATTTGCTCCACGGTCACGCGATAGGAATTCATCACGGGAGCGAACATCTCTTTTGCGATGGCAACTCCAACTTCGTAGTCCTCTTCCGGGCCTTGCATGAGCGCACACACGATATGCTGCTTGGCTTTGATGGCCCCAAAGTAATCCAGTGCGGCCTCAGGATCGGCTTCCGTGTGAATGACCGGAGGGTGGCAGGGATGTGTAATGAAGTAAGTGATATCCTCACGCTTTGGCAATTCGCCTCCGTGCGGCGCTGCCGGATCCAGGCAGATTACCATCGCACCAGATCGCAGGCCGGGCACGATGGTCGGCGCCACCTTGCCGATGAGGGCATCCGGCAGGGCGAGGATCGCAACGTCTGCGCGGCGGACGGCCTCGTCGTGCGGCGTGACGGCTGCGCCGCGCTGCTGGAGCCGCTGTATTCCCGACGGACTGACTTCCACGTAAAGCAATGAGTGCCGAGATGCTTTGAAGTTGTCGGCAATACGGCAACCCATCTTTCCGCCAGCGCCGAAGAGGGCGATTGTTTTGGTCATCGGACTAATTCTACCACAGGACTGGCGTAATCAGTACATCAGTCCTTGGCCGCAGTCCTCCAAGAACTCTCGATCCAGCGAGCGAGTGACCGACGATCGAAGGAGGGCGGCCGAGCAGTTTCATTCTGGACACGGGGCCACCGTGGTGATGCTCTCACACGTCAAAAGTCGTTGCTGGCGGGAGTATACAAAACGAGTATTCTATTCAGTTTCATGGGTTTCCAAGCCTGCCGGGCGGGGAAGACTTGCCGGTCCCATGGGTTCGGGCACAGCAAGCTCATAGTGGCCGGATTGTAGCCGGAGGGTTTTCGCCGCGGGATCGACCACAGTCACTCCCCGGACCTTCGCCAATGGCTGCCCGGACTCCGTAGCGCCTTCGAGCGAGGCAACAGGCAATGTGATTGTCGCGCTCGTGTTGGGTGGAACAGAGAGGGGCAAGTCGAAACTTCGAATCAGCCTTGGACCATGCGATTCCGACAGGTCCACGGACTGTTCGCACCGTCCCGCGGGCCCCATTCACTCCGCCGCCCGGTTTCGGACTAACGAAAAACTCGCGGTAACCTGGTTCGTCCTCGGAGGGCGCCAATCCGAGGACAACGCGGTAGAGCCACTCGCCACTGCCACGTCACATCGCTGCGTCCCGTGCGAGCGAGTTCCAGCATCCTGAGGCCCGAAAGCGGCATCCCGGTTGACGGATGACCGCCGTAGCGTTGTATCGCCTGGACAAGCAAGGAAGCAGCAGCCGGTCTCAACGCCTCCGGCATTAGATCGAAGTGCAACGCCACTGTATATGCGCTCTGACCAAGGCGCTGGAGGTATCGAGCGAGCCCGTCTGCCGGGCCGACGAGTAGAAGACCACTCCGATCTGGGCGGCGCCCCGGCTCAATGCGGCAAGAGCTGGGAATCCGGAGTAAGAGCCTCCGCAGCGAACACCACCACGCGCGGTTCGCCGGACGAACCGCTGCTGAAATCCGCGCGCGACTGGTCCGGCAACTTGCCCTTACCCACCTCCGCACCCGACCGGGGATCGAAGACACGATACGAGCGGGGCACATCGAGCGAGAGAATCCCCGTGCCGCCGCCCTCGGGCAGATAGAGCACAAAGAGCTTGCCAGGCACAGCCAGGCCGCGCTTGCCGTAGGTGTAAGTCCAATTGGGCTGCATGCCGGCGAATGGCAGGCCATCGAAGATCCTGGCAGCGATGCCCGGATAGCGCGAGCCTTCGAAATCCAGGGCCTCCCGCCAGCCTGCGCCAGGTGCGGTACACCAGTCGGCGTGGTCGGGTTCCTTGGAGTGCAGTCGCCACTGCCAGAGGCTGCCGGCGCCATAGACCAGCCCCATCGTGCCGCCGGCGGTGAGGTTGGACCAAGCCTCGTGGCCCTGCCACCAGCCGGCGCCGCGACCGGTCTTGCCGATGTTTTCGTATGTCGGCTCGCCGTTGGCGACGGCCTTCACCGGGATGTTGCGCCACATGTCGGTGACGCGCTCGGGCACATGCTCGCCGCCGTGCCCGGTCTGGCACCACTGGAAATCGAGCCACGCTTTATCCTGGTGCGTGCGATTCAACGAGTGGGGCGAGTAGTGGATGCCGGTGGGCTGGCGGTAGGCGTCCCATTCCTCGATGGCACGGCCGGCACGGTCGAGTTGATCGACGACGAAGGGATCGGCGCCGGGTCCGTCGCCGCCCACGAGCCAGATGGCGGGCCGAGCCCCGAAACGAGCCACCAGATACCGGCAATAGCGCGCATAGTCCTCAGCGCTGGCGACGTTGCCGGCCACGCGCCGGCCCTTCCATCCGTAGCCATGGAAGACAGGCTGGTAGACGGGCGCGATGCCGTGCGCGACGAGGATGGCGGTGAGTTGGTCGAACATCTGGAAATACTCGGGGCGCGGCTGGCGGAGGGTGCCTTTGGGCAGGTCCTCGAAAGCGACGTCGAACCCGAGGTCTTCAGTGCGCGAGCGGGGTCCTTTGGCGTCCATGTCCGGCTGCACGGTCATCAGCAGGACGGCATTAAAACCCTTGGCCTGGCGGTCCTGGGCGTAGATTTTCGCCTGGGGCAGTGTGGCCCTCCAAGGCAAGGCCCACGCGGTGTCGGCGCTCAGCAGCCGGGCCCTGCCGTCGGCATGGACCAGGTTCCGGCCGCCCGGAGGAATGCTCCAGAACCCGTGCCTCGTGAAGATCGTCGCGGACTGCGTGGAAGAGCTGACGGCGGCCAGGGTTCCCGAGCGTCCGCGCAGTCCCGGATCTCCATCACGGTCGGAGGTGGTCCAGCGCCACGCGCCCGAGGCCTTGGTTGAGGCGAAGCGCACTCGGAACGTGCGGCCCCCGTCCCAGAACATGGGGCGGCGAATTTTGGCGCCGTCATCATGCGTGAAGTCGGCCCATGCCTCGGTATCGATATAGGGGTTGGGCGTGCTGCGCGAGGCGGTGAAAGTCAGTTCGACCTCCTGCCACTGCGGCGCGCTGGCGGCGGCTGCGAATAACGAAGCGCTGAAAAAAGCAAAGATCCGTTTCATTTGGCTCGTGCCCCGGTTCTGGAGCATTCCTTTCGGGTTCAATTCCCCCGCAGCGGAGGGTTGTAGATGCGAATCGCTCGAATAGGCGGCCTTGTCTTGTCCGTCGTGATCAGTTCCAGCGTGTGTTTGCCGGCGGGAAGCCCTGAGGCCAGTAGCGTGACGTACTCGGCGGCCGGGTCTGCGATACGGGGTGCATAGTAATAGTCGGCAAACAGCGGAAGGACCTTCCAACGGACCTCGAAGCCCACGGGTGTTGTTATCTTCCTCAAGCGATACGCCCGCTCAACGCCCCACTCTCGCGGATCGATGACAACCCGTCCGGACTTGGATACGAAAAGCTCGGACGAAGATCCCTCGCCATCGGCGCCGGTTCTCGAACCGGTAACGGAAAATCGCCAGCGCGAATCGTCGGCCGCTGCTTCCAGTACTCGAAGCGTCCAATCTTCGGCCAGCAACGGCTTGCTGTTGGAGACACGGTTGACGGCGGGCCAATCGACGGCAAATGTATCGGTCGGCCGGGTGATGAAGTAGAGTTCCGGGATCTCGGAAGGCCGCTTCCCGTCAATCCGAACTTCCGCGATTTCCGCATGGTATTGCGGACCCGCGCCAGCGACCACCTCAACCCGGTTACCCGTGAATTCCAGCCTGAGCCGGCCGTCCTTCCAGACGAGCGCGTCGCCTTCGACCGTGCGGACCATGTCGGAGGCTGACGCCAGAGACCGGTCATAACGGAGGCGCCGCTTGGTCAATTCGGCGAGGAGATAGTTGCCTTCGGCGTTCAGGTGCGTGCCGTCCGTGGTGAGCTGGCGCGCCTGTTTACCCGTCTGCTTCAAGTATTGCGACCAGGGGCGGCGCACGTCGATCACTTCGCAACCGTAGCGGCGGCACAGATCAGGCAGCCACTCAAAGCTGTGTTTGTCGTGGAAGGCCTCCCGCTTGACCGATGCAGGAGGATCGGGCACACCGTCTACGTGACTCCAAGTAGGGAAGTCGCTTTGGATGAGGATCTCCGCCGTAGTGTTCCGGCGAATGCCCGCAATCATCTTCTCGTAGTTCTCCTCGCCTCCGAAGTCGTGAAAGATTACCAGGTCGGGATAAAAGCCATAGACGTCGTGCGCGACGGTCTGGACGAGGTACTCAGTGCTGTACCCGCCGATGGCGCGGTTCTCGATCGTCAGGTCGGCGTAAGGGAACCGGGTCCGGAGATCCTGGGCGACGAGTTGCGACCATTCCTGCTTGGTGATCGACTGCCCGTAGAAGAGGATGCGGACAGGGTTGCGGTGTCCGGGTGTACTTCCGGCGAGTAGTGCCATCGTGCGCTGGATGCCATGGCCGAGGCGACCGGGATCGGCCTCGGGAGGCGCCGGAGGGTAGTTCGAGGACTGCGTGGAGAGCGCCGGTACATCCGGAGACGACTGCGGCCCGCCGAGGCCCGATGCCACCTGCTCGAAGGGTGGAAGGCTGGCGGCTAGCGAGGGGTCTTCGAGGATCAGCAGCCAGTCCTGGCCGCGCCCTTTTGTGGGGGGAACATAGGTTTGGAAGCCCATGGTGTCCGAGGTGTGCAGAGGGTAGACGGTGCCGTAACGCGGATCGAACCAGGATTCGCGGATACGCTCGCCGCGCAGGCGGCGCTGATCCAGGGTGAAGGGTTCTCCTCGCGGCGAGTAGACGAAGCCGAAGCTGCGGTCTGAGGCCAGTGCGGCGCGGATCTTGGCGCCGCCATCGCGAGGGCCGGAGGCAATCCACTGCTGTGCGGGTTCCAGCAGTTGCCATGGACGCGACTCGAATAGCCGCCGCAAGTGGCCCATCTGGAACGCGCCGGGGTGATCGAGGGCTTCGCGCCAATGTGTGTCGGCCCAGAGGGCGGATTTCCGGCCAGGCGCCCACATCTGCCAGACGTTGTTGTTGCCGTAGGTGTGGCCGCAGGCTCCGGCGAGCATGGCCCAGTAGGCCGCCTGACGGGCGTCGGAATCGTCGAAACGGAGAAGGCGGGAATGGTCCTTGAGATAGAAGCCTATGTTTAGCGCCTCGTAGCGGGGTTCGCCGTCAAGCGTGGGGCGGGGCGGACGCAAGGCCCGGTCGTTCTCTATATACAGGCCGGTGTCATGGTCGCGGGCGGCGTGGGAGGACTGCGCCATGTGGAAATCGAGCCACTTGGCATCCTGGAGAAATGTGGAGGAAAGCCCGGGACCGCGCGGGTGGAAGGTGATCAGGTGCGCGCCGCCGTCGCCGGCCCGCAGTCCTGCCGCCAAGGCGTCGATGGTGGCCCGTTCGGCCGGCAAGGTGGGGTTGTCGTCGCCGCCCAGAATCCAAATGACGGATGCCGTCCGGTAGCGTCGTCCAAGAAACTCGCCATAACGCCGGACATTTTCCGCGTTCAACAGCGGCGGCTTTGCGCCGCGCTGTTTCCAGTGGCGGCCCCAAGTAGGCAGAAGGCCGGCCACGAGTCCGTGTTCCGCGGCTTTGTCCACGACATAATCCACGTGCTGAAACCAGGCCGGATTCGGCTTTTCCGGATTTCCTTCAAGGAAAGGGCGATCACCATAGACATTCGGGTCGTTGAGCTCACCTTCGAGGGGAAGCGCGGAGAATTGGATGACGGTGAAGCCCTTGGCCTCACGGTTCTTCATGTAATAGCCGGTCTCCTCACGGGTCAGCCGATGAATCAACTCCCAGGCTGTGTCAGCAAGGTACAGCAGAGGTTTTCCGCCCGCTTGCTCCAGGTACCGGCCGTTGGCTGATACACGGATCTGCGCGGAAACCGGCGCCGCCAGAAGTGCGAGTATCAGGAGGCTTGCAGAGAAACGCATGATTGTTGAGTGTAGTCCAATGGCAGTCTCTTGCCGGCAATCACTTCTTCACCCCCTGTGGCCGGACCCACATGCGGAGGGTGTCTGGGCGAGCAGGGGAACTGTCGCCACGAAAACGAATGCGAAGAGAGTCACACAAAGCGTGCGGAGGGCTCGCCATCGGAGAGAGGATCTAGGCATGAGATGGAGTGTACCACGAGTGATATCATCAGTCTATCATTACTTGTGCTATGGGATTGCAGAACTTGGAGGCCAGACATCCTTTCGTCCCCGCCCTACACGAACCGCCGCGAAGAGTCCCTCGTCCCCGACCTGCCCGGCTTTGAATAGGATCTCCACGCCGTCGATGCCAACACTGGCCGCGCCGCGAAGCGATACCCATTGATTTCGTCCAGCGCCCGCCGGTCAGCCGACGGGGGCCGTCAAAGCAACTTCCAAGAGCTTTCGGAGTGACGCTTACACAAAACTCTTGACAAACCACTTATATGCTCATGATGCCTATGATAATCTAGCCCGTATGTTGAGCATGGCTAAACGGGTATCTCTCTATCTTTGTGCTTTTTCGGTTTCCTTCGCGCAAAGCACCTTCGTCACCATCACGGGAACCGTCCAGGACCCTGCCGGAGCCGCCCTTCCCGGCGCCGCCGTCGAAGCCGTCCAGACGCAGACCAACTTCAAGTACACGGCCACCACCGGCGAATCGGGCGACTACACCATCGCCAACGCCAACGCCGGAACCTACACCATCCGCGTCCGCGCCAGCGGCTTCCAGGAATACCGCATCGATAACATCGTGCTCGCCCCACGCGACGTGCGCCGGGTCGACGCCGTCCTTCGCATCGGAACCGTTGACACCGTCATAGAGGTCCAAGGCGGAGCCACCCTCATTGAAACCGAAACCCAGCGCATCTCCGACGTCCGCACTCGCGAGGAACTCCGCGCCCTTCCGCTCACTCTCCGGCGCGCCTGGGATTATTTCACCCTCTCCCCGCAAGTCTCCAAAACTACCGGTGGCTTCCAGGTCCGTTTCGCCGGCAGCCGCCAAAATCAGGGAGAAGCCGTCATCGACGGTACTTCCATCGCCCGCTCCGGCGGCGGCTTCGCCAGCGGTCCCCTCATGGACCGCACCGAAGCTTACCAGGAACTCCGCATCGACATCGCGGGCGCGAACGCCGAATTCGGCACCATGGGCCAGGTCACTCTCACCTCCCGCGCCGGCACCAATCAGTTCCACGGCACCTTCAGCGACTACTACACAACCCCTGCCTTTATCGCCCGCAATCCTTTCTTTTCCCAACGCACCGGCAGCGTCGGCCACCGCATCACCCTCGGCGCCGGCGGCCCCGTCTACTTCCCCAAAATCTACAACGGCAAAAATAAGACCTTCTGGTTCACCACTCTTGAATTCGGCACTGGTTCCGGAGGCATAACCACCATCAGCCAGAGCGTCCCCACCCTCTCCTGGCGCCGCGGCGATTTTTCCCGGCTGCTCCCCGGTGCCGCCGTCCGCGACCCCTTCGCCTCCAACACCCCCTTCGCCGGCAACATCATCCCGGCCAGCCGAATCAACGCCACCGCCCGCGCCATCCAGGACCGCTTCTACGCCACCCCCAACTTCGGCGATCCGGAAACCTTCGCCGCACAAAACTACCGCGAAACCCGTCAAAACCGCGTCGCTCATCAGCCTAACTTCACCCTCCGCCTCGATCACCGCTTCAGCGACAAGAACTTCATCTACGGCCGCATCACCACCGTGGATTGGACTCTAAACAATTTCGAGGCCAACCCCATGATCAAGGAACGCTTCACACGCTCCCGTACTCTCCGCGCTTCGACCATCGCCCACACCTATTCCTTCAACTCCTCGATGCTCAACGAGGCCCGCTGGGGGATCTCCTTCGACGACCTCCCCGGAGAGCCCCCCATCAGCGGCAAACAACTCGTCTCCGAACTTGGACTCCGCGGCTTAGTCGACAATCTACCCGACCGCGGCGGCCTCCATCAGGTCGGCTTTACCGGCATTGGAATCTCGGCCCTCAACGTGTCGAACGTCTCTTGCAGCCCCTGCGGCTGGGACCAGATTCAGCAGTTCACCGACAACTTCACCTGGTTCCGCGGACGCCACAACCTCAAGTTCGGAACCGCCTGGCAGTGGGGCCGCGCACGCGATTCGCCGCGAAGGCGCCCTCTTCGGCAACACCAACTACACGAACCGGTACACGAACCACCCCTACGCCGATTTCCTCCTCGGCATCCCCACCACCATGCAGCGCGATTTCCCCGCCGTCGAGAGCGACCGCCGCGCCAAGACCTACGCCTTCTACGCCCAGGACGAATGGAAGGCCCTCCCCACCCTTACCGTCAGCCTCGGCCTCCGTTGGCAGGTCATGCCCGGCTGGACCGAAGCCAATGGACGCCAAGCCGTTTTCGACATCGGTTCCGGCAACATCGTCGTCCCCAACGGCTCGCTCAACCTCGTCAGCCCGCTTCTGCCAACGAACTACGTCAGCGTCGTCGAGGCCTCCCAGGCCGGCCGCGACTCCCGCAAACTCGTCAAAACCGACTGGAACAACGTCGCCCCACGCTTCGGCCTGGCCTGGCGCCCCTTCGGCAACAACACCGTCTTCCGCGGCGGCTTCGGCATTTACTATGACGCCGCCGCCCGAAGCCCCAGCGCCGCCAACGTCCCCTTCCTCCTCAACGAGCCCGCCTACACCAATGAGATCACCAACCCACTAGTCCTCCCCGTCGTTTATCCATCCACGCCCGGACGCGGCCCCGCCACGGTCACGCTCCCCATTGGCATGCGCCCCGACCTCCGCATCCCCTTCTCCATGCAGTATCAGTTCACCGTCGAGCATCAGCGCTGGGATACCGGCTTCCGGCTCAGCTACACCGGCACCAACACCCGCCAGGGCGTTTACCGCTACGACATCAACCAACCCGTCGCCGACGACCGGCTCTATATCAATAAACCCCGCCGCTTCCCCAACTACCCCGGCATCAACTATGAGGTCAACGGCGCCGGCCACCAATACCATGGAGCCTCCGTCGAAGTCCAGCGCCGCATGAAGAGCGGCCTCCAGTTTCAGGCCTACTACACCCTTCAGCGCGACATTGGCGACCTCGAAAACGGCGAGGTCCCCGAGGACGCCTATGACCGCCGCCGCGAACGCGCCGCCTGGGGTGCGCTCCCCACCCACCGCTTCACCGGCCTCATGATCTTCGAACTCCCCTTCGGCCGCGGCAAGCCCCTCTTCAACACGGACAATAAAGCCGCCAACTTCATCCTCTCCGGCTGGAAAGTCTCCCCCATTTACATCTACGAAACCGGTAACTTCGTCACGCCGCTCTGGACCGGTCCCGACCCCACCGGCACCCGCTTCACCAACAACGCCTCGCGCCCCAACGTCACCCTCCGCCCCGACGCCCTCCGCGACTCCCGCCTCTCGGACCGCTCCATCTATCGCTGGTTCGACGTCTCCGCCTTCGCCGCGCCACCCGCCGGCCGCTTCGGCAATTCCGCCAAGTACGTCATCAAAGGCGTCCCCGTAAACGTCCTCCACGGCAGCCTCGCCAAAGAATGGAAAGTGAAGGAACGCGCCGTCATCCGCTGGGAGTTCCTCGGCAATAACCTGCTCAACCACCCCAATTACATGGAACCGGGAGCCAACATTGCACAAGCCGGCTCGGCCGGCGTGATCACCGCCGTCATGGATCGTAACGCCAAGTTCGACTCCGGCATCATCCGCACCCTTCAGGCCCAACTTCGCGTAGAGTGGTGACCCGCTTCCTGAGACCCCCGCCGCTTGACCCGCGTCTTCTAAATGACACAGCATGTGTGTAGGGGAGTGACGGTATGAAAACTCTTGCACAATTCGCGTGCCTCGTGCTCGACGCGTCTAACCCTAAGGAGTGGAACGATAAAATTACCGAGGCCGAGGCGCTAGAGCAATTGAACTCCGGCAAAGATCTGGGTTTGAAGGTGTGAAGCGGAAATTGGGCGAGCGCGCGGTGGATTTCGCGGGCGTTCCATTCGCGGCGCTGGAGGCGGAGCGTGGCGTCGAGGCGCTTGCGGCCCTCTTCGTGAACGTCCATGTGGACGGTAAGCGCGTCGCCGGGCGGCGAAAAATCGGTGCGTGTCAACGACTTTGAGACACCAAGCCAGGGAGTTTAGTGATTTTTTTCCTCCGGGTCTGGCGGTTTGTTGATCCAGACCACCTGTTGCAGTTCGGGTGCTTGGGGCGGTTTTCGGACGAAGTGCTCCGGGTGAGCCTGATAGGCGGCATCGAGGACAGTCTGGCGTTGCTGCCGGATCAGCGGGGCCTGGTCGTAGTGGACCATGGCCGGGGCCATCAGGCCGAGCGCGGAATGGCGGTGCTCGTCGTTATACCAGGGGAAGAAGCGCAGGCAGAAGCCGCGGGCATCCTGGATCGAGCCAAAGCGGTCCGGGAATTCCGGACGGTACTTCAAGGTGCGGAACTGGCTCTCTGAATAGGGGTTGTCATCGGAGACGTAGGGGCGGCTGTGGGTTTTGGTGATGCCGAATAATCAGTCCATCATTACTTGTGCTATGGGATTGCAGAACTTGGAGGCCCGACATCCTTTCGTCCCCGCCCTACACGAACCGCCGCGAAGAGTCCCTCGTCCCCGACCTGCCCGCCTTTGAAAAGGATCTCCACGCCGTCGATGCCAACACTGGCCGACCATACGCGGCATAAAGGTGATCCGGGTGCAAAAGGACACACCATGGTCAGGGCATCGACCTCTAACGCCAGACCAGCGTGGCCTGACGTATCGCCACCCGCGACGACAACTCTTCGCACACCGCAACGCCGCACGAGTTCCGCAGCCAGTGCACCGAGTCGCTGGCCGATCTTCCTCCCGAATTCGGCATCCTCCGTCGATACGACAGTGTCCGGCCCGGCAGCGCTGTGGAGAATCGGGCTGCCGCCCTGCCGGAGTACAGATTCGCCCGCCTGCATCGCACGCTGGAACTCGCTTTCATCGGTTGTCAGACGCTCGGGGTCAATGGGAATGCCCACAAATCCGCTGGCGAGCGCGTGACGGATCTGCTGAGCGGTGACCGGCGAGCAACTTCCCGAAATCACCAACAGACGGTCGACAGAACCAGGATCCGGTGGCGCCGGTTTCGGCGGGAGCCATCCGAGCGATTCCCAATACGCCAGTAAAGCGTATTCAAAGCCGCTGGATCCGGCAACAAAGGTGGTTGGAGCCACCCGCGAATTCCAGATGGCGTCTCCGGCTTCGCGCAAGGTAGCCGTATCCAAGGTGTCAAACAGGATCAGCCGCGCGCCTCGGGAAACCTGCTCCGCAAAACGCTCGCGGGCTCTGCACCCCTGCAGCGAAAGGACATCCACCAGGCCAACCGCGAGATCCGTTTGCCGCGCCAAGTGAAGCCGCAGATCGGCCTCTGCCATCGGCGTGATGGGGTGCCGCGACATCGTTGGGTGGCGATCCAACCGGTAGCCTTCGCTGCCAACCGCCGCAAAGAGATTCCCAAACAGGACATACCGGCGCAGGACCGGTGCGCCAACTACCATGGGAGCGACGGGACAACCTGTGGCCCGAAGGCCGAGTTCGGCGGCAGTACCGATACTGCCGACAGCGGGCGAACTATCAAAGGTGGAACAGATCTTGTAATGAAGAAACGGACTTCCCAGCGCGGATAGTGATTCGAAAACAGGGGGGAGGTTCGCCTGCATCCACCGTGGCGACTGGCTGCGGCTTGTTCCCGCAACACCAACCGCTCGATAGCCTGGAAACCTCCGCAGATCCGACTCTGTCGGCGGCTTAAGGAACAACACAGCCGGTAAACCGTGAGTGGCAAATGCCTCGACGACGTCCGTGGATCCGGAGAAGTCATCGCCATAGAACGCAACCAGAAGGCCGGCGGGCATCATGCGCTGTATTTCTCCAAGGCCTGGCGAAGTTCCCCATGCGAGCGGGCGTGGGTCTCCAGATCGATCCCGGACATCGCGGCTTCCCAAGCTTGGCGCATTGCGCGCACACCCGCCGCCACCCCACCTGGATGCGCCATCAATCCACCACCGGCGGCGTAAATCAAGTCGGCGGAGCCCAACTCTCTCCATGTGTCGGGGGCCTGCCGGACTGTCTGGCCGGACGAGAAGACTGGCATGACCTCGCATCCCCTGCCAACTCCGTCAAACATGGGCGTCAGGCAAGCCCGCGCCGATCGAAGAACGGACTCATCCGATTCACAGAATTTGTTTCGCAGGCCGTTGACGTGCATGTGATCGACGCCAAGCAGCCGCCAGAACTTCTGGAACGCCACATAATCGATTCCGATGTCCGGGGAGCGTTGCAGCAGCCCCCAACCGTTGCGATGGGCATGGATCGGCAGGCGGCAGTGTCGACGTAAATACTCCACTCCGGCAAGGCCGACGCTGTTGAGACTGACCATGACACAAGTGCCGCCTTGTTTCTCCACGAGGTCGTGCCGCCGGACCATTTGTTCGATCTCGCCGGTGAGGTTGAATGCGTACATCACTTTTTTTCCAGTGCGCGCGGCGTGGTTGCGGATGACTCGCATCACTGCCTCTACGCGCTCGGGAAACGGGCAGTGCGGTCCGTCGCATTGCAGCTCATCATCTTTGACGAAGTCGATGCCACCGGCCGCGAGTTCATCGACCAGGGAAGCTGTCTGCGCCGGGGATAGCCCCACACTCGGCTTGACGATCGTTCCGATGAGGGGGCCGGTTTCGACGCCAGCCAATCGGCGAGTCCCCGCAATCCCGAACTTTGGCCCAGGATACGTCGAGCGAAAGCAATCCGGCAGTGCGATGTCAAGCAGGCGCAGGGCGGAAAACTGCTGCAACTCAAAGAGATTTCCGGCTACGGTAGCAAGCAGGTTCGGAACACTCGGGCCCAGATTTTCAATCGGCCAGGAGAGTTCGGTATGCGCTCGCCTCCAGACCGGCCGTGTAAGTCCTTTGGGCGTTCGTGCACCGGGGAGCGACGCAGCAGGCCGCGTGCCGATCTCACGAATCCATTCAATTCTGGCGCCATATTTCTGCTTGAGTTCGGGCGTCTCACCCGGAACGGCAAGGAACGTTCCACTCGACTGCTCTCCGGCCATGGTGGCAATGGCGTCCTCCAGCGGAAAGGAGGTCTCGACTTCATAGATGGCGCGAACACGGGTGGAATGATCAGCGGGCATGAGGTATTATCACGATACCATTTTGCGCTGTGAAAAGTGATATGCTGACTTCAACACCCCGAGCGATTCTATTCTAGTAAGATTAAGGTCATGAGTACCCAGCCCATTATTCGCCGAAAGCTCGCCGATGAGGTGCGGGACCGTCTCGTGGCGCAGATTCGCAGCGGAGAGCTCCGTCCCGGTGATCGCTTGCCGTCCGAGCGAGCACTGATGGAAAACTATGGCGTAGGACGTCCGGCTGTCCGAGAAGCCTTGCAGTCGCTCCACACTGCCGGTTTGATCGAGATCACCCATGGTGAGCGGGCCCGGGTCGCAGTCCCCGACACCCACAGCATGATTGACCGTATCGGTCAAACCATGGTCCATCTTCTACAGACCTCGCCCTCAACACTGGCGCATCTTAAAGAGGCGCGCCTTCTTTTTGAGGTTGGCATGGTCAAGATTGCGGCGGGTAAAGCGACACTGGATGACATCCAAAGTCTGGAAGGCTGCGTCGATCGCCAGCGCCGCTCATCGGACACCAGTGAGTTTGTAAAGAACGATATGGCGTTCCACAATGCAATCGCAGCCATCAGCGGGAACAGCGTCTGCACCATGCTGAGCGAGGCCATGCTCGACTGGTTGTTTCATTTCCGCCGCGAACTGCTCAGAATGCCCGGTGGAGAACTCATCACCATTTCCGAGCACGAACGGCTCGTCAAGGCCATCGCCGCTCATGACGTGGCCGAGGCCGAGAAGGCCATGATCGACCACCTGACGCGTTCCAACGAGCGGTATAGGATCCTGGAAGACGCGATGCAACACCGTAGTGTCCCAGCCGAGTAGGACTGGCGCGATTACCATGCTCCCCAGGAACGTTCTTCTGTTCGGCGCCGAAAGCGGTCCGGCGCCGCGCACCGAACTACGGGCCGGCCCGCTACAACTCGTATTTCAGAACGGCGATCTGCGCTACGTTCGGCTCGGCGAAAAGGAGTTGTTGCGGCGTGTTTATGCCGCCGTGCGCGACCACAATTGGGGCACCGTGCCAGCGGCGCTGTCGAATCTGAAGATCGACTCGCGCCGTGACCGCTTCCGCGTCTCCTATCAGTCCGACCACGTCAGCGGGCCCATCCACTTTCGCTGGCAGGCACTTATTACCGGCGCTCCAGACGGTCGCATCGAGTTCAGTTTCGACGGCGTCGCCGTGACATCGTTCAAGCGCAACCGGATCGGTTTCTGCGTGCATCATCCGCTGGCTGGATTCGCTGGCCGGCCATGTGAGGTGGAAACCGCGAAAGGGGGCTGGACCAAGGGATCCGTGCCGGCCTCGATCGCGCCGCATCAACCGTTTCTCGATATCAAAGCGATCCGCCATGAGGCGGCGCCCGGCTGCCAATTCGAGGTCCGTTTCGAAGGCGAAACCTTCGAGATGGAAGACCACCGCAACTGGACCGACGGCAACTTCAAGACCTACGGCACACCCCTGTCGCTTCCATTCCCCGTGGATGTCCCGGCAGGCACATCCGTCAAACAGAAGATCATTCTCAGTCTCATCGGCGCACGTCCGCGCGTGGCGTCCCGCCCGGCCATGAAGCCGGCGATCAGGGTGCAGCCGGCAGGGCAACCGGCGCCACTGCCGCAAATCGGCATCGCGGCGTCGGCGGCGGACGCGAAGCTCTCGGCCAAACAACTGGAACGTTTGCGCGCGCTCGGCCTGTCGCATTTGCGCGTCGAAGAGAGCACCTGGGACTCCCCGGAAGTAGCCGCTCTGGGATTGCCGCTCGAAGTGATGTTGCTGCTGGGCGCGCACGGCGAAGAGCAACTGCGCCGCGCCGCCGCTCTGGCTCGCGAGCGGAAGTGGAATGTCAAGCGCTGGGTTGTCTGCGAAGAGAAAGAGATCGTCACCACCGCCGGAATCGGGCGTATGGCCAAGTCGATCCTTGGTGGAGCGCCGGTGATCGGAGCGACACGCGCGAACTTCACCGAGATCAATCGCGGCCGCCCCGCCGTTGGAGCGTTCGACGGCGTGGCGTTTCCGATCAATCCGCAGGTCCACGCGTTTGACAACGCATCGCTTGCCGAGAATTGCGCCGCACAGCGCGATGTGATTCTGAGCGCGAAGTCGTTTCTCGGCGCCACGCCCATTTTTGTTTCGCCGGTGACCTTCCGGCAGCAGTTCAACGCCGTTGCCACGGGCCCGGAGCCTCCCCCAGCGCCGGGGACGCTGCCGGGCCGGGTCGACGTCAGGCAGATGTCGCTGTTCGGCGCCGCATGGACATTGGCGAGCTTGAAGTATCTCGCCGAATCGGGCGCGGCCGGCGTGACTTACTTCGAATCGGCGGGCTGGAAAGGCGTGATGGAGACCGAAGGCGGATCGCCGTCGCCGCAACTGTTCCGATCGATCCCGGGATCGGTGTTTCCGATCTGGCATCTGCTGGCCGATGCCGGCGAAATGCGTAACGGGCTGGTCCAACCCTCGGTATCGAGTCATCCGCTGGAAGTGGAGTCGCTGATTCTGCGCGCGGGAAGCAGGCAGCGAATCCTGCTGGCCAACCTCTCGGATGAACCGCGCACGGTGGAATTGCCGGCGACGATCGTGAGCGCGGACGCCAAGGTGCGTCTGCTACACGCGGGGAATGCGGAGGCCGCGATGACCGATCCGGAATCGTTTCGCTCGCCGCGATCCGCCCCCGCCGCGCCCGGTGGATCGCCTGGTGGAGCGTCCGCCCCTGTAACCCGCCGGGCAATACTCGCGGGCGCCGCAGCCGTGTTACGGCCGGGAAATGGAGCGGCTCAATTGACGCTCGACGCCTGCGCCATTGCCTGTATCGACTCATAGACCTACCGGATCGAAATGGGGAACGCGCCCAGCGCTCAGCGCGTTCAACGGTGTCCGTCAGAGCAAACCATCTGGCCAAAGCAGGTAGGGCGTGATGGGATGTTGTTATGAGGAAAGCCCGGGCGCGGACGAATGGGCGAGCCGTTGTCTACACCGACTACCGGAAGTTGCTGGACAGCAGGGACGTGGATGCCGTGGTGATCGCCACCCCGGATCACTGGCACGCCAAGATCTTCGTGGATGCCTGTGTCGCCGGCAAGGATATCTATGTTGAAAAACCAATCGCGAACTCCGTGCGGGAGGGCCGGGTGATGGTTGAGGCCGCCCGCAAGAGCGGCCGCGTCGTGCAGGTCGGGCTTCCGCAGCGTTCGGGCGGCGCAGATTGAGATCAGCGCCGGTGGCAAGCAAGTATGACGCCGCTGTTGGCTAGAAATGCTCCTTTGCGCTTTCGATTCGGAGCACTTGACAGGCGTCACGGACGCGAATGCTGACGAGGAGACGGCTTCGAACTGAGGATTTGCCAGCGCGTCCGCTCCTGGAAGAGGTTCTGATTGAAGTCGCCCTTGCGACCCTTTGGAGCGTATCGTATCGTGGAGGTGTAATGGACGCAGACACGAAGCACCGCATGAGTGAGATCGTCTCGACGGATCCGGACCTGATGCATGGAACCCCGTGTTTTCGCGGGACTCGCGTCCCGGTCCGCCTTCTCCTCGATGATCTCAAGAGCGGTTACACGGTAGAACAGTTCCTGGAGGGATGCCCCACCGTCAGTCGGGAACAGGTCGAGCGCTACCTTGAATTGGTGCAGGACCTGGTAACCGAATGCGACGAATCCTGATCGACGAATGCATTAATCCTAGGCTTGCATCTCGTCTTCGCGTGGTACTTCCTGGCGATGTCGTTGAAACTGTCAGAGAGCTGGGTTGGGCCGGGCAACGGGACCACATTCTGATCCCACAAATCCAGGGCCGGTTCGACGTCTTCTTGACCATCGACAAGGGCTTCGAGTTCGAGCATAATTTGGCGCGGCTTTCGTTTGGGATCATCGTCCTGGAGGGTAAGGAGTTCCTTTGGCACTACGAGGATTGAGTTTTTGACCGCACTCCAGTCGCCGTATAATCCATGAATTCGCCATGGACATGTCAATTCACCGCCATCTTCGCTCCCTTCCGGTCCATGGCGGTCGGCTGCTTGCGATCGTCGTGTCCTGCATCAACAGGGACGAGCAGGCCAGGCTGCCCGCGCCGACCCACCGCCGCCCGTTCCGAAGCCCGTGGCGCCGCACCAGGTAATCGCTCAGGAACCCACCCGCCAGTTTCCGCATGCGCCCATGAAGAATGGCAGGGAGCCTACCTTACCGATCTCTCCTTCCGTGAAGGCCCTGCCTTTGATGAGATCCGATCGAGAAAGGTGATCATCCCCAGCAGGGTGAGCAAGCCGAGTACGAGGCGCCTCCGGGATATGGGTGGAGCCGGTGTCGCCGACATAGAGCCTGCGATAGTCCGGCGAGAAGCAGATGCCGTTGGGCTTGTAGATTTCGTCAGTGACGAGTTGAATCCGTCCGCTCCGCGGGTCAACGCGGTAGTCTTCATTTCCTGGTGTTCCCTTTCACCCCGATCGCGAACAAATGCTTGTCCGTGCGAAGAAAGATCTGATTCTGGGAGATCGCCGGCGAGGCTTGCACCGGCTCTCCGATCGCATTGCGCGCAAGAACGCGGAATTCGCGACCGGCCTCTATCACCGTGGTGGCGCCGTCATCGGACAGAAAATAGACGCGTCCTTCGGCCGCAACAGGCGAAGCGGAGTAGGTCCCCTCCAGCCGTTGCTGCCAGACGATAGTCCCGGTGGCTGCATCCAGACAAGTGGCAATGCCCGCATCGGTGATCGCGAACAGGAAGGGCTTCAGATAAAGCAGCGACGGCACCTTCGGCATGCCGCGGCGCTGCTCCCAGACCAGGTCCAACCCCTTCCGATCGCCTCGGCCGGCGCCAAGGCGGAATGCCTTGATGGACTCCTTGCCTCCCCAACCGCCCGAGGTGAATGCCACGCCATCGCCGAGCGTCACGGAAGGCACCTTGCCTTCTCCGATGACTTCGCTCGTCCAGAGCCGCTCCCCGGTTCTCCCGTCAAATCCCTGAAGGACATCGCCGGCCTCGCTGATCACCTGCCAACCGCCGGTGGCGGCGTTCCAGATCGCGGGCGTGCCATGGGAGATTCGCGACGCTCCGCGGCCCGTCTTCCAGCGTTGCTTGCCCGTGGAGGCCTCCAGGGCCAAGACGAACCCACCGTCCCACGGGATTTGCCAGCCGAGTTTCTTATCCTCTCCCTGACTGCTTCCGTCGCGCGCCATGATCAGCACGCCGTCGTGGAGGGCGAGTGACGTTGCGATTCCGTGCTGGCCGTAGAAGGGATAGTCGCGATTTGTCCACACGATTCGGCCGGAGAAGTCCAGCGCGGCCACCGTTCCGTCGCCGAAGCAGGCATACACGTTCTTTCCATCGGTGGCGGGAGTCGGCGAGGCATAGCTGTTGCGTTTTTCCTTGTGCCCCGGCCTCTGGCGCACGGCTTCGCGATTCCACAACAGGCGCCCGTTGCGGCGATCGAAGGCCAGCACCCGGCCGCTTTCCCCGCCTTCGGTGGCCGTCGTCACGAATACGTGATTGCCCCAGACGATGGGCGACGACCACCCAACGCCGGGAACCTCAGCCCGCCATGAGACATTCTCAGTAGCGCTCCAATGCAGCGGCACGTCTTGCTCGGCGGAACCACCCTGTCCGTTCGGGCCCCGAAACCGCGGCCAGTTTTCGGCAAAACACGCCGCGGCGAATAGCACGCTCAGGATTGTCGACGCGGTAACGCTCATCGCCCCTCCACCAGCAGCACCCAATCCTCCTCGCCTGCGGCGTTCTTGGCCGGCGGAGAGAACAGGCGGGCGCCGTCTGCGGAAACCCCTTCGGCGGGCTGGGTCTTTCCGCTCACCGGATCGAACCAGCGGGCCGTCCACTGCCCGATGATTCGCTGGGTCGAGATCCGCAACGCCTTCTGAAGGGTGAACGCCAACAGCACCTTTCGATTTCGAGTTACCGCGGCTGACATGGCGCCCTCCGCGGCGGCTGGGTCCGCCTCGAATTCATACCAGGGAAGCGTCAGTAGAAATCGTTTGGCGTGGGATAGCTGTGTCGATCCCGGCAATTGCATAGCCTCCCGCCATGGTGTGCCGCCCCAGTCGTGGCCGCCCGGCGATTTACCGAAGCGCTGATCCGGAAGGTTCACCTGCCAGACGCCGTTGGCGCCATAGGTGTGCCCGGAGACACCGCTATTCAGCAAGTGCGCCCAGAAAGCCTCGCGCGCTTCGCGAGCGTTCAGTTTGGGCTTCACCTCCAGCGCCTCGTAGCGAGACTCTCCGGAAATCACGGGGACCTTGGAGCCACGCTGCCAGGCTTCCCAGGCGCTGGCGGCATGTTTGTCCGCTGAGTGGCCGTGCCCGGTTTGCTGCATCTCGAAATCCAACAGCTCCGGGTCTATCACTTCATCGCGGGCATTGCGCCGCGGATGCGTGGTCAACAGGCGTTGAAACGGATCGGATTGGCGGATGTATCGGATAACCGAGGTCCACTCCCGGCGCAGTTGCTCCGTCTCCGCTTCCTTATTGCCGGAGAGATACCATGGCATCGCCTGTTCGCCGGCGGCCGCCCAGACAACTGGAAGCGCGCCCCACCGGGCGATGATGTAGCGCCAGTGCCGCTTCATGTTCTCCTGGCCGAGCCACGGGAGATGATAACCCCAGGCGCCCAGGATGCAGGGAACCAGCCCTTGGTCGACAAGGTGCAGGATCCGCCGGTCGGCCGCATCGAAGTACTCGGGACGGATACGCGCGTAGGACTTCTCCCAGGGCAGTCCACCGTCGCCGAGCCCGCGTTCATCGAATGCAGGCATGTCAGGATACAGGCCGGCCACGATCTGAATGACCGTGAAGCCCTTGTCCTTCCGGTCCGCGGCGAGTTGCTGGAAGTCCTCCGGCCACCGCAGGCGCTTTGCGAGTCCCATCCACCAGGTATCGCCGAGCCAGAAGAACGGTGTACCGTCAGTATGGGCAAAGTGGCGTTGGTCCTCGGCAACTCGGATCGATCCATGCCGGTACAAAGGGTTCTGCCCGGAATAAGGCGTAACCCTAACTTCACCCCTGACCCCATGCAGGCCGCGGTTGGTCGAGTCACTACACTCGGTTCGATATCGATGCGTGCCGGCAACCGGGGAAGCATAGCGAAAGCGCCAAGTGCGGCCACCGCTCCAGAAGCCCGGGACCCGTCGCTGGAGCCCAGTGGGGTCGGTGAAGACAGCGTCGACATCTACATCACGGAACGGGTCTGGGGAGCTGGCAGCCGATTCGATGCTGATCTCCACCATGCGATTGGTTTCCACGGCCGCCGCCGCAGGGGATACGAAAGTGGTGGAGGTGAGAAGGAGGATGAGTATCGGAAACATGGGTTCGGCAAATCTCAATCAGCGCGCACCCGGCTCTCTGGCCTGTAGCGCGGCATTCAGGCGCGCGACGATTTCGCGTTCTCGCGCGGCCTTTTCGGGCCACTTCAGTTGATCGTAGAGCCGGGCCAGCAAGACGTGCGCTCCCCGGTGCTCGGGCTGCGCGCCGACGACCCGCTCCAGCATCTCCACGGCTTCCTGCGCATTGCCCCGTGCCATCCGGAGCTGGGCCAGCAGAAACAGAGCCCCCACATCATCAGGCCGGGTCTGCACGGTGCGCTCCAGCAGCGGCGCCGCCTCGACGCCGCGGTCGCGCTCTTTATAGACCCAACCGAGAAACGCCGCGGCGTTGCCGTCCATCGCGTTCTCGCGCAGCGCCGCTTCGAGTTGTGGGATCGCGTCATCCAGACGGTTCGCGAAGCAAAGGGTAACTCCCAGCGTGCTTCGGAGTCCTGGCAACCGGGGCTTCAGCCGTAATGCGGTTTCCAACTGAGTCACCGCTTCCTTGTACTGCGCGCGAGCCATGAAGTACGATCCGCGCATGAAATAAGCTTCCGCGCTTCTATCGGCACGCAAGTCACGCTCGACGAGTCGTTGCGCTTCGTCCAGGCGGCTTACGGCCACGTAGGTGGAAAGAAGGGTGTAGAGCGCATCGCGATTGGCGGGATCCTGCTTGCGGACGATCTCCAATTCACGAATGCCTTCCTCGGTTTGACCCAACTGAAGTTTACAAATGGCGAGCAGGTGCCGCGCCTTCACGAATTGCGAATTCCTGCCCAGAACCTCCTGGTAGATGGCAGCCGCCCCTTGCAGATCCCCTTGTTGCTGCCGTTCGATACCGGCTCGAACGGAGTCCTCCCCAGTCTGGCTCGCCAGCGCCAGAATCGGAACGAAGCTTGCCCAGAGCAACAGTGAAGTCATGCCATTGGTAAGGCGCCGCTGCCGTCTGACGAATCTGGCCTTCGGGGGTGTCCCCGAAGGCGCAGATGATCAGAGTCGGTCACCCTTGCGATCAGAAATAGAACGCCAAAGCACCTTGCATGATACGCGGTGAACGGGTGGATGTAAAGCGGCCGAACTGCTGGTTCACCTGATTGCCCTGCAAGTCGAACCGGGCGCCGGCGTCCACGCCGTTGAATTGGGTGTGGTTGAAGGCGTTGTAGAACTCCCAGCGGAACTGGAAGTAGCGGGCTTCGTTCTTAAGCGGGAATCTCTTGAACAGCGAGATATCCCAATTGTTGATGCCGGGTCCGCGGAAGATATCCTTGGGAGCGTTGCCGAAGTCGCCGCGCGCGGGCCGCGCGAATACCGAAGTGTTGAAGAATCGATCGAAGGTTTGCTCGCTCTTGGGCAGAATCGCCTTGCCCGTCACGTTGATGCGGGCTCCGTCGCCGCCGCCCGTGATGTCGGCGCCGTCAACCGTGGAATAAGAAACGGCACGAGGCGTACCGCTCATCATGCTGACGATACCCGATAACTGCCAGTTGTCCGTAACGAATGCCATCGCCCGGTTGCCCATCTTCTTGCCGGCGTTCGGGAGATCCCAGAGATAGTTCAGAACGAAGACGTGCGTCTGGTCATAACTCGATTTCCCATAGCTCCAGATGCGATAGGGCCGCTGCATTGGCAGGAGGCCGTTGTCGCCGCTGGTCAAGTCCATCGCTTTCGACCAGGTGTAGGCGATACCGAACTGGACACCGGTTGCCATGCGGCGATTCAGCGACGTTTGCAGCGCGTTGTAATTGCCGTATCCGGAGTTCTCGATATAAGTCAGACCGCCGAAGCCCGGAAAAGGCCGGAGGAAGTTGTCGGGCAGAGGGCGTCCCGGCGCGGAGGGATCCGCGGAGGAAGCGAGGAAGCGCGTACCGTAGGGCAAGGTGTTCAGGTCGCGAGTCTGCTGGAGGTGCTGCGACCGGTTGCCGACATAGGAGACGTCGAGAATCGTCCCGCGGGCGACTTCGTGTTGCACCGCTAATGAGTAGTTTGTAACGGTAGCAGTTTTGGGGTCGCGTTCGAGCGCGCTCACCGAACTGGGGAACAACGTTCCTGCCGCCGACTTGAATGTATCGAGCGTGCCGTAAAAGATCTGAGGATTGAACTGCACGGGAGGATTGGTTCGAGTGGTCCATAGATAAGATCCGGCGCTGGGCACGGCCTGTTTGCTCACGCCGATGCCGCCGCGAATCGCGGTCTTTCCGTTGCCGAAAACGTCATACGCAAATCCGATTCGGGGTCCCATTTCCCATCCGCGATTGGCAAAGCCGCTCGGCAGATTGCCGGTACCGGCTACGACCATCCCGTTGGCCGGTTCGCCGGAGTTGGGTGCGAATGCGCCGATCATCACGGCCGGCGTCTGCTGGCCCGTCAGCGGATTCCTGCCGACACGCGCGCCATTGACCAGAACCGGCTGAATAAATGCCGGGGCCTTGCCACGGTCGTAGAGTTCGAGCGCGAGTGCCGCCGCCTTGCCGTCGGACACCCGCCACGGCGTGAACCACGTCGCGCGGAGCCCAATATCGATGGTCAATCGCCGCGTTGCTTTCCACGAATCCTGTACGTACCACTCAAAGATCGACTGGCGCGCCAGACCGGTGGTGCGAGTGGTGCTTTCGGTGTAGGACTCGAAGTTGCCGAGCATGGCGTTTGAGTACGCGTAATTGGAGTCGAGCGGGTTGTTCACATTGCGCCCGAAGGCGAAGTTGCCACCGAAGTTCGAGCGGGGGCCTTCGCTGTTCATCTGGTGCTCGCCGTAGATTCCGAACTTCAGAGAGTGCGCGCCGCGGATCCAACTCAGGTTGTTGCTGTAGTTGTAGCGCCAGTCCTCGGCGTCGATCGGCAACCGGCCGTCATAGGAAATATTTGCCGCCGACGGCACGCCGCCAAAGCTGGCTTGAGGAATGATGTTGAGGGGATTTCCCGCCGCGAAGAGCTGGCCCAACGAATTGAGCCCGACTTTGGTCCGGTCAACCTTGTCGAAGAAGTTCGCCGACGTAGCCGCGCCGATTTCGCCAAGCTTGCGGTATCCAAACTGCGCTTCATTGACGATATTCGGACGAATCACTTTGGTGTAGCTGGTCTGCACCTGATCGGTCTTGAACAGGTAGTGAGAAAAGAACTGATCCCAGTTTGAGTTGAATGCGGCCAGTCCTTCGTAGCCGCGGCGGTCCGCCCACCAGCCTGTGTAGCGAGCGGAAATGCGGTCGTTGGCCGTGGGATTGTAGTCGCCTTTCAAAGTGTTCAACTTTTTCGGGTGGTTGGTGATCTCCTGGAATTGGTAGTTGTAGTTGCCTCCCGACAGCGAGCGATCCAGGAAATTAGGCATCGGGAAGAGGTTCAGAATGGCGCGGCCATTGGCGTTCAGCCGGTTGGCGGGAATGACGTTGCCAGGGAAGGCCTGGCCGTTGCTCGGATCGGTGACGGGAATCAGCCGGCCGCTGACGTCCAGAGTTTGCGAGAAGTTGCCCTGGCGCTCGAGGGCGCTCGGCATCGTCACGCGCCGGGGGTTGCGGGGATCGCGAATCTCCCAGTTCTCACGGGAGTAGAAGAAGAAGAGTTTGTCGCGGTTCTTGTTGAACTTCCCAGGGATGTAGATCGGACCGCCGATGGTGCCGCCGAACGTGTTGTAGCGATAGAGCGGACGAGCTTGGCTATTCCGATTATTGAAAAAATCGTTGGCGTTCAGTTTCTCGTTGCGCAGGAACCAATAGAGGCTGCCATGGAAGTCGCGCGTGCCGGACTTGGTGACAAGGTTGATCGACGCGCCCGCGTTCCGGCCATACTCAGCCTGGTAGTTGTTGAGCAGCACTTTCACCTCGGCGATGGCGTCAAGACTAGTCATACCATTGAATCCGCCAACGCCGTCCGCGTCGTTGCCGGACTGTCCATCCGACGACATCGTGTTCATCCCGATGCGCTGGCCGCCGATGTTCGGCGTGTTCGTGCCGAACGTACCGCCGAGTGCGTTCTCATCCGTACCGCCGGAGACGCCGGGCAGCACGCGAAGCAGCGAAATGACGTCGCGTCCGCGCGTCATCAAGAGGTTCAACTGTTTGCCGCTTAACTCCGCCGAGTTACCCGAACTGGCAGTCTGTACCGTCGCGCCCGTTGCCTCAACCGTAATGCGTTCGCTGACCGCCCCGACAGTGAGTTGGAGCGCCCCGGCGGTCAGGCGCTGCGTCGCGGTGAGTACAAGACCGGGCCGCTCCAAAGTCTTGAATCCCTCTTGTTCCACGCGAAGCGAGTAGACGCCCGGAGGGACGGCGTTGAAGACGAAGTCACCGGTTTCATTGGTCCGAATGGTGCGTGCGTCAGAGGTGGCCTCGCTGCGGAGCGAAACAGAGGCGCCGGCCACGGCGGCGCCGCTCGGGTCGACGACTGTCCCGATGATGGTTCCGGTAATGGTCTGCGCCCAGCAGGTGCTAAAGGCCAGTACGGTAAGCAGAAGGGCTCGGAGGAGAGTGGACTGCGGCATGGATGTTCTTTCTCCCAGATCGAGAAATGCTGAGGTACTCACAATACCACATCATTCCAAACTGTGTCAAGTCACGGGAGCGGCTCCGCAATCTCCACGTACTGCCCGGCCTTCACCGTATCCAGCCGGGTCACCTGCCCCGTAGGCCATCTCACCTCGATCCGTACGGAAGAATCTTGCCCCAACCCCAGCAGTTCGCGTGGATCATGAGACGAGAGGAAGCTGCCCCCGCTCGTTCGCAGCCGACGCCACGTACCATGTGCTGTTGTCCACTGGATTACGGCTCCTTCGGCGGCGGGATTGCTGCGCCGCGGGCGCAGGCGGATTCCAACCCAGTTCCGGCGGTTCCCCGTTTCATTACGCAGCAGGAGAGGGGCTCCCCCATTAATTCCGATCACTACATCGGAGTCGCCGTCATTGTCGAGGTCGCCGATCGCCAGACCGCGAGCGTTCCATCGCTGTTGAAAGACGGGCCCGGCCGCGGCGCTGACATTGATGAATGTACCCTCGCGGTTCTCAAAGAGCAGAAGCGGCTCGGCGTATGTCACACCCGGCATTCGGCGGGCGATCATGTCATCAGGGTGTCCGTTGGCTAGCAGCAAGTCCGGGTCGCCGTCGTTGTCTATATCGAAGAACTTCAGACCCCATCCGCTGAGCAGCCTGGTGTCCCGCCGGACTTGCCCTGGCTCCTCGGTGAACTGAAGATCCCCCCGGTTTCGGTATAGCGCGAAGTGCTGTTGATCGATGTTGGCTACGAAGAGGTCCTGACGTCCGTCGCCGTCGTAATCCACGGCATCGACCCCCATGCCAGAGCGCGGCTCGCCGGCCTCGCTGTAGGCCACGCCGCTGGCAAGCCCGATGTCTTCAAATCGCCGGCCTTCGTGGTTCAAGAAAAGCGCGTTCGGCGCCATGTCGCTGGCGACGAAGAGATCAGGCCAGCCATCTCCGTTGATATCTGTCGCAACGGCGCCGAAGGCTTTGCCGGCGTAGGCCGCAATGCCCGATACCTGGCTCACGTCCCGGAACGTGCCGTTTCCCTCGTTGTGGTAGAGACGGCTGGAGGTCGGCGAGAACATACGCGGGACACAATATGCGCTGATCTTGAGATTCACATCCCAGCAAAGCTTGACCAGGTCTTTACGGTAGTCGACATAGTTGGCAATGAACAGATCGAGGTTTCCATCGCGGTCATAATCGAACCAGACGGCCGACGTGCCCCACCCGGGTCCGGCGATTCCTGCTGTCCTGGTTACGTCGGCAAAGGTGCCATCCCCGTTGTTCCGATAGAGCCTGTTCTCTCCGTATTGCGTAACGAGGAGGTCGGTATGGCCGTCGCCATCGTAGTCGGCCGCGGCTGCTCCCATACCAAAGCCGCTATTCCCTCCTAGCCCCGCCCGGACCGTCACGTCATGGAAGGTGCCATCGTGATTATTGCGATAGAGAGCGTGCCGCAGCGCCTTAGGGGGATTGTAGAAATCGGCTGCGCCACTGTTGACAAAGAAAATATCCATCCAGCCGTCGCCGTCGTAGTCGAAGATTGCCACCCCGGCGCCCACGGTCTCTGGCAGATGACGCGCGGCTGATTTGCCATTCTCATGCTTCCAGGAGATCCTGCTTTGAGACGCCGGGATGGACGTCCACCGGACGCCAAGGGACTGGGCGATCCCTATAATCGCAATAACGGGAAGCAGATAGGCAATGCGGCTACGTGTCAGATGTGATGATAATACCATTATAGTTCCAACCGTCGACATAGTGAACTTGGTTTGGTCCACGGGCCAGAGAGCGGCCAGACGAACTCCAATGGCGTGCGCGGGACTAGCCCATGGCCGGCTATGGGAGCTCAATGAGTCCGCTAGATAAGTGGATCACCGCCGCGGGACGAACCCGCGATTCCCGCGCTGTCCCGCATCTCATCCGCCTGCTCGACCAGTTGAACAGCCGGTCCGAGTTCTCCCACTTCCGCGCGGTAGCTGGAGCATTGGAGTCGATTGCGACCCCCGCGGCGGCCGCCGCGCTGCAACGGGTTCTGAAAAAGCCGGGTATTCGCGGCCACATGCATCTTACGGTCGAGGAGGCACGCCGCGCCAGCGGACCCAGTTCCAGCGACGAGTCCACGCGATCCAACTCACTGCGAGAGATCGCTCTCGCTCGCGCCTTTCTAAAATGCGGGGATCCCGATGGCTTCGGCCGCCGTATTCTTGAAGATTATCGTGATGATCTCCGTGGCCACTTCTCCCGCCACGCCCGCGCGGTGCTCGATTCCTTGCCGCCTGCCACATCTCCCGTCCGGCCATGAACCGGACAGGATGCCAGCCCAGGCTGACGCGTGGCGGCTGAAATGGCCTCGTGGATAGCGGTGTAGCATGGCACTACTGATTCGCGCTGGTGCATCGAGGGTGCTCAAATCGGAGGCGAGGCCTTAAGCCGGTGGACTTGCGCGTGCGCAACGCAGTAGCGGACCGCGTTGCCCTCTCCTTCTCTGGCTGCGGCCTGGACAGGGCAGTGAACCGCTATTTCGAAATGAGGCGTCAACTGCCGAGTTCGCATCGAGTTCAGGGCGCACCCCGGCTTGGACACTTGTCAACATGAGCGACCCGTCAACCGGAGAAGACAGAGAATTCGCAACCGAAAGCCGGGGTCCCAAGCCGAACCAGAGGTATTTCGGGCACACATCCGGCCCGACAGCATCCAACCAGAGAACGGCCCGGAAGCCACACAAGTCAAAGAATGTGAGGGATATGCCCGGCCTCGCGCGCCCCGATGCCGTCAACTGAACCAAGGCTGGAATTTGGGAAGTGAAAATGTGTGGCTCAATTCCCACCTGCCACAGCGCGGTTCACAGCCTGCTTGTAAGCAATTGAAAACGCTGTGCGTGCTCGCCGTTTGCGCCTCTGCCACGTGCCGCAGGATGTGCTCACTGGCGCGGTATCCGTTTGAGCGTGCCTCCCGTCGAGCCTCCGGCAGTCTGCCCTTGCGCAGAGGTTACCGTTTTGGTAACCTCTAGGTAGTGCGGATCATCAGCAAGGCGGCAATCAACGAATTCTGCAAGACGCACAAGGACGCGCTGGAATCGCTGCTGCATTGGCATGGCGTAACCAAGCGAGCCGCATGGAGACATTTGGCCGATGTCCGCGCCGATTTTTCGCATGCCGATGCCGTGGATGCTTTCACGGTGTTCAACATTAGCGGGAACAAGTACAGGCTGGTCTCGGTGATCAAGTACCGCTGGCAGATAGTCTACATCCGGCATATCCTCACCCATGCCGAATACGATAAGGGGAAATGGAAACTATGAGCACGACGCTTCTCGACGAACGCCGATATCGGGAGCTTCTCGATGTAACTCTGCCCGTCGCCATCCGAACGGAGGTGGAGTACCATCGCTTGCTCGGCGCGGCCGCGGCCCTCATGGAAAAACCGGACGATGAGATTTCTGAGGAGGAGGGCAGGCTCCTGGAAATGCTCAGCATCCTGATCGACGAATACGAAAATCGGGTGCACCCGCTACCGAAGGCGGAACCGCACAAGATGTTGGCCTATCTGCTCGAAGAGAAAAACATGAAGCCGAGCGACCTATGGACGATACTGCCCAAGAGCCGTGTGTCGGAAATCCTCAGCGGCAAGCGCAGCATCAGTAAAACGCAGGCGAGGCAGCTCGCCGAACTCCTCCGCGTGCCTGTCGATCTGTTCCTGTAGCCGCTGTCACCTACCCTGCGCTTGTTCAGCCTCAACGGGCGGGAGCAGCCGCACGCGCACACTGCTGTCGCGGTAGTCCCACATAACAACTTCAATCAGATCCCAAATCGGTGATCGCTGCCCGAGCTGCTGCGAGACGTTCGCCTCGATGGAATTCTCAATGGCCGGAGCCGAAACCTGGTGACCGCACGGTTTCCGGCCACCGCCTGTGGATCTGCACCGGTAGTAGCGATAGATGGAATTCCGATACCGGATCGTGTGGGGGCTCATGGGCCGTTCGCAGACAGCGCAGACGATCCGGCCTTTCAACGGCCAATCAATCGCGTATTGCTTGCCCGGCTCCCGAGTGCGACGGGCCTTAAGCTGAGCAGCCGCCGCAGCGAACAAGTCGTGTGTGACGATCGGATCGTGGTGGCCGATGCGGAGATCGTGCTTCTCCCGAAAGAGGCCCAGATACACCGGGTTCCGCAGAGTCGCGATCACCTGGCGTGCCGTCCACAGATTTCCACCAAACGCTTTCGCACTCCGTCGAGCCACACGCTCCTTCGTGCGCCAGCCGTTGGCATTTGCGTCATCGGCGATTTCCGCTGGTGTCCGCCCGGCGGCGGCTTGTTCGAATAGCCACTTCACCACCGCCGACTCGTTGGCACTCGGCACGAGCTGCTTCGAACGCGGGTCGGCGTCGTAGCCGAACGGCACAGCCCCGGCAATCCGCTGCCCACGAGCTTTCAGTCGGGCACGGGATTCGGCGATTCTCGCGGCGATCATCTCGCGCTCGAACTCGGCAAAGGACGCGAGAATATTCATGAGGAAGCCGTCGTGGGCATGATGTCCGAGCTCCGGAGCGCTGACGATGACCAGGCGGATACCGAACTTACGGAATTCATCAAGCAGGGTGGCGCAGCCGAGCACGCTGCGCGAGAGTCGGTCCAGCCGATGGATTACAACCAGCTCAACTTTGCGGGCCCGGACGAGCGCCAACAGTCTCTGGAGTGCGGGGCGCTCCGTGGTTGCTCCTGAGTAGCCTTCGTCATCGAACCGCTCCGGTAACAGAATCCAACCAACCGAGCGCTGCGATCGTACCAGGGACTCGCATGCCTGGAATTGAACCTGACATGAGGAGAGGCCGTCATCTGAACTCACCGACTGTCGGGTGTAGATGGCGCAGCGAACCAGCCGCCCGCCGGCCAACACGAAGGCTGCCAGGTCACCCATCGGAAAGCGGTTTGCCGGTACTCATCGGCTCTCATGATAATCCGCCGAACGACCCAGTTGGAAATCACCTCGGTGTGGCCTGGCGGTCTGGACGGGGCCGTCAACCAACGCCACTTGTCAACTGGAGAAAGCCGAGAATTGGTACGCGGAAACGTGGGGTCCGGCCTCAACCCCGGGGGTTGAGTGCGCCGCCCCGCGACTCGTGGTTTCCAACGAGAGAGAAAGCGCGGCGCGCAACAGGTGCGGAATGTGGCGGATACAGGCGAGAGCGGCGGCGAGCGCTGCTGTCAAGATAATGGGCCTTGGAGTTGGTACGCAGACGGTGGCTCCCCGGCATGGATTCGAACCACGATTCACGGCTCCAAAGGCCGCTGTCCTACCGTTAGACGACCGGGGAGTGAAAAGGAAACGGAAGGCTACCGTGTATCAGTTTACCATCACCTAGGTTCTTGAGGTGAGGTAGCCGATCAGCCATAGTGCGGCGGCCAGAGCGATGGTCAATCCGAAAACTAGCATCGCTCCGGCAGGTTCCACCGAACGGGCGCCGGCGTAGGCGTAAACCACGGACGCAGGCGCCGAACCGGCCAGCGAGGCGAGAAGGAGCGTCTGCCATGAGAGAGGCGTGGATCCGGCAACAATGGAAACCGATTCGGCCAGAAGCGGCACCGGGCGCGAGGCGGCGATCGCCAGCACACCCCATCGGTTCAGCCAATCTTGCGCTTGAGTGAGGGGAAGACTGCGCGGGGCAAGCCACGCCGACGCGCGGCGGCCAATCCAGAATCCGAGCGCCGAAGAAACAAGGTTTGCGGCGAGGGAGACTGCCGCCCCGGCGCTGGCGCCCAACAATGCTCCGTTGGCGACCATCAGCAGCGAAGAGGGGACGGGAAGCACCACGTCCGCTGCCAGCAGGAGAAAACTGATCAACCCCGCTATCTGACCGTAGCGGCGAAGCATCGGAAACGGATCGGTGAACCAGCCGGGCTCGGCAAGGACGGCAATGCCATACAACGCGAGCAGAAACAGGCCGGCAATCAAGAGTCTTGGAATCAGGGGGCGCATCAGGCGGCGGGAGGATTCCCTATCTTGGTCCTCTCCGCTATACTGTCACAAACCACTCCCGAGGAGGCTCCCATGCGTTTCTCCCAAACCGCGATCCTGGCCATATCGGGCCTTGCCGCGCTCCATGCACAGGTGCCTCCGCCGACCGACGCGGAGATGGAGAACTTTCTGCGCACCGCCAAGGTGGTGAGTGCAAAGAGCCTGAATGTCGGCATCACGAACTCGCAGAGGTTGACGCTGGAAGCCCCCGAACGTAAGCATGACGCGCACTTTCAGACCATCGACGAGTACAAGGCTTCGTTTCAAACCGCCATCGGGACCGAAATCAACTTCCGCGACAGCTGGAAGTACAACGTGGCCGGCTACAAGCTGGACCGGCTGCTCAACCTCAACATGACGCCGGTCACCATCGAACGCAAGATCCACGGCAAGAGCGGCTCCCTCACCTGGTGGGTGGACGATGTGGCGATGATGGAAGTGGACCGCCATAAAAATAAGATGCAGCCGCCGGACCAGGAGGCCTGGAACTGCCAGATGCATGTCGTGCGCGTCTTCGACCAGCTGATCTACAACATCGACCGCAACCTGCAAAACCTGCTCATCACCACTGACTGGAAGCTTTGGATGATCGACCATACCCGCGCGTTCCGGCTATTCCAGGATCTGCGCGAGCCGAAGAACCTGACCCGCTGCGACCGCACGCTGATGGAACGCCTGAAGCAGCTGAGCTTTCCTCAGCTGGTGAAGACGATGAAGGGCTATCTGAACGAGCTGGAAGTCAAGGGGCTGCTGGCGCGGCGGGACAAGATCGTGCGCCTGTTTGAGCAGAGAGCGGCGCAGGATCAGGATGTTCTCTACGATATGAAGGTACGAAGGTAGGCGCCTGCACCCGGAATTCCGCCGACTAGTCCGGAAAACACGTTGCCCAACCCTTGACCTACCAGTTCGCGGTTGCTCTCATGGCGCGTCTGAGTCATGTTGGTGGAGCTTCGGCAGGCCCCGCGGTATATCGCCGATCACAGGGATTTCCAGCTTCAGAGCATAAGCGACTCCGCTGATCACTACCAAGGCAATGAGTGACGCGGGGTATCCGTTGCGGAAACGGCGAATGGTGTAAACCACACCCACCGTAATGGCGGCAAACGCGGTGGAGGTCCAGTGAATTCCTTGTGCCAGCTTGGGAAGGCTCAACAGGATCATCAGCGGATTGGAGGAAGGACTGGTCAACCCAAAACCCGCAGCAGCCCAAGTACGGACTCGAAGATACCCGCCAGGATAAAAGTGCCGGCAATCAACGCCATGTTGACTTCCCCGGTGGCGCTGCTGTGGGTCCCGATGATCGCCGCGGAGACCACCGTCATCGGGCCAGTGGGTCCGGTGATCTGCGACGGCGTCCCGCCCAAAAGGCTGGCGACGATTCCGGTGGCGATGGGCCCGTACAGTCCTGCCGTGGCGCCGAGACCGGATGCGACCCGAAAGCGAGGGCGAGGGGAAGAGCAACCACACCGGCAGTGAGACCGCCGAACAGATCACCTCGGAGGTTGCCGGACTGCCATGGCTGGCTGCTGCTATAATGTTAACGGGAGTCAATCTTCGCTTTCTCCCCCGCCTGGGAGTTCGTTTCGCGCAGGCTAAATCGTGTAGGGTGTGCCTGCAAGGGAAGGAGGTAAGCATGTCCCGCGAAAATTCAGATTTGAGGATATCCATCCGCCGTCTGCTCATCCTCTTGATGGTCACGGTTGTGCCTTTCAGTGTCCTGGGCCTGTTCACCAGCGCACAGAGCGAAAATGCCCAGGAGAAGGAAGCCGGGATGCTGTTGAAAACCGTCGCCGAGGGAATCTCGGCGGAAACCTCGCGCTTCATTCATAATCGCGTTCTCGACATCCATAAGATCGCCGTCGATCCTGCTGTCGTCGATACAATCAACGCGGCCAATCGCGGCTATCAAGGCATGAGCGAGGCGGCGGTCACGGAACGCATCGCCGGAATTGAGAAGACCTGGAACACGCCCGCCTCCGAGGCGCGGGTGAAGGAAAAGCTGTCCAACTCCGCCTCCCGGCTCTTGCGGCGTCACCGCACGGTGGACCCGCGGATCCTTCGCATCACCGTTACGGATCAAAAGGGCGCCACAATCGCAGCCACGCATAAAACGCTCGACTACTTTCAGGCCGATGAGGAATACTGGCAAAACATCCACGCCAACGGGCGAGGCGCCGTCTCCCTCACCGATATTCTCTACGATGAAGTGACCAAGTCCAATTACATTGGCGTGGGGGTGCCCGTGCTTGAGGAAGGCTCTAATACCTTCATCGGAACCGTGGACGCGCTCATCGAAGTCTCCAGCCTGTTCCCGATCATCACGCGCGCAGAATTTGGCGAAACGGGCCGCGCCGCCTTGGTGAAGGAGGACGGCACGGTAATCAGCGCTCCCAATACCACGCTCTCCATGCGCCTGAAGTCCGATGAGTACACGGCGGTCAAGGACCGTCTCACCACCTTAAGCGGACGCCAGACGGGTTATCTGCTCGCCGATTTACCAGGAGGCGGCAGGAACCTCATCGGCTTCGCCGATACCGGACTGAAAGAGGATTACCGGAGCCTGGGCTGGACCGTCTTGGTGAGCCAGAGTTCGCGAGAGGCCTTCGCCGGAGTCAGAACCGCCGGCAGACTGATGATCGTGCTCGGCCTCGGCGGGCTTGCCGCAGTAACCTTGCTCGCTGTCTTTTACGGGATGAACCGGCGCAGGAGTTACGCGGGGCTGGAGCGAAGTTCTCCTTCGGCTGTGAACAAGGCTACGGTTTAGGCTGCTGCCGGATAGCGGCGCCCAGTACTAACCTCCCCTCGCCAGTCACGTGAATGGTTGATCCCGGCGGGAGCCGGAGTGGCTTCTGGTAGACGTAATTCCTTGGCCACTTCGGCTGATAGTTGTAAACCCAGACCAGCGGCTCCACTCGTCCATCGGGAAGCAAGGCAACCGCCTTGAGAGAGCCTCCTTCAGGCACTCCCTCCGGCCTCACGGCGCGCAACACCAGTGGTGTGGTCAGCTTCCTGGTACCTGACACGGCGATGCCCTGCACCGGGCGGAACTTCTCCGGCTCCCCATAGACGGGCGGGTCGGGAAGGTACTTCGCGTCCCCTTCCGGCGCTCCGCCTTCCACCCAATCCGAAAGTAAGTGTAGTTCCTCCATCGACAGCGCCTGGTCGTGCGCGAACTCGCCGAAACCTTTTACAGCACCCCAGGGAGGCATCCGCCGCTCCAACACCTCTTCCTTGATCGCCTTGGCCCAGGGGCGAGCCTCTTCGTAGCTGAGCAGGGAAAACGCCTGCCCTCCCTCCCGGTGGCAACTGCCGCAGCGTTTATAAACGATACGGGAGATCTCCGCCGACCAGGTCAGCTTAGTGGTGATGGTCTCATGAGCCAAGCCAGGGAGGGCGATCGCGGCTAGCAGAGCCGCGCGCGTGAGCAAGCGGTAGATTCTCAATTCCCGGCGCCCGCGGGCTTCGGCGTGAAGAAGTCACGCCGCGTCCAGGTAGCGTCAATCGCCACGTCGACAAAGCCGATCATCATCTCTTCCCAGCTTTGTTCGCCCCAGCGGACCTCCTTTGCCGGGTCGGGATTGTTGGGATTGTTAGGCGAATTATCGAACCATGCCGAGCATTCAAACACCGTGCCCGCCGGCAGCACGACAGGCTTCTCCACCTGATAACTCAGCTGCCAGTCGAATTTATAGGGATCCACCCGCAGCAGCGTCTGCGTCTCGCCCGTCGGATACGTCACGCGGTACTCAAACGCTTTCCCGCGCAGATGCATATGCGGGAAAAAGCTGATGATCTCGGTCGGATTGGGAATCCGCACCCGGGTATCAACACGGTAGTTCGGATCGCCGGGAGGTATGCGGAAGCCTGTATTGGCCGGAAGCAGTGTCAGCACACGTTTGGTGGGAGGCTGCTTGGCGAAGATCACGCCCACCTTGGTTTTGTCCTTTCCCGCTTTGCCGTTAGCCGTATAGTGCATCTGGATCACCAGGTCCGTACCGGCCTTCACCTGTTTCGCCGTGCCAGGTTCCCAGACATCGGGCACCATACCCGGCGTGTAGATGGAGAGGATCTCGTTGCCCGCGCCGCCCGTATCGGCAGGACCTCCGGAAACGGGCACGCCCGGCTGCGCATGGCTCAGCCACTTGGAGCCCGGTTCGCGAAGAAAAATCACCGAATGATGCACCACGGCGCGATTCGACGGTCTCACTTCCACCATCTGCACCCATTTGTCCTCGGTAAATCCGGTCGGAACTATGATGTACTGATAGTCAATCTTGCCGGAAGCCGGCACGTCGAACTCGCCGCTCATTTCCAGCACTTTGTCAGGCGTCGGAATCGTCCAGCCGTCGGTGAAGGCCTGCGGTTTCGGAGCACTCTGGGGATCACCTTCCGGTGCGCCGGCATCGGCCCAGGCGGCAACCGTCTTGATCTGTTCTTCGGAGAGCGAATGATCGTTGGAGAACTTGCCGTACCGAGGATCGGCGAACCATGGCGGCATCCGCTTCAGCAAAACCGCTTCGCGGATCGCCTTGGCCCACGGCCGCGCGTCCTTATAAGAGATGAGCGGCATCGGACCGATCTCGCCCGCACGATGACAGCTCTGGCATCGGCTCTGCAGTATCGGCAGAACGTCCTTGTGAAAAGTTGGTGGCGCTGCGGCCGCGGTGGATGCCACGGCCGCCAGTAGAAACGCAGTTGCTCTCAAGAATCCCTCCCGCTAGTTCTCACTGCCAGGCGCGGCCCGCCGCGGCGCACGCAGCACGTCGATCGGGTTCTTCCCGGCCTCGATCGCCACGTCAAAAAAGCCGATCATCATCTCTTCCCAGCTCTGATCGCCCCAACGGACCTCCTTGGTCGGATCGGGATTGTGCGGGTTGTTCGGCGAATTATCGAATGTTCCGGTCGCCTCAATCCGCGTGCCCTTCGGCAGCAGCTTCGGCTCCGGAAGCTGATACCACAGCTGCCAGCTGAAGTCGTAGTTCGGCACCCACAGCAGTTTTTCCATTTCCCCGGTCGGATACACCGCGCGCATCTCCATCGACTTGCCGCGCAAGTGCATGTGCGGGAACAGCGAAATCAGCCGCGTGTCGCCATGCAGCGTGATCGCGCCATCCACGGCGTGCGCCGGAGCGCCCGGCGGAATCACGAACTTGCCGTTCATCGCCGCCAGGGTCACCACGCGGTATTCCGGCTTATCCTTCGAGAAGATCAGTCCCAGCTTGGACTGGTCGCGCGCTGCCTTGCCATTGGTCGTATAGTGCATCTGGAAGACGATGTCGGAGCCGGCCTTGATCAGTTTGCCCTGTCCAGGCCGCAACATCTCCGGAGGCGCGCCAGGAGCGAACCCGGAAATAAACTCGCCGCCGCCAACGCCGCCTTCGCCTCCACCCTCGCCCCGCCGCTTCGGCACAAATCCTTGCTTGACCGGGTAATCGCGCAGCCACTTGGAATTCGGCTCGCGCGCAAAGGCGATGATGTGGTGCACCACGGAACGATCACCCGGCCGCGCCTCGGCCAGCTGAACCCATTTGTCCTCGGTGAAGCCGGTCGGCACGATGTAGTAGGTGTACTCAATGGTCCCGCTCGCCGGAACGTCATATGGCTCCGGCATCTCAATCACCACATCCGGCTTGCCGATGTACCAGCCCGTGGCAAAGGTGCGCGGCGGGGGGGCATCCTTCTTATTGCCCTCCTTGGCGCCGCTGTCGGCCCAACCAGCCAGCGTGTCGATTTCTGCTTGCGCCATCGAACGGTCGTTGCTGAATTTCCCCACATGCGGATCGGCGAACCACGGCGGCATCTTCTTGGTCAGCACCGCCTCCCGCATCGCCTTGGCCCACGGCCGCACCTGCTGATAGGTGAACAACTCCATTGGAGCCGCCTCCCCGGCGCGGTGGCACTCCTGGCAGTTCTTCTGCAGAACCGGCAGGACATCCTTATAAAACGTGACCTCGGTCTTCTTTCCAGCTGCCAGGGCAAGAGAAACCGTAGCAAGGACAAACAGGGCAAATCTGGTCAACACACAACCCTCCTTTCAATCATTTTACAGCATTGAGGAGTTGGAAGTTCCTGAAAAGTCGAACTATACAGTGATTTCGCGATGCCCGGCAAGGAATCCGGCAACGGTCTGAGATAGAATGGCAGCACTAGGCGATCGCTCAAGTAAGGAGGCAAGTCGATGAAACGCATTCCCCGCCGCAAGTTTTTTGGAGCCCTGGCCGCCACTCCGCTCACCCTGGCCGAGGGCGCAGGCCCCACCCCCGCCACGCGTGACGTGCACAATTACCTGGAATACATCGCCTCCGATGGTATTCCGGCCATCTCGCCCGCCGGTAAATGGGAGACGTCGCATCGCGACATCCTCGGTCCTTTCTATGCGCCCGGCGCTCCGTTCCGCGGCAAGGTAACGGCTCCACTGGAGCCAGGGCAGACGCTTCTCGTACGCGGACGTATCTGGAGCTTTGCCACCAAGAAGCCCATCGCCAACGCGCTGCTCGATATCTGGCAGGCCGACGCCGAAGGCCGCTATGACAAAACCGACGCCAAGGACCGTCTGAAGATCTCCGAGTTCCGCAACCGCATCCGGCTGCTCACGGACGAAACCGGCTACTACGAATACGAGACCATCAAGCCCTCCCACTACGCCGTCGGCGATCAGATCCGGCCCAGCCATATCCATTACCTGGTGCGCGCCTTTGGCCACAAACAGCTGATCACGCAACTCTACTTCAAGGGCGACCCCTACAACACCAAGGACGCCTACGCGCGCAAATCCAACCTCATCGTCGACACGGAAACCGTGAAGACTGCCGCCGGCTCCTATCTCCGCACCACCTTCGACCTTGTGCTGGAAGCCGGCGCCGACAAGCCCGCCTCGCAAAGCGGCGCGGCGGAGATTCCCACTCCGTACTACCAGCCATCCAGTGGAGCCGTGTCGGCTCTCGACACCGACGCAGACGGCAAGCTCTCGGCCGCCGAAATCAAGTCCGCCGCCGACTCCCTGAAGCGGCTGGACCGCTCCGGCGACGGCATTCTCACCGCCGATGAGTTGATGCCCTTCCGCAAGCCGTAGTCCGATCATCATTGCGTTTCCCCGCCCTGCTCGACTACCATGGGATTTCAACCCAAGGAGGTTTCTCCTATGTGGAATCGACGCAAGGAAGAAGAAATCGCCCCCAAACCGGCTCTGCAGCCGCCCACGTCGGCTTCCCTGGCCCGAGAAGGAATTCCCATGAGCACACTGCCCGCACGCAATCCTGAGTTTGAAACCGTCGGCCGCTCGGCGTCCATTGGCAAATCCGTCATCGTCAAGGGCCAGCTTCACAGCCGCGAGGATCTCTACATCGACGGCGAGGTGGAAGGTTCGGTGGAAATGCAGGAGCACCGGCTTACGGTGGGCCCCAACGGAAAGCTGACCGCCGGCGTCAAAGCCCGCGACATCGTCGTACTGGGAACCATTCACGGCAACGTCGAAGTCGGCGACAAGATCGAAATCCGCAAAGACGCCAAACTGGTTGGCGACATCAAGACCGTCAGAATCGTCATTGAAGACGGCGCATACTTTAAAGGCAGCATAGACATTTCTCGTCCCGAAGTTTCCAAGGCTCAGCCCACGCGCGTAGCGCCCGCGGCCAGTGCCGCCGCAGGTGGCGGCGGACAGCCCGCCGCCGGGCTCGCCGCCGAATCCAAGCGCTAGCGCGCTGCTGTTCCCATGGCCGGGAATCCGCAACCACAATCCGGCAACGTGAGACATAGTCACGGACTGGAGCAGTTCTTCGCTTCTCTGCCCGGACCCGGACAGCGCGTGCTCGATCTCGGCGAGTTCACGCAAGCCAACGTCACCTACATCACCAGCCTCGGCCACAGGCTCTATACCGAGGATTTTCTACACACCCTCGATCTCATCTTTGGACCTGGCGAATCGCTGGAGGCACAAGCCGACCCGCAGAAGGCCGCGCTTTTCCTGGATCACGTCCTGCAATTTCCTCCCGGCCACTTCGATGCCGTCCTCGTCTGGGACACCCTCGAATTTCTTTCGAAACCTTTGCTCGACGTCGTCATGCAGCGGCTGCACCTTGTGCTTCGCTCACAATCCCCGCTGCTAGCCTGCTTTCATCCGGAATCGCGCGAGGCCACCATTCCCGCCTACAGCTTCCGCATTGCCGGCCCATCTTCGCTGCACATGTTCAGTAAGGGCAGCCGCCGCGCGGGGCACAGCTTCAACAACCGCGCCATTGAAAAACTCTTCACCGGCTTTCATTCCGTCAAGTTTTTTCTCACCCGCGATCACCTGCGCGAAGTGATCGTCCGCCGATAAATCGCAATCCGCGCCATAATCGAGCAATGCGCGCTCTCCAGCTTACCGGCGGCTTCGGCCTTGATCATCTCCAACTCAACGAATTGCCCGAGCCCTCTCCCGGCCCCGGCCAGGTCCTGATCCGCGTGCGCGCAGTCTCGCTCAACTACCGCGACCTATTGGTCGCTAAGGGCCTCTACAGCAAGAAGCTTCCCCTTCCGCTCACCATCTGCTCCGATGCGGCCGGTGAAGTGATCGCCGTGGGCGCCGGTGTGACGCGCGTCAAGGAAGGCGATCGTGTCGCCGCCATCTTCATGCAGGGCTGGCTCTCAGGCGAGCCCTCTGAGGCCAAGGCGCGCACCGCGCTGGGAGCGGCCGCGCCCGGCGTGCTTTGCGAGAGGCTCCTTCTCCAGGAAGAAGGCGTGGTCCATGTCCCAGAGCATCTCAGCTGGGAGGAGGCCGCCACGCTGCCCTGCGCCGGCGTCACCGCCTGGCACGCCTTGATGGTGAAAGGCGGCCTCAAGTGCGGGGATACCGTGCTCACGCTGGGCACCGGTGGCGTATCGCTGTTCGCCGTTCAGTTTGCCCATATGGCCGGCGCGCGCATTATCTCCACCTCCAGCCAGGACGAAAAGCTGGAGCGTCTTGAGGAACTAGGCGCGCATGAAACCATCAACTACACGACAGACCCGGACTGGGAGGAAACTGTACGCAAGCTCACCCCGGGCGGCGTGGATCATGTTGTCGAGGTCGGCGGCGCCGGCACGCTTCCCCAATCCGTCCGCGCCACCCGCATGGGCGGCAAGATCCACCTCATCGGAAACCTCGCCACCAAAGAAGGCGCCACCGAATGCAACCCCCTGCCCGCCATGATGAAGGGCATCACCATCCACGGAATCTTTGTCGGCTCCCGGGATATGTTCGAAGAAATGGCGCGCGCCGTCGAAGTTCACCAGATGCGCCCGGTCGTCGATCACATCTTCCCGTTTGAGCAATCCGCCGATGCGTTGCGCCACATGGAACAAGGCGGACACTTCGGCAAAATCTGCATCGGGCTGGACTAGCCATTCTGATAGAATCGCCTTGCTATGAACCGCCGTATTTCGATGAAAACCATCGCCGCGCTCGGCGCGGGCGCCGCCCTGCCCGCGCAGACGGCAGCGAACGCCATCCAACTGCACGTCGACTTGGAAGTCGATCCCGCACGAGAGAAAGAGCTGCTCGCTAACTTCCGCAACATCTTTCAGCCCGCCATCAGCCGCCAGCCGGGCTTCGTCGACGTGAAGCTGCTGAAGTTCCAAAAATCAATGCACGGCGACGCGCCCAAACAGTTTCTGAACCGCCTGCTGATCAGTTTCCAGACCGAGGAGCAGCGCCTGCAATGGGTCGCCAGCGACGATCATCAGAAGGCGTGGCCGGCTATCGAGAAGACGCTCAAAGGCTCGAAGCTCACCGCCTGGCTCTACGCCATCGCCTAGCTACATGATCAGCCGAACGCCGCCGAGTTCGGCGATGTTGTGCGGGAATCTGCCCCCCGGCGTCCCCATGAACATGTAATTCTTCGGAACCCCAAGGCGCTGCGAAAGCCGCTCGATCAGCTCCGGTCCGAACTTGCCCTTCACTAGCACCAGGTCAATCCGCAGCAGCGGGTACAGCCTGTCCACCGTCTCCAGGTGCGCGCTCAAGTTTTCCGCAATCTGTGCTTCCTGCTCGTAGCAGTGCACCACTTTCAGATTGTTCGTGACTTCATTGTTCAGTACGTAAAGCGCGGCGCGGTTGAGCGCCTCCAGATTGTCGCCGCGGCTGAAGTAAATCACCTCGCGGCTGTTGATCTCGTGGATCGAGTTCAGGATCTGTTGGTTCATCTTCTGGCTCATCGCGCGAATCCTGGCCACCACCACCTTGATCAGCGTCAGCGCCAGCCGCAGCAGCTGCACCCGCAGGAACATGAGCCCTACGATGGTCACCGCCACGGCGGAATAGATCACGAACACCCGCACGTAGGCCGGATTCAAAACCAATGTGCCGGCCAGCCCGATGATCACGGCCAACAGCGCCGTCAATACTCCGGGCCAGGAGGCCGTGTATTCCCGCGCCAGCCGCGCCCGCTTTACCTTCAGCAGCATGTTGCCCACCGCAAACAGCATCATCACGCCGAGGAAGCTCAGCGTGTAGACGCCCGCCAGCATCGCCACCTCGCCGCCGCTGATCGCGAGAATCGAACAGCACACCAGAAAGAACAGCACAATGATCCAGTGATTGGTGTGCCGCCATTTGTTTTCAGCCAACAGAAACTGCGGCAGGCACTGGTCCAGGCTCATCCGCCGCACCAGCCCCGTGATGCCCACATAACTGGTCAGCACCGCCCCGGAAAGCACCATCACCGCGTTCAGACTCACCATGTTTTGCAGCCACTCGCCGCCGGATAGCAAGCCCATCTGCGCCAGCAGGTCTTCTTTATGCCTTCCCACTTCGGCCAGCGGCATCATTCCCATCGCCAGAAAACTGATCATCGGATTGAAAAACGCCACCGCGATCCACATGTTCCGCAGCGTTTGAGGAAACACCCCTTCGGCCTGTTCCTCGATGAAGTTCGCCGAGCTCTCAAAGCCGCTGATGCCGAGCATCGCCGCCGCGAACCCGAAAAACAGCGCCATCGCCGCCCCGTCCGGCGTCGGCGTATTCCAATTCAAGCTCAGAATCTCGCCATTCTGCATCACCCGCCAGCCGCAAATCACCACCAGCAGGGTCAGCGTGAATATGTGGAAAATGAACATCCCCAGTGCGACATTCGCCGATTCGGTGATCCCGATCAGATTCAGTACCGCGAAAATCCCAAGCAGCACAATCGTCGCCCAAAAAACGTCCAGTCCTTCCCATAGGTTGTGCGCATAGTGCATCGCCTCATACGCGCTGATCACCGCCGTCGCCACGTAGGACAGCATCGTCAGGCAGGCCGCCCCTGACGCCTTCGCCTTGGTCGTCGTGTTCAGCAGCACGTTGTAGGCGCCGCCGTTCAGCGGTAGCGCGGAACCGACCTCCGCATAAATGCTGCGGAACAGGTACAGCACGAGCGCAACGGCCAGCAGCGAGAGCGGCGCGTACGGGCCGGCATAGATCGCGCAAAGCGCACTCACGTAGAGACAACTGGAGGTGATGTCGTTGCCGCAGATCGCCGTGGATCGCCACTGCCCCAGCTTGTGCACCACGCCCGAGTCTAGGTGCGTTACCGCAACGGGGCCACTCCCGAGATCTTCAATCCGGGTTGCCGTTCCCCACCCGGGGAATTGCAGCCCGCTTGTTGAGTCCGGAACGGAAGATTCTCCGATTTCCATGTTTGAGGGTACTTGCTCTAGTATTTCACGCCGGCTTCGCCGGAAGCCAGCCGCCGGACGAATTCCACATCCCCTTCGAGAAAATCGTAGTCCGGCAGCCGCGCCGGACGCTCCCAGACGATCCGCTCGAACACCCGATTCGCCGGCTCCCCTTGATATGCGTCCACGCGGAAGAACATCAGCTCAATCGGTTCGCACCCGGGATACTGATACTGGTAGCGCTCGATCTCCTCGCCGATTTCGGCTTGAATCCCCAGTTCCTCCTCCAACTCCCTTTTGAGCGCTTCGCGGGCTCCTTCCCCCGGCTCCGCCTTCCCCCCGGGAAACTCCCACTGCAATCCATGCCGCTCTTCCGCCCGTCGCTGCGCGATGAGAAGCTTGCCATCCCGCTCAATGAGCGCCGCTACCACCACCGTCATCAGGCCAGTTCCAATGCCCGGAACCGTTCAATCTCCTCAAGCGGAGCGTTCTGCAGCCCGTCCTTCCTCTGACGCAGCCATGCCCACGGTATCTCGAACAGCTGCACCCGCGCGCTGAATTTTGAGCTGTCCTGGATGAAGCAGGAGTGCGTGCACCAGCAGTTGGCTTCCGGGATCCGCGCCACCTCATCCCCCAACGCCGCCGATCGCAGCACGGCGCCGGTGTCGAGCCCGAAATCCTGCATCCGCCCCACCCGCGGCCGCAGCTCGCAGGCGCGGAACGCGCCGTTGTGGTCAATCACCAGCGAAGTCTGTCCCGCCGTGCACTGCATCGGCCATTTCGATGGCCGGCTCAAACACTTCTCATGAAGATCAAAGTGCAATCGGATGTTGCCGAGATAATACATCGACGCCAGCGCCCGCATCGGCGCCGCCAAGTGCGCAAACAGCCGCCGCGCATACATCCGGTGCAGCGGCATCAGCCGCGAATGCAACTCTCGAACCTCACTCTCGCTCAACCCCTTCATTCCCGCATCCGGCGTCTCGCCGCGGACAACTTCAAAGTAATGCCCGTCCACCCTCGCCTCTTCGGCCAGCTTCAAGCCCAGTTGCAGAATCTCACGATAGTTGGTTCGCGTAATCACGGTGGCCACATTCACGCGCAGCCGCTTGTCGCCTCGCCACCGTTCCGCCGCCTCCTTCAACGTCTCTACCGTCCGCCCGAAATTGTTCGGCACCCCGCGGATCACATCGTGCGTATTGGCCAGCCCGTCGAGCGAGAAATTCAGATCAATCGAAGTCTCCGGAGCCAGCCGCCGTATTTCACCCACCTCTCGGAAAATCCGCTCCCCCAGCAGCCCATTGGTCGGCAGGTTCACGTTCCTGATGCCGTTGTTCCGTGCAAACACGCCGATGATTTCCGCCAGCCCCTCCCGCAGGAACGGCTCCCCGCCGCTGATCCACAATTTGCGGAACCGCGGCGCCGTCTCGGAAATCCGCCGGATCTCATCAAAACTCAAATCGTCCGGTGAGTTGAGCTGGTCGAAATAAAAGCAGGTCCGGCAGAGTGAATTACATCGTGAGGTCACGAAGAGAAACAGGGAGTTGAAACGCGGCGCACGCACACGCTCACGCAGGACAGGCAGATATTCTCCCATGCCGGACAATTTACCATTGAATCATAATGCATGGGCCCAAACTTCTGGATCATTTCCAGAATCCCCGTAACGTAGGCGACCTGGAGCCGCCGGCCATTACAGTGGAAGTCACCAACCCCGCCTGTGGCGACATCCTCCGCCTGTCGGCCCGCTTTGAGCAGGGCCGCGTCGCCGAGGTCCGCTATAAAACGCGCGGCTGCACCGCATCGATTGCCGCCGGCAGCGCCCTCACGGAATGGATGCTCTCCAAATCAGAGGATGATCTGGCGAAGCTTCGCCCCGCCGACATCGAGGAAGCCGTCGGCGGCCTAATCCCGGAATCCAAGCACGCCGCCGTGTTGTGCGTCGATGCGGTAAGAGCCTTGTTACGAAAAAGCTAAACTGAAAACTGGCATGTCCGCACCGCTCAGCCCGGCCATCGCATCGGCGTCCCAGCCCTATGAAGGGCTCTCGCGCCACGATCTCATCCGCGCCTGCCGCGCCATTCAGCTATCCCGCCGCCTGGACGACCGCGAGATCATGCTCAAGCGCCAGAATCGCATCTTCTTTCAGGTCAGCGCCGCCGGCCATGAAGCGGTACAGGCCGCGGCCGGGCTCGCCGTCCGGACCGGCCATGACTGGGTCTATCCTTACTACCGTGACCGCGCGCTGTGCCTCATGCATGGCGTCACCGCCGAGCAGATGCTGCTGCAAGCCGTCGGCGCCGGTTCCGACCCCGCCTCCGGCGGCCGCCAAATGCCGTCCCACTGGAGTTCGCCGGACCTCAACATCGTCAGCGCTTCCTCACCCACAGGCACCCAGTACCTGCAAGCCGTCGGCTGCGCCCACGCCTCCCGCTACCTGAATCCGGCGGGCAATGAGGTCACGCTGGTCTGCTCCGGCGAGGGCGCAACCAGCGAAGGCGAGTTCTGGGAAGCGCTCAGCGCCGCCTGCCTCGACAAACTCCCCGTCGTGTTCCTGGTGGAGGATAACGGCTGGGCCATCTCCGTTCCCGTGGAGAAGCAAACCCCCGGCGGCGACATTCTGCCTCTCGCCGCCGGTTTCCCCGGCCTGCTGCGCCTGGAAGCCGATGGCTGTGACGTCATCGACAGCTATCGCGCGCTTCGCCAGGCATTCCAGCATTGCCGCGCCGGGCAAGGACCAGCCCTGGTGCGCGCCAACGTCATCCGCCCCTACTCGCATTCCCTTTCCGACGACGAGACCCAGTACAAGACCAAAGCCCAAATCGAAGAGGACTCACGCCGCGATTGCGCCATCCGCTTCCCTGAGTTCCTGCTTCGCGAAGGCATCCTTGATCCGCACGGCCTTCAGCTTCTCTTCCATGAAGTGGAGCAGGAGATTCAGCAGGCCACCGACCGCGTGCTCCGCGAACCGCCGCCCGAGCCCGGCTCCGCCCTGCGATTCCTCTACTCGGAAAAGGCCAACCCCACGAGCCAGGATTTCGACACCGAGCCCCAATTCAGCGGCGACCCCCGCACCATGGTCGACACCATCAACCTCACACTCGCTGAGGAGATGACACGTGACTCCCGCATCATCGTCTTCGGCGAAGACGTCGCCGATTGCGGCTATCCGGAAAACCTTGACCAGGTCAAAGGCAAGGGCGGCGTCTTCAAGGCCACGCTCAATCTCCAGCGCCGCTTCGGGCCCGAGCGCTGCTTCAACACCCCCATCGCCGAAGCCGCCATCGCCGGACGCGCCATCGGCATGGCAACTCGCGGCCTCAGGCCCGTCGCCGAAATCCAGTTCTTCGATTACCTCTGGCCCGCCATGATGCAGATCCGCGACGAGATGGCCACGCTCCGCTGGCGTTCCAACAACGGCTTCTCCTGCCCGCTCGTCCTTCGCGTCCCCATCGGCGGCTACCTCACCGGCGGCGCCATCTATCACAGCCAGTGCGGCGAAGTGCTGCTGACCCACATCCCCGGCCTGCGCGTCGCCATGCCCTCCAGCGCGTTGGACGCCTGCGGATTGCTCCGAACCGCCGTCCGATGCGACGATCCCGTTCTCTTTCTCGAGCACAAGAAGCTCTACCGCGAAGCCTACAACCGTTCTCCGCACCCGGGACCCGATTACCTGATCCCCTTCGGCAAGGCGCGCATCGTCAAGGCCGGCGCAAACCTCACGCTCGTCACCTATGGCGCAACCGTGCAGAAGTCACTCCAGGGGGTGCTGCAAGTAGAGCAGAAGTTTCCGGAGGCGACCGTCGAACTGATCGACCTCCGGACCCTCGCCCCTTACGATTGGGAATCGATTGCCGCCTCCGTCACCAAGACCAGCCGCCTGCTCATCGTGCATGAAGACGTGCTCAGCTTCGGCTTCGGCGCCGAAATCGCCGCCCGCGTAGCCGACGAACTCTTCGACTGCCTCGACGCACCCGTCCGCCGCCTAGCCGCGCTCGATACCTGGGTCGGCTACAGCCCGTCACTTGAGGACGAGATCCTCCCTCAAACCGCCGGCATCGCCCGCGAGATCGAGCGCCTGCTGCGGTACTAGCTCCGCCCTTGACACCACCCCCTTTTCGTGGATATATGGGACAGCAGCTCAGCCCATATCGGCGGAGGGGAAACAGAAATGGCGGCAGCAAGTCCGGTTCCTGTGTTGGAAATGAGCCAAGGCGGAGATTTGCGGGTGATCGCATACCTGCGGGAATTGCGGCAGGAAATCCAGAACCTTCAGGAGGGGCTGGAGAAATTGAAAACCGCTTCCGGACTGACCACCGAGGATGCCAAGTCCGTGTTGATCTCGGCATGCCAGGAGAGCAAGGCGCGCTTCGAGCGCAACCGGGAATCCATCGATACCCTGCAGCACTCCATCAGGCGGGTTTTTCAAGGGGATGAGGCGCTGCATGCCCGCTACGGCGACGCGGTCGCCGAGATCGGCAACAAGTGGGACGCTATCGTCGCCCATTGGTCCTCGGGCAGCGACCCCGCTGTGGCGGCGCGGATCAAGGAAGTGGATGATGAGATGGACCGCATCGTCTACTTGTGCGCATTATTAACCGTGCCGGAAAGGGTCAACCGGAATCTGGAAACAATGCGAGTGGGCCAGAAACTCGACTTCAAGCAGGCCTTTCACGAGGAAATCCCCGAAGAAGCGCACGCGCAGAAACTGCTCGATTTCCTCGCGATCCATCCGAAGCTTGTCCATGGACTGGTCGACCCCCAAGCCGGACTTGTCTATCGCAGCAGCAGGCGGCCCTGGCGGGCAAAGTTGAAATAGCCCCCCAAACCCGCTGCTACACTGGTTCCAGTGCGCGCCCCCACCACCTCTCCACGCGAGCACATGCTGGCCGCCGTTGAGCGGCTCCATGAGCTGGAAGACCGGCTCCGCCAGGGCGGCGGCCCCGAAAAAACCGCCAAGCAGCACAACGCCGGCAAGCTCACCGCGCGCGAACGCATCGCCAAACTCTGCGACGGCGGCGCGATGTTTCTCGAAATCGGACTCCTCGTCGCACACGACAAATACGACGGCGCGGCGCCCTCCGCGGGCGTCGTCACTGGCGTCGGCCGCATCGAAGGCCGCCCCGCGGTCATCATCGCCAACGACGCCACTGTAAAAGCCGGAGCCTGGTGGCCGGAGACCATCCACAAGATCCTCCGTGCGCAGGAGGTCGCGATGCGTAACCGCATCCCGATCATTTATCTGGTCGACTCGGCCGGCGTCAACCTCCCCCTCCAGGACGGCATCTTCCCCGGCCAGTACGGCGCCGCCCGCATCTTCTACTACAACTCGCTCATGCGCCGGAAACTGCACATCCCGCAAATCTCCGCCGTCATGGGACCCTGCATCGCCGGCGGCGCCTACCTGCCCGCATTGAGCGACGTCATCTACATGGTCGACAAAACCAGCTTCATGGGCCTCGGCGGCGCCAACCTCGTGAAAGGCGCAACCGGGCAAGTCGTCGACCCCGAACAGCTCGGCGGCGCGCGCATGCACACCACGGTCAGCGGCGTCGCCCACTACATGGCGCGCAACGACGAACATTGCCTGGAGATGATCCGCGAACGCATCCGCCAGCTGTGCGCCCCGCCGCCACCTCCCAAGGGTGCCCTGCCGGAACGGCCCGCCGAGCAACTCTACGAAGTGCTCCCCGCCGATCACCGCCTCCCCTACGAAATGATGGACGTCATCCGCTGCATCTTTGACGCCGGCGCTTGGGAGGAGTTTCAGCCCGAGCATGCCCCAGAGATGCTCTGCGCCTCCACGCGCCTGTCGGGCTGGCCCGCCGGTCTCATCGCCAACCGCCGCGGTTTCCTCAAGGCTCCCGGCGGTTCCCGCATCGGCGGCATCGTCTACACCGAATCGGCGCGCAAGGTCGCCTACTTCGTCGAAATGTGCGAGCGGCAAGGCCTGCCGCTCCTCTACTTCCAGGATGTCTCCGGCTTCATGGTCGGCGTCGAGGCCGAAGCCGCCGGCATCATCCGCGCCGGCGCCGAAATGGTGGAAACCATGGCCTGCGCCACCGTTCCGCGCATCGTACTCACCATCAATCACGCCTCCGGAGCCGGCTACTACGCCATGGCCGCCCAAGGCTTCGATCCCAACTTCACTTTCGCATGGCCCACCGCCCGCATTGGCGTCATGGAAGGCGACTCGGCCGTCGTCGCCGTACACGGCCCCGAACTCGACCGCTATAAGAAGGACGGCAAGCCGGTCCCGGAAGAGCTGCAAACCCGCGTCGACAAAACCCGTGCCGATTACGAGAACTGGCTCGACTCCCACTTCGCAGCCGCGCGCGGCCACGTCGACGCTCTCCTCGGCCCCCTGAAAACCCGGCAGGTGCTGACCTTCGCGCTTGAAATCTCCATGGCAAGCTTCCACCGCCGGCATCTGGCGCTTGAGACACTATGATCCGCATCGCCAACGGACAAGGCTTCTGGGGCGACTGGCTGGAAGCGCCCGTCCGTCTGGTCGAGCAAGGCCCGCTCGACTATCTCGTGCTCGACTATCTCGCCGAGATCACCATGTCCATCGTCCAGAAGCAGAAGGAGCGCAACCCCGAGCTCGGCTACGCGCGCGACTTCCCTCCGCTGATGGCCCGCATCGCCGCCACGATCAAGCAGCGCGGCGTGAAGGTGATCGCCAACGCCGGCGGCGTCAACCCGGCCGCCTGCGCGCGCCAGGTACGCAAGCTCGCCCCGCACCTCAAGGTCGCCGTCGTCGAAGGCGACGACATCTACCCGCGCATCGACGAACTCATCGCCGCCGGCCACGCCATGAAGAACATGGAGACCGGCGAGCCGCTCTCCTCCATCCGCAACCGCATCCAGAGCGCCAACGCCTACATCGGCGCCTTCCCGCTGGCCGAAGCGCTCTCGACCGGAGCCGACGTCGTCATTGCCGGCAGGTGCACCGACACCGCGCTCGCCCTTGCCCCCATGGTCCACCAGTTCGGCTGGAAGCCCGACGACTGGAACCGGCTCGCCGCCGGCACCATCGCCGGACACATCATCGAATGCGGCGCCCAGTGCACAGGCGGCAACTGCCAGGTCGACTGGCCCTCCATCCCCGATATGGCCAACATTGGCTATCCCCTCGTCGAAGCCTCACCCGACGGCTCCTTCGTCGTTACCAAGCATTCCAACACCGGCGGCCGCGTCAGCTCCCACATCGTCAAGGAGCAGCTCCTCTATGAACTCGGCGACCCGAAGTACTACATCACTCCGGACTGCATTGCCGATTTCACCTCCATACACCTGGAAGACGCCGGCATCGACCGCGTCCGCGTCAGCGGCATCCGCGGCGGCCCGCGCACACCCTTTCTGAAACTTTCCATCAGCTACTCCTACGGCTGGAAAGCCATCGGCACGCTCGTCTACAGCTGGCCCGACGCCGTTGCCAAGGCGCGCGCCGCCGACGCCATCGTCCGCCAACGCCTGGAACAGCTCGGTCTCACCTTCGAAGAAATCTACACCGAGCTGTTCGGCTACGACGCCTGCCACGGCCCTGCCGCCGCCCACTGCCCCGATCCGCCCGAGATTCAGCTCCGCATCGGCGTGCGGGGCCAGGACAAAGAGGCTGTCGATCGCTTCACGCGCGAGCTGATCCCGCTGGTGCTCAACGGCCCGCCCACCGCCACAGGCTTCGGCGACGGCCGCCCTCCGGTGCGCGAAGTGGTCGCCTACTGGCCCGCCCTCGCCCCGCGCGAACTCATCCAAACCCGCGTCGAGGTGGTCGAATGAGGATTCCCCTTTCCCGCATCGCACACGCCCGCTCCGGCGACAAGGGTGACACCGCCAACATCGGCGTCATCGCCTACCAGCAGGCACACTATCCTGTGTTGGTCCGTGAAGTCACCTCCGAACGCGTCAAGGTCCATTTCGGACACCTCGTCAAAGGCAAAGTCGAGCGTTTCGAACTGCCCAATCTCGGCGCGCTCAACTTCCTTTTATATGAAGCGCTCGGCGGCGGCGGCACCCTCTCCCTCCGCATCGACTCGCAAGGCAAAACCTTTTCCACCGCGCTGCTACGCATGGAAATCGAGATTGAGGAGAACGAGCTTGCGGGTACGGCGTGAAGGTAGACTGCTGCGGCTGACTCTCGACCGCCCCGAAAAGCGCAATGCGCTCGATTCGGCCACCTGTGAGGCGATCGTCCGCGAAGTGGAGCAGGCATCGGATGACCGCGCCACCGGAGCCATCCTGCTTGATGGCGAAGGCCCTTCCTTCTGCGCCGGCATGGACCTGGAAGAATCGCTGCTGCCCGACGCCGCCGACCGCAACGCGATTCACGAGCGGCTCTTTTCGCTCGGCCGCCGCAGCTTGAAGCCCATCGTTGCCGCCGTGCAGGGCGCCGCGCTCGCGGGCGGCGCCGGACTCGTCGCCAGTTGCCACATCGCCGTGGCCGCCGAGGACGCCCTGTTCGGAATCACCGAGATCAAAATCGGGTTGTGGCCGATGCTCATCTGGCGCTCGATGGTCCAGGCCATCGGCGAACGCCGCGCGCTCGAACTCAGCCTCACCGGCCGCCGCTTCGGCGCCGACGAGGCGCTCGAGTGGGGCTTGGTTCACTACGTCGTCCCGGCATTTGAGCTTCAGGCAAAGGCCCTGCACATCGCCGCAACCATTGCCGAATCCAGCCCGGAAGCCATCCGCCGCGGCATGACGCTCACCCACCAGGGCCGCGAAATGAGCGAAGAAGAGGCAACCAGACTCGCCGCCACCTTGCGCGCGCGCCTCTTCCGGAGCGAGGATTACCAGGAGGGCGTGCGCGCCTGGAAGCAGAAGCGCCCGCCGCGCTGGCCCTCATTGGAGGGAAAATCGGAAGATGATGCGTAGCACGTGGTTGCCGGTGGCATTGGCCCTTTTCTGCGGCCTCGCCCCGGCCGAACAGGTCACCCTCGCCGGCCTTGCCGAGCCGGTCGAGGTCCTCCGCGACAAGTGGGGCATCCCCCACATCTACGCGCGCTCCTCGCACGATCTCTTCTTCGCCCAGGGTTACATGGCCGCACGCGACCGCCTCTTTCAGATCGACCTCTGGCGCCGCATCGGAACCGGCAAGCTCGCCGAAGTGCTCGGGCCCGAAGCGCTCCAACGCGACCGCATCGCCCGCCTAGTCCGCTTCCGCGGCGACTGGAACGCCGAATGGGACAGCTACTCGCCCGACGCCCGCCAGATCGCCGCCTCCTTCACCGAAGGCATCAACGCCTATATCTCGACGCTCGGCGGCAAGCGCCCACTCGAATTCCGCCTCGCCGGTTACGACCCCGGCCTCTGGGCGCCGGAAGATGTCGCCGCGCGCGTCGCCGGGCTACTGATGACCAGGAACATCGCGCGCGAAGTGGCCCGCGCCAACGATATCCGCCGCTTTGGCCTGGAGACCGTGCAGAATTACCTGCCTCCCGACCCCTTCGTGAAGATCGTCATTCCCAACGGACTCGACCTTGCCGGCATCAACTCGTCGATCCTGCGGGATTACAACGACGCCATCGGCTCCGTTCGGTTTTCCGGCGAACAAGGAAGCAACAACTGGGTGGTCAGCGGCGAACGCTCTCTCACCGGCAAGCCGCTGCTAGCCAACGATCCGCACCGCCCGGTCGTGCTCCCCTCGCTGCGCAAAACCGTACACCTGGTCGGCCCCGGCTGGAACGTGATCGGCGCGGGCGAACCTGCCCTGCCCGGCATCGCGCTAGGCCACAACGAAGAAGCCGGCTTCGGCTTCACCATCGTCGGCATCGATCAAGGCGACCTCTACGTCGAGAAGCTGAACCCCGCCAACCCCGATCAGTATCTTTACCGCGGCCAGTGGAAGCAGATGGAGATCGTGCGCGAGCAGGTCCGCGTCCGCGGCGTGAAAGCACCGCGCCCCATCGAGCTGCGCTACACCATCCATGGCCCCGTGATCGCCGAGGATCTCGGCCGTCACCGCGCCTATGCGCTCAAATGGGTCGGCAGCGAACCCGGCACAGCCGGCTATCTCGCCGCTCTCAGCCTCGCCCGCGCACACAACTGGGATCAGTTCCAGCAGGCCGCTGCACGCTACAAAGTCCCCTCGGAAAACCTCGTCTATGCCGACCGCGCCGGCAATATCGGCTGGATCGCCGCCGGTCTCGCCCCGATCCGCCGCAACTGGTCCGGTCTGCTGCCGGTGCCCGGCCACACCGGCGAATATGAATGGTCCGGATTCCTCCCCGCCGGCCAGATGCCGCGCCGCTTCAATCCTCCCTCCGGCGCCATCGCCACCGCCAATCACAACATCCTGCCCGACGGCTATCCGCACCCGCTCTCCTATGAGTGGGCCCCCAGCTTCCGCATCGACCGTATCGAGGAGATGATGCTCGACCGGCTGAAGTTCGGCGTCGAGGATTTCCAGCGCATGCAGCAGGACGTCCACTCCCATCCGGCCCGCATCTTTCAAACGCTGGTCCGGCAATGGCCCTTCCGCCGCGAGCAGTTCTCCGCCTCGCAATGGGCCCTGCTCGAACGCATGATGGATTGGAGCGCCAACCTCTCCGCCGATTCCCCGGAAGCGCTCCTCTACGCGATGTGGGTCTCCAAGCTCCCGCCACTCATCTTCGGCAAGGAACTCGGCTCGCGCACCGATCTCGCCATGCTGCTGGCAACCTTGCGCCGCAGGCCCGACCCGGCCGCCATGCGTCAGAGCTTTGAACAAGCATTCGCCGAACTCAGCCGCGCCTTCGGCCCCGACCCCGCCGCCTGGAAATGGGGCAACCTCCACCAGATCCGTTTCCGCCACCCTCTTCCGAACCCGGATTTCCACCGCGGCCCCATCCCACGTCCCGGCGACTCCCACACCGTCAACTCCACCTCCGGCTCCAACTTCCGCCAGACCAACGGCGCCAGCTACCGCCAGATCCTCGACCTCGCCGACTGGGACCGTTCCGTCATGACCAACGTCCCCGGCGAATCCGGCGACCCGGAAAGCCCCCACTACGACAACCTATTAAATGAGTGGGCCGGCGGCGGCTACCACCCCATGCTCTATTCCCGCAAGGGGGTCGAGGCCGCCACCGTCGAAAAAATCCTCCTCTCCCCGCCGCAATCCAGCGACAAATAGCTATTGTTTTCCGCACCTTCCGCCGATAGATAACTGATGCGGACTCGAAGGGGCATGGTGTTGATCTTCATGGCCCTCATGCTGATCATCGTCTTCGCCGCCATGGGTGTGGCCGTCGACATCAGCCGCGCCCTTGCCACCCGCTCCTCGGCTCAATCGTCCCTGGAGGCAGCCGCGCTTACCGCCGTGATGGAGCTTGACGGCTCACCCGATGGCATTCAAAGGGCCCGCGCCACCGCGCTGCGGCTCGCCGGCTCCTTGGCCGCAGTCGAAGTCACCGCCAATCTTGTAAGGATCAGAATGGAAGTTCCCCTGGAGTGGATAGTGCTGCGCTCCAGCGGCAAACATGCCGCCCAGACGGCCGCAGTCCAGCTTCCCCTAGAGGAGGTTGGCCATGGCCTCCTGCCTTACTCTGTCCTCGCTCACGATCCTTCCTCCACGGACCTTGGTCTCCGCCATGGGGAAATCTACACTCTGCGGTGGGCGGCCCAGCCCTCCCTCGCCGCGGGTAACGTATGCCGCGGCGACGCCGGGCTACTCGATGGCGCCTTCCCCGCGCCGCTGTTGCTGGGACCAGCGGACCGCTCCCTGATCCGCCGCGCGATCCTCGATAGCCGGCAGTCGAGTCCGCTCAAAATCGGGGACGCCGTGAAGGGCTCAGAAGGCATCCTCCCGCTGGAGCGTGAAGCGCTTGCCGAACGCGTCCGTGGCGATGCCGATTACACCTCCGCCGATTACGCCTCCTACATCGCCCGTGGCCGCGGCAACGGCCGCCGGATCGCCGCCGCCGCCATTCATTCGCCCGGCGAACAACCCCACATCGCCGGCTTCGGAGCATTTTTTCTTCTCCCCGCCTCCGGCTACCAGGCCGAAGGCGACCAACCCTTCTGTGCGGAGTTCATCGGCTCCTATCTGCAAGGTTCCACCCGGCGCGGCGCAGCCGGAACCGGCTTCCTCGTCGCGAGGCTCTCCCGATGAAAATCACGCGCCGCTCCCAGGCCGGCAGCGCTTTGCTGGAATTCGCCCTCGGCTTCGCGATCCTGGTTCCCGTGCTGGTGGGAGCCGTGCAGCTCACCGTTGCCGCGCTTCAGATTCAGCAGCTCTCGGCCGCTGTCCACAGGGCCGCACGCCAAGCCTCCGAATCGGACTGGGATGGCGATGGCGCTCAACTCCGGACCGAAGCCCAGAACCTGGTTCTCTACGGAACCCGCCAGGAAGCAACGATGCCTCTATTTGCCGGACTACGCCGCGAGCATGTGATGGTCGAGACGCAAACAGTGTCCGGCGCCCCCCGCCGGATCAGCATCTGGATCGAGAATCTGGAACTCGACCTGCCTGCCGGGAAGCAGACCCTGCGCGGCAAGCCCAAGGCCACCTTCCCCTTCCGTGGTCTGTACAGCTCCCGCTAGTGCGCGTAGCGCAGAATCTCGCTGGCGATCCGCACAAACGCCGCCGTCAGCTCCGCCGAAGTCGGCGCATAGACATAGAGCCCGAGCGGCTTGTTGGCGTTGTAGATGGGACTGGCAATATCGTTGGAAATCCGGCGCAGCAGGTCATGCTCGGCCTCCCCGGCCCCGCCCAACCCGATGCTATAGATCACCGTGTCGATCGAGGGATGAAGCGTATTGTTCCGGATGCGCTGTGCGGCGTTATCCACCGCGTTGATCGCCGCGTTCTGTTGGTTGGACTGCTGATCGATCCGCACCTTGCCCGCATACGGACCGCTGGAGTAGGTGTTGATCGACTTCCAGCCGAACACCGAATTGCCGTAGAAGTCCTGGTTCGGATAGTGCGGCACGTCATCATCCACATCGCTCGTGTTGTTCCGGAAGTAGCAGTCATCGGCAATCGCCTTTGCTGAGCCCGAAAAGCCCTGAGGAATGGCCACCGCTCCCGGATCGTTGCTCACCGGGATCGATCCAGCCACGTGACCCCGCACCCCGCCGCGGCCAACCCCGCTTTGGCCCGCGACGAAGCCGCGGTAGACCTGCGTCACCGGGTTCCAGCCCGCCTGGTTGTACTTCTTGTTGTTCTGCCAGTCCCAGCACCGGCTCTTGCCGGTCGGCGAGAAGGTCGTCGTCTGCGTCTTCACCAGAAAATCGGCCGTGATCGCGTTCGGGATTCCGTCGGTGAAGAACAGGATTACATTCAACGCACCCGGCTCGTTCATCGCCACCACCTGCTGATAGCCCTGCCACAGCCCCTGCGAGGAGCCCGTCCATCCGTTGCAGCCGCCGGGAAAGATCCCGTCGATCTTGGTCAGCAGGTTCCCCGGCCCTGTTTTGAACTCATAGGCGGGCGCAAAATCCAAGTTCGACGATCCTCCGTAGGTGATCAGCCCCAGCCGGTCCCGGTGGTTGGCGAATTGGTTCACGAACGCCAGCGCAGCCGACTCCAGATCATCACAGGCCCCCGCCGTTTGCAGCGAGCCGGAGCGGTCCATGATCAGCATCACGTTCACGTCACGGCGCGATGCCTTGCCGGATGCGGCGACCGTCACCCCGGTCTTGCCCAGAATCCGCATGAAGTAGACCGGCGCCGTCACCGTCGCCGTCACGGTCACCGTGCGCGTGCGGAAGCTGGATTCCGTCACCACCACACTCCACTGCTTGCCGGTGGTTGCCATCATGCTGTCGGGAAAATTCGCGTTGAAGAATGCCCCCGCCCTCGCCGCTGCGCTCGCCTCCTGTTCGGCCAGCGTCAAGCCCAGGCTCAGGCTCCGCGCCGCCGCCAGCGACCCGGCATCGCAGGCCGCCGATAGCCTTGCCTTGATCGCGTACAGCACTCCGGCATCCACCGCCAGCCCCACGATCGGCACCATAAAGCCCAGCATCAGCGCCGTAATCAGGATCGCCAGTCCTTTCCGGCGTCTTCCCGCACGTAGCGTCATCGGTTCCTCCCGTATTCCTTATCGGGGCGCCCGCGCGGGATTTGAGAAAAATCTTCTGCTCACTTGCCGATAAGCAGCATCGAGGTTCGCTGTGCCGACTGCTGACACCTACACCCCGGATCCCGGCTCGCCCGCCGAAGGCTGCTGCCGCCACTGTGGCCGCAAGCTCGCTATGCTCCAGCGCCTCGCCAAACATCAATTCTGCTCGGCCGCCCACCGCGCACTCTTCCTTGAACTGCAACAAGAACTGGCACTTTCCAGGCTCCGTGAGCAATCCGCTCCCGCTCACGCCCGGGCTCCCGCACCCAACCCCGCGGGACCTCTGGTGCAAGCTCAACCCAGTCCCTTCGCACCTCGCTCGGCCTATTTGCGGGTTCCCGCCGATTGTGTTCCGCTGCCTGCGCACCGCATCCCTGCAAGGCCGGCTGCCGCCGCCACCGTCAAAGTAGTTCTGGAACCCGCCGTTCCCGTTCCATGTTCGCTTCTTTCCATCTCCGGCTCCCTTTGCTCGCATCTCCCTGAGCCTGTCTCCACCCACCCCTCTCTGCGCCGGCCCGCCTCCGCTGCCTGCCTGCCGCCCCCGCGCGTCCCTCGCGTGTGCACCGCGATCGAGTTCCGGACAACCCGCCAGCCGCTGTTGATACCACTTTCCTGCCCGTTCGCGCCGGCGGCACCGTCTGGGTTGCCCCCGGCACTGGAGACTACCGGAACATGAGTCATGCCCTGCACGTTGTTCCCTCCGTTCCGCGCAACCTCTCCCAGGAGCCTGCCCGGAGTCCGTCCGCTTCCGTCGAAGAAGGCCTTTGCGCCACAGCCCTGGCATTGGGCGGCTTCGCGCTCGTCATCCGCCATTGCTCTGAACTTGTGCAGCGCGAGCCGGGCCACTTCCCCGCCTGGGTAAACCTCGGTTGCGCGCGCCACCGGAGAAACCACCCAGGCCGCCGAATCCTATCTATGAGCGCGCGCTCTCCCTCGACCCGGCCAACCAGACCGCCCTTTGGAATCTTGCGCTCCTTCAGGAAACTCAAGACAAGTTCGACGACGCCCTCAGGCTTTACCGCCGGCTTATCGAATCTCACCCGGCTCACGGCCCGGCCTGGCTTGCCATCGCCGAACGCGAAGCCTCCTCGGGCAACCTGGAAGCTGCCCTCCAAGCTTGGAGGCGCGTCTCGGAAAACGCAATCCCGGCCCCGGCGCTCGCCGCCGAGTACTTCTCCCCGTCGCCCGGCCTCGGAGAAAACCACTAGTTGGCATAGGGGGAATTGCTTTGAACCATAGGAGTAGAACTGCCATGGACCTGAGGGATCTCCACAATTCCATCTCTCAGGGTCCCGATTTAAAGTGGATCTGTACATCGATTCGGGGTTTCGGAATGCCGTTTATCAGACTCAGCAAGAAGCCGCGGCGCGGTAACGCCTTCGTCGAAATGGCGTTCACCATGGTGCCCCTGTTCGCCCTGGTTTTCGCCATCATCGACTTTAGCTTCGCCATCTTCTTGAAGAGCACCTTCCAGCACGCGGTCCGCGAAGGTGTCCGCTACGCCGTCACCTATCAGCTCAAACCCGGCATGCAGCATGACGCCTCCATCAAGAGCGTGGTGCAGGAGAATGCTTCCGGCTTCCTGGCAGGAACTACCGGCGCCAACAAGATCAAAATCTATTACTTCATCCCGGACACACTGGCGCCCACCATGGCCAATGCGCCGGGCAATATTGTCGAGATTGCCGTGGAGGGATTCCAATGGGGCTGGATTGCGCCGTTGCTCCGGTCAGGCACTCCCCTCACCATTAATGTGCGTAGTTCGGACCGCATGGAGGGGTTGCCGGGCGGAACGACCGCACCCCCGCCACGCTAAGGAGGAACGATCGGAGATGACCAACAGGAGAAAACTCAGGTCAAAGCGAGGCAACACGCTGGTCGAGTTCGCGCTCATTAGCGTCCTGCTCGTGCCTCTGATGCTGGGCACGGTGAACGTCGGCCTCACCCTCGGCCGCAGCATTCAAACCACGCAGGTCAGCCGCGACGCCGGACATATGTACGTGCGACAGGTCGATTTTAGCCAGACACCGAATCAGAAAATCATTGAGCGGATCGCCGAAGGACTGAACTTCAAACTCGACGGCACCGGCGACGGCGTCGTGATCCTCACCAAGATTCAGCATATCGGGACCACCGAATGCAATTCCACTAACCTCAACGGAGCGCCTTGCTCGAATTTGGGAAAATCGGTTGCCATCCAGCGCCTCGTCATCGGCAACAAGAGCCTCAAGCAAAGCGACGTCGCCAAGCCGCCGGAGAACCTCATCCTGCAGCCGTCCGGCAATATTGCGCCCACGGATTACCTGACCAAGTCCCAATGCGTCGCCACCGGCCTGCCTGGGGTGCTCAACATGCAGCCCGGCGAGCTTGCTTATGTCGCGGAATCGTTTTTCGCTGCCCCCTCCTGGAGCTTTCCAGGCTCCTACCCCCATACGGGCAGCTATGCACGAAGCATTTTCTAGGGTACCGGGAGGAGAAACTCGATGAGCCGATTGAAGAATAGCCAGTGGCGGCGGCGCGGTATGGCCGTTCTGCTCTCCGCGATCATGATGACCTTTATGATCCCCATCATCGGCCTGGCAATCGACGCCGGTGTACTGTATTCCATCAAGGCCAAGCTCTCGGCCGCTTCCGACGCCGCGGCCCTGGCCGCCGCCCGCAGTCTGCACATCGGCCTGACGATTGAGGCGCAGCAGGACACAGCCAAGCAGCGTGCGGAAGCGTTCTTCGCCGCCAACTTCCCCAAGGGCATGATGGCAACCGCCAACGACAAGGTTGTGGTGAAGGTCGAAGAGACGGCGGCCAAATCGCGATCGGTCACCGTCACCGGCTCCGTCGATGCTCCCACCTACTTCATGCGCGTCATGGGGCTGACGAAAACCACCGTCGCCGCGAACGGAAAAGCCGTCCGCAGGGATGTGAACGTGCTGCTCGTGCTCGACCGTTCCGGTTCCCTGCAGACCGCGGGCGCCTGTGACGACGTCGAAGGCGGCGCCATCTCTTTTGTCAGTCTCTTCGCCAATCAACGCGACAGAATGGGTCTCATCACCTTCGGCGGCAGCTCGCGCGTGGACTATGCCCCAAACAAGAATTTCAAAACTTCCTCCCCCACTTTGATCGGCCAAGTGGACACGCTCTTTCCGAATGGATGCAACGGATGGACCGGTTCGGCCCAGGCGCTTTGGCGAGGCTATCAGGAGATCGTGGACATCGCTGAGCCCGGCGCGCTCAACGTGATCCTGTTCTTCACCGACGGTATCCCCAACGCCATCACCGCGGAGTGGAATGTCAAGACCCAAAATACCACGTCCTCTCCCACCGGAAAAAGCCACTGCTGGGATTGGGCCAACAACCGCAGGTACGACCAGGCCGGCTGGAACCCGGTGAATCAGCTCTACCGCGGCTTCATCGCCGGGCAGAGCGGCGTGGGCCGTGGCGGCGTGCAGGGATTCAATGCCGGCACAATGCCGGTCAGCTCCGACCCCGGCGCCGTCAGTAATCCCATTGGCTATGAATCGCAGTCCCCTAAAGCCACCAGCTCGGATTGCTATTACCGCACCAATACCGTCAACGTGCATCAGGACATTCCCCACTATCCCAACCAGGACATTTACGGGAATTCCGTATTCGGCATGCCCGGCGGTCAGTTCAAATCGATCAGCTTGTACACCAGCGGCCCCTACAACAACAAGGTCCGGATCAACGACCAGACCAACCAGCAGAACGCCGCGATCAACGCCGTCGATCACGCCGCCTACCGCATCCGGCAGAAAGTACTCCACCCCGACATCAAAACCCTTGTCTACGTGATCGGCCTCGGCGGCGCCGGCGAAGCCGAGCATACCCTGCTGCGGCGCATCGCCAACGACCCGCAAAGCACCGTGCACGACCAAAACGCCCCCACCGGCATGTACGTCTATGCGCCCAACGCTTCCCAGCTAAACGCAGCCTTCATCTCCATCGCCAGCGAGATTCTGCGCATCGCCAACTGATACGTCACGCAGTCTGAGCCAACTTTGGGCCGCCCGCCATGGTGCGGCCCTTTTTGTAGAGAACCGCCCCCAGCACCAACAACCCCGCCGAAATCCACTGCGCCACCGATAGCGGACCCCCAAACGGATTCCCCTGCTCGTGCGCCCGCACAAATTCCACTGCAAAGCGCGTCATCCCGCTCAACATCAGGTATAGCCCGATCACCGTGCCCGGCCCCGAACTGCGCCCGAACCACCAGTACAGCACCCCGAATATCGCAAGTGCTCCGGCCGCCTCATACAGTTGCGTCGGATGAATTGCCACCCCCAATGGTACGCCAACCAGCCGGTGTGCCTCCACATCGGTAAAGGTCACGGCCCACGCCCGCTCGCAAGCCTGGCCCCAGCAGCAGCCCGCCGCAAAACAGCCGATACGTCCGATTCCCTGCCCCAGCGCCAGCCCCGGTCCGAACGCATCCAGCGTCTCCAGCGCCGGTAGCCGTTGCCGCCGCATGTACAACACTCCCACCACCAGCGCGCCGATCAGCCCCCCGTAAAATATTCCTCCCGCCTGAAGCGTCGACAAGGAAAAAATCTCGCGCGGATTGCTTATGTAATAGTCCATGTCCTGCGCGAACATCAGCAGCTTTGCTCCCGCCAGTCCGGCCAGCGCCGCGTAAACACCAAGGTTCGTTACCGCGTCCGGGTCCAGTCCGCTGCGCCGCGCCAACCGCCCCGTCAGCCACAGCGCCGCCAGAAACCCGAGCGCCACCAGCACCCCGTAAGCCGGCAGGAAAAAATCGCCGAAGGAGATCAGCTTGGGAAGCATCTCAGGCCACCGCCGTCTGCCGCGCGCGTCCGCGCCACATGTCCAACAACAGCAGCAACGCGCCGATCGTAATCGCGCTGTCGGCCACGTTAAAAGTCGGCCAGTGGTGCTCGCCGATGTAGACGTCGAGAAAATCGGTCACCGCGCCGGCGGCGATACGGTCATAGATATTGCCCGATGCGCCGCCCAGCACCAGGCTCAACGCCGCGCTCTGCACCCGCTCTGCAGGCCTCGCCGCCGCTTGCCACAGCATCACCGCGATGAACGCCATCACCGCCAGCGATACCCCGATCAGCAGGAACCGGCGCGTCGATTCATCGGCGTCGGCAAACAGGCTGAACGCCATGCCGCGGTTTTCCGTGTGAATCAGGTTGAAGAAGCCGGGCACGATCACCCAGCTGTCGTACGGCGTGAGCGTCGCCTGCACCCACAGCTTGCTCACCCGGTCAGCCGCCATAACCGCTGCCGACCATGCGAATGGGATCAGCCTGCGGCTCATGCGGTTTGATCGGGAAAAAAGCTTTCCACCGCCTCGGCGCAGGGCTTGCACACGGTGGGCAGCCGCGGATCGGACCCGATGTCATGTGTGTATTTCCAGCAGCGCTCGCATTTCACGCCTGTCGCACGCTCCACGTGCACCCCGAGGTTCGTCTCGGCATGGCCGTCGAGCGATACCTCCGAAACGATGAACAACGCCGGAAGCTCCGCTTCGTATTGCCGCAACAGCGGCAGCAGGTCGCCATTCGCCCTCAGGTGCACCAGCGCCTCCAGCGGCGCGCCGATGAACTTCTCCTGGCGCGCGATCTCCAGGCTCTTCAGCACCGTATCGCGCACCTGCATCAGCCGCTCCCAGGAAGCCGCACGCAGGCGGTGCTCAGGCGGCAGCCCCTCGGTCACCTCATCCGGCGTCGGAAACTGAGCCAGGTGCACGCTCTCCGGCGAACCCTCCGGCAGCCGCGTATGCTGCCACGCCTCCTCCGCCGTGAAACTCACCAGCGGAGCCAGCAGCCGCACCAGCGCGCAATGCACCCGGTGCAGCGCCGTCTGCGCGCTGCGCCTCGCCCGTGAGTCCGGCCCGGCCGTGTAGAGCCGGTCCTTCAGCACGTCAAAGTAGACCGCGCTCAAATCGGTCGTCGCGAAGTTGTAGAGCGCCTGGTAGACGCGGTGGAAGGCGAAATTCCCGTACCATTCCCGGCACCGCGAAACCAGCTGCTCACACCGGATCAGGATCCACTGGTCGATTTCCCGCATCTCCGCCACCGGCACCGCGTCCCGCGATGGGTCGAAATCATGTAGGTTCCCCAGCGCGTAACGCAGCGTGTTGCGCAGCTTCCGGTAGGCTTCCGTCAGCCGCGTGAGAATCGTGTCCGACAGCCGCACATCCTCGTGAAACTCCACCGACGCCACCCACAGCCGCAGCAGCTCCGCTCCGTGCTGCTTGATGATCTTGTCCGGTTCGATCACGTTGCCCAGGCTTTTCGACATCGCCCGGCCTTCGCCGTCGAGCGTCCAGCCGTTGGTGGCGCATTCTTTGTACGGGCTCCCGCCCTTCAGCCCCACCCCCACCAGCAGCGAACTGTGGAACCAGCCGCGATGCTGGTCTGGGCCTTCCAAATAGATCTCCGACGGCCACTCCAAGCCGTACCCCTCGCTCAGCACCGCCAGGTGCGAAGAGCCGGAGTCAAACCAGACATCGAGAATGTCCTTCTCCTTTTCAAACTCCGCGCCGCCGCAGTTGGCGCACTTCACCCCTGCCGGCAGCAACTCGTCTGCGCTCTTCTCATACCAGACATCGGCGGAATGCTCGGCGAACTGATCCACCACGTGATCCAGAATCTTCTTCTCCTCAACACGGTGCTTGCAGCCCGTACAGGAGAACACCACGATCGGCACACCCCAGATGCGCTGCCGCGAGATGCACCAGTCCGGCCGCGTCGCGATCATGTTGTAGATCCGCTCCTCGCCCCAGCCCGGCATCCACTTGATCTTGCGGATCGCCTCCAGCGTCCGCTCCCGCAGACCGTTGCGCTCCATCCCGATGAACCACTGCTCGGTGCCGCGGAAGATCGTCGGCTTGTGGCAGCGCCAGCAATGCGGATAGGAGTGGTCGATGCGCTTCTCCGCCAGCAGGTGGCCCTGCTCTCGCAGCAGTCCCGTCACCAGCGGATTCGCCTCCCAAACCGTCTTGCCGATCAGCGTCTCCGGCAGACGCCCCTTGGCGTTCTCGACGTGGTACATCCGCCCGGCGCCGTCCACTGGACAGTAGATGTCGATGCCGTACTGGACGCCGCTCATGTAATCTTCGTGCCCGTGCCCGGGAGCCGTGTGCACCGCCCCGGTTCCCTGCTCCAGCGTCACGTGGTCGGCAAGAATGCCCCCCGAATCCCGCTCCACGAACGGATGCCGGAACACCGCCCCTTCCACCTTCGATCCGGCAAACCGCGCCAGCTCTTTCGGCTCCACCCAGCCGCAGAGATCGCCGGTCGCCTTGGCCAGCTCGCTCGCCACTATATACACATCGCCCGCCGCAGCCACTGCCGAATACTCAAACTGCGGATGGTAGGCGATTGCCATATTCGCCGGAATCGTCCACGGCGTCGTCGTCCAGATCACCCCGTACACCTTCTTGCCCTTTAGCAACGGATCGATCGCTTCCGGCTCCGAGGTCAGCGGGAACCGCACCCAGATGCTCGGGCTCGAGTGGTTTTCATACTCCACCTCCGCCTCGGCCAGCGCCGTCCGGCACTGCATGCACCAGTGCACCGGCTTCAGCCCCTTGTACACGTAGCCCTGATCCAGAAAATCGACAAATGCCCGCGCGATCACCGCCTGGTAGCGCGGACTCATCGTCAGGTACGGATGCTCCCAGTCCCCGAACACGCCCAGCCGGATGAAATCCTTCTTCTGCAGATCGACATACTTCTGCGCATAGGCGCGGCACGCCTTGCGGATCTGGGCCGCCGTCATCTGTGCCTTCTTCGACCCCAGCTCGCTGTCCACCTTGATCTCAATCGGCAGCCCGTGGCAGTCCCAGCCCGGCACATACGGCGAATCAAACCCCGCCATCGTCTTCGACTTGACGATGAAATCCTTCAGCGTCTTGTTGAAGACGTGGCCGAGATGAATGTTCCCGTTGGCGTACGGCGGCCCGTCATGCAGTACGTAGCGCGGCCGGCCGGCGGAGCTTGCCCGGATCTTCTGATAAAGGCCGGTCTGCTGCCAATGCTCCAGCAGCCGAGGCTCCAACTGGCCCAGGTTGGCCTTCATCGAAAAATCGGTTTTGGGAAGGTTAACAGTCTTCTTGAGATCCATGCGGTCCGGGTATCTTTTTATGGTAACGAAACCCGGCCCCGCCGGGGCGGGCTTGCAAACTTTCCCCCGCCGCAATAGCATCACGATAGTCATGCTTTCACAACTTTTCAAACGCCGCGATCTGTTCCGCGCGGGAGCCCTGCTGGCCCCGTTCGCCGGATTCCGTTCCACCGGCAATGCCGCGCAACTCCGCCTTGCCGGCGACATTTACGCCTCCATCGGCGTCCGCCCAATCATCAACTGCAAGGGTACTTTCACCATCATCTCCGGCTCGCAAAGCCTCCCGGAAGTGAAGCGCGCCATGGACCTCGCCTCGCGCCATTACATTCACCTCGACGAGCTCATGGAAAAGGTCGGCCAACGCCTCGCCCAGATCACCAAGGCCGAATGGGGTATCGTCACCGCGGGCTGCGCCGCCGCCCTCTCCCACGCCACCGCCGCTTGCATCGCCGGCGCCGATCCGGAAAAGCTGCAACGCCTGCCCGACCTCACAGGCATGAAGAACGAGGTCATCGCCCCGCGCTACTCGCGCAACGTCTACGACCACGCCGTACGCCAGGTCGGCCCGCGCATCGTCGAGGTCAACTCGATCCAGGAATACGAGCGCGCCTTTAATGACCGCACCGCCATGGTCATGGTGCTTGCCGGTTCGGGCGACAAAGGTCCCCTGGGCCTGGAAGCGCTCTGCCCCATCGCCAAACAGAAAGGCGTCCCCGTGCTCGTCGACGCCGCCGCCGAACGCCTCACCATCCCCAACGGCCACCTCGCCCGCGGCGCCACCATGGTCGCCTACAGCGGCGGCAAATGTCTCCGCGGACCTCAGTGCGCCGGCATCCTGCTCGGCCCCAAGAACCTGTTGCAGGCCGCCTGGCTCCACTCCGCCCCTCATCATGCCTACGGCCGCCCCATGAAAGTCGGCAAGGAAGAAATCATGGGCATGCTCGCCGCCGTGGAAGCCTGGGTCAAACGCGATCATGACGCCGAATGGAAACAGTGGGAATCCTGGCTTGACCACATCGCGCGTAAGGTGAAAACCATCCCCGGCGTCACCACCGAGATTCTCCAGCCGGAAGGCCTTTCCAATAACTCGCCCCGCCTGCGCATCAAGTGGGAGAAGCTGAGCGTTACCGGCCGCGAGGCCGAGGAGCGCCTGCTGGAAGGCGAACCGCGCGTCATTGTCGGCGGCTCCACTGGCGACCGCACCTGGGGCGGGGCCGATTCCCTCACCATCATGCCCTACATGATGATGCCCGGCGATGAGAAGATCGCCGCCGATCGCATCCACACCGTTCTCACCGGGCACGGCCCTCATATCCGCGCCTACGTTGGCCCCACCGCCCATGTCGCCGGCCAGTGGGACGTCGATATCCAATACGGCCTCGGCTCCTCCCGCCACAACCTGGTCTTGGAACAAAAAGAGGGGCAGTTGCTGGGCACGCATTCCGGTGAATACCTTTCCAGCGATCTGCGCGGCCTGATTCGGGAAAACGAGATCATCTTCCGCAGCTCCCACCGCTATGAAGGCACCCGCATCGGTTACGAATTCTCCGGTGTCGTGAAGGACGATTCCATCACCGGGACCGTCCATCTCGGCGAGTATGGCCAGGCCCGCTTCACCGCGCGCCGTCACAACTACGGCCAACCCGGAGGGGTTGTGCGCCCGGTAAAGAACGTCTAGATTAGGATGGATTGCTTCAGGAGGATGGTTTCCAATGAGAAAGCTCTATCTGCTTATCCTGGCCTTGCTGGCCGCCGCCACACTCTTCGCCCAATCCAACGCCAACAAGGCCGAGATCTCGGGCACCGTCTTTGACCCCAACCAGGCCGTCATTCCCAACGCCAAGGTGCAAGTGAAGAATTCCGGTACCGGCCTCACCCGCGAGCTCACCACCAACGAACTCGGCCAGTACCGCGCCGTCCTGCTCGATCCCGGCCAGTACGAGCTCTCCGCGGAAAGCTCCGGCTTCGCCCGCTCCCGCATCGAGGGCGTCGTGCTCAACGTCGGCGCCGCCTTGAACGTCGACATCGTCCTCCAGGTCTCCTCCACCACCACCACCATCGAAGTCGGCGCCTCGCTCATGAACATCTCCCTGCCCGCGCCCAGCACCACCATCAACACCTCGGCCATCGCCAACCTGCCCATCAATGGCCGCCGCTTCCAGGATTTCGCCGTTCTCACACCCACCGTCCAGGTGGATCCGCAGCGCGGCCAGCTCTCCTTCGCCGGCCAGCGCGGCATCAACGCCAACGTCATGCTCGACGGCGCCGACTACAACCAGCCCTTCTTCGGCGGCATCCGCGGCGGCGAGCGTTCCAACAGCGTCTTCACCGTGCCCCAAAGCGCCATCCAGGAGTTCCAGGTCATCACCACCGGTTACTCGGCCGAATATGGCCGCAGCTCCGGCGGCGTCCTCAACACCATCACTAAGTCCGGCGTCAACGAGTTCCATGGTGACGCCTTCTACCAGATCCGCCATAAAGAGATGGGTTCCAAGGATCCCGTCCAGCGGATCGGCTCGCTCGAGACTCTTCATCAATGGGGCGGCTCCGTCGGCGGACCCGTGCAAAAGGAAAAACTCTTCTTCTTCGCCGCCGTGGAACGGCAGGACTCCGCCACCCCGCGCCAGGTGCTCTTCGCTCAGCTGCTCAACCGTACCGCCACCGCCCAAACCGCCGATGCCTTCAACTTCTTTAAGAGCGAGGAACAGAACTTCCGGCAGACCAACGACGCCACCGCCTTCACCATCCGCGGCGACGCCCAGCGCAGCGCCGGCCACCGCCTTACTCTCCGCTACAACTTCTCCGACGCCGCCGCCAACAACGCCGTCTCCGTCGGCACCGCCATCAGCCCCTTCACCAGCCGCGCTATTTCCAACGACGGCAGCGAGAAGGACCGCACGCACACCGGCACGGCGCAGTACACCCACCTGTTCTCTCCCACCATCCTCAACGACCTCCGCTTCACCGGCACCTACGAGCTCCGGCCGCGTCTTTCCAACTCCGCCACCCCGCAAGTCTCCAGCCTCATCGGCACCTTCGGCGCGCGCAACTTCCTGCCCACCACGCAAAACGACCTCCGCCTCCAGATCAGCGACGCGCTCTCCATCACCCGCAGCACGCACACCCTCAAGATCGGATTTGACTATAACCGCGTCACCGCCTCCCAGGTCTTCGGCTTTAACCAGTTCGGCGGCTTCTCCATCGCCGGCTCCAACATCGACACTCTGCTTCGCATCCTCTCGGTTGCTCCCGGCCAGAACCGGTTCAACGACAACTCGGTCACCTACTCCCGCCAAATCGGCAATCTGGTCGCCAGCATGAGCATGCACCAGGCCGCCGCCTTTGTGCAGGACAGCTGGCGCGTCAATCAGAAGCTCACGCTCGATTTCGGTTTCCGCTGGGAGGGTCAGTACAATCCCGCCGCAGAGGCATCCAACACTGATCTCGTCAACCGCGTCAAGGGCTTCCGCTTTCCCAATGGCGCCACGCTCGATCCCACCACTATTTCCGACGCCACCAAGCAGGTCATGCCCCGCTTCGGCTTTGCCTGGACTCCCCTCTCCGGTTCCCACCGTACCGTTGTCCGCGGCCACACGGGTCTGTTCTACGCCGCCGCGCCCCTGCTGGTCTTCACCGGACCCACCAACAACTTCCGCCTGCCGCCCGGCGACGTCTCCATTACGCTTGCCCCTGTCGGCGGCCAGACCGTCTACCAGCAGCTACGCGCCGTTGGCGTAGACCTCAACTCGACACCTCTCGGCTCGCTCCCGGTCGTTCCCATTGACACCGTCCAGCGCGCCTCCACGCTGGCCCTTGGCGGCACCGCCCGCGATCCCTTCGCCGGAGCCGCGCTCATCATGATGCCCACTGACTATGCCAATCCGCGCGCCTTTCAGGCCGGCCTCGGCTTTGAATCGGAAGTCGCCCGCAACCTTGTCGCCGGCGCACAGTTCAACCTCGTCAACACCGTTCACTTGATGCGGAACCGCGACTACAACCTCCCAGCCCCCTTCATCCGCGCCAACGACGCTTCCCAGCGCCCCACCTATGGCCTGCGAACCGGCACTCTCCGTCCCATCCCCACACTGAGCGGCATCACTGTGCGGGAAACCTCGGCCCGCTCCATGTTCCGCTCGGTCACCTTCTCCGCCCAGTACCGCGCCAAGAAGCTCCAGTTCGGCGGCTTCTACACTTGGGCCCAGAACTACTCCGACGATGACTCCGAGCGCGACGCCACCGGCTTCAACTACGCCGACCCTTTCCACATGAAGCTCGATTACGGCTTCGCCCGCCTCGACATTCGCCACCAATTCACCAGTTACTTCGTCCTCTCTCTCCCGGTTGGCTTCGATGTCTCGGGCAGCTTCCGCGCACGCGGCGGCCTGCCCGTAAATGCCACCACCGGCGGCGATACCAATGAAGAGTTCGGCAATAATGACCGGCCCTTCTCCGGTCCCGGCGTTCCCTTTGCCCGCAACTCCTTCCGCAACCGCGGCGTCTATGGCAACGACCTCCGCGTGCTGAAGAACTTCCCGCTGGGCGAGGGCCGCAGAATCCAGTTCTCCGCCGAATTCTTCAACCTCTTCAACATCGACAACGTCGTCTTCTCCGGCGCCAACGGCGGTCTCTTCGGCGGCGTCTACGGCCTTGGCATCGGCACAAACGGCCAGCCCGTTCCCATCGACCCGCGCTTCCTCCGCTTGCGCTTGCCCGACGGCACTTATGACCGCAACAACTCGCAATCCGGCACGCCGCTCCAGGTCCAGTTCGGTTTGCGCTTCTTCTTCTAAAAGGCCACTATTTGATATCCTGAACTATTGAACCCCTCCGTGATTTGAGGTTTCATCATGTCAGGACACTCTAAATGGGCGACAATCAAGCATAAGAAGGCCGCCCTCGACGCCAAGCGCGGTAAAGCCTTCACCCGTCTCATCAAGGAGATCACCATCGCCGCCCGCAGCGGCGGCGACCCCGACGGCAACCCCAGACTCCGCACCGCCATTGCCGCCGCCAAGGCGGTCTCGATGCCTGCCGACAACATCAAACGCGCCATCATGCGCGGCACCGGTGAGTTGGAAGGCGGCCAGATCGACGAAATCACCTTCGAGGGCTACGGCCCCGGTGGCGCCGCGGTCATCGTGCAAGTTGCCACCGATAACCGCAACCGCACCGTCAGCGAGATCCGCCACCTGTTCTCGAAAAACAGCGGCAACCTCGGCGAAGTCGGCTCGGTCACCTGGATGTTCGACCGCAAAAGCCAGATTCTCATCGAAGAGGATAAGGTCACCGAAGAGCGCCTGATGGAGATCGCCCTGGAAGCCGGCGCCGACGACATCCGCGGCGGCGACGGTCCCTGGACCGTGCTCGCCGATCCCTCCAGTCACGACGCCATCATGGCCGCACTGGAAAAGGCCGGCATTCCCACCATCGAAGCCGCCATCGCCATGGTTCCCCAGAACCTCGTCAAGCTGGAAGGCAAGAACGCCTCTGGCATGCTCCGGTTGAGCGAGGCCTTGGAAGAACACGACGACGTACAGAACGTCTACTCCAACTTCGACATCGACGAAAAAGAGCTGGCCGCTCTGGAAGCCTGAGGGTTCGCCGTTCCCTATGCGGGTGCTGGGCATCGACTGCGGGATGGAGCGAACCGGTTACGGCGTCATCGACAGCGACGGCCGCCGTCACGTCATTGTCGCGGCCGGCACCATCCGCACCAATACCCGCCACTCCATTGCCACGCGCCTCGGCGTCATCGCCGCCGGACTGCGTGAAGTCATTGCCGTCCACCACCCGGAAGCCGCCGCGGTGGAAGAGGTCTTCCACGCCGTGAACACGAAGTCGGCTCTCAAGCTTGCCCACGTCCGTGGCGCGGCCATGCTCGTGCTGGCCGAATCTTCACTCGACTGCGGCGAATACTCCGCACTGCTCATCAAGCAGAGCGTCGTCGGCCATGGCCGCGCCGAAAAGCAGCAGGTGCAGTATATGATCCGCTCTTTGCTCGGCAAGGGGGCGCCGCTCAAGGAGCCCGATGCTTGCGACGCGCTTGCCGTCGCCATCTGCCACGCCACCGTGAAGGCGAGGGCCGTGGCGTGAAGTACGCAAGCCTGCTCCTTCTGGCCTGCTTCTCTGCCCTGGCGCAGCCTCGTATTGTCTATTCCAAGTCATTCCCGGGCAGCGTCCCTCCATTCGTGCTGATCACTCTGGATCCTTCCGGCGCCGGCGTCTACAAGGAAGGCGTGGACGATGACCAGCCGCTCAAGTTCCGCATCAAGAAAGAAGAGGCCGACCAGATCTTCGCGCTTGCCGCCAAGCTCGAGCATTTCCGCCGGCCGCTCGAGTCCGGCCTTCCCGTCGCCAAAATGGGACAGAAGAAGTTCCGTTGGGAGGACGGGGCCGCCAAACCGAACGAAGTCGAATTCAACTACTCGCAGGACCCCGACGCGCGCACGCTGCTTGACTGGTTTGAGCGCATGACCGAGACCGAGCAGCATTTCATCGCGGTGGAGCGCGCCGTCAAATTCGACAAGCTCGGAGCTAACAAGGCCATTCTTCAGATGCAGGCCGCCCTGGAGCGCAACCGGCTCGTCGCCCTGGAACAGTTCCTCCCGCTGCTGGACCGCGTCGCGAAGAACGAGTCCTACCTCAACATGGCGCGCGAACGCGCCGCCGGATTGGCCGACTGGATTCGTAATGGCCCGCCGCCACCAGCCGAGGAGCCGAAGCCCGAGGCCGAAAAGCCCACCGCCCCCAAGCCATGAGAATCTCCGCATTCCTTCTTCTGGCGGCATGCGCGCTGGCTCAGCCCTCCATTGCCGACAAGGAGCAGGCGGCGTTGCGGCAAGCCCTCGCCGAAGCTGGCAACTCCCAAGTCGATTTCCTTCGCGCTCTGGAGCAGCATCTGTTCCAGTTCCCCGAGACATCGCAGCGAGCGGAACTGGAGCGCGCCATCGTCAAGGCCGCCATCGAGGTCAAAGACAACCGGCGCATCATTCTCTATGGCGAGCGCGTTCTACCCCGCGACCCGGAAAACCGTGACCTGTTGGAACGTGTCAGCCGGCTGCTGCTTGCTGATGAGGACAAGGAAAAGAACGAGAGGGCGCTCGAATACGCGCGACGCCTGGAAAAGGCCGCCGAAGGCTGGCAGGGACCCGGCCCGGGCGAAAAAGGCGCCGCCGTGTTTGCTGAACAGCGCGCCATCGCTAGGAACAAGGCGCTTGTCTATCAGGCGCGAGCCACCGGCAACCTGGGAAACACACAAGAGGCCGAACAGCTTGCTCGCCGTGCCTATGACGGCTACCCCACCGGCGGGGCGGCGCGCGAGATCGCCCGCTGGCTGGAGCGCCAGGACAAGCTGGAGGCAGCCGTGCAGCAACTGGCCGACGCCTTCACCCTGCCGGATCCGGCCACCGACGAGCAGCAGCGCCGCCAGGATCGTGAGCGGCTCGGCGCCATGCATCGAAAGTGGAAAGGCTCCGAGGCCGGCCTCGGCGATATCATCCTGGCATCGTTTGACCGCACACATGCCCGCCTCGACGCGCTGCGTGCACGCGGGAGCGAGATCGACCCCAACGCCAACGCCGACACGGTGATGGAATTCACCATCACCGCTCTGGAGGGCCACAAGCTAAAGATGGAGTCTCTGCTTGGCAAAGTGGTGATCCTCGACTTCTGGGCGACTTGGTGCACCCCTTGCCGCGCGCAGCAACCGCTCTATGAGCAGGTGGCGCAGCGGTTTCACGATCGGCCGGAAGTGGTCTTCCTCAACATCAACACGGACGAGGACCGTTCTTTAGTGAAGCCGTTTCTCGACAAGGCAGGCTGGAACAAGAAGGTCTACTTCGAAGATGGCCTGTCGATGCTGCTGCGCGTCACCAATATCCCCACCACCATCGTGATCGGACGTAAGGGCGAGATCGTCTCGCGCATGAACGGCTTTGTCGAGCACCGTTTCGTCGACATGCTCTCGGATCGCATCCGGTCCGCGCTGGGGGAACCGTAATGGCTCCGTTCCGCCGCATCATCTGGGTCGTGCTCGACAGCGTCGGCATCGGCGAGATGCCCGATGCCGCGGCCTACGGGGACACTGGCAGCGACACGCTCGGCAACATCGCCCGCATCCGGCCTCTGCGGCTGCCCAACTTCGTCGAGCTTGGCCTGGCCAACATCCGGCCCTTTCACGGTCTGACGCCCGCCGCCTCGCCCACCGGCTCCTTCGGCCGCTGCGCGCTGGCCTCTCCCGGCAAAGACACAACTACGGGCCATTGGGAGATGGCCGGCATCCACCTGGAGCGCCCGTTCCCTCTTTACCCGAACGGTTTCCCGCCCGAGGTGATGCAGCCGTTTGAGAAGGCGATCGGCCGGTCGACGCTCGGCAACTCCGCCGCCAGCGGCACCGAGATCATCGCCCGGCTTGGCGAGCGGCACATGCAATCCGGCAGCCCTATCGTCTACACCTCCGCCGACAGCGTCTTCCAAATCGCCGCGCACCAGGACGTGATCCCGCTGCCCGAACTCTACGCCATGTGCGAAACGGCGCGAGGAATCCTTCGTGGGCCGCACGAGGTTGGCCGTGTCATCGCCCGGCCTTTCGTCGGCGAGCCCGGCTCCTTCCGCCGCACCGAGCATCGCAAGGACTTCGCGGTTCCGCCGCCGCAGGGCATGCTGCTGGACCGGCTGGCCGCGGCAGGCGTTCCCGTCACCTCCATCGGCAAGATCTACGATGTGTTCCTCGGCCGCGGCATCGCTCATTCGGTGAAGACAAAGAACAACGCCGCCGGCATGGCCGCGACGCTCGACGCCGTGCGCGAGGAGAGCGAAGGGCTGATCTACGTGAACCTGGTCGATTTCGATCAGCTCTACGGTCATCGCAACGACGTGGAAGGTTACGCCACGGCGCTCGAGGAAACCGACGCCTGGTTGCCTCCAGCTTTGGGCGCGCTCAAGGATGGCGACTTGCTCCTCCTCACCGCTGACCACGGCTGCGACCCCACGACGCCATCCACCGACCATAGCCGTGAGTACGTCCCGCTCCTTGCCGCCGGCCCGCGTGTCCGTCAAGGCGCCGACCTCAAGACGCGCTCCACTCTTGCCGACATCGGCCAGACCGTGGCCGAGAACTTCGCCGTCCGGATTGTCAAAGGAGAAAGCTTCCTCCATGCGATTGCTGCTTAGCCTTATCCTGCTGTGCGGTCCGTTGCTGGCCGCGGCCAAACGCCCGCTTCTGGTCATCTCCATTGACGGGCTCGATCACCGCTACCTTCGCGACCGCGACAAGCTGGGCTTGAAGATCCCCAACCTGCGCCGCATGCTCGCGCAAGGAGCGTGGGCCAACGGTGTCGTCGGTGTCGTGCCCACCGTCACCTTTCCTTCTCACACCACGCTTGTCACCGGCGTACGCTCGGACCAGCACGGCATCCTCAACAACAACCTGCCGAAGGAGCAAGGCGGCACGCGCTACTTCTCCGCCAAGTACCTGAAGGTTCCCACGCTGTGGGACATCGCCCGCAAGGCGGGATTGAAGACCGCCGCCATCCACTGGCCCGTGACCGTGGATGCGCAAATCGCCTGGAACCTGCCGGAGGCCTTTGAGCGGCGCCGCGGCGGCGGGATGGACTTCGAGTCGATGGCCAAGACCTCAACGCCCGGCCTCATCGAGAAGATCAGCGGGAAGTTTCCATCCTTCCCTCTGGAGTGGGTGGACGATCGTGTGCGCGCGTTGGGCACGATCTACCTGCTGAAGTACGAGAAGCCCGATCTGATCCTGCTGCACCTGGTGGATCACGACTCGGAGGCGCACGAGACCGGCCCATTCAGCCGGCAGGCCATCGCGATGATCGAATACCAGGACGAGCTGCTCGGCCAGATTCTGGCCACCGCGCCGAAGAACATGGTCGTCGCCGTGGTCTCCGATCACGGCTTCGAGCGAGTGGACCGCATGGTGAAGGTGAACGGCAAAGTGGAAGGCGGCGGGACGCTGATCACGACGCAAGATGCGCAGACGGCGCAGGAGCTGCGGAAGGCGGCGATCGGCCGCGAGATCCCCGCCGCGGAATGGACGCGCTTGCTTCCCAATCGCCCTGTTCCGGTTGCCGCCTTTGAGCCTCGTCCGCATGAGCAGTTCTACCTCTCCCAGCAGCCGCCGGCGCATGACAAGGGCACCCATGGCTACTGGCCGTTGCGCGCCGACTACCGCGCCACGTTCCTGCTGTGGGGCAATGGAGTGAAAGCGGAGCAGCTGCCCGAGCTGGACATGCTTTCGATCGCCCCGCGCTTTGCCGGGATCCTCGGCATCAAATTTTGAAAGGACCTTACACGTAATGAGAAAGCCGTTGATGGCGGGAAACTGGAAGATGTTCAAGACGCCGGCCGAGACCCAGGCGTTCTTTGAGAAGTTCCTGCCGCTGGTGGAGAAATCCACGCATTGCGAGATTCTGATCTGCCCGCCGTTTGTGAACCTGGCTGCCGCTGCCGCGGCCACGGCCGGATCGGGCGTAGGCGTCGGAGGGCAGAACCTCTACTGGGCGCCGGAAGGCGCCTTTACGGGCGAGATCTCCGCGCCGATGCTCAAGGCCGCTGGTTGCCGGTCGGTGATCATCGGCCATAGCGAGCGCCGGCAGTTCTTCGGCGAGACCGATGAGACGGTGGCGAAGAAGACGAAGGCCGCGCTGGCGGCCGGACTGCAGCCGGTTGTCTGTGTCGGGGAAATGCTGGACGAGCGTGAATCTGGCCAAACGAACGCCGTGCTGGAGAGGCAGTTCCGCGGCGGGCTCGGCTCGCTCACGCCGCAGGAGTTCGCCCAGGTTGTCATCGCCTATGAGCCTGTCTGGGCCATCGGCACGGGCCGCACGGCGACTCCGGAGATCGCCGCCGATGCGCATAAGTTCCTGCGTGAGCAGGTACGCGGCAGCTTCCCGGATTCAGCGGCCGGCGTGCGCATCCTTTATGGAGGCAGCGTCAAGCCGGACAACATCAAGGGGCTGATGGCGCAGCCGGACATCGACGGCGCGCTGGTGGGCGGGGCGAGCCTGGAGGCGATCTCGTTCGCCTCGATCGTGAACTTCTAACCCTTACTTCATCGCCAGCAGCGCGGCCATCGTCTCGATGCCGTCCCAGAGGTTCTGGATGCGCATGTTCTCGTTATGGGCGTGCTGGTTGTTGTCGTGATTGGCGATGGGGATCATGATGACGGGCGTCCTCATCACATCTTGAATCGGCGCGATGGGCAGGCTGCCCCCGCTGGTCGGCAGCTTGATCACCGGTCCGCGCGCGGCTTCCATCGCGGCGACAATGGCGCGGCTGATGGGCAGGTCCATCGGCGCGCGCACGGCGTTGTAGCCGCTGCGGCGCAGCACCTTGCAGACGCGGGGGTGCTTCATGAGCACTTCAGGGCCTGGTTCGGTTTCGACGACATGGTATCCGCGGCTCTTGATGTGAGCGATGACGAGGTCCTGCATGATGCGGGCATCGGTTCCCTTCACCAGCCGGATGCCGAGATGGGCCGTCGCCTCCGCGGGGACGACGTTGCGCGCCTGCGCTCCGACGTGGGCGCTGGAGATGCCCTGAATGTTGAGCGCTGGCCGCGTGATCAGTTCGTCCAACCTCAGGCCGTCGCCTTCGGTGCGGTTCAGCCATAGCTCCTTCTTGATCTCGGCATCGAAGTTCGGCGCTTCGGCCAGCGCCTTGCGCTCGGCTTCGCCCAGCGGTTCCATGTCGCGGTAGAAGTCCTTGACCAGCACCTTGCCTTCTTCGTCCTTCATGGAGGCGAGCAGCTGGGCGAGCATCATGGCGGGGTTCGGCGCCCAGTTGCCGTAGTGGCCGCTGTGCAGCTCGCGGCGCGGGCCGTAGACGGTGACTTCCAGAGCAGTGGCTCCGCGGACACCGAAGACCACCTTCTGGCGGCGGCTCTGATGCACCGGACCGTCGCAGAAGATCCAGACATCGGCGGCGAGCAGATGATTGTACTTTTCGAGGAACTGGCCCATGTGCGGCGAGCCGGCCTCCTCTTCGCCGTCGAAGAAGAACTTCAGGTTGGAGGTGGGCGCGATGCCGGCGGCATCCACGGCGTCGAGCGCGGAAGTCAGCGTGATGACCGGAGCTTTGTCGTCGCCGGTGGAACGGGCGTAAAGACGCCATTCGGGCGGGATGGGACCGGTTGCGGGCAGGGCGGTGGGTTTGCCACCGGCCTCGAGCGGTGCATCGAGCATGGTGGGCTGGAACGGGTTCTTGTTGAACCACATCTCGGGCGCCACCGGCTGGCCGTCATAGTGGACGTAGAAGACGACGGTGCGGGTGGCGCCGGGGGTCTTGCGCTCGCCAAAGATGACCGGCGGCGCGCCGGGGATTTCGAGCAGCTGCGTGGAGATCTTGCGCTTTTCGAGCATGGCGCGGATGAGGACGGCGTTGCGGCGCATGTCGTCGACGTTGCTGGCGACGTTGGGCAGAGAGAGCAGCTTGACGTACTCATCGAGAATGGCGCGCTCATGCTGCTGGCGCCATTTGCGGGCGGCCGCGCCGGCGGCGCTATCGGCCCAGCAGAGTCCGGTGCAAAGAACCGCCAAAAAGATGTGTTTCATTCACGGAGCAGAGTACCACTTGTTGTGATATCCTCGCTGATCCGTCTGTAATTCACGATGAACGGCGAACACGAGCAGATCAAGGAACGTTACGGACTGGTGCGCAGCTTCGGGCTGCTGCAGGCGACGGCGCTGAACATGAGCAACATGGTCGGTGTCGGGCCATTCATCACGATCCCGCTGATCATCGCCTCGATGGGCGGGCCGCAGTGCATGCTGGGCTGGGCGCTGGGGGCGCTGCTGGCGCTGTGCGACGGGATGATCTGGAGCGAGCTGGCGGCGGCGATGCCTGGCAGCGGCGGCACCTTCGTCTACCTGCGGGAGACCTTCGCCAAGACAAAGCTCGGCCGACTGATCCCGTTCCTGTTCATCTGGCAGTTCATCTTCAGCGGGCCGCTGGAGATCGCATCGGGCTACATCGGCTTTGCGCATTATGTCGGCTACTTCTGGCGCTCGATGGGAGAGTGGGAAATCCGGGCGGTGGCGGCGGGGGCGGGACTGCTGGTGATCGGGCTGCTGTACCGGGAGATCAAGGAGGTCGGCAAGCTGACGGTGATCCTTTGGTCGGGCATGATCGTGACGGTGGTGTGGGTGATCGGATCGGGCTTCTTGAAATTTGACCTGGCCCGGGCGACGGACTTCCCGCCGGGAGCATGGTCATTTTCGACCGGGTTCTTTTTGGGGCTGGGCGGAGCGATGCTGATCGCGATGTACGACTTTCTCGGCTACTACGATATTTGCTATGTGGCCGGAGAGGTGCGGCAGCCGGAGTGCGTCATCCCGCGCGCAATCTTTCTTTCGGTGATCTTCGTGTCGCTGATCTACGCGGTGATGAACCTGTGCATCATCGGAGTGGTTCCGTGGCGCGAGGCGATGGAGTCAAAGTACATCGCCTCGGAGTATATGGAGCGGATCTACGGCGGTTGGGCGGGGAGCACCGTGACGGTCATGATCCTGTGGACATCCATAGCTTCTGTGTTTGCGCTGATGCTCGGCTACAGCCGCATTCCATACGCGGCGGCGCTGGACGGCTACTTCTTCAAGCCGTTCGCGAAGCTGCATCCGAAGGGCGACTTCCCGCACATTTCGCTGCTCACCATCGGCGGGCTTTCGATCGTGGCGAGCCTGTTTCCGCTGGACCAGGTGATTGCGGCGCTGATGACGGGACGGATCCTGGTGCAGTTCATCGGGCAGATCGTGGCGGTGCACTTCTTGAGGAAGTACCGGACGGATATTGCGCGGCCGTTCAAGATATGGCTGTACCCGATTCCGTCGCTGATCGCGATGGTGGGATGGACGTATGTGTTCGCCACCGCGGGCGGGATCTTTATCCTTTATGGATTGCTCACGCTGGGAGCGGGAGTGGCTGTCTTCCTGTTCTGGAAGAGCCGGACGGCTCCTGCCCAGTAGAATGGGAATAGAGTGATCTATTCGGTATGGTTGACGGGGCTTGGCCTTCTGTTTGTGGCGGCGGAGCGGGTATGGCCGCGTAATCCGGAGCAGCGCCTGCTGCGGCGCGGCATCTTGTCTGACCTGGCCTACATCATCTTCAACAGCGAGTATCTGGGGATCATCCTCGGGTTGATTTCGATTGAGCTGATTCCGATTCTCGGGCTGCAACACCTGCAAATTGGCCTACTCAGCAAGGCCGGGTTCTGGACGCAGTTCGTGGCCTTCTTCCTGATCTTCGACTTTCTGCAATGGTGCATCCATAACCTGCTGCACCGGGTGAGCTGGCTATGGCAGTTTCACAAGGTGCATCACAGCATCAAGGAGCTGGACTGGATCGGCAACTGGCGGTTCCATTGGTTTGAGATCGTGGTTTACCGGTCGCTACTTTATGTGCCCGCGGCGCTGTTCGGGTTCCGGGGTGACGTGATGTTCTGGGCGGGCATCGTGAACACGCTGGTCGGCCACTTCGCGCATGCCAACATGAGCTGGCATGTCGGATGGCTGAAGTACGTCATCAATAGCCCGGAGATGCACGCCTGGCATCATAATCATCCGGACTGCGGCCCGATGAACCGCAACTTCGCGCTGACGCTGAGCGTGTGGGACTGGATCTTCGGCACGGCGCACGTACCGGCACACGATCCGGAACGGCTGGGCTTTGAAGGGATCGAGAACTACCCGGAGCAGTTGCCCGGGCAGTTCATCGAACCGTTTCGCGATCTGGCGCGCCGCTAGAATTCCAGCTTGAAGACCACCTGCATGTAGAGGCGTCCGCCGAGTCCGGAGAAGCTGCCCTGATTGCCGGTGATCTTGCCGAAGTTCTGCGGGTTGCGGAAATCGACGGTGCTGCCGGGCGGATTGAAGAAGTAGCGCTTGAAGGGATTGTTGATGTCAAAGCGGAGCGAACCCTTCAGCTTCTCGCCGACAGGGATTACCTTGGCGATAGAGGCCTGGTGCCAGAGCATGCCAGGGCCAGTCTGAACATTGCGGCCCACGTTGCCGGGGGTGAAGGAGGCCGGATAGGCAAACGCGTTGATATCGGCCCACGGCAGCGCGCATGCCACCTGGTGGCGGCACGGCCCGTGCGCATCCCACGGCAGCTTGATGTCGGAGAAGGTCTTGCCGGGCGCAAAGTTCGGCCGCTGTCCGCCGGGGAGGTAGACGTTGGGTGAGCCGGTGAAGCCGAAGTTGAACGGAATGCCGTTTTCGAAGGTCTGGATGACGTTGAGCTCCCAGTTTCCGAGGACGCCGTTGGTCAGCCAGTGGGCGTCGCGCAACCACTTCTTGCCTCTGCCAAAGGGCAGCTCCCAGAGCGCATAAGAGACCCAGCGGTGAGGCACGTCGAAGTTGGAACGGCCCTTCTCCAGGCGCCGGTTGTAGAAGGTGATGCCGCCGGCGCCGCCGTCGTCGGACGCCTCATCGATCGACCGGCTCCAGGTGTAGAAGGAGGTGAGCGAGAAACCTTGCGAGAAGCGCTTTTCCACTTTGATGGTGCCGGAGTGAAAGCTGGAATGGCCGTAGTTAGCGTAATGCAGCACGGAGCCGAAGTGCGGGAATGGCCGGAAGTTCTGTGAGGCCTGGCGCACACGTTCCAACTGGACCGGGTCGGTGGAGATATCGAGCGGGACGGCGTTGATGTCCCAACGGTTGAGGAGACCGACGCCCGAAGATCCCTGGTAGCCGATGTCGAGCAGGAGGTTGCGGGCAAACTCCCACTGGAAGCCCAGATTCCAGTTCATGGTGTAGGGCATGCGCATGTTGGGATCGTAGTAGGAGGCGGAGCGGCCCGTGAAGTTGGTGCCGACGAACGGCGCCGATCCGTCAGGAGCGATGTTGAAACTGAAGCGCGGAGGGCCGTTGCGGAGGTAGAAGGCGACATCGGGATTGCCGGGCTCGGGCTGGACCACGGCGCTGGCGAAATACTCCTCGAAATTCTCGTTTAACCCATTCGTCCACAGGTCAAGCGTGTTGACCGCGAAGCCGCCGCGGAAGACCCACTTGGGATTGAAGTGATAAGCCAGGCCGACGCGAGGCTGGAGGTTGTTCCAGTCGCGTCCGGCCAGCAGGCCCTTGGGATGGAGCAGAGCGCCCTGACGGCCCGTGAGCGGATCGATGGCGGTGGGGTTGAACTGGCTCTGCTGGCCGTATTTGGTGCTGAAGGGAGATTCATATTGCCAGCGCAAGCCGAGGTTCAAGGTGAGGTTCGGAGTGACTTTCCAGTCGTCCTGGAAGTAAAGGGCGTGGGACCACCATTGAGGCAGCCACGTCGCCAGATCGCGCGTGTAATCGGCGCGCACGACGCCTCCGAGCATGAAGGAAGCGAAGGCGTTGCCGGTATTGGGGCGGAAGGGAAACTCAGTGCCACCCATGCGGTAGATCCCGGAAGGTTGCGAGTCCACGTGAATGTTGTGGCGGGTGCGGAGAATCTCGTAGCCGGTCTTGAAGGTGTGCCGGCCGCGGACGAGCGTGAGGTTTTCCTGCACGCTGATATTCTCATTCGCCTGCGCTTCTCTGTTGCGGGGGAACGTGTTGATGAGCGTGCCACCGCCGGAGTTGCGGAAATCGGGCATGGTCTCGGGGCCGACGTTGGGGATACCAAGCGTGGCGGCCCACCCCTGCCCGACGCTTTGCGGATCGCGGGAGAACTTGCGGCGGTTGGCGCCGATCCTGATTTCGTTGATCGTGGTGGGATTGATCGTGTAGGAATCGGAGATGACCACTTGGCGCTGGTTAATCGGGATGGGCGTGAAGTTGAAGTCGAAAATGGGATTGGCGACGGCGATCTGCCAGCGGTCTTGAAAGGCGCGGTGCCGGAAATTGGAATAGCGACCGAAGATCTTGTGGCCGTCCGAGAAGGAGTGATCGACCTTGTAATCAAAGCCGGTACGGTAGGAACGGTAGACGGTGTCGGCGCTGAGGTTATTCTGCGGCCCGAGCCGGTTGATGAAGGCTTGGTTGTTCCGGTTGCTTTCGCCGGTGTAGGGATTGAAGCTCATGAACTTGTTGAAGACCGGATCGACGCGGCTGAGGGGGAGACGATTGCCCGGAAACTGAGTGCGGGAATAGGCGCCGTTTACGAAAACGAGGGAGGCGGGATCGTAAATGGGGTCGCCGATACCGCCGAAGCTGAAATCACCGGCGAGCATGGCGGGGCTGGGCACGGTGCGGTCGTTGTTCTCGGAGGCTTTCTCATGGTGGCGCTGGAAGCCTGCAAGGAAGAAAGTCCTGTTGCGTCCGTTGTAGAGTTTCGGGATGACGATGGGTCCGCTGATGGTGCCGGACATGAGGTGAAAACCGAAGTTGTTGGTGGGGAGGTTGGCGTCCTGGAAGTTGCGGTGGATCATGTGGCGGGCCATGTAGCGCTCCTCGGCCAGACCGTGGAGGGAATTGGTGCCGCTCTTGAAGACGATGCTCATCATACCCCCGCCGGAATGGCCGTATTCGGCCGGAAGGGCGGTGGTCAGCACCTTGATCTCCTCCATGGCGTGCTGCACAGTGGACATGTTCCGGCCGGTGCCGATGACTCCCGTGCCTGGGGTGAGCCCGGAGACGCCGTCGGTCGCCATCACGAACGATCGGGACCGGCTGCCGGCCGCGTGGCCGAACCCGGCCTGGGAGGTGACGTTGGGGACGTACCAGAGCATGCTCTCGACCTTCATTTGCGGCGTGGGGAGCTTCACCAGCTGTGTTCCGGTGACCAGGTGCCCGGTGGTGCTGGTTTCGGTCTCGAGCAGCGTGGCTCCGGCGGCGACTTCGACCGACTCGACGACAGCGCCGATCTCGAGTTGGGCGTCGACCTTTAGGGTTTCGGTAGCGCGGACCATGATGTTGCTGCGCACGAGGCGCTTGAAACCCTGGGCCTCAAAGACCATTTCGTAAGTGCCGGGGTTCAGGTACGGCGTACGGTACAGCCCTTGTTCGTTAGTGACAGGCGAGTAGGAGAACCCGGTTGACCTCTCGGTCAATCGGACCTTCGCTCCGGCGAGGACGGCTCCGCTAGCATCGGTAACGAGTCCGGTGACGGTGCCTTGGCCGGTTTGCGCCAGCGCGGCGGAGGGCACAAGCATCCACAGGACCAGAAGAGAAACAAAGAGTACTTCCCAGAGACGGACAGAGCGCATGAACCTCACTCCTTTGGCAGGACTGTATCACTGGATTGGTCTATCCGTCAATGTGATTTTTGTTAATGCGATGCGCGGCGGATCTGCTCCAGGCGCACGGGGTCGGTGGAGACGTGGTCGACACGGCTAAGTGGGATGCGATTGCCGGGGAACTGGGCGCGAGAATAGTCTCCGTTGGGGAGGCGAACGAGGGAGGCGGGGTCGTAGATGGGATCGCCGATTCCGCCGAAGCGGAAGTCGCCGGCGAGCATGGCGGGGCTGGGGACGTTACGGTCGTTGTTCTCGGAGGCTTTTTCGTGATGGCGCTGGAAGCCGACGAGGAAGAAGGTGCGGTTGCGGCCGTCGTAGAGCTTGGGGAGCACGACGGGCCCGCTGATGTTGCCGGACATGAGGTGAAAGCCAAGAACATTATTCGGCAAGTTCGCGTCCTGCCAGTTCCGATGGATCATTTGCCGGGCCATGTAGCGCTCCTCGGCGAGGCCGTGGAGGGAGTTGGTACCGCTCTTGAAGGTGATGCTCATCATGCCGCCGCCGGAGTGGCCGTATTCGGCGGGCAGAGCGGTGGTGATGACCTTGATCTCTTCCATGTTGTGGAGGACGGTGGACATGTTGCGGCCGGTGCCGATGGCTCCGGTGCCTGGCGTCATGCCGGAGACGCCGTCGGTGGCCATGACGAAGGCGCGTGAGCGGCCGCCGGCGGCGTGGCCGGCGCCGCTGATATCGGAGACGACGCCGACGACAATTCCCTGGCCTGTTTGCGCGACGGCAAACTGGGCCAGGAGGAACCCCAAAACACAAAACCGCAAGCGGGTCATTGGAATGACCTCCCCTCTATGTCGTTGGAGGGACTGTATCACCAAGGGCGGGGCCACGTCAAGAAGAAATTTTAATGAACGTTCGTCAATCATGCGGCAGAGTTCGCTCAGCTTCTCCAGGGCGAGGCTGAACCCCGCGCGGGCCGAAGGCCCGCCCACGGGTCAGTGCGGGAGGCACAAGTTGCGCCAGTTGAGGGAGGCGGCGTGGGCGATTTCGGTGGAGGGTTGGGAGCGGAGTTGGGCGAGTTTGAGGCAGGTTTCGGCGACGAAGGCGGGTTCGTTGCGTTTGCCGCGGTGGGGGATGGGGGCGAGGTAGGGGGCGTCGGTTTCGATCAGAAGACGGTCGAGCGGGACGAGGCGGGCGGCTTCGTGGACTTCAAAGGCTTTGGGGTAGGTGACGATGCCGGAAAACGAGATGTGGAAGCCAAGAGCTAGGGCGCGTTCGGCTTCGGCGGGGCCGCCGGAGAAGCAGTGCATGATGCCGCCGGCGGCTGGGTTCCAGTGGCGCTCGATGAGAGTGAAGGTGTCGGGCCAGGCTTCGCGGGTGTGGATGATGATGGGGAGGTGGGCTGAGGAGGCGAGCTCGAGCTGTTCAATGAAGACGCGGCGCTGGACGTCTTGCGGAGAGTTGTTGTAGTGGTAGTCGAGGCCGATTTCGCCGAGGGCGAGAACTTTCGGGTGCTTGCGGAGCTGATCGAGTTGGGCCAGAGTGCCGGGTTCGGCTTTGGCGGCGTAGTGGGGGTGGACGCCGACTGAGGCGTAGAGGCACTCGTAGCGGTCGGCGAGGCGGATGGCGGCTTCGAGATCGGGCGGGCCGTCGCCGGTGCCGATGGTCATCATGTGGGTTACGCCGGCCGCGAGGGCGCGATCGATGACCTGGTTGAGCTCTTCGGAGAAGCGCTCATCGTCGAGGTGGCAGTGGGAGTCGACGAGCGTCACTTGAGGCGGGCACCCACGGGGACATCTTCGAGGAATCCGGCGAGGACGGGGGAGCCGCCTTCCAGCGATGCGGCGACGATCATGCCTTGGGATTCCAGGCCGCGGAGCTTGCGCGGGGCGAGGTTGGCTACGATGACCACTTTGCGGCCGATCATTTGTTCGGGGGCGTAGGCGGTGGCGATGCCGGCGACGATGGAGCGTGGGGAGGGTTCGCCGATGTCGACTTTGAGGTGGAGGAGCTTGTCTGCGCCTTTGACCTTTTCGGCGCTGAGGACTTGACCGACGCGGAGGTCGACTTTGGAGAAGTCGTCGATGGAGATGTGGTTGTTCTGCTCCGCGGGAGCGGGCTCTTCCTTTTGGCCGAGCAGGGCTTTTTGGCGGGCGGTTTCAGCGATCTCGAGCTCCTTCATTTTTTCGATGGCGGGTTTGGCGTCGATGCGGGGGAAGACGGCGGAGGGTTCGCCGACGGATTGGCCGGCTTCGAGCTGTCCCCAGGCCAGTTGGTCAATGCGTTGGGAGGCGAGTTTTGATTTGCAGCCGAGCTGGGTCCAGATCTTTTCGGCGGAATCAGGGATGACCGGCGCGAGCAGGACACAGGCGATGCGGAGGATTTCGGCGGAGGTGTAGAGGGTGGCGTCGAGCTGGGCGGGGGCATCCGGATCGGAGCTCTTGACAAGTTTCCAGGGGGCTTGTTCGACGATGTATTTGTCGGCGGCGGATTGGAGTGACCAGAGGGATTCCAGGCCTTTGGAGAATTCGAAGTTTTCAAAAGCGGCGCGGCAGGCGGCGATGGTCTGGGCAGCGTGGGATGTGATGGGTTCCGGGGCAATGCCGGCGGGGATGACGCCGTCGCGGTACTGGCGGATCATGCTAAGGGTTCGGCTGGCGAGGTTGCCGAGACCGTTGGCGAGGTCGGAGTTATAGCGTCCGATCAAGGCATCGTAGCTGAAGCTGCCATCCTGGCCGAAGACGACTTCGCGGAGGAGGAAATAACGCAGGGCGTCGAAGCCAACCACCGCTTGAATGGGGGTGGCGCGGACGATGTTGCCGCGCGATTTCGACATTTTGTCCTCTTCAAAGAGCAGCCAGCCGTGGGCGAAGACGCGCTTGGGCAGAGGCCATTCGGCGGCCATGAGAAAAGCGGGCCAGTAGATGGCGTGGAAGCGGACGATTTCCTTTCCGATTAAGTGCAGGTCGGCGGGCCAGCGGTGCTCGCCTTCGACTGCGGACATGTAGGTGGTGAGAGCGTCGAACCAGACGTAGAAGACATGCTTGGCTTCCTCCGGCACGGGGATGCCCCACTTGATGGTGGTCCTTGAGATGGAGAGGTCGCCGAGGCCCTGCTTGACGAAGGCCTTGACTTCATTGCGGCGTGATTCGGGCTGGATGAAATCGGGCTGCTTTTCGTAGAGATGGAGCAGCTTCTCCTGAAAGGCGGAGAGCTTGAAGAAGTAGTTTTCTTCGGTGATGGTTTCGGTGGGGCGCTGGCAGTCGGGACAGGGCGCGCCGGGCTCGGCGTCGCTGACGTAGAGCTCGCAGGAGACGCAGTACTGGCCGGTGTAGGAGCCTTTGTAGATGTAGCCGCTTTTGAGGCAGCGGGTGAAGAGTTCCTGGACCTTTTTATGGTGGCGCGGATCGGTTGTGCGCATGAAGCGATCGATGCGGAGGCCGAGTTTTTCCCACTGGGATTTGAATTCGGCGCTGATGACACCGGTGAATTCCTGGGGGGATTTGCCGGCGGCGCGGGCGGCGCGCTCAATTTTCTGGCCGTGCTCATCGGTGCCGGTGGTCAGCACCACTTCGTTGCCGAGCATGGTTTGGTAACGCGCGATCAGGTCGGCGGCGATGGTGGTGTAGGTGTGGCCGATGTGGGGTGCGGCGTTGACGTAGTAGATAGGAGTGGTTAGGTAGTATTTCATCGAGAGTTTTTGAGATAAGCGTGGCTGGCTTCGGCGAGGACTTGCTTGAGCGGTGTTCCGGTGGATTGGGCGATCTTGCGGCAGTCTTCGTATTCGGGCGCGAAGGTACCGTCGGCGGCGACCTTGACGCGGACGGCGCCGCCAGGGATGGCTACTTCGACGATGCTGCGAGGCTGGACGCGGCGCTCGGCGGTGGAGAGGCGGACGCCGAGGGTAGAGGTTTCGGCGAGGACGAGCGAGGCGAGGGCGTCGCGGTCTTCCAGGCGCGCGACGACGCGGAGCAGCGAGCCGGGACGGTTCTTTTTCATTTGCAGCGGGGAGAGGGAGACGTCGAGGGCCCCTTGCTCCATGAGGCGCTCCATGGCGTAGCCGAGGACTTCGGGCGTGGAGTCGTCGATGTTGGCTTCGATGACGGCAACCGTTGTGGCTTCGGCGGCGGACTGGCGTTCACCGATCAGGACGCGGAGGACGTTGGCGTTTTCGGGGAAGTCGCGGGAACCTGCGCCGTAGCCGATGGCGTGGATTTTCATGGGAGGGAGTGAGCCGAATTCGGCGGCAAGAGTGGTGGCGAGTGCGGCTCCGGTGGGGGTGGTGAGCTCCATGGCGGGGCCGCGGGAGTAGATGGGCTTTCCGGCGAGGAGGGCGGCGGTGGCGGGAGCGGGGACGGGGAGCACGCCGTGTTCCGTGTTGACGGTTCCGCTGCCGACGTTGATGGGGGCGGAGAGGACGGCTTCGATGCCGAGCAGGTCCATCGCTTCACAGGCTCCGGCGATGTCGGCGATGGAATCGACCGCGCCGACTTCGTGGAAATGGACCTTTTCCATGGGGACGCCGTGGACGGAGGCTTCCGCTTCGCCGAGGCGCTGGAAGACTCGTTCGGCGTTCTGCTTGGCGCGCGCGCTGAGCTGTGAGCCGGCGATCATCGAGAGAATTTGCCGGAGGTGGCGGTGCTTCTTGGTTTCGCCGCCTTCGACGGTGAACTTGGATGCGGCGATGCCGCGGCGCTTGGTTTTTTCGATCTGGAAGCGGGCGCCGGTGCCGAGAGATTCCAGCGCCGAGACGAGTGCGGTGGCGTCAGCGCCGGCGTCGATGAGCGCGCCGACGGTCATGTCTCCGCTGATGCCGGAGAAGGCGTCCAGGTAGCAGATCTTCATGAGGGGGCTTGATTTCATTATTCCACAGAGGTGTCATAATCACGTCTCATGCGATACGCCTTGTTGGTTGCGGCCGTGGCCTTTGGACAGACAACGTTTGAGGGCAGGCCGGCGGTTCTTCTGGAAAACGCAACCGCGATCGCGGCGATCGATCATCGCGGCGGTTCCATCGTGAGGTTTGAGTTGAAGGACGTGGCGCTGAATCCGCTGCGGTGGGCCAATACGGGACCGGCGAATGAGGCGCGGCCCATGTCGCATTTCTTGTGCTTGGACCGGTGGGGGCAGCCGTCGGAAGCGGAGCGAAAGAACGGTATGCCTTTTCATGGAGAGGCGACGAGGGTGGAGTGGAAGGTGGAATCGTCTACGGGAACGAGTGTGACGATGTCGGCTGCGTTGCCGATGGCGGGGTTGACGGTACGGCGAACGGCCGTGCTTCGCGGCGCGGTGCTGGAGGTGACGGAAGCGGTGACCAACACGCGGCAGCTGGGGCGGCCCTACAACATGGTGCAGCATCCGACGATCGGTCCGCCGTTCCTGGATGAGTCGACGGTGGTGGATTCGAATGCTCGGAAGGGATTCATGCAGAGTTCGCCGATGCCGAATCCGGAGGAGCCCGCCGTGTGGTGGCCGCAGGCGCTGAAGGACGGACAGGCGGTGGACATGCGGCGGTTGCGGGATGATCCTGCGCCGAACGTGGTGTCGTATGTGGTCGAGGAGGAGACGGGGTGGGCGACGGCGGTGAACGCGGGGCGAGGGCTGCTGCTGGGCTATGTGTGGAAGACTAGCGATTATGCGTGGTTCAACGCCTGGCGGCACGTGCAGGATGGCAAGCCGCTGGCGCGGGGGCTGGAGTTCGGCACGACGGGCCTGCATCAGCCGTTTCCGGTGCTGATTGAGAAGGGGCGGATCTTCGGGCGGGCGCTGGTGTCGTATTTGGATGCGGGGGAGACGCACACGCGGGGGTACGTGATGTTTTTGAGCAAGGTGGCGGGCGGGTACGATGGTGTGGCCCGGGTTTACCACGATGGCGGGCAGATCGTGGTGGTAGGGCGGGACCGGTCGGAATTGCGGATTAACCACTGACTCTTCGGCCAAGAATGGATGCCTCGTGAGGTCTAGCAGCATGAACGTAAACGGCTGGTACCCGCGCATATGGTGTAAAAGCCTGCTCTTATGTTCGAGGGAACGCGCAGAGCCGGGCGCCGGAGCGCAGGATGGAATGGTCCGGATGATCGGCAGCGGAGAAAGGAGTCTTCATGAATCGCAGGGAGTTGGGCGGAGCGCTGGCGGGAGCGGGGATGCTCGGTGCGGGACAGGCGGCGGCTCAGCCGCGGCGCAAGAATACGTTGATGCACGTGGGGGGCGATTCAAGCTGGAGGATGACTGGCGGGAGCTTCCGGAGACGGAGTCGGGGAGGGTGACGTCGGAGGAATATTGGGAGCGGATCACGTATTTTCTGAAACGGATTATTCCGGTGGCGCGGGCGGGCGGACAACTGGGATTCACCTTCGGTGTTCGATGCGATCAAGAGGTATGAGGCGGAGGTGGACAGCGAGCACAACGGGTTCCAGCTGTGTTTGGGGACGGTGGCGGAAGGGTTGAAAAATCCCCGGACGGAGGTGCTGCCGATTGTGCGGTATTTGGCGGGGAAGAAGAAGATTCACCAGATCCACATGCGGAACATCCAGGGGGCGCTGCATGATTTCGAAGAGGTGTATCCGGATGAAGGGGTGATGGATTTTCTGGAGATTATGCGGATCTTGCGCGATGCGGGGTTTTCGGGCGCCTTCTGTCCGGATCATATGCCAAAGCACAAGGATGATCCGGGGGAGTTGCAGGCGTTCGCGTTCGGGTATGGGTATATCCGGGCGCTGATCCAAGCGGTGAACGCGGAAGTAGTAGGCTAGAGACAGCCATGACACACCAACCTTTTTCGCGACGGTATTTTTTCTATGGATCGCTGCTGGCGGGCGCGGTTCCGGCAGCGGGTTTTGGAACGACTGCTTCGTTGAAGCAGCTGGGTTACAAGTCGCCGAACGAGAAGCTGAATATCGCGGCGATTGGAGCGGGAGGCAAGGGAGCGAGCGATATCGCGGGCTGCGCGACGGAGAATATCGTGGCGCTGGCGGATCCGGATTCGAACCGCGCCGCGGCGAGCTTCAAGCGGTACGAGAGCGCGGCGAAGTATGCCGATTACCGGAAGATGCTGGATAAAGAGGGCGCTAATATCGATGCGGTGATCGTGTCGACGCCGGATCACATGCACGCGGCGGCGTCGCTGGCGGCGATGGAGCGGGGGAAGCACGTCTATTGTCAGAAGCCGCTGACGCGGACGATTTATGAGTCGCGGCTGCTGTCCGATGCGGCGAAGAAGTACAAAGTGGCGACGCAGATGGGGAACCAGGGCTATTCGAACGAAGGGACGCGGCAGTGCGCGGAGATGATCTGGGCGGGAGAGATCGGGAACGTGACGGAGGTTCACGCGTGGACGAACCGTCCGATTTGGCCGCAGGGGCTGACGGCGATGCCGGGAGAGGCGGCGGTGCCGGAGACGCTGGATTGGGATCTGTGGTTGGGCGTTTCGAGCATGCGTCCGTACGTGCCGGGAGTGGCTCCGTTCGGGTGGCGCGGCTGGTTTGATTTCGGGTGCGGGGCGCTGGGGGACATGGCGTGCCATATATTAGGCGCGCCGAATATCGCGCTGATGCTGGGAGCGCCGGTGAGCGTGGAGTGTTTGATGCAGGAGGGCAAGAGCGAGTTCACGTATCCGAAGAAGTCGATCATCCGGTTTGATTTTCCGGCGCGTGGTTCGATGCCGGCGGTGAAGATCTTCTGGTATGACGGGATGGCGGGACCGCCGCCGCGACCGCAGGGGCTGGATGAGAAAGAGCTGCTGGGCGATTTGCCGCGGAATGCGACTGCCGATGCGATTCCTGGGGATGGTGTGGGCGGATATTACAGCCGGGAAGGGATGCGCCGCGGGGCAAGCGTTCTTGGCGGGGAGTTGCCGAGGATTCCGGCGGGTGCGGGTCAGGGGCAGAGACAGGGAGGGGGCGGTGCGCAGTTTCCGGTGTCGAGTAATGGGAGTTTGTTTGTGGGGGAGAAAGGGTTTTTGACGACAGGGACGTATGGTGAGTATACGAGGCTGTTGCCGGCTGAGAAGATGACGGATTACAAGTTTCCGCAGGCGTTGATGACGAGGTCGCCGGGCCATTACAGGGATTGGATCCGTGCGTGCAAGGGAGGGGAGGCGGCTTGTTCGAACTTTGGTGTTGCGGGGCCGTTTACGGAGTGGATTTTGCTGGGTGTGCTGGCGCTAAGGTTTGAGGGAAAGCTCGAATGGGACAGCGCGAAGATGCGGGTGACGAATGTGGCAGAGGCGAACCAGTTGATTAAGCCGGCGGTGAGGAAGGGGTGGAAGTTGAGCTTGTAGGCCCCTAGAATACGTACTTCAGCGCGAATTGGATGCGGCGGGGTTCGTCGGCTTCGTTGATGGTGGCGGTGGCGGCGGCGCGGAGGCCGGAGGCTGGCTGGCCGAAGGTGGGGGTGTTGGTGAAGTTGAAGCTCTCGAAGCGGAACTGGAGGCGGTGGCCTTCGTGGGGCATGCGGAAGGTTTTGGAGAGAATGAAGTCGTAGTTGCGGGAGTCGGGGCCGGTGAGGACGTTGCGGCCGGCGTTGCCGTAGACGCCGGGAGCGCTGACGACGAAGGCGTTCTGGTCGAACCACTGGTTGATGGTTGGATTGTCGAGCTTACCTGAGGCGATGCGGTTGCCGCGGTTGCGGGTGCCGGAGTTCTGGGGGTCGCCGGGGTAGCTGACGTCGTAGGGGAAGCCGGAACGGAGCGAGAGAATGCCGCCGATGTCCCAGCCGCCGAGGATGTGATCGATGGCGGAGTTCCAGTTGGCTCCGAACTTGCGGCCGCGGCCGAAGGGGAGTTCCCAGGTGTAGCTGGCGACGAAGTTGTGGCGGCGGTCGAGATCGGAGAGGCCGCGCTCGTTGCGGAGGTTGTACTCATCGGCGCGCCCGGAGCCGCCCTGGTTGAGGTTTTCGTTGGACTGATCGATGCTCTTCGACCAGGTGTAGGAGGCGATGAAGGTAAGTCCGCGGGCGAACCGCTTTTCGGCTTTGGCGACTAGGGCGTTGTAAGAGGAGTTGGCTCCGTTGTCGCCAAGGGCGACGTTGTTCCAGGTGGGGCGTATGCGGCGGCGGACTTCGGGGATGGTGGGGTGCGGGCCGCCACGGTTGATGTTGCGGCTGGCGAACAGCTGCGATGCCTTTGCGCCTTGATAGCCGATTTGGAAGAGGACGTCGCTGACTTCGCGCTGGATGTCGAAGAACCACTGGGAGGCGTACTGGGTGGGGTAGATGTCCTTGGAGACGCTGAGATTGGTGTTGGGGACGGGCGCGGGAGCGGGGAGTTGGACAGGCAGGAAGCCGCTGCTTACGCGCGTGACGGGGGTGATGTTGTCGAAAGTGGGGGTGACGACTTCGGTGAAGTCGGGGGTCTGGTTGCTCCAGCGGGCGCTTTCCGATTGGGTGTTGTCGGCTTCGCCGTAGAAGATGCCGCCGCCGGCGCGGATGACGGTTTTGTCGGAGAGGCGGTAGGCGATGCCGAGACGGGGTGCGAAGTTGTTGAAGTCTTGCGTGCAACCGCAGTCGCGCTTGGAGGAGGGGCGCTGGAAAGTTTCAAAGAGCGGGTCGGAGGGAGCGACGTTGAATTCGGTGAGGAAGCGGCTGACGCCGCCGCGGCCGATGATGTTGCCGAAGGGGAAGTAGGGCGATGCGAACATTTCCCAGCGCAGGCCGGCGTTGATGGTGAGGCGGCGGGAGACTTTCCAGTCGTCCTGGAGATAGAGGCCCCAGTAGGGCGTGTAGGTGTCCTCGCCGTTCTGATTGCCGACGGTGGTGGAAGAGGCCCAGCCGAGGAGGAAGTCGGCGAGTCCGTTGCCGGTGGCGGCGCGGCTGGCGGCGACGTTGGGTTGCTGGGTGGTGAAGATGCGGTTGAAGTTGAACAGGCCGCGACGGAAGCGGGAGGCTTCGCGGAAGACCATGGAACGGCGGTATTCGACGCCGGTCTTGATGGTGTGGGCGCCGCGCTGGATGAGGAGGTTGTCGTTGAACTGGAGGTTGTCGAGGAAGTTGTTGTTGGGCCAGAAGCTGCGGTGGCCGATTTCGTTGTAGTCGGCGGGGGAGAAGCGCGCGAGGCCGTGATCGAGGCCGTCGTTCATGGTGTCGCCGGGGGCGTTGCGGATGCCGAATTTCTTGTTGAGGTTTTCCGAGGCGAGGATGTCGAAGCGGGTGGGGTAGTGTGTGTAGCCGAAGCGGGCTTCGTTGTAGATGGTGGGAGTGAGGGTGCGTGTCCAGGAGCCGGCCCAGTTGTCGCCGGGGAGTTTCACAGTCTGGCCGAGGCCGCCGCCCTGGGCGGATTCCGGAAGCGGACCGTTTTGGAGCTTGTCGTCGCGGCGGATGCTCCAGCGTCCGAAGATGCGGTCCTTGTCGGAGAGGTTGTGATCGATCTTGATGTCGTACTGGTTGGAGGTGTCGCGGTCGGTGGGCGTGAAGAAGTAGTTGTTGGGGAGGAACTCGCGGCCTGAGACGTTGGGGAGCGGATAGTTGGCGACGACCGCGGCGGAGATGGGATCGAAGCGGGAAGTGGGAATGCGGAAGTTGGGGAAGGGCTGGCGTGTGGCGGCGGTGCCAGTGCCGGTGGTGGTCATGGGGTCATAGACCATGTCGCGGCGGAGGCCTTCGCGCGCGAAGTCGCCTTGTCTGGCGGCGGCGGAGGGAACGCTGGAGGTGAAGCTTTGGCCGCGGCGGATGCGTGTGCCTTGATAGGAGAAGAAGTAAAAGGTGCGGTTCTTGATGACGGGGCCGCCGATGGTTCCACCGAACTGGTTCTGGCGGAGGGTTGGCTTGCGGGAGCCGGCGCGGTTGGCCATGAAATTGGCGCCGTCGAATTTTTCGTTGCGGAGGAATTCGTAGAGGGAGCCGTGGAGTTCGTTGGTTCCGGACTTGGTGGATACGATGACCTTGCCACCCATGCGATAGCCGTATTCGGCGGAGTTGTTGTTGGTGACGACCTTGAATTCGCCGACCGCGTCGACGGGGGGCTTGACGGCCTGTGCCTGGAAGCCGAGGGGGCCGCCGGAGGCGCGCGAGGAGTTGTCGACGCCATCGAGCAGGACGTTGGTTTGATAGGCGTGCTGTCCGAGTGCGATGAAGCCGCCTTCGGTGCCGTCTTCGCCGGCCGTGCGGGAGCCGCGTCCGAGTGAGCGGGCGGGGAGGACGCCGACGGAGAAGCGGGCGAGCTCGAGATAGTTGCGCAGGTTGAGGGGCATTTCGACGATGCGTTTGTTCCCGATGACCTGGCCCATGGTGGTGGTTTCCGATTCCAGCAGTGCGGCGGCGGCGGAGACCTCGACGGTTTCAGCGACGGCGCCGAGGCGGAGCTGGAAGTCGACGCGGGCGACCTGATCGACGTCGAGCTTGAGGTTGTCGCGGGTGATGGTGGAGAAGCCTTCCTTTTCGGCTGCGACGCGGTAGGTTCCGACGGGGAGGAACGGGGCAGTGTAGAAGCCGGTCTGATTGGTCTGGACGTTGGTGAGGATGCCTGTGGCGACGTTGGTGATGACGATGCGGGCGGCGGGGACGGGCGCGCTAGTAGGGTCGGTGACAACGCCCTGGATGCCGGAGTTCTGGGCGAGGGTTACGCCGGCAAGGAGAAGGCTAGCGCCGAAGCGGGTAGTTTTCATGGTGATTGGACCCCTTACAGGGTAAGCATACCTAGTCGTGTGGGAGTTGACAATCAGCCGGCGCGGAGCATGCCGACGATGGCGTTGAGGAAGATGGCGAAGAGGCCGAGGGGGATGAGCCACTTCCAGCCGATGTCCATGAGCTGGTCGTAGCGGAAGCGGGGGAAGGTTCCGCGGAGCCAGATCATTACGTAAACGATGAGGCCGATTTTGAAGAGGAACCAGAAGACGCCGATGATTTTGTCGTTGACGAAGGGGACGAGGAAGATGAGGCCGACGCCGATCAAGCCGACGGCGACGAGTGCGAGGATTTTGGCCTGTAGCGGGTCTTTGAGTTTGCGGGCGAGAGGGAAGCAGGCGAGGCCGGAGCCGGCGAACAGAAGCACGGGGAAGCCGACGTTAAGCGGAACTTCCAGGAAGCCGACGTTGGGGAAGGGGCGCATCCAGCCGCCCCAGAAGAGCGTGACGGCGACGGCGCTGACGACGAAGATGTTGGCGTATTCGGCGAGGAAGTAGAGAGACCAGCGGAAGCCGGAGTATTCGGTGTGGAATCCGGCGACGAGTTCGCTTTCTGCTTCGGGGAGGTCGAAGGGGGCGCGGTTGGTTTCGGCGACAGCGGCGATCAGGTAGATCATGAACGGGATGAGCATGAGGCCGTAGTTTTCAAAGGCGAACCAGATGCCTTGGTCCTGCTGGCGCCGGACAATTTCGACCATGCTGAGGGTTCCGGCCATCATGACGCCGCAGACGAGGGCGAGGGCGAGGGCGACTTCATAGCTGACCAGCTGCGCGCCGCTGCGGAGAGAGCCCATGAGGGAGTAATGGCTGTTGGAGGCCCAGCCGCCGAGGACGACGCCCATGATACCGACGCTGGATAGGGCTGCGATGACGAGGAGGCCGACGTTGACGTCAGTGACGAAGATGTAGTGGCTGAAGGGGAGGACGGTGAAGCCGCTGAGCGCGGTGAAGGTGGAGATGACGGGAGCGAGCCAGAAGATGGACTTGTCGGCATCGCGGGGGATGATGTCTTCCTTGAGGAGGAGCTTGACGGCGTCGGCAATAGGCTGGAGGAGGCCGTGCGGGCCGACGCGCATGGGTCCGAGGCGGACCTGCATGTCGGCGAGGACTTTGCGCTCGACAAGGACGATATAGCCGGCCATCAAGGGAAAGACGGCGATGATGACGATGGTGATGATGAGCGGCGCCAGCAGCTTTTGAAGGAGCGGATTTTCGAGCAAGGTCTCCATGAGCATCCTTTATCGAATGAGACTTGTCTGCGCCATTTGCAGGAAAGGTTCCGGGTAGAGGCCGATGGCGAGGGTGAGTCCGGCGGATACGGCGACGGCGACGCGCATGCCGAGACTGGCGGCCAGCGGGGTTGGTTCTGAGACGTCGGAAACGAACATGCTGCGCACAATGCGGAAGTAGTAATAAATGGCGACGGCGACGTAGAGGGCGGCGGCGACGGCGACCAGATAATGGCCGGTCTGCATGAGGGAGAGGAAGATGTAGTATTTGCCGATGAAGCCGGCGGTGGGAGGGATGCCGGCGAGGGAGAGCATGAAGATGAGCATGAGGATGGCGTAGCCGGGGCCGCGGTGCATGAGGCCGGCGAGATCTTCGACATCTTCGCCGATGATGTTTTCGCGGCGGAGAGCGACGATGACGAGGAAGGCGCCGAGGTTCATGAAGGTGTAGACGAGGACGTAAATGGCGACGCCCTTGAGGCCGGTGTCGTTGCCGGCGATCAGGCCGAGCAGAATGTAGCCGGCGTGAGAGATGGAACTGTAGGCGAGCAGCCGCTTGACGTTGGTTTGGGAGATGGCGGCGAGGTTGCCGACGGTCATGGAGAGGATGGCGACGCCGATGAGGATGGGCTCCCAGACTTCGCGGCTGGCGGCGAGGGGGCCGAGGAAGATGCGCATGAGGAAGGCGAAGCTGGCGGCCTTGGAGCCGACGGAGAGGAAGGCGGTGACGGTGGTGGGAGCGCCTTCATAGGCGTCGGGGGCCCACATGTGGAAGGGGACGGCGGAGATTTTGAAGAGGAGGCCGACGACGGTGGTGGCGAGAGCGAGGAAGGCGATGGGGTCCCAGGGGTCGCGTGCGGCGAAGGAGGCGGCGATGTCGCTGAGGCGGGTGGAACCGCTCATGCCGTACATCACGGAGAAGCCGTAAACGAGGAAGCCGCTGGAGAAGGCGCCGAGGAGGAGATACTTCATGGCGGCTTCATTGGAGCGGCGGTCGGCGCGGAGGAAGCCGACCATGACGTAGAAGCTGATGGCCATGAGTTCAAGGCCGACGAAGATGGTGACGAGGTCGGTTCCGGCGGCGAGGAAGAACATGCCGGATTGGGCGAGGAGGATGAGGCCGTAGTATTCCCCGTGATGCTCGCCTTCGATTTCGAGATAGCGGTAGGAGATGAGAGCGACGATGACGGCGGTGGCGAGGAAGACCCAATTGAAGAAGATGGAGAAGCCGTCCATGACGAGCGAGCCGCGGAAGGCGACCAGCTCGGTGAGGCCGTTATCGGCCAGGTAGGTGGTGTGGCGGTAGAGGGAGGCTCCGGTAAAGGCCTCGGCGGCGATCAGCCAACCGACCAAAAGCTTCTTATAGCGGGCTTCGGGGACGAGCCAGAAATCGAAGAGTAAAGTGGCGCAGCCGAACAGGGTGAGCAGGAGTCCGGGGAGGAGCACGAAGTGATCGGTTTGGGTGTAGAACTGGCTCATCGGGCCTCCTTCCGCGGGAGCACGGCCTGCACGGGGGCGCCGCCGCCGTAGCCGGGCTTGACGCGTTCAACGAGTTGCGCAACGGGTTTCTGAAGAATCTCAAAATAGGGCTTGGGGTAAACACCGATCCAGAGGGCCCAGGCGATGAGCGGGGCGAAGACGAGCCACTCGCGGAGGTTGAGGTCCTTGAGGTGCAAGTTGCTGGAGACGGTGACCTGGCCGAGGATGGTCCGCTGATAGAGCCAGAGCAGATAGGCGGCTCCCAGCACGACACCGGGGACGGCCAGGGCGGCCCAGACGGGGTTGGCTTCAAAGGCTCCCTGGAGGATGGTGAATTCGCCAACGAAACCGTTGAGGAGCGGCATGCCGGCGGAGCTGAGCAGGGCGAAGGCGAAGACCTTGGCGAAGTGGGGCATGACGTGGGCGAGGCCGCCGTATTCCTTGATGTCGCGCGTGTGGCGGCGTTCATAGGCGACGCCAACGATCAAGAAGAGCATGCCGGTGGAGATGCCGTGATTGATCTGCTGGATGACGCTGCCGGCGATGCCGTTGGGATTGAGGGAGAAGATGCCGAGGGTGCAGAAGCCGAGGTGACTGACGGAGGAGTAGGCGACGAGCTTCTTCCAGTCGTTCTGCATGAGGCAGACGAGGGCTCCGTAGAGAATGCCGATGATGGAGAGGGCGACAACGATCTGGACGACGGAGGCGTCAATGGAGGCTTTGGGGAGCAGCGGGAGAGAGAAGCGGATGAAGCCGTATGTGCCCATCTTGAGGAGTACGGCGGCGAGGATGACGGAGCCGGCGGTGGGAGCTTCGGTGTGCGCGTCAGGGAGCCAGGTGTGGAAGGGGAACATCGGGACCTTGATGGCGAAGCCGAAGAAGAAGGCCCAGAAGACCCACTGTTCCAGGTGGAGGGGCATGTTGAGCTTCATGAGCTCGGCGATTTCGAAGGTGTAGAAGCCGAATTGCTGGTAGTGCTGGAAGTAGAGGGTGAGGATGCCGAGCAGCATGAGGACGCTGCCGGCGAGGGTGTAGAGGAAGAACTTGATGGCGGCGTAGAGTTTTCTGGGGCCGCCCCAGACGCCGATGAGGAAGTACATGGGGACGAGCACGACTTCCCAGAAGACGTAGAAGAGGAAGAAGTCAAGGGAGACGAAGACGCCGAGCATGCCGGTCTGAAGCAGGAGCAGCATGGCGTAGTAGCTCTTGATGCGGTCTTCGACAGCGGTCCAGCTGGAGAGGACGGCGATCATGCCGGTGAGGGTGGTGAGCATGACGAGCAGCATGGAGATGCCGTCGACGGCGAGATGATAGTTGACGCCGAGCAGCGGGATCCATTCGGCCTTTTCGGCGAACTGGTAGCCGCCGTTGGAGGCGTCGAAGTTGAGGGCGAGGGGGATGGAGACCGCGAAGCCGGCGATGGCGGTGAGGTTGGCCCAGAGCTTGACGAGGGTGCGCTGGGCAGAAGGGATGAAGAGGAGAACGAACATGCCCGCCAGGGGCGTGAATAAGATGATGCTCAGTAAGTTGTCATTCATCAAAGTCCCCTCACCGCATGATGTAGTAACCGAAGAGAATGGCCACGCCGGCGACGATCATGAGGGCGTAGGCCTGCACATATCCGGTTTGCACGATGCGCATCGGATAAGAAGACATCTTGACGAGGAATGAGCCGAGGCGGACTGCGCCGTCGACGATCCAGGTGTCCCACCAGATGGATACGGAGGA
>VFZE01000018.1 GCA_016871315.1 Acidimicrobiia bacterium | reverse complement strand
GCTGATCACGCCGGTGGCGATGGCCAAGGGGCTGCGCTTCGCGATTCGCGAAGGCGGCCGCACGGTCGGCGCCGGCACCGTCACCGAGGTAATGGAGTAAGCTGCCGCATGGCTCTACGAGAACGCATTCGCATACGGCTCAAAGCCTACGATCACCGGATTCTGGACCAGTCGACCAATGAGATTGTGGCGACGGCCCGGCGCACCGGCGCGCAGGTGGCGGGTCCCATTCCTCTTCCGACGGTGCGCAACCGTTACACGGTGCTGCGCTCGCCGCACGTGGACAAAAAGTCCCGCGAGCAGTTCGAGATCCGCACGCACAAGCGGCTGATGGATATTCTCGAACCGACGCAGGACACCGTGGACGCGCTGATGAAGCTGGATCTGCCGGCCGGCGTTGACGTGGAGATCAAGGCATTTGGAAAGAAGTAGGGGCTCTGGCGCGGTAAGCGCCGAGCAACCGAGGTATTGAGATGAGTCCAGGAATTCTCGGCAAGAAAATCGGAATGACGCAGGTGTTCCGGCCTGACGGGCAGGTGGTTCCTGTCACTGTCCTGAAGGCGGGCCCGTGCGTGGTGGTGCAGCGCAAGACGCCAACCACCGACGGCTACGACGCGGTTCAGCTAGGCCTTGTGGAGCACGTCAAGCCGCAGCGGATCAACAAACCCCGCACCGGCCACATCAAGAAGGCCAACGTGGAAGGCGTAAAGTATCTGCGCGAATTCACCCTCGGCCCCGGCGATGACGACCTGAAGCCGGGTGACCGCGTTCTGGTGGATCAGTTCCAGCCCAAGCAGAAGGTGGATGTCATCGGCATCAGCAAGGGCCGCGGCTTTGCGGGTCTGGTGAAGCGCCACCACTTTCATGGCGGGCCGGCCACGCACGGTTCGATGTTTCACCGCGCGCCCGGTTCGATCGGCGCCTCCAGCTTCCCCTCCCGCGTCTTCCCCGGAATGCGCATGGCGGGGCGCATGGGCGGCGGACGGGTGACCGTGCGCAACCTGGAGATTGTCGAGGTGGATGCCGAGGACAATCTGCTGGTGGTCAAAGGAGCCGTCCCCGGACCGAACGGCAGTTACGTCGTCGTCCGAAGGAGCAGGAAGTAATGGCAAAGGTAGACGTCGTTGATCTGAACAACAAGAAAACCGGCGAAGTGGAGCTGGCCGATTCGGTCTTCCAGGCGCCGGTGAATGAGCACCTGCTGTGGGAATCGGTGCGCCACTACCAGGCCGGGATTCGCGGCGGCAACGCCAAAACGAAGGTCCGCCGGGAAGTCTCCGGATCGGGCAAAAAGCTGTGGAGGCAAAAGGGCACCGGGCGCGCGCGCATGGGCTCCATCCGCTCTCCCATCTGGCGCCACGGCGGCACGGTCCACGGGCCCGTACCGCGCGATTACTCCTACAAGCTGCCGCGCAAGATGCTGCTTGGCGCGCTGCGCTCGGCGCTGTCGGCCAAGCTGCGCGACGGTGAGCTGAAAGTGGTGAACGAGTTCTCGCTCGCCGACCACAAGACCAAGTCAATGGCGGCGGCGCTGAAGGCGCTTGAGGCCAACCGCTCCGTGCTGTTGGTGGATAACGCCGACAACCGGAATTTGCAACTGGGCTCGCGCAACCTGCCCGGGGTGAAGCTGGTCTCCTCGCAAGAGGTGACCACCTATGACCTGCTGGGCCATGACCGGGTTCTGCTGTCGGAAGCGGCAGCCAAAAAGATCAGCGAGGCGCTAGCAAAATGAACCAATTCGACGTCATCCGCCGGCCCATGATCACCGAAAAAGGCATGACCAAGAAGGAAGAGGAGAACACCCTCTGCTTTGAAGTGCATGCCGATGCCAACAAGGTGCAGATCCGGGCCGCTGTCGAGAAGTTTTTCAAAGTGAAGGTCCAGGACGTGCGCACGGTTACCACTGCCGGAAAACTGCGCCGCCGCGGACGTTTCCAAGGCTACCGCTCCGATTGGAAGAAAGCCTACGTCCGGTTGAAGCCCGGCCAGAAAATGCCGGAGTTCGCTGAGGTCTAACTATGCCGATTAAGAGTTACCGGCCGACAACGCCAACGCGCCGCTACCAGACGGTGGTGAGCCGGGAAGACATCACCAAGGATCGCCCGGAAAAATCGCTTACGCGCGGTAAGAAGCGCTCCGGCGGCCGCAACAACCTGGGCCGCATCGCGGTGCGGTTCCGTGGGGGTGGCGCCAAGAAATCCTACCGCGAGATCGATTTCAAGCGCGACAAGCACGGCATTCCGGCGCGCGTCGCCTCGATCGAATACGATCCCAACCGCACGGCGCGCGTCGCGCTGCTCAACTACGCCGACGGCGAGAAGCGCTACATCCTGGCGCCGGTGGGATTGCAGGTGGGCCAGACTTTGAATTCCGGCCCCGACGCCGACATTTTGGTCGGCAATTCGCTTCCGCTCAAGAATATCCCGCCCGGCACCTTTATTCACGCTATTGAGCTCAAGGCGGGCAAGGGCGCGCAGATGGCGCGTTCGGCCGGTGCGCAGGCGCAGCTGGTATCGCGTGAAACCGATTACGCCCTGCTGAAGCTGCCATCGGGCGAAGTACGCAAGGTGCGTGTCGAGTGCCAGGCGACGATCGGCCAAGTGGGTAACCTGGATCACGAGAACGTGACGCTCGGCAAGGCGGGCCGCACCCGGCATCTGGGCCGCAAGCCGCACAACCGCGGCGTTTCGATGAATCCTATCGATCACCCGCACGGCGGCGGCGAAGGCCGTACCTCCGGCGGCCGCCATCCGGTGACCCCCTGGGGCCAGCCGACGCGCGGCTACAAGACGCGGAACAACAAGCGGACCGACAAGATGATCGTCAACCGCAAGGGCAAGAAGAAGTAAGGAGAACGCATGGGCCGATCGCTATATAAAGGACCGTTCGCCGATGACCACCTGGTGAAGAAGGTGGCGGATATGAACGACAAGAACGAAAAGAAAGTGGTCCGCACATGGTCCCGGCGCTCGACGATCCTGCCGGACTTCATCGGTCACACCATCGCCGTGCATAACGGCAAGAAGTTCATCCCGGTCTACATCACCGAAAACATGGTCGGCCACAAGCTGGGCGAGTTTTCCCCGACCCGGGTCTTCAAGGGCCATTCGGCGAAGGCCGCCGAAAAGGGCAAGCCGTCCTAATGGTTGCCGGGCGAAAAGGAGTTAGCGCATGAAGGTGAAAGCAGAAGCCAGATACCTGCGGGTCAGCCCGCAGAAGGCGCGGCTGGTGGTGGACCTGATCCGCGGCCGCCAGGTGGGGCAGGCGCTCAACATCCTGCGCGCCACCAACAAGGGCATTGCACCCGCGGTCGAGAAGGTCCTGCGGTCGGCGGTGGCCAATGCCGAAAACCGGTCCTCCGATGTGGACGTGGACAAGCTGATCGTCGCCGAGGCCTACGTGAACGAAGGTCCCCGGCAGAAGCGCATCCGCCCGGCCCCGATGGGCCGGGCCTACCGTTATCAAAGGCGCACCTCGCACATCGTGGTGAAGGTTGCCGAGGAGGCAACGGCTTAATATGGGTCAAAAAGTACATCCCTACGGATTCCGGCTGGGAGTCACCAAGACGTGGCGCTCGCGGTGGTTCTCCAAGCAGGACTATGCGACGTTGCTCCATGAGGACCTCCAACTGAAGAAGGATCTGCTAGGCCGCCTGAAATCGGCCGGCGTCAGCTCGATCGAGATGGACCGTCCGGGCAACAAGCTGCGCATCACCATCTCCACCGCGCGCCCCGGCATCATCATCGGCCGCAAGGGCGCCGAAATCGAGAAGCTGAAACAGGACTTGGCAAAGCGCACCAAGCGCGAAGTCTTCATCGACATTCAAGAGGTGCACAAGCCGGAGCTGGACGCGCAGCTGGTGGCCGAATCAATTGCGCTGCAGCTGGAAAAGCGTATTGCCTTCCGCCGCGCCATGCGCAAGGCGGTCGACAGCGCGCTGCGTTTTGGATGCAAGGGAATCAAGGTGCGAGTGTCGGGCCGGTTGAACGGCGCTGAAATCGCACGCTGCGAATGGTATTTACAGGGGCAGCTTCCGCTGCACACCCTGCGCGCCGACATTGATTACGGTTTTGCCGAAGCCAACACCACCTACGGCGTGATCGGCGTGAAGTGCTGGGTCTACAAAGGCGAGATCCTGGAAGGTCATGGTTCGCGGCAGCTGCTGCGCGCCGGCGATCCGGAACCGCGCCGGGCGCCGCGGCGCGACCGCGAGCCCAGAGCGCCGCGTTCGTTTTCCCCTGTCGCGCCTCCCGCGCCGGAGCCAGCCGGACCCGCCGTGCAGGCGCCTCCGGGCGACATGCCTCAGCCGGCCCGGACCTCCGGTCCGATACTGCCGCCGCTGACAGCGCCGACGCCGAGCTGGAAGACGGAATTCAAGCAGGACAGCGACCAGCCCGCCCCGCCGGAAACTCCCGAAGCTGGGCCGGAAACCAAGGAATAACCAGGAGAGCATGACGCCATGTTGATGCCGAAGAAAGTTAAGTACAGGAAGCAGCAGCGGGGCCGCCGTGCGGGCAAGGCGTGGCGCGGCTCGACGCTTTCCTTTGGCGACTACGGGCTGAAGGCCCTCCGCGTGGCCTGGGTGACCGACCGCCAGATCGAGGCGGCGCGTGTCGCCATGACGCGCTCCATTAAGCGCGGCGGCAAGATCTGGATCCGCGTTTTCCCCGACAAGCCCATCACCAAGAAGCCGCAGGAGACGCGTATGGGCAAGGGCAAGGGTGCGCCGGAAGGTTGGGTTTGCGTGGTGCGTCCCGGAAAGATCCTGTTTGAGATGGAAGGCGTCGACGCCGCCACCGCCAGCGCCGCAATGAAGCTGGCCGCGCAGAAGCTGCCGATCCCCTGCAAGATGGTGTCGCGCGAGCAAGGCGGCTGAGAAAGGCGATAGCAGACGAGGCTTACGATGAAGAGCAACAAGATTCGCGAAATGGACGCCGATGAGCTGAGCAGCCAGGATCACGAGATCCAGGAGCAGCTGTTCCGGCTCCGGCTCCAGATGAAAATGGGCCAAACCGAAGGGCTGAAGAAATACCGCGCCCTGCGCAAGGACCGCGCCCGCATTCTCACCGTGCAGCGGGATCGGCAGATCGCCTCGAAGGGGAAGAGCTAATCATGGCCGAACAAGCCGTCCATAAGAAAACGGAAAAGATCGGCAATGTCGTTTCGGCCAAGATGGCCAAGACGATTGTCGTCGAGGTGACCCGCCGGGTTTCGCATCCGGTGTACAAGCGGATCGTGACCAAGCGCAAGAAGTTTTATGCGCACGATGAAGATGGTTCGGCCCGCGTGGGCGATGTCGTACGCATCATCGAGTGCCGGCCAATGAGCCGGTTGAAGCGGTGGAAATTGGGTGAAGTGATCCGGCGTGCCGTCCAAGTGGAGGCCATTGAAGCGAACACGGACACCGCCAAGCGCAAGCGGGTGAGGCGGACCGATACGCCCGCCGAGGAAGGCCAAGCCGGATAAAACGCCGGCTGAAATGAGGAGACAAAAGCCATGATCGGAATGAGAACCATCCTCGAGGTGGCCGATAATTCAGGCGCCAAGAAGCTGCAGTGTATCTTGCCGCGCGGCGGGGATCTCGGCCTGCGCGCGGGCCTTGGGGATGTCATTACCGCCAGCGTGAAGGAAGCCGCGCCGGAATCGCAGGTGAAGAAGGGCAAGGTGGTCCGCTGCGTCATCGTAAGAACGCGCAAGGAGACCCGCCGCCGCGACGGCACCTATATCCGTTTTGACTCCAACGCCGCCGTGCTCATTAACGAGCTGGGCGAGCCTGTCGGCACGCGCGTGTTCGGGCCCGTCGCCCGCGAACTGCGCGACAAGCGATTCATGAAGATCGTATCGCTTGCCCCGGAGGTAATTTAATGAAGAAGAAGAAAGCGCCCGCGCCGCGCAAAATCCGGCTCCGCACCGGCGACGTGGTGAAGGTGATCTCGGGGCGGGATAAAGGCAAGACCGGCCGCATCCTCTCCGTGGATCGTGGCCGCGGCAAGTTGCTGGTGGAAGGCGTCATGATGGTCAAGCGCCACACCCGTCCCAATCCGGCGCGCCAGATCAAGGGCGGCATCGCCGAACGGGAAGGCGCCATTGATGTATCAAGCGTGATGATTCTGACCTCCGGTGGCGTCGCCACCCGCATGGGCTCCCGCGTCGAAACAGGCGGAGGCAAGGCCCGCCGCGTGCGCATCGCGCGCAAGACCGGCGAAGTTCTGGATAAGAAGGCATAAGCAATATGGCAGCCAGGCTGAAAGATCATTATTTGAAAACGGTGGTTCCGGCTCTGACCAAGGAGTTCCAATACCCGAACCGCATGGCGGTGCCGAAACTGGAAAAGGTGTGCATCAACATCGGGCTCGGTGAGGCGACACAGAACGCCAAGCTGATCGACGGCGCGGTGAATGAACTCGGCGCGATCACGGGCCAGCGACCGGTGGTCACCAAGGCGCGCAAGTCGGTGGCGGCGTTCAAGGTGCGTGAGGGCATGCCCATCGGCTGCATGGTGACTCTGCGCGGCAACCACATGTACGAATTCCTGGACCGGTTGATGAACGTCGCGCTGCCGCGCGTGCGCGACTTCCGCGGCATCTCCACCAAGTCGTTTGACGGCCGCGGCAATTATACGCTCGGGCTGAAGGATCAGCTGATCTTCCCTGAGATTGACTACAACAAGGTGGACAAGACGAAAGGCATGAACGTCTGCATCACCACCACCGCGAAAACCGATGCCGAGGGGCTGGCCCTGCTGAAGCAGTTGGGCATGCCTTTCCGGCAATAGGCGCATCGGAGCGGATAAGGAGAAACCATGGCAACAACAGCGAAAAAAGCCAGGGACAGACGGCTGGAGACGGCCCGGAAGAAGAAGACTCCGAAGCTGGCCATCCGGCACCGCAACCGCTGCCAGCTGTGCGGCCGGCCGCGCGGCTACTTGCGCAAGTTCAAGCTGTGCCGGATCTGTTTCCGGAAGCTGGCTCTGGCCGGCGAAATCCCCGGGGTGACGAAGTCGAGCTGGTAAGATGGCGCCCCACTATCGTAATGGCGAAGGTTTGATGAACGAGGTTGATGGCAATGATTTCTGATCCCATCGCAGATATGCTCACCAGAATCCGCAACGCGCTGGCCGCGCGCCACCCGAAGGTGGACGTGCCGTCGTCGAAGCTGAAGCTGGAGATCGCGCGAATTCTCAAGGACGAAGGCTACGTGCTGAACTACAAGCTGGTTGAGGAAGGCCCGGCCAAGACCATCCGCATCTACTTGAAGTACAACGGCTCGAATCTGCCGGTGATTTCCCGCATCGAGCGTGTTTCCCGGCCCGGCTGCCGCATCTATGTGGGTGGCACGGATGTGCCGCGCGTGCTGGGCGGTCTCGGGATCAATATCCTGACCACCTCGCGCGGCGTGATGACGGGCGCCGAAGCGCGCAAGACCGGAGTAGGCGGAGAAGTCCTCTGCCAGATCTGGTAGGGTGGAGCCGCTTTGTTGAGGAAGGTTCTTTATGTCTAGAGTTGGAAAGAAGCCGATTCCCCTGCCGAAAGGGGTGAAGGTCGCCATCAGCGACACGCTGCAGGTCACCGGACCGAAGGGCTCGCTGCAGGTGCCGGTTCCCGCCGGTATCGAGGCGCGCCTTACCGGCGATACGCTTGAACTCGTCCGCCAGAGCGATGAGCACGCCGCCGCCCACGGGCTGGCCCGCGCGCTTGCCGCCAATGCCGTCCATGGCGTTTCCTCCGGGTTCACCCGCGAGTTGGATATTGTCGGCATCGGCTACCGCGCCGACATCAAGGGCCGCGTCGCCATCTTCACGCTCGGCTATTCGCACGCCATCGAGTTTCTTCTGCCGGATGGCGTTGACATGAAGATCGACAAGCAGACGCACCTGATTCTGACCAGCCATGACCGGCAGCTTCTGGGCCAGACCGCGGCCAACATCCGCGCCCTGCGTCCGCCCGATCCGTACAAGAACAAGGGCATCCGCTACACGGGCGAAGCGCTCCGCAAGAAGGTCGGTAAGGCCGGGGCGGCGGCCAAGTAGCCAGGAGGGTAGACAACGATGATCAAAAAACTATCCCGAGACCATCACCGCACGAAGATTCACAAAAGAATCCGCGCCCGCATTGCCGGCACTCCGGAGCGCCCGCGGCTGGCCGTCTACCGCAGCCTGAAGCACATCTACGCGCAGGTCATCGACGATCGTGTCGGCCGCACCATCGCCGCCGCCTCCTCCACCGAAAAAAGCGCCAAGAAGGGCGGCAACGCCGCCGGAGCCAAAGAGGTCGGACGTCTGGTGGCCGAGCGCGCCATTGAAAAAGGCATCAAGAAAGTCGTGTTTGACCGCGGCGGTTACATGTATCACGGCCGCCTCAAAGCCCTGGCCGATGCCGCGCGCCAGGCAGGACTGGAGTTTTAATCTATGCCCGCTGCCAATGCAAAGAGGATTGATCAATCCAACCTGAACCTCAAGGAGCAGGTGATCTCGATCAACCGCGTCACCAAGGTCGTCAAGGGCGGTAAGAACTTGAGCTTCGCCGCTTTAGTCGTCGTCGGAGATCCCTCCGCCAAGATCGTCGGCTTCGGCACCGGCAAGGCGCGCGAAGTCCCGGCCGCCATCAAGAAGGGAATCGAAGCCGCCAAGCGGAATCTGCGCAAGGTGAACGTCCATGAGCACACCATCATGCATCCTGTGCTCGGGCGGTTCGGCTCCGGCCAGGTGCTGCTCAAGCCCGCTGCTCCCGGTACCGGCGTCATCGCCGGCGGGCCGGTGCGCGCCGTCATGCAGGCCGCGGGCGTTCCCAACGTTTTGACCAAATCCATCGGTTCGCACAATCCCCACAACGTGATCCGCGCCACCATCGACGCGCTGGAACAGTTGCGCGACCGCAATGAAGTCAGCGAGCTTCGCGGGGTTCCCGTGGAGAAGCTGCGCGGCTAGGACGGAGTTTGCCCATTATGGCTCAGGCAGCAATGATCAAAATCAAACTGGTTGGCAGCCCCATCGGCCGCCAGGAAAAGCAGAAGAAAATCGTCCGTTCGCTCGGGCTGAAGAAGATGAACCAGGTGGTAGAGCGGCCCGATACGCCGGGATTCCGCGGCATGGTCGCCAAAGTGCCCCACCTGCTGGCCATCGTCGACTAATGCCCAACGGCAAGGAAAGGATCTAGCCAATGAACCTCAGTAACCTGAAACCGCCCGCCGGGCAGCAGAAGAACAAACGCCGCATCGGCCGCGGTATGGGCTCCGGCCGCGGCAAGACCAGCGGCCGTGGTCACAAGGGCGCACGCTCCATTTCCGGTTACAGCAAGATGCGCGGCTTTGAAGGCGGCCAGATGCCGCTCCACCGCCGTCTGCCCAAACGCGGATTCACCAACATTTTCAAGAAGCGCTACGCGATTTTGAACGTCGGCCGGCTGGAGAAGCTCGAAGGCAACAGCTTCTCGCCGGAATCGCTGGTCGAGTCCGGAGTGCTCAAGAAGCTCCACGACGGCCTGAAAATTCTCGCCGGCGGAGAGCTGAAGCGCAAGATCACCGTCAAGGCGCACTTTTTCTCGCCCGAAGCGGAAAAGAAAATCGCCGCCGCGGGCGGCAAGGTGGAGAAGATCGAAAAGGTCGCTCCTTCCAAGTAATGACGGAGTTGTAAGCCGATGAATAAGTTCCTGGAAGCCTTCGTCAATATCTTCAAGATTCCCGACCTGCGCAAGCGGGTTCTGTTCACCCTAGGTTTGCTGGCGGTCTACCGCCTCGGGGCACAGATCCCCACGCCGGGCGTCAACGCCGCCCGTCTCCAGGCCTTCTTCCAGGAGAACCAGAACACCTTCTTCGGCTTCATCGATCTGTTCAGCGGCGGCATGCTGAGCCGGCTCACGGTCTTTGCCCTCGGCATCATGCCTTACATCACGGCATCGATCATCTTGCAGTTGATGACCGTCGTCGTGCCCGCACTGGAAAAGCTCCAGAAAGAAGGCGAGCTCGGCCGCCGCAAGATCACCCAGTGGACGCGCTACCTAACCGTCATCCTAGCCATAGTCCAGTCGTTCGGTATCGCCACGGCGCTCCAAACCGCCGACAGCGGCTTTGTGCTCAACCCCGGCATCGGCTTTATCTTGATGACCATCATCTCGCTCACCACCGGAACGGCCTTCATCATGTGGCTCGGCGAGCAGATCTCGGAACGCGGCATCGGCAACGGCATGTCGCTGATCATCTTCGCCGGTATCGTCATCGGCTTGCCCGAGGCGATGGTGGAAATCTACACCAACGTCATGGTCACCCGGCAATGGGATCCCTTCCAGATGATCATCATCCTCTCGGTCATGATCGCCGTGGTCGGTTTCATTGTGCTGGTGGAACGCGGCGAGCGGCGCATCCCCGTTCAGTACGCCAAGCGTGTCGTCGGCCGGAAGATGATGGGTGGCCAGTCCACTCACCTGCCACTGAAGGTCAATGCCGGCGGCGTCATCCCGGTGATCTTCGCCTCCTCGCTGCTCGCCATCCCGCAGAGCTTCATGCAGTTTGAGGGTATCCGCAACAGCTCCTGGCTCAGGCCCATGCTCGAGTCCATCTCGCACTCCATGCCGCTCTACTTTCTTATCTATACCGTCGGCATCATCTTCTTCTGTTTCTTCTACGTCTCGATCATCTTCAATCCGAATGAAGCGGCGGACAATATGCGCAAGTACGGCGGCTTCATCCCTGGCATCCGCCCGGGCCGCAATACCGCCGACTACATGAACAAGATCCTCACGCGCATCACCATGGTCGGCGGGCTCTACCTTGCCCTGCTCAGCATCATCCCCGAAGTGATGATCTCAGGCATCAAGCTCCAGCGATTGCCGCTGATGGGCAACTGGATCGATTCCAATTTTCCACGCTGGCTGCTCGACGGCCTCGGCGTGAGTTTCTATTTCGGCGGAACTTCGTTGCTCATCGTCGTGGGTGTGGCAATGGACACCGTCAATCAGGTGGAGGCGCAGCTGATTATGCGCCACTACGAAGGGTTTACGCCGCGTTCGGGCCGCATCCGTGGCCGCCGGGCGGTCTTTTAGAACAGGGCAGCCGGTTGAGATATAATAAGTTAACCGACTCCGCCCGCTGAAGCGACTTCTACTTTGCTAGAGCATACGCGAAGAATCATCCGCAAGACACCTGCCGAGCTGGAAAAAATGCGCGCGGCGGGCATGCTTGTCTACAGCATTCTCAAGCGCGTGGAGTCCATGGTCGCCGACGGCGTCACCACCATGGATCTGGAAGTGGAAGCCGAGCGCATGATGCGCGACGCGGGTGCCCGGCCGGCCTTCAAGAATTATTACGTGCCGGCGGTGGGCCAGCGATACAAATACGTGCTGTGCACCTCGGTGAATGACGAGATCGTGCACGGGCCGCCTTCGGCAAAGAGAGTTTTAAAGACCGGCGACATTGTTTCGGTTGACACCGGCGTCGAGCTGAACGGCTGGTACGGCGACTCGGCCATTACCATCCCGGTGGGTGAAGTGGCCCCCCAGATCCGGCGCCTGCTCGACGTCACCAAGGAGGCGCTGGAACTGGCTATTGATCAGACCCGCGCCGGCAACCGGTTGTTCGATATCTGCGGCGCCGTCGAGCGCCACGTCACCGCCAACGGTTTCGGCATTGTGCGTGAGTTTGTCGGCCACGGCATCGGCTCTCAGCTCCATGAGGAGCCGCAGGTGCCCAACTACGTGGACCGCAAGAACGAGAATCCGCGGCTCAAGGAAGGCATGGTCCTGGCGCTTGAGCCGATGGTGAATGCCGGCTCGCCGGAAAGCCATAACAAGGCCGACCGGTGGACCGCTTGCAGTAAGGATGGATCCTGGTCGGCGCATTTTGAGCATTGCGTGGCGATCACAGCCGATGGGCCATGGGTGCTGACCAGACCGTGATGGGCACCGTCGTTGAGCTGCTGGAAAGCGGCAAGGTTCGCGTCGAGCTGCCCGATTGCCGGCGCGTGCTGGCGCATGCGGCTGCCGCCAGCCAGGTGAACTTTGTTCGCCTGCGGCCGGGAGATCGTGTCGAGGTGGCTTTATCGCCGCGTGATTCGTCGCGCGGCAGGGTGCTGAGAACAGCCCCGGGAAGACAGTGTGAGGAAAGAGAATTATGAAGGTTCGAGCAAGCGTGAAGCGAATCTGTGAAAAGTGCAAATTGATCCAGCGCCACGGCGTGGTGCGGGTCATTTGCGTCAACCCCAAGCATAAGCAGAGGCAGGGCTAGGAGAGAATTATGGCGCGCATCGCTGGTGTGGATTTACCGCCGAAGAAGAGAGCCGAAGTCGGCCTCACCTATATTTACGGCATCGGAAGGACCAGGTCGCGGTCGATCCTGTTCCGCGCCAACATCGATTTCAGCACCAAGGTCGCCGACCTTACCGAGGATCAGGTCAGTAAACTCCGTCAGATCATCGAAGATGAAGGCGCCGTGGAAGGCGACCTCCGCAAGGAGTTCTCGCTGAACGTGAAGCGCCTGATCGAAATGGGCTCCTACCGCGGCCTGCGCCACCGCCGCGGCCTGCCGGTTCGCGGTCAGCGCACCCACACCAACGCGCGCACCCGCAAGGGCCCGCGCCGCGGCACCGTGGCCAACAAGAAGAAGGTCGGCAAGGCATAAGGTAAGGCGGAAGGAAACTCATGGCGAAAGCGAAAGCAGCAGGCAAGGCCGGAAAAAAGAAGAGCTTCAAAAAGAAGGAAAAAAAGAATATTCCTTCCGGCATCGTGTATGTCCAGGCTTCGTTCAACAACACGATCGTCACTTTTACGGACCGCTCCGGCAATGTGCTGGCCTGGTCCAGCTCGGGTTCGCTTGGCTTCCGAGGCTCGCGCAAAGGAACGCCCTTCGCCGCGCAGCAGGCGGCCTTGACCGCCGCCAACAAGGCCAAGGAATCGGGAGTTCGCAACGTGGATGTTTTTGTCAGTGGCCCGGGCTCCGGCCGTGAATCGGCCGTCCGCGCGCTGGCTACCGCCGGGATCGACGTCCGTCATATCAAGGACGCCACACCGATCCCGCACAACGGGTGCCGGCCACCCAAGAAACGGCGCGTCTAAGAAGCGCTGCATTGGATGGAAGCAGGAAGAAGAGCCGCCATCGCGCATAAGGGCTTGTAAACTGCACCTGCACAGGAAGAAGTGGAAGTACAGGTAAGGAGACTGAAACACTGTGGCTCGATATAAAGATGCCGTTTGCCGGCTCTGCCGCCGGGAAGCGATGAAGCTGTTTCTGAAAGGGGAGCGCTGCCATAGCGAAAAGTGCGCCATTGAAAAGCGCAACTTCCCGCCCGGACAGCACGGCAAGGCGCGCAAGCCGAAGATTCAAGGCTACGGCCTGCAGCTGCGGGAAAAGCAGAAGGTTCGCCGCATCTACGGCATGCTGGAAGGCCAGTTCCGCAACCTCTTTGAAAAGGCCGCGCGCATGAAAGGCGTCACCGGCGACCACATGATGGGTCTGCTCGAACGCCGCCTCGATAACGTCGTCTACCGCATGGGCTTCGGCACCTCGCGCGCCCAGAGCCGTCAGATCGTCCGCCACGGCCATATTCAAGTCAACGGCCGCAAGGTCAACATCCCCTCGTTCACCGTCAAGCAGGGCGACACCGTCGAGGTTCGTGAGAAGAGCCGCAACAACACGGCCATTCTCTCCTCGCGCGACGCCACCGCGCATCAGCCCGTCCCGAACTGGCTTGAGGTGGACCGCGAGAATCTCAAGGGCCGCGTCATCGGCATGCCCAAGCGCGAAGAGCTGGTGCAAATCCAGATCAACGAGCAGATGATTGTGGAACTTTATTCCAAGTAGGCGTTTTTCGGCCGCGGCCTGAGTTGCGCGGCCTAGAGAGGAGTCACGATTTTCTATGTTTAAAGGTTTTCAACGACCCAAACGTCTGGTTGCCAATACCGAATCGCTCACCGAACGCTACGGCATGTTCTGGGCCCAGCCGTTTGAGCGCGGCTTCGGCACCACCATCGGCAACGGCCTCCGCCGTGTCCTGCTCAGCTCCATCGAGGGCGCCGCGATCACGGCCGTCCGCATCGAGGGCGTCTCGCACGAGTTCAGCCCCATCCCGGGCGTCGTCGAGGATGCCACCGACATCATCCTCAACCTCAAGCAGGTGCCCTTCAAGATGAGTGGAGAGGGTGAGCACACCGTGCGCCTGGTTGCAGACTCCACCGGCGAGGTGCTCAGCGGCCAGATCGAGTGCGGCCACGACGTGGAAGTACTCGACCGCCACATGCACATCGCCACCATCGGCGAAGGCGGTAAGCTCAGCATCGAAATGCGCCTCAAACAGGGCCGCGGCTATGTCAGCCAGGACCGCAACTTCGATGAAGACCTGCCCACCGGCTACATCGCCATCGATTCGGTTCACTCCCCCGTGCGCAAGGTCAACTTTGCCGTCGAAGCCGCGCGCCTGGGCCAGATGACCGACTTCGACAAGCTCACCATCGAGGTGTGGACCAACGGCGCCATCAGCCCGCAGGATGCCATCGGCCAGGCCGCCAAGCTTCTCAAGGATCACATGACCATCTTCATCAACTTTGAAGAAGTGGCGGAAATGGTCGAAGAGCCGGCAGACCGCGCCATCAACCAGATGAACGAGGTGCTCAACCGCTCGGTCGAGGAGATGGAGCTGAGCGTCCGCTCCTACAACTGCCTCAAGAACGCCAACATTCAAACGATCGGCGACCTGGTGCAGAAGACCGAAGCCGAAATGCTGCGCACCAAGAACTTCGGCCGCAAGTCGCTCAACGAGATCAAGGAAATCCTCGGCAACCTCAACCTCAGCTTCGGCATGCGCTTTGACGCGCAGGGCCGCCTCATCTCCCCCTCCGGAGCCCCCGTCGCGTTCGAGGCTGAAGAGGGCATGGAAGGAGATGAAGATCTCGAGGGCATGACCGAGGGCCAGGAAGAGGAAGCCGAATTCGCCGAGTGAGCCCACTCGGCCGGCAGAGTTAAGGAAACAGCATCATGAGACATCGTAGAGGTGGATTCAAACTCAAGCGGGACAGCGGCGCCCGCAAGGCTCTGCTGCGCGCGCTGGTCACCAGCGTCATCGAACATGAGCGCGTCATCACCACCGTGCCCAAGGCCAAAGCCGTCAAGCCGCTGGTCGACAAGATGATCACCCTCGGCAAGCGCGACTCTCTCCACGCCCGCCGCCAGGCGGCCGCGTTCCTGGAAACGCCCGCTTCCGTGAAGAAGCTGTTTGACAAGCTCAGCCCCCGTTTCGCCCAGCGCAACGGCGGCTATACCCGCATCGTCCGGCTTGGGCCCCGCAAGGGCGATGGCGCCGAACAGTGCCTGCTTGAGCTGGTCGGCTCCACGCTGGTCAAACGCGCCGCCGAACGTGCCCGCCGCAAGGAAGAGAAGCTGAAGGCGATGCGCGAAGGCCGCGAAGAGGAAGAGACCGAGGAGAGCTCGGAAAAGGGATAAGCCGGCGCCGCAGCGCGGAAACAACCGAATGGCCCAGGGTAGATCCTGGGCCATTTTTGCTTTATATTCATCGATTTACGGACACATGAGACAGCTTTGAATAAAATAACTTTACAAGACAGCACTCATGTTTTATGATGTAGATGTGCATATGACTGAAGGAGGTTTACACAACATGCTTATCAAATACAATCCTTTCGCCGATCTCGACGACTTCTCCAAAGGCCTTTCCATGTTCGATACCTTTAACCGCATGCTCTCCGACGAGCAGTCTTCTCGTCCTTGGGCGCCCGCGGTCGATATCCTCGAAACCGAGAACGAGCTCGTTCTCAAAGCTGACCTGCCAGACGTCAAGCTCGAAGATATCGAGGTGCGCATGGAAAACGGCACCTTGACTCTCAAGGGCAAACGGGAATTCGAAAAGAAGGACTCCGAAAAGGGCTACCACCGCATTGAGCGCCACTATGGCTCCTTCATGCGGGCCTTCTCGCTGCCGGAAACGGTTGACCCGGAAAAGATCACCGCCGACTACAAGAACGGCGTGCTGAAGGTCGCCGTCGCCAAGAAGGAAGTGGCCAAGCCCCGGACGGTGAAAGTCAACGTCAGCGCGAATTGAGCCGATAAGGTCGAAAGGGGCGCCGCGTATGCTAGCCGCAGGCGCCCCTTCGTGCGAAAATAGGAGCAGATCAACTTTATGAACGGAATCAAAACTGCCCTCCTGCTGGGTCTGTTGAGCAGTGTTCTTCTCGTCGGCGGTCAGGCTCTCGGAGGCCGGCAAGGCCTTTTCCTGGGCCTCATCATGGCCGTCGTCATGAACTTTGCGTCCTATTTCTTTTCCGACAAGATCGCCTTGTCGATGTACCGCGCTCAGCCCGTTTCGCCCACCGAGAATCACCAGGTTTACGCGCGCATCGGCCCCATGACCGAACATCTCTGCTCGCGCATGGGCATCCCCGTGCCGAAGCTCTGGATCATTCCCGAACATTCCCCCAACGCCTTCGCTACCGGCCGCAACCCCAAGCATGCCTCCGTCGCCGTCACTCACGGCCTTCTGCAAGTGATGGACGCGCGTGAGCTGGAAGGCGTGATCGCGCATGAGCTGGCCCACATCAAGAATCGCGATATTCTCATCAGCTCCATCGCCGCCACGCTCGGCGCCGCCATCACTTACCTTTCCCACATGGCATTCTTCCTCGGTGGCCGCCGCGATGATGACGAAGGCGGTAGCCCCTTAGGCGCCATCTTCATGCTGATTCTCGGCCCCATCGCCGCCATGCTGATCCAAATGGCCATCTCGCGCACACGCGAATTTTCCGCCGACGCCACCGCAGCCAAGTACACTGGGACCCCGCACGGTCTCGTTTCCGCTTTGCAGAAACTGGAAAACTACTCCAAGCGGATTCCGCTGGAAGCCTCGCCCGCCACCGCCCACATGTTCATCATCAAGCCGTTCAGCGGTCAGGCGCTGGCCCGGCTCTTCTCGACGCACCCGGCCACCGAACAGCGCATCGCCCGCCTCCGTGCCATCGTCTGAGCTGCGGCTGACCCGCAAGGGTGCTGAGCGCATCCTTTCTGGTCATCCCTGGGTGTTCGCCTCCGATGTCTCGGGCGATGCTTCTCCGGGCGCCACCGTCTCCGTCCTCGACCACAAGGGCCGGCCGCTCGGCACGGCCCATTACTCCTCCACCTCGCAGATCCGGCTCCGCATCCTCGATCGCCAAGCGATTCCCGTCAACCGCCAGTTTTACTTCGACCGGATCCAGGCCGCGGCGCGCCATCGCGAGTTCCTCGGAATCTCCTCAGGCGCCTACCGCCTCGTCTATTCAGAAGCAGACCTGCTTCCCGGCCTGATCGTTGACCGATACGGAGATTGCTACGTCATCCAAGCCCTTTCTCAAGGAATGGATCGCGCCACGGATCTGATTGTCTCCTGCCTGGTGGAACTCTTCTCTCCACAAGCCATCGTCGCCCGTAACGATTCCCCGACCCGTAAGAAAGAAGACCTCCCGCTTGAAAAGAAACTGCTCCACGGTTCCCTGTCTGACGAGCAGTGGATCACCATGAACGGACTTCGCTGGAAGGTGGAGCCGCTTGAGGGTCAGAAAACAGGCCTCTACCTGGACCAGCGCGAAAACTACGTTGCCGCCGCCCGCTATGGCCACGGCAAGGCGCTTGACTGCTTCACCTCCACCGGCGGCTTTGCGCTTCACCTGGCCGGGCGATGCGAAACCGTCGAGGCGGTTGACTCCTCATCCTCATCGCTCGCTGTCGCACGCGGCAACGCCGAGGCGAACAACATCGGGAACGTCGCGTTCAAGGAAGCCGATGTGTTTGACCTCCTGGCAGGCTATGCGGCCGCCGGCCGGCGCTTTGACACGGTGATCCTTGACCCACCCGCATTCGCCAAATCCCGCTCCGCCGTTGCAGGCGCCCTGCGCGGATACCGCGACATCAACACTCGCGCCTTAAAGCTTCTCTCTCCCCGCGGAATCCTGGTCTCCTGCTCCTGCTCGCACCACATGGCCGAATCCGCGCTGCTCGAAGTGATCGCACGGGCTGCACTCGATGCCGGCCGCAGCATGCGCATCCTCGAACGGAGGACGCAAGCCCAGGATCACCCCATTCTGCTAACCGTCCCAGAAACGCATTATCTGAAATGCCTGGTCCTTCAAGCCTGACCTGCTTCTGCCGTCGATGCGCCACAGCCCAACCCCTCCTGCCGCCTCCAGCGCCTGCTCATACTCGCCTCCGGTGATTCCTCGTTGGATCTCGACAAACTCATTGCCCTGGACACGCCCCGCCGGCCGGTACTGATCCATCAGGTTCACGTAGGTGTCGCGCGATATCTCTTCCGCCACGAACGCAAGAATCTTCTCCGTATCCGCAATCTCCCCAGGCATCAGCAAGTGCCGCAACAACAAGCCACGCCTCGCCAAACCGTTCTCGTCCACGCACAACTCGCCAACCTGCCGGTGCATCTCCCGGATCGCCCTTCGAGCAGCCTCCGGGTAATCCTTGGCCTTCACGTACCGTAGCGACATCGCCGCGTCCCAGAACTTGAAATCCGGCATGTAGATATCCACCACGCCGTCCATCAGCCGCAGGCTTTCCATCGAATCGTAGGCCGACGTGTTGTAAACCAGCGGCAGCCGCAGTCCTTGCTCCGCCGCGATCGCCAGCGCCTCCAGGATCTGTGGCACGACGTGCTCCGGCGTCACAAAGTTGATGTTGTGGCAGCCCCGGTCCTGCAACTCCAGCATCATGGCCGCCAGCCTCTCCGGCCGCACCTCCGGCCCGCGCTCGGCCTGCGAAATATCGTAGTTCTGGCAGAAAACGCAGCGCAGATTGCACATCGAAAAGAAGATCGTCCCGCTGCCGCGCCACCCACGCAGACAATCCTCCTCGCCGAAGTGAGGGAAGTAACTGCTCACCTGCGCATGCCGTCCGGTGTGGCAAGCGGTCGTCTTGTCCGCCAGCCGGTCCACGCCGCAATCGCGCGGGCACACCAGACACTGCCGCAGACCTTCCAGCGCTTCCCGTGCCCTGCGCTTCAGTTCCCCTCTGCGCGCCAATTGCAAATAGGCAGGCTGATGCACGCCGCTCGCGATCCGGAAATCCGCGGCCGGCCTCATGACCCCAGTATAGGCTTCTGAGCGAAAAAACTAGCTGGCGGCGCGCTTCGCCGTGAACTCCTGTGCGTTCTGCCCGCCTTCGCGCTTGAACTTGATCTCCGAGCCGGAGACCGTGCCCGTGTAGCCGCGCTTCCCGCGCTGCGTCGTCACGCTGAATGAAATCGTGTCGCCGCTGACTTTGCCATTTTCGATCGCCACGGCCTCGCCACGGCCATCCGACATGGTTCCGGTGAGTTTATCGCCCTCCACTTTGAACGTGAAGGTGGTCGCGCGGGGTTCACCGCCGCGTCCCGGCACCTGCGCCTCCCACTTCCCGCTGATATCGGCGGCCATCGCGCCAACGGCAATGACGGCCAGAATGCACAACGCTCGAACGAGCAGTTTCTTCATGAAACGGGCCTCCCTTCAAAGCACCATGATGATTCTACACCCGCCGCTAGCCCACTTCATCATTGGCGCGCCGCAGCCACTGCTTCATGCAGGCGATGCAGTAGGCAAGTCCTGCCCGCTTCTCCGGACCATCACCAGCCAGCTCCGGAATATGATCCGGCACCATGCCGCTCGAATACTTCACCTCGCGCAGCGTACGCATGATCTTGTGCATGTCGGTATAGCCCTCATCCGGGAACGTCTCATGAAACACCGGCAATGGCGAACTCACGTTGCGGAAATCAATATCCCACAGCCTGCCGCGCGGGCCGAAGTCGCGGATCATCTCAAAGCTGTCCTTGCCCATCTTGTCTCCGCCTTCCATCCACGTGCCCACGCACAGCCGCAGGCCCCAGTACTTGTTCTCCCCGGCGATCTGCTCGGCCCGCTTATAGCCGTCGTAGTGAACGAACAGCTTCGCCACGCCGTTCATCTTGGCCAGCGGCGGATCGTCCGGATGCAGCGCCATGTAGACGCCCGCTTCCTTGGCCACCGGTAGCACCGCCTTCATGAAGTAGGTGTAGGTCGCCCAGATATCCTCGGCGGAATACTCGCGATCGAACCGCTGCTTCTCCACCTTCTCCCGGAAATCCTTCACACTGAACTCGCGCGTACGGTAGCCGCGCCGCATGATGTAGTTCGTCGTGTACGTGTTGGCCGGATGGAAATCGTAGTTCGCTCCATGAATGCCCAGTTTGCCCAGCGTCCGCAGGAAGGTCTGGTAAATCTCAATCTGCTTGTCCCGCCCTGGCAGACCAAGTTGCACGTCCAACGACCGGTAGGCATAATGACAGCCGCTGTAGATCCGGATCCCGAAACTCTCAAACCGCTTCTGCACCGCGCGAACCTTGTCCACGTGCGGGTCTTCGTGATACATCAGCCGCGCCCACTTCAGCCCGATCTGCTTGCAGAACAGCAGGAAATCGTCGCTCACATTCCAGTTCAGGATATGCGCGATCTTGATGTTGCCCGGATCGTCCTCTTCGATCCTTCTGCCGCCTTGCGCGAACGCCGCCAGCGGCGTCGCCAGAAATCCTCTTCGTTGCATCTCAACCTCCCTGCCGCAGCAGCCACCGCACCGCGTTTTTTTGCAGTTTGACGTATTCCGGATTCCAGTGCACCGTCAGCAAGTGTCCCGGCGACATGTAACAAACACGCCCCTTGCCGTAGTCGTAGGCCCATCCGCCCGGAGCCGTCGCGCCGTAGTTGCGGTAGGTCAGCCCTTCCTCGTTCACGGTCTCCAGAAAAACATGCTTCGGATCCTTATCGTAATCCATGTAGTGCTGTTCATCGGTGACGATGAAGTCGCGCACACCGCGCGTTATGGGATGGTCCGGATTGGTCACCTTCACCTTGAACGTCCGTATCGGCGGATGGCCCGTATAGGCCGCACCCAGCACATGCCGAAAGTCGGGATCCGTCAACCCCACGTGAGTCACGTTATGCAGGAACAGCGCCGCGCCGCCATTCTCCACAAAACGCCGCACCGCCTTGCCCTGCTCCGGCTTGATCCAGTTCTGCGGTTTAGCCGCGGTAGCCGGCACTGGCGGCTCGGAGACCATCTTCGGCTTGCCTGTCGCGACCCAGGCCGCATTGGTGTTCTCATCCGGATAGCCGTCCGGCCAGATCATGCCGTCCCTGAGGACGATCAGCATCTTGTAGCCATCGAGCGTCTCGTCGGTCAGCATCCGGGTCTCATCGCAGAAATCGATGGGAACGCCGGCTTCTTTCACGATCGTGCGGTTTAGCGCCGTCCTTATATAATCCGAGTTGTGGTAGCGGTCGCCAATTAGCCCGAAGGCCGTCGCCTTGGTTGCCCCGCGTCCCGCCGCCGCGAAGGCGAAACTCTGCAATAGCGTTCTGCGTGTGGTTTTCATCGTGCGTGATTCTATCGCATCCTCCGCCGTGATATTGGGTTGCCTCTGCCTTGCGGCCGATTACCGAGCCCCCGCGGGCGAGCGCGCCGCTCTCCGCCGGCCCGGCGCGGAAAGCGTTCTGCCCGGCGGCCGCCTCATCGCGCCTTTCGGCCTTCATCACCCTGCCGGTCCGGGAGCCTTCGCCATTGCCGTCACGCCGAAAAAGAACGCGGTTGTGGCCGCCTCCATCGACCAAGGCGCGCTTACCCTGACCCATCTCTCGCAGGGCCGGCGAGGCTGGGCAGCCAAAACGCAGGCCTTGAAACAAGGCATCTACAGCCCGAATGCCAGGATGATTTTTCAAGACGGCCCGGTTCTGGCAATCTCGGGCAGCATTCTCTTGCACATCGGCAGCCGCAGCGCGAAGCTCTTGCCGGAGGAACCTCCAGTACTCGCCTTCTTCGACAGCCGCCGGCAGACCTTCAGCGTCCCCTTGCCTTTCAAGCCGCTGCATCTCGCGGTAACGGCGGAGGGCGCCTACGTTGCCGGGGAGAACCGAGTCGCTTATGTCGCGGACCGGAAGATCCAGCGGACCATTTCCATCGGAGAATCCCTGTCCGCCATCACCGCGGCCAACGATCGCATCTATCTCAGTGACCATCAGCGTGACTCCATCCACGTTCTAGGCTCCGCGACTCTGGAGCCGATCACGGAGATCCCCCTCCGCATTCCAACCCTCGAACATTTCAGAGGCATTCTTCCCGAGGGCCTGCTGTATCACGCCGATTCCGGCTGGCTGCTGGTGGCCGAAAGCGGCATCAACGCCCTGGCCGTGATCGACACCGCCACCAACCAGATCCTCGGACATATTCCCACCGCCTGGTTTCCCACAAGCCTCACCGCCACCACGGACGAGATCTTCCTCATCTCCAAACTCGGCCAGGGCGCCGGACCCAACGCCTCGCGCCGCGGGCCGGAGTTGAACAACCCACGCAGTCTCATTTCACGGTTCGCGCTCCCCGACGTCTCCGAGCTGGCGGAGCTCACCAAACGCGTTTACGCCAACAACGGATTCTTCCCGCGTCCCCAGCTTCCACCAGCGCTGCCCGCCGCTATCGAGCACGTTGTCCTGATCATGAAGGGTAGCCGGAGCTTCGACGACATTCTCGGCGATATTCAATTCGCGGAGAACGGCAAGGTGGCCGGGCTGCCTCTGCTGGCACGCTACGGCACGCGCGGCATCGTGCGGCCGGCTCGCGATCAGCTCCAAACCCGCCTCGCTCTGCGCGACATCGACGTCACGCCCAACCATCACGCCATCACCCAACGGTGGGCCTTCTCCGACAACTACTACACCACCCCTGACGTTTCGCTCCCACCCTATCTCGAACATCTCCGCCGCCATCTGTCCATCTATTCCTTTCGAATCGAGGAAACGGCTTCGGACCAAGCCCGCGCCTCCCGCTTCATCACGGAGCTGAAGCAGTTGGCGACACTTCCCCGCTTCACCCTCCTACATCTACCGAACGACAGCACCACACGGCCCAGTCCCGGCGACGGTTACCCCTTCCCTGCCAGCTACGTTGCCGATAACGACCTCGCCCTCGGCCGCGTGCTGGAATTCCTGACTCACTCACCTGCGTGGCCGAAGATGGCCGTCTTCATCACGCAGGAAGACACCGCCGGCGGCCTCGATCACATTGATTCCCACCGCGCCCCGCTGCTGATCGCCAGCCCTCACGCCAAACCCAACTACGTCTGCCGCGCGAACACTGCCCTGCCGTCACTCATGAAGACTATCTTCCGCCTGCTCGGCATCCCCCCGATGGCGCTTGCCGACGCCACCGCCTCCGACTTGAGCGACTGCTTCCAGCAGGAAGCGGTCCTCGAGCCAATCGAAGCTCTTCCATCAAACCCGGAGATCTTCTCCCCTCACTGAGTCTTGCCCCGTTCAATTACTCCGAACATTTGTCCGCCGTGGCCCTTGGAACTGCTCCACGTCCCGGCATACTCATTGCGGTAGAACAACACTCGCGCGGTGAAGGTACCCAAGCCTGGAATCCCGGCATCGGTCAGCGTGATCATCGGCGTATCGCCGGCCCAGACCACTTTCACCGGAACCGGGGCCGTCACGTCGCGCTCGCCGTACTGCACCCGCGTGTGGATCAGCCAGATGCCGGCCGGCATCTTCGTGACCTTCGAGATTGTGTACTTGTCCTCATGCAGTTTGTCGCTTCCCTTGGAGGTGAACTTGCCAACCAAAGTGGCGCCGGTCAGCATCTGTTCGAACTCCTTCTCCTTGCGCGCCTGCTCGGTAGCCGCGTTTCCGCCTCCGCAGCCGAGCAGCAATCCAAGCAGTAGCGTCACCAGCAAAGGCCCAGTCATGATTCTGTGATTGTATCCTCACTGCCGTACTACCATGGAACCTCCGATGCGCATCGCCAACATCATCGCGATCCCTATAAGCATCCCGCGCGATCTCGCCGCGTCCACCGGCTCAAAACAAGCCTGTTGCGGCGCTGCTTTCCGGGACGCACCGCACCAGCATTCCCTCCTATCTCAGCGGCGTCGCCGGAGGTTCGATTGCCGAGCGCGTGGCATATGGGGCGCGGTTCCGCGATCAAGGCTTCACGGCTAAGGTGCTCGAGGTCGCCAATCGCTTCCTGCACGAACCGATCCGCATGGACGGGGCAAACTATCTATTGCCGGAAGCCTCTGGCCTCGGCGCCGATCTCGACCTCGCCGCTCTCCCATTTTCACGATAAGATCGCTGTCATGCGCAACCGAGTTGTCCTGTTTCTGTTGACCGCGTGTGTTCTGTACCCACAAGGCGTCGATTACGTGAAAGCCCACTACACCAAGCACGAATTCGAAGTCCCGATGCGCGACGGCGTGAAACTATACACCGCCGTCTACACGCCGAAGGACACCTCACAGCGCTACCCCATCCTGCTCAACCGGACTCCGTACAGTCTGCGGCCATACGGCGTCGATCAGTACCGCGAAAACATCGGCCCGTGGGCTCAGTTCGCGCGGGAGGGTTACATCATCGTCTACCAGGATGTGCGCGGCCGCTGGGCGTCGCAAGGCGAGTTCCTGCACGTGCGTCCGCACAAGCCGGCGAAATCCGGCCCCAAGGATATCGACGAATCCACCGATACCTTCGACACCATCGACTGGCTCGTGAAGAACATCCCCGGCCACAACGGCCGCGTCGGCATGTGGGGCATCTCCTATCCCGGCTTCTACGCCGCGATGGGAGCGATCGACGCTCATCCGGCGCTGGCCGCTTCTTCCCCGCAAGCCCCGGTTGCCGAGTGGTTCATCGGCGACGACTTTCATCACAACGGCGCGCTCTTCCTCGCCCACGCTTTCAACTTCCTCATCAACGTCGATATGCCACACCCGGAACCCACCAAGAAGGGGGTTCCGAACTTTGATCACGACACGCCGAATGGTTACGAATTCTTCCTCCGCATGGGCGTTCTCTCCAATGCCGACGAGAAGTTCTTCAAGGGCAAGTCAGCCTTCTGGAAAGAGATGATGCAGCATCCCAACTACGACGAATATTGGAAGGCCCGCAACGTCATCCAGCACCTGAAGTCGATCAAGCCGGCCATCATGACCGTCGGCGGATGGTTTGACGCCGAGGACATTTACGGCCCCCTGCGGATGTACGAGTTCATCGAAAAGAACAACCCGCGCGGCCAGAACATGATCGTCATGGGTCCGTGGGATCACGGTGGCTGGTCGCGCGGCGACGGAGACCGGCTCGGTAACGCCATGTTTCACTCCAAGACGGCGCAGTTCTACCGCGAACAGATCGAGCTGCCCTTCTTTGAATACCATCTCAAGGGCAAGGGCGAGATGAAACTGCCCGAGGCCTATATGTTTGAGACGGGCGTCAACGAATGGCGCCGTCACGACGCCTGGCCTCCCAAGCCGACCCGTGAGCGGCGGCTCTACTACCATCCCGGCGGCAAGCTGAGCTGGGATCCACCCACCGATGCGAACGCCTTCGACGAATATCCCAGCGACCCGATGAAGCCGGTACCGTTCATCGACTACGTGGCCATCGGCATGACGCGCGAATACATGACCGACGATCAGCGTTTCGCCTCCACACGGCCCGATGTGCTGGTCTACCAAAGCGATCCGCTCACCGAAGACATTGTCATTGCCGGCCCGTTCACCGCCAGCCTCAACGTCTCGATCACCGGAACCGACGCCGACTTCGTCGTCAAGTTGATCGACGTTTATCCGGACAACTTCCCCGACCCTGACCCCAATCCGAAAGCCATCCGCATGGGCGGCTACCAGCAGCTGCTGCGCGGGGAACCGTTCCGCGGCCGGTTCCGCAACGGCTTCGACAAGCCGCAGGCGTTCGAACCCGGCAAGGCAACGAAGGTGGAATTCGAGCTACCGGACATCTACCACACCTTCCGGCGCGATCACCGCATCATGGTGCAGGTGCAAAGCTCCTGGTTTCCGCTGGTGGACCGCAACCCGCAGAAGTTTGTCGACATCTACAACGCGAGGGAAAGCGACTTCCAGAAAGCGACGCACCGCGTCTACCGTTCGCAGTCGCAGCCGTCCTACCTAAGAGTTCTCACGCGCCAGTGAGCTACCGTCTGCTACTCCAGTACCTTGCGAAGAAAGCAGACCACTTCACTGCCGCCGATGGCCGTCTTGCCAACTGTCATGCCCAGGAATTCAAACCCTTCTTCTCCGGCCTGCTTAAGCTCCTTTTGCATGGTCGACGTCTTCGAGGTGGCCAGCAGCTTGTATTGAAACCGCCTCGCAGCCTTCTCCGGATTGCGTTGCAGAATGACGCTTACTTCCCTGCCCCCGAATGTTGACTCGAACACGGTTTGGCCAAGGTACTCGAACCCTTCGTCGCCGGCCTGCTGAATTTCTCTTTGGAGAGTTCCTGTCCTTGAGGTCGCCAGAAGCTTGTAGCGCATTGGGCTGCGGGCCGTCGAACTCGGATCCTTGCCCATGATCACCACAACCTCCTTCCCGCCGAACCCAGTCTCGCCGCCCATCACCCCGCGGAAGGAATAGCCAGCGTCGGCTGCCTCGTTAATCTCTTTTTCCATCGTGGATGTCTTGTTGGCAGCCAAGACCCTGTAGTCGAAGCGGCCAATATCGGCCCCCCACGCCGCCGCAGCCGCAACGGTGCTGAGAATCAAACGCAAATACATAAAATAGCCTCCTGAGCCATCATCCACTTGCTCCATCATGCCTGATCCGGCTACTTCAATACCACCGCCGGCAGTTTGTCGTCCACCACACGCTTGTTGAAAGCGGCAAGCTCCTTGCCCAGCAACTCGGTGAGCTGTTTCAGGTGACCGTTGATGGCCGAGGCCAGTTCTTCATACAGCATCTGCGACTGACGCGTCGGCCCGGCGTCGGCGCTGGCGACAACGCCGGCCAGAGCAGCCAGACGGTTGTTGAGCCGGATCGGATAATTCAGCGGGTCCTGGTTGGAACGGTTCTTCGTCTGATAGAGCGCCTCTTCAATCGTGGTCAGCTTCGCCACAAGCTGCTTGCCCTGCTCCAGGGCACGTTTCGCCGCGGGCAGATCCTTCCACTGCGCGCCCAAGTCCTCAATCTGCTTCCGCACCTGGCGGATCTTGTCCACGCCCTGGTTGGTTTCGGTCAGTTTGTCGCGGATCTGCATATGCAGCGCCAGCTGCTGCGCGAACTCCTCGGGCGTCGTCGAGATGCGCGGGTCTTTCCTCACCTGCACGCGCTGCGTCTGCGATTTGCCGCCGGCGGTCAACTTCACCTGGTACTCGCCAGGCGCAACGGCCGGGCCGCTCATATAACCAGCCCAGAGAATCATACCTTGGAAACCTTTGGCCTCTTCGTGACGAAGATCCCACACGAAGCGGTTCAGACCCGCATCCGCCGTCAGCCTGGCCTGACGCCCGCCGCGGCGGCGGCCGCCGCCTTCTTCCTCCTCGCCGGACGGCCGCTCCTCCGATGGGCGGTCAGCGGTGGAGAATTTGCGCACCGTCTTTCCTGCCGCATCCAGAAACTCGAGCGTGGCTTCGGCTTTGTTTTTGAGCCAGAAATAGATCACCGAACCGTTCGGCGGATTCTCGCCCACTGTTGCCGTGGCCGGCAGAGGCCCGCCGCTGCCCTGGGTGCGATAGGTTTCCTCCGGCTGAAACAGGTGCATCTCCGCCGCCGCGATTTCATCCTTCATCTGATGCAGCACGGGCAGATCGTCCAGTATCCAGAAAGAGCGGCCTTGCGTTGCCACGACCAGGTCCTTCTCGCGCTTATGCGTGGCGAGATCGGTAATCGGAACCACGGGCAGGTTCAGCTGCATCTTCTGCCAGCTGTCGCCGTCATCAAACGACACGTACATGCCGGTTTCGGTGCCGGCGTAGAGCAGGCCGCGGCGGTTCGGATCCTCGCGAACGACGCGTGTGAAGGCTTCTTCGTCGATGCCCTTCACGATTCGCTTCCATGTTTTCCCGAAATCCATTGTCTTGTACAGGTAAGGCGCGAAGTCGTCGGACTTGTAGCGCGTCGCCGCCAGGTATGCCGTCGCCGCATCATGCGGAGAGGCTTCGATCGTGTTGATCTGCGCCCACTCGGGCAGATCCTTTGGCGTCACGTTGTCCCACTTCACGCCGCCGTTGCGCGTGAGATGAACCAGGCCGTCGTCGCTGCCCGCCCAGATAAGACCCTTCTCCACGGGCGACTCGGCCACGGTGAAGATCGTCGCGTAGTATTCAACGCTCGTGTTGTCCTTGGTGATCGGCCCGCCCGAGGGCCCCTGCTTGGACTTGTCGTTGCGTGTCAGGTCAGGGCTGATCGCTTCCCAGGTTGTGCCTTCGTTCAGCGTCTTGAACAACACGTTCGCCGCCGCATAGATCACCCGCGCATCGTGCGGGGAAAACAGAATCGGAAAATTCCACTGGAACCGGTACTTCAAATCGGCCGCGCCGTGTCCCATCGGATTGTCCGGCCACACGTTCACGTTGCGGGACTGGCCGCTGCGATGGTCGTAGCGGGTGAGATAGCCGCCGTAGCTGCCCGCGAAGACAACGCTGGAATCCTTCGGATGCGGCGCGATCCAGCCGCTTTCTCCGCCACCCACCGGATGCCATTCACGCTCGGTGATCCCGCTGCCATTGGACCGGCTGGCGATTTTCACCGTCGAGTTGTCCTGCTGCGCGCCGTAGACGTTGTACGGGAAATCGTGATCCACCGCCACGCGGTAGAACTGCGCCGTCGCCTGGTCTTGCTCAGTCCAGATCCTGCCGCCATCGTAGGTGACGTTGGCCCCGCCGTCATTGCCTTCGATCATGCGCCGCGCATCATTGGGCGCGATCCATAGGTCGTGATTGTCGCCGTGCGGGGTCGGAATCTGCGAGTAGGTGCGCCCGCCGTCGGTGGATTTGTGGAAGCCCACGTTCAGGACGTAAACAGTGTCGAGGTTCTGCGTGTCGGCGTAGATGCGCGTGTAGTACCAGGCGCGCTGCCGCAGATTACGGTCCTGATTCACGCGCGTCCAGTTCTGGCCGCCGTTGTCGGATCGGAACACACCCCCGTCTTCGGCTTCGATGATGGCCCACACCCGCTCCGGATTCACCGCCGAGACGGTCACCCCCACTTTGCCGATCAGGCCTTTCGGCAGGCCTTCCTTGCGTGTCAGATCGGTCCAAGTCTCGCCGCCATCGGTCGACTTCCATAGCCCGCTGCCCGGCCCGCCGCTTTCGAGGCTATAGGGCGTGCGCTTCACGTCCCACAGGCCGGCGTAGAGGACGTTCGGGTTGGTAGGGTCGAGCGCCAGGTCAACCGCTCCGGCTTGCGGGCTCTTATATAGGACGCGCTTCCAAGTCTTGCCGCCGTCGGCGGTCTTGTATACGCCGCGCTCTTCATGCGGCCCGAAGATATGTCCGAGCACGGCCGCCCACGCGAGATCCGGATTTCTCGGGTGAACGCGGACGCGGCCGATATGCCGCGTCTTCTCGAGGCCCGATCGCTTCCAAGTCTTGCCGCCGTCGGTTGTTTTGTAGATCCCGTCACCGTGACTTACATTGCCGCGGATCGGCACTTCACCCATGCCCACATAGACCACGTTGGGATCCGACTCACTCACTCCGATGGCCCCCACGGTTCCCGTGCCGAAGTGGCCGTCCGACACGGGCGTCCAATTCACACCGCCATCGGTTGTTTTGAAAACGCCGCCGCCGGTTGCGCCGAAGTAGTAGACGCGGGGCTGGCTTGGGATGCCGGCAACCGCGGTAACGCGGCCGCCACGGTAAGGGCCGATAGGCCGGTATCGCAACTTGTTCCAAACGGGATCCGCGGCGAAGGCGGCACAGGCGGCCAAGACGAGGGCAGCGAGACGTGGCAGGGTCATGGGTATATTATGGCGCGGCATCAGGACGGGTGGGTGAGTTCGTTCCGCAATTTTGTACGGCGCAAGAAACTGTCGAAAAAGTGTCGAATTGTGTCGAATGCATTCGCGTGGATCTGCGTATTTCGTTGATAGAGATAGACTTGCTCGCCGTGAGGGTTCGTTCTGCAGAGAAAGCCTAAAGCTGCTGCCCGCCTCGGATTGGATGCAGGCAACCTCCAACAGCAGTTTCCGCCGAACGGTACGGAGAGTGAAAGGAAGGTCCGGCTAAAGGCAACATTTCAAAGGGAAGATAAGTGGAGACGGCATGGGACCGCATGCCATTGTCTTCGGCGGAGTACCCTGGGAGGAGTGAAAACCAGCCGAAGCCGCAGAGCCCGGGCAGCCAGACGGCGCAAGCGCCGAATGGATCGGGTCGAGCACGACCTCAGCGAAGAGCAGTGGACCGCTCTCCAGGAGGCGTGGGGCGGCTGCGCCTACTGCGGAGAGACCGGCAAGCAGTTGCAGCGCGACTGCGTGCTTGCGCTGTCCCGCGGGGGACGCTACACGCTGGACAATATCGTGCCGGCATGCGGATCGTGCAATACCAGCAAATGCAATGCCGAAGTCACTCGCTGGCTACGGCGAAAGCGCCTGAATGAACGATCCTTCCTGCTCCGTCATTCTCAGATCAGGACGGCGCTGGCGGACCGTTTTCGCAGGAGCGACTGTCCGGGAGAAGAGCGTTGATCGAATTACTCCCGCACGCTGATCGTTCGTGTCGCACGCGTTACGCCACCAATTCCGTCGGCAACACTGAGCGTGATGATATGTTTGCCCGGAGACAGGGTGTGGACAAGAAGTTCGCGGCCCGTATTGAGATGCTTGGCGCGGTAGTTCTGTAATTGCAGCGTTAGAGGCGATCTAGCGGCCCGCCAAGGAACTCCTCGATGATCCGGCCGCCATGCTCGTTCAACTCCGGCGGCGGCGCATGTTCGGGTTGGAAGCCGTCCATGCGCATCGGGTTGCCGACCATACGCAGGGGACCCAGCTTCGGGTGCTGAAGCTCGACAACGCCGGCTTGCGAGGCCACCTGTGGTTGAGCGAGAGCCTGGGCAATCGACAACACGGGGCCGCACGGGATTTCGTGTTCCTCGAGCTTGGCGATCCAGTCGGCGGCCTTGGCGCGCGCCAGCACCTGCTCGATCTCTTGCACCAGCTCGTCGCGGTGCTGGTTGCGGGCCGCGTTGCCGCGGTATTTCTCCTGCTCGAGCCATTGCGGCTGGCCGAGCGCCTGGCAGAAGCGCGCCCAGAGCCGCTCGTTAGGGGCGCCGGCGACGATGGATGCATCCTGGCAGCGGAACATCTGGTAGGGCACGATGTTTGCCTGCGCCGTTCCGACGCGCCTCGGTGGCGTCCCCGTCATCAGGTATTCTCCGGCCAGGTTGCTCATCGCGCACAGCATGCCTTCAAGCAGGCTGACCTGGATCCTGCGCCCACAGCCCGTTTTTTCTCTGCCATAGAGCGCCGCCAGAATCGCTTGCCCGGTGAACAGCGCGGTGAGAATGTCAGAGATGGGCGGGGCCACTTTGACGGGCGGCGAGCCCTCGGCGGCGCTGGCATGCATCAAGCCGCTCATCGCCTGAACGATCAGATCGTAGCCCGGCTTGTTTTCGAGCGGGCCGCTGAAGCCGAAGCCGGAAATGGAGGCGTAGACCAGCCTCGGGTTCAGGGCGGAGAGTTGCTGGTAGGAGAATCCCAGCCGGTCCATCACGCCGGGGCGGAAGTTTTCGATGAGAACGTCAGCCTTGGCGGCCATCGCCTTCAGGAGCGCGCGGCCCTGATCCTGTTTCAGGTTCACACCGACGCTTTCCTTGTTGCGGTTCATGGTAAGGAAGTAGGAGGAGATGCCGTCGAGAAAGGGCGGACCCCAGCCCCGCGTCTCATCACCGTGGCCTTCTTCCTCCACTTTGATGACGCGCGCGCCAAGATCACCGAGGAGCATGGTGGCGAAAGGGCCGGCCACGGCGCGCGTGAGATCGAGGATCAACAGCCCGCCGAGCGGGGGCGAGGATGGCGTAGACACCGAACCATTATCGCCGCTGAAGGCGTGGCTGGTTTCAGATGCGCGAAGCGGCCGCGGGCGTACCGACGGCGATGGCCGCGGCGCGTTGCGCAACGCTGGTGAGGATGCTGGCCGGGGCGCTGCGTGGCCGGTAGAGCACCAGCGGAGCGCTGGCCTTTTGCGCGGCCGCGCAAATATCGGGCGCTGGAGGAACGATGCCCAATACGCGAACCCCGAGGTTATTCTCAATCGCCTCCACCGGCATCCCGTCGCTGTGCGGGAACTTCGATACCAGCACGAGGCTCATCGCGTCGCTGCTGATCCCCCACTTGTTCAGCCGGGCAATGGTCACTTGAGCCGACATGAGCGAGGAGTCGTCGCGCTCACTCACCAGCACGATGGCGTTGGACCTCTTGAGGAGCGCCTCCTGCGCGGCGCTCGGTGCGGCGGGCAGATCGACGATCACGAAATCTCCCATGCCGGAAAGCACCTCGGCCACTTTTTCCGCATGATGGCTGCTGATGTCGCCGAACTCGCTGATGTTCTGTGGGCCCAGGAGAAGGTAAAAACCAAGTTGGGAGTTGATGAGCCGCTGTTCCAGATGCGATTCGCCGATTTCGTCGGCCTTCATGCGATACAGCTCGGCCAGGTTCGGGCCCGCCAATTTGCGGAAATGAGTGGAGAAGCTCCCGAAATCGGGCCGCAGCTCGGCGGCGATCACCAGTTTGTCCTGAGACAACACCGCGGCGGTGTTCAGCGCCACCGTCGTCGCGCCCACTCCGCCCTTCACTCCCATCACAGTCAGTATCCGCCCCCCGGAGGCGTGCCGCGACTTGGTCCGGTGCCATTGCAAGTTGCGGTTCCGCTCGATGGCATAGCGCAGCGACCGGGCAACGACAGGACCGCTGGTCTGCCCCTTCACCAGATAATCCTGCGCCCCTTCCTGCACCGCGCGCAGACCGGTCTTTTCATCCTCGAGTCCGGTCAGCAGCACCACAGGGAGTCCCGGCACTTGCCCATGCAGCGAATGAAATGTCTCCAGTCCGTGGCTGTCGGGCAGATTCAGATCCAGCAGGACCGCGTCAAAGGCGCCGTTGCCGCTCTCGGCCGGCTTCTCTTGCCGCTCGGCCAGCAGCTTCAAGGCAGCCTTCAAATCCTCCACCCAGGTCAGCTCGAATTGCCCTTCGATGCCGCCCTTGAGCTCCTCCTGCAACAGCCGGGCGTCGCCCGGGTTATCCTCCACTAACAGGATCTTCATTTCATTGACTTCAAATCGATCGCTCATTTTTCCTCGGCTCCCGCCGGCGGTCATCCTCATTCGCATTATCGGCTTGAAAGCCATGAGTCTTAGTCCTCTTCTCCTTCCCCGTCTTGGCGCGCACGTCTATCCCTCTGATTCCGGAAGGCGAACCGTCTCCAACCAGAACTCCTCGATGCGCCCGATGGTTTCCAGAAACTCGTCCAGGTTGTCGGGCTTGGTCACGAAACAATTGACATGCGCGCGGTAGGCGCGCTGAATGTCGTCTTGGGCGCTGGAACTGGAGAACATGACGGTCGGGATCATGCAAAGCAGCTCATCGTGGCGCATCTCGCGGAGCAACTCGCATCCGTTCTTGCGGGGCAGGTTCAGATCCAGCAGCACAAGGTCCGGCTTGGGGGCTCCTTGATGGCTGCCTTCGCCGCGCAGGAATTCCATCGCTTCCACGCCGTCCTCCACCACATGCAGCATTTTCGCCGGGCCGCCTTCCCGGAAAGCTTCCTTGATCAGCCGCACATCGGCCGGGTTGTCCTCCACCACCAGGATCTGCATGGGCCGTGTTCTCCGTTCAGTCACCGGCGCCCCCTTTTTCCTCGGCCGGGTCCGGAATCGTGAAATGGAAGGTGGCGCCCGCGCCAGGCTCCGATTCCACCCAGATGCGCCCTCCGTGCCGCTCCACGATCCGCTTGCACAGGGCCAGTCCGATGCCGGAGCCTGGATACTTGGCCGGGCCATGCAGGCGCTGGAACATCTGGAAGATCCGGTCCTGGAACTTCGGGTCCAGCCCGATGCCGTTGTCGGCGACGGAGATTTTCCAGCCGCCGTTTTCCCTTGACGCTTCCACGCGGATCCGCGGGCTCTCGCTACCGCGGAACTTCAGCGCATTCGCGATCAGGTTCTGCAATAGCTGGACCAACTGGCCCGCGTCGGCGCACACGCGCGGCAGCGGCCCGGCGCCGATCTCGGCGCCGCACTCGGCAACGGCGATCGCGAGATTGGCGAGCGCCGATTCGAGCACGTGGTCCAGTTCCAGCGGCTCCATCGGCTTGCCCTGGGTGCCGATGCGGGAATAGGCTAGCAGACCTTGGATCAGGTTCTGCATGCGCGTGGCGCCGTCGATAGCGAAGCCGATGAATTCATCAGCCTCGGCATCCAATTTGCCGCAGTAGCGCCGCGATAGCAGTTCCATGTAGCTTTTCACCATCCGCAGCGGCTCCTGCAAATCGTGCGAGGCGACGTAGGCGAAGTGCTGCAGATCCTGATTGCTCTGATCGAGCACCATGGCGTACTCTCTCAGCTTGAGCTCGGTTTGTTTGCGCCGGGTAATGTCGGCGATCTGTCCGATGTGCGCGGCAGGTTTTCCTGCGGCGCAAGGCAGCGGCGACAAGCTCCATTGCACGTCCACGAGGTGGCCGTCTTTGTGCCGGAATTGGGTGTCGGCCTGGAGCGCCGGGGCCGGTCCGGTCATCGCCGCCAGTGCCCGGAACAGATTTCCGAGCCCGCTTTCATCGGCCACCAAGTTCTCCCATCCCATTCCCAGCAGTTGCTCGACGCCGTAGCCGGTGATACGGCAGAATGCCGGATTCACCTCCAGGAACCGTCCCTCGGGCGATCCCACCGCGATGCCCGACGGGGCCTGCTCAAAGATGCTTCGAAAACGTTCTCGGCTTGCCTCCAACTCCTGGCGGGAATCCTCCAGGGTGCGCGTGGAGCGGACCGCTCCCTCCACCGCAGCCGGAAGCAGCGCCAGCCTGTCCTTGTAAATCAACTCGGAGGCGCCCAACCTCCTGCTGAGGAGGACCCGCTCCTCGCCCGTCTCGCCCGTCAGCAGCAGCACGGGTGTCGACGGGGCCCTCCGCCGAACCTCTTCGAGAGCATCCAGGCCAGTCCAGCCCGGTAAATGGTAATCGCACAGCACTACGTCATAGCACTGGCTGCCAAGGCACTCCTCTAACTCTCCGGGGGTTTGCACCCGCTCCCCGCTGGCCTCGATGCCGGCCCTGCGCAGATGATGCAGGGCCAGCTCCATATCGGCCGCATCGTCCTCGACAAAAAGTAACCGCAAAAACTCATCCCTCACTGTGCTGCTTCGTCTAGGTTCTCCTTTCTCATCGGCCCGGAAAGCGTAAAGTAAAACGCCGCTCCGCATCCCAGCTCCGATTCGGCCCAAATTCTTCCCCCGTGGCGTTCCACAATGCGCCTCACGCTGGCCAGTCCTACCCCGGTACCCTCGAAATCCTCCTGCCGGTGCAGCCGCTGGAATAGGCCAAAAAGACGGTCCGAGGCCCTGGCGGGAAATCCTACCCCGTTGTCCCGCACGTGGAATACTGTTCCCTCCGTGCGCTCCTCGCTCCCCACTTCGATCACGGCAGTCTCCTGCCGCCGCGTGAATTTCACCGCGTTGGCCAGCAAGTTCTCCAGGAGCTGGTGGGCCATGACGGGATCACAGTCCGCAAACGGCAAGGCTCCCACGCGCCACTCCACCGTTCTGCCGGCGCAATCGGATTCCAATCCGCCGATCACCTGCCGCGCCAGCGCCGCCAGATCACAGGCCACCGTTGTCATCGGGTGACGGCCCAGCCGGGCGAACTCGGCCAAGTCATCCAGCATGCGGTTCATCTGACGGGCGGCTTGAGAAACCCGCTCCAGGGCCTGCCAGCCGGGACCTCCCATACCAGCGGCATGCTCCTCCATCAGGATCCTGGAAAAGGCCTGTACTTGGCGAAGCGGAGCCCGAAGATCATGGGTGATGGAATTGGTGAAGGAAGCCACCTCCTGGTGCAGAGCCGTCAGTTCATTCACCCGTTGCTCAAGCTCCCGGTTCAGACGCCGCACGTTCTGTTCGCTCTCCATGCGACGGCTGGTGTCCACGATCTGCGCCAACACGAGATCCCCGAAGCGCGCCAGCCGTACATGCGCCCACACAAGCGCTCCGGTGCGCGAGCGGAAGCGCGCGTCCCACTGCACCAGATCCTCCTTACCGTCCAGCAACCGCCCGGTTGCGGCCATGCTCTCGCGCAGATCTTCGGAATCGAGCAGATTCCACCAGTTGCGCCGCAGCAGTTCCCGGCCGTTATAACCGAGCCACTTGGAGAAGGCCTGGTTGGCGCGCTGCATCATCCCGTTCGGCTCCAGCATCACCATCGCCGCCGGGGCCGACTCAAACAGGGCGCCAAACTCCTCCCCGCCGTCCGGCGCCGCGCGCGCCTCCGCCTGCCCAGGCAGGCTGAGCCATAACAGCCAGACGGCGAACACGCAGCCGGCGGCAAGCATCGCCTTCATTGGCCAGCCATGCGCGGAGGCCAACACGGCAACCATCGCGATGAGACCCAGCGCGGCCGCCACGCCGCGTGGCCCGCGGACCATCATTGCCGCGCCGGAACCCTTTGCCGGACCCATCCGCCTCAGCGCAGGTAGTCAAACAGGCTCAGATTCGCCCGTAAGCCCTCGGCCCGGAGCGCCGCATTCTGATTGAACTGCGCCTGGTTCAGCTCGAGGATTGCCGCCGTCAGATCAGCGTCCTGCAACTGGCTGAGCTGCTCATTCAGGCGCAACTCCTGTTGGTGGGAGTAATTCACCGCCTCCCGCACCTGGTTCTGCACGGTGCCGTAGAAGGCATGTTTGTTGTTGAGGTGCACCATGGCGCCGCGCACTTCCGCGAGCGCCTCCAGCGTCGCCTGCGTATCGTTGGCCGCCAGCGCATGGCGGAGGTTGTTGACCGAGCGGAAGACGCTGGCTCCGGGCCCGGCGTTGTCAAAGATGTCTTCGGCAGTCGCCGCCAGAGAGAACCGCCAGCCGCTGGGATGCTGCGACTGCCGCGTAGAGGCAGAGCCCTGGTAAGCGCTGAACGGGTCAAACAAGTCCAGGTCCAGGGCATAGGGCGCCGTGAGGTCGTTGTCGCCGGAGAAAATGTAGCGGCCCTCCACCACTGTTGCCGCCGCGGTCACCAGCTGTTCCAGGATCGTTCCCACCTCAAAGCTCAAGGCCTGACGTTCGGTGGCGCTCACCAGATCGGTTCCGCCCTGCGTGCCCAGGGTCACGACACGGTCGAGCAATCCCACCGAGTGATTCAGCGCCTGTTCGGCCGCGTCCACCTCCGCCTGCACGCGCCCCAGGTTGAACCGGATCTGGACGGTGGAGGCCAGCTCGGTGCGGATCTGGAGCAGCCGCGAAACCTCATCGGGAGAATCGGAAACACGGTTGATGCGCCGTCCGGAAGTGATCTGATTCTGCGCCCGCTCCAAACGGCGCGTGATGTTGGCCAGATCGGTCAGAAATTTGTCACTGCGCGCGTCAGGTCCTCGAATCATGTTCTTGTCTCCTCTACCGGATCAATCCCAGCATGACTTCCGTCAGCGAATTCAACACTCTCACCAGCTCTGCCGAGGCTTGGTAGGCGCGCTGAAAGGCAATCAGCTTGGCGGCCTCCTCATCCAGGGACACCTCGGATGTCTCCGCCCGCAGGGTCCGCGCCTGGCTGAGCAGCAGCGCATGCGCCCGCTCATCGTCGCGAGCGTTGGACAGCGACCGGCCGACATGGCCGGCGATGCGGCCGTAGTATTGCGAAAAGGTGAAGTCATTCACCAGGCGGCCCGTGGAAAGGGCGGCCAGATTCAGCGCGTTTCCGTTGCCTCCGGGCGCCTCGACGGTGGCAGCCGCCAGCTCGTGCGGCTCGATCGAGTTGACCGCCAGCGTTGCCGCCGCGCCGATCGAGGAGTCATAAGTGAACAGATCGAGCGCCGGCGTCTGTCCGTTCTGGTCCACGCCGTTCAGCAAAGTTTGATTGATGCGGTCCGCCAGGCTTTGGGCCAGAAAGTCGAGATCGGTTTGCAGCTGGGGCAGGAAGCCGGCGCGCAAGTCGATGAAAGCGCGCACACGCCCCTGGCGGATCTGCCCGCTGATGTCGTTACCCATCAAGTCGCGCAGGATCGGCGTGTCGCCGGAAAAATCGCCCGACACCGGGAAGAACTTGTCGCCGATCACCAGCGGCGTCTGCCCTCCCAGGTAGACCCCGAAGGAGCCATCCTCACCCCGTAGGATGGTGAAGTCGGTGAATTCCGACAGCTGCTCCAACGCGGCGTGGATCTGCGCGTCCAGCCCCGGATCCTGCAGCCGCCGTGAGTCTTCCCGCAGCTCCACGTTGAGATTCCGAATTGCCTGCCCCACGCGATTGATGGCGTCAATGCTCCCGCGCAACTCCCCATCGGCCTGCGCGGCGGCATCGCCGAGCGCCGCGGTCGTCTGGTTAAACGCGAAGGCCACACCCTGCGCGCTGCGGATCACCCCCTGCCGCGCCAATGCATCGTTTGGCGTCACCGACAATTGAGAAAAGCTGTGAAACAGCCGGTCAATGGATGCGGCCAGGCCAGACTGCTGCGAAATGTCAAAGATGGGCTCAACCCGCGAAAGACTTTGCGAGGTTTGCGAAAAGCGCCCGAAGCGCTGAGACTGCGCATAAACGCCTTGTTCGAGATGGGCGCGGCGGCTGGAGATCAGCTGGCCCGCATCGACGCCGCCGGTCAACCCGCCGGCAGGGTCGAACCGCATGGCGATGAAGTTCATGTTCTGACGCGCAAAGCCCGGCGTCTTGGCGTTGGTGACGTTGTTGGAAACAACGTTGAGCGCCTTCTCCATCGTGGTCAGCGAGTTGGCAACCGTGACGAGCGAACTGAATATGCTGCCCATTCGTTTGTCCGCCTTAGCGCTTACCCTTCCGCCCTCATTGTCGGCGGCACCCTCAGCTCCGTTTCCGCACCGTCCTGCTTATAGCCCCCGTGCGAGGCCAGCAGCATGCGCCCCCATTCCAGTTCCGATTTTCCCGCCTGGTGGAGCAACCGGCTGATCTGGCCGGAGAGATCCCGCGCAGCTTCCAGCCCCTTTCTCAACTCGGCCCTGGGCGCCTCGCCGCCGGCCGGCTTTGCTACCCCCTGACCGAGACTGGCGCGCAACAGCTGCAGTTGGCCGACTACTTCCTGCAACAAGGGCAGACTGGCCTCCAGGCTCTCCGTAGTTGGCTTCAGCAAATTGTCGCGCACCTGTTCCAGGTGGCCACAAAACCGCTCTGCGCCAGGCCACTGCATTTCCGCACTCCTTCAACCGCCTAGTGCGTCCTCGATCAGGCGCTGGCTCAATCCCTCGCTGTCGGCCTCGTATCGGCCGCTTTCCACAAGTTTGGAGAGCTGCTCCAGCCGCGCTGCGCGTTCCGGCGATTCCACGGCGAGCATCCGCAGCCGCTGACCGAGCTCCGAGATTTCGATCTTGTCGCCGGCGCCTCCGGCCTGCGTTTTCTCCGGGCCGGAACCCGCCTGACCCGCCTGTTGGATGCGGTGCAGCGCCGCTGAATCACTTGCGCTGGCCCCGGCGCCCCCTACATTTGTGTGGTCGATTTTCATGGTTTCCTGCCTTTTCTCCGGTCCCTCACAACCTCCTTATCGACGCGGACACTCGTGTAGTTTAGATAAATCTCCCCCGCTCTACCCCTTTTTCTTCAACCGTTTACCGTTGTATGCGCCCCACGCCCAGCAAAAACGGCCTCCGCCAAGCGCTGCGCTGGCTGAGCCGCTTTTCGGCCAGTTCCGCCTCCCCGCCAGGTCCCCTCCTGACACAACCGGCCGCCTCCAGCAGCTCTTCAGCGCCGCAGCCGATCGCCTCGGCATACTGCTTCAAGTAACTGATCTGGAAGATGCCGCCTGGCAGCAAGTGGAAATGTTCGCTTTCGATCGCCCGCAAATGGCGCATGCTGATTTTTGTGCGCTCTGCAATCTCTTCCAGCGTGAGTCCTGCGCCGGTGCGGCGGGCCTCCAGATTGAGTTGGCCGGCTTGGTGGGAGCCGCCGCCGGGGGAGTGTGCGGTTCGGAGATCCATAACAGGGTCCGCCGGGCGGGGGGCTCGCTCAAGCCCTTCCAGTCCGGGCACTGTCATCATAAGAGACTTCCCTTTTCCGGTCAACCTCTTTGGCAAGAAATGTTCAAGTTCATCCCCACCACGGCTCACCAGTGGCCAGGTGCGCCTTCACCACGTCCGGATTCAGACTGATGCCGAGCCCCGGTTTGTTGGGCAGCTCGATGTAGCCGTCCTTGATATAGGGTCCATCGAGGAGCAGCACCTGATCCATCCAGCCGCCATTTCCGGTGACCGTCTCGCAGGCCAGAAAATCGCGGATCGATGCGCCCCATTGAATGGTCGACCAAGTGCAGACCTGCGATCCGGTGTTATGGGTCGCCATGGGAAGGCCGAACACCTCCGCCATGTCGGCAATCCGCTTGGTTTCCAGGAATCCGCCGGAGTTGCGAAGGTCCGGGTGCAGGATGTCGCATCCCTGGTTGACGATGAAGTCCTTGAAGCCGTGGCGGCGGAACAGGTTTTCCCCGGTGCAGATGGGCACGCTTGTCGATGAGCACAGCCGCTTCCAGCCCTCGGTATATTCCACCTGGAGCGGATCTTCCAGCCAGACCGGCTTGATCGGCGCGACAGCTTCGGCAATCTGCATCGCGGTTCGCTGATCGTACTCCCAGTGGCAGTGCACCATGATGTCGTGATCCCAGCCGATCGCCTCGCGGCAATTTTCAAATCCTTGCCGGACCTGCATCAGCTCCTTGGTGGTGAGCACGCGGTTGGCCAGGTCCCGCGCCGGATCGTTGGCTTGCGTGGTGTGAGGGAAGCCGAACTTGTGACAGGTAAAGCCGCTCTTGGAGGCCCGCACCCGATCGGCCCACTCCTTGCAGCTCGACTTGTCCAGCATGTTACGCGGCGCGGCGTGATCATACACACGCACCTTCTTGCGGAAGGCGCCGCCCAGCAGAGTTGTCGACGGCACGCCCAGGATCTTGCCCGCCAAGTCCCACAGCGCCATCTCAATCCCGCTCACTGCCCGCATGAACATGTGGGCCGAGCCATCCGCGTGGCGCCCGAAGCCAACGTAGATGGTATCGATCTCCAGCGGATCCTTGCCCACCAGCAATGGTTTCAGCGCCAACACCTGCTGTTTAACGCCCGCTCCGGGACTGCCGTAGGCTTCGCCGATCCCGAAGTGGCCCGAGTCGCTTAGCACCTTGACCAGCGTGTAGTTGCGGTCCGGGCCCTGAAGAACCATGACCTGAAGATCCGTGATTTTGGCCCGGCCTTTCCCGGCAGCGGCCAGGCGGTGGTAACCGGAAAGGAAGGAGGCCCCAGCCGCCGTCCCGAGAAACTGGCGCCGCGTCAAACTCTGTGTATTCATAGCTTGAATTATATACAGCGCCGTAATCTTTTCCCGGGCCGCGGCCGATAGTACTACCACGGAGTAGTTTGGGAGGTGATCCTTGGATAGTCTAGTTCTGCTCCTTGTGAGCACCATTGCCGGAGTCGTCTTCGGGTTCATGGTCTCCACCATGTTTTTCCGAGGGGAACGCTCCAACATTTATGCCCGAGGAAAGTCGGAGGGGGAAAAGGAACGCGCGCAGCTGGAGGAAAGGTTGAACAGCATCCAGACCCGCATCAACGAGGTACTGGAGGAAAAAGGCCAGCACACCGAGGCGGCCAACAAGTTGCGCGAGGAGAACGCGTTGCTGAAAGCCGCGCAGGCCGATGCCGATGCCAGGTTGGAGACATTGAGGAAACAGTCGGAGGAGAAGATCGCGCTGATTCAGGAGGCTCAAGTCAACCTGCTGGAAAACGTGCGCTCCGGTATGGGCGAGCGCATTCAGGCGCTGGAGGGGCAACTGAGCGAGGGGGAATCTATCCGTCTGGAAAACATGGCGCTGAAGGCGGCTCAAGGCAACGCCGCAGAAGCGCCAGCCTCCACGATGGATGCGTTGACTCAACCGATACTGACGGCGCTCGAAAAGGTGGGCGCCAGCGTCGCCGAACTGGAGTCGAGCCGCGGCGCCGCTTACTCGACGCTGCTCGAACAGATCCATGAGCTGGCCGCCGGACAGAGCGAATTGCGGCGGAAGACGGCGGGCATGTTCCATGCGCTGCGCGCGCCGGTGCGGGGAAACTGGGGCGAGGTGCAGCTAAGGCGGGTGGTGGAACTGGCCGGCATGGTGGAACACTGCGATTTTGAAAACCTGCCTGTCCATGAAACCGCCGACGGAATCCAGCGTCCCGACCTCGTGGTTCATCTTCCCAACCGCCGCCTGGTGGCTGTCGAGGCCAAGGTTCCTCAGCAGCAGTTCCTGGAAGCGCTGGAGCTGGACGGGGAGGCGCGCCGGGAAAAGCTGAGCGACCATGCCGCGCAGCTTCGCGTCCACGTTGGCTACCTTGCCAGCCGTCCCTACCGCGCGCAGTTCTCGGCGGAGCCGGAGTTCATCATCGCGTTTCTGCCATCGGAGCCGTTTTTCGCCGCGGCGCTGGAGCAGGACCCGGAACTGATGGAATGGGGAGCGGTGCGCGGCGTGCTACTGGCGACCCCGGCTACGCTGATCGCGCTGCTGAAGTCCGTGTGCTTCGGCTGGCAGCAGAACGTCCTTGCCGGAAACGCGCGCGAGATCAGCGGACTGGGCCACATTCTCTATGACCGTCTGCTCGCCTTCACCGGCCAGCTGGACGATGTGCGCCGCGGACTGCAGAGAACGGTGGATTGCTACAACAAAACAGCCGCATCGCTTGAGACCAGCGTGCTTCCTGCCGCGCGCCGCTTCCAGCGGCTGGGCGCGGCCTCCGGCGACACGATCTTTTCGCCGGAGCCCGTGGATTCGGTTCCGCGCGGGCTGCGCGCCCTGGATGAAGCGGTGCGAGTGCCGTTCCTTGCGCAGCCGGAACCAGCGGCCACTGCCGAGTCTCAGCCGGCGGGGGCTATTCCCGAGGCCCCAGCGTAGATTGCCGCGCCACCAGCCGCGGCTCCACCAGCAAGCGGCGCGGTTCCGGAGCCGGTTCTTCGTTTGCCTTGCTTTCGATCAACGCCAGGGCAAGTTCGGCCGCGCGCTGACCGAGCGTATCGGCGTCCTGGTCGACGGTGGATAGGGGCACGCGGAGAAGCTCGGTGTGCCGTACATTGCCGCAGCCGATGAGCGCCACGTCGCGCGGGATTTCCAGACCCGCCTCCAGGATCGCCTGCAGGGCGCCCATGCAGATGGGATCGTTGAAGCAGAAGACCGCATCGGGGCGCGGATCGAGTTGCAGCAGGTTTCGCATCGCCGCGTAACCGCTTTCGTCTCCGGCATCGTCCCCGGTGCGCCCGAAGGCGATGTATCCATCCGGGGCCTCTATGCCTTGCTCGGCCAATGCCGACAAGTAGCCTTTCCGCCTTCCTTCGGCGGTGGACCGGTTGGGGCCTGCCACATGCGCGATGCGGCGGTACCCGCATTCCAACAGGTGGCGCGTCGCGATGCGCCCGATCTCGACATCATCCATACCGACAAAATTCGCCTTCCAGTCGGGGAAGCTGCGGTCGATGAGGACATACGGCACGCGGCGCATTTCGATATCCTCAAGCGGCTTGCCCGTCGTTCGTGTAGAGGCCAGGATGAGAGCATCCACCTGCCGGGCGAGCAATTGCTCCACTTCCTGCTCCTCCAGCGCGGCGTCTTCCTCGGAGCTGGCGATGATGAGGCTGTAGCCCTGCTCGCGGATCGTTCGCGTGATACCCTTGGCCACTTCCGCAAAGAAGGCGTGCGTCAAGTCGGGCACCACCAGCCCGATGGCGAAGGTGCGTCCGGTCACCAGAGCGCGGGCGGCGAGGTTCGGGCGGTAGTTTAGCTCCTTCATCCGCTTCCAGACACGCTCCTTTGTTGCCTGGCTGATGTCCCTGTGATCGCGCAACACTTTCGATACAGTGACGACGGAAACGCCCAAGTCTTCCGCTATGTCCTTAAGACGAACCGGCATATACCTGGATCATACACGAACATCGTCGGAGAAGTCGGCGCTATTTGAGTGTATAATCGGGGGTATTCGAGCTGCGGGTCAGCGGTCAGAAAGTAAAGCCCCGTCGTGGAGCCGTTTCGCCGATAAGTCGAAAAGGAGTCAGAGTGAAGAGCCGGAAACGCGTCCACGCGGCAGCCATCGTAGCCTCTTTGCTTCTGGCTTATCCTCTGGCCGCGGCCGACTTGTTTGAGGAGCCTTGGAGGTGGGTACGCTTCGGCGAAGAGTCCGGCCTTCCCTCGGACCAAATCCTGCAGGTAGAGGAAACCACCGATGGGACCGCCTGGGTGAACACCGCCAAAGGCGTGGCCTGGTTTGACGGCTATCGCTGGAATCCCGCGCGGGCGAATGACGCGCTGCCGCCGGTTGCCGCGCAATGTCTATGTCCACTGCCGGATGGGCGGCTCTTGTTCACCCTAGTCGGCAAGCTGTACGAAGGAGGCAAGGCCGGGTTCCGCCACATCGAGCTGCCAACCAGCGTCGGCTGCATGGGGGTGTTGGACCCGGAGACGGTGATCATGCACCGTGGCGTCGGTCATCTTTCGATTCGGACAAAGGATGGGACCACTCGGCCGTTCCCGCTTCCTGATGATCAGACGTGGAGGGTCCAGGGTCTATTTCGCGGCCGTTACTCCGTCCTGCTTTTGGACCGGCAGGGCCTCTATCGGTTGCGGGGAGTTGAGAATCCGGAAACTCTCATCTCCAGCCCTACAAAGGCCGGGTTCAGCTTCGGCACCATCGCCGAGAACGCCAGGGGGGAAGGAATTGCCTCGATAGGCACCCCGCAAGATAAGGTGGGCATCTGGTCTTGGACGGCCTCTCGTCCCCCAAGACGCGTCGAGCAATTGCCTGCCGACTCCTTGCAGACCGCGGACATCTCCCCAACCGGCGAAATCCTGATGATCTATCGCTCCGGTCACGTCATGATGCGTTCCCAAGGTGTCTGGCGCCACGGCTCCCGCCTTCCTCCGCCGATCTGGGACGCCACCACGGCCCGCTATCGCGACAATGGCGACTTGTGGGTCGGCACTACCGGCGGACTGTTTCTCCACCGCTCCACTTCGCAGCGCTGGACCAACTCGGTCTTTCCTTTTCCGGACAACAGGAACAGCGTCAACGCCCTGGTGGCCGGTAAAGACGGGACGGTGCTGGCGGCTACCGCAGGCGGGCTGGTAGTTCGCAAGGCCGATGGCTCGGTCTCCAGCTTTGACAGGCCGGGCGGCCCTTCCCAGGACGCCATCACAGGAGTCGCCAGCGATGAGGCAGGCAATATCTGGATTTCCAGCGGCTCATCCTTCGCCGGAGCCTGGCGCTGGAATGGATCGCGGTGGGACCATTTCGGCGCGGCGCAGGGCCTTGCGGATCTAGCCTTTCATCGGATCCAGAAAGACAGCACAGGCCGGCTCTGGTTTCTGAACACCGGCTTCTCCGCCGACGGGATCAAGCGGGAGTCGCGCATTTTCACTCGGCATAGGGGCCAGTTCGAAAACTGGGGGCGCGAACAAGGCCAGGGCGACAAGGGAGCATACGCCATCGCCGAGGGTCCGGACGGAGCTTTTTGGTTCGCTACCCGGTTTGGAGTCAGCCGTTGGCATAACGGAAGCTGGCGCCACTGGGAGCGATACGGGCCGGAGGGCAAGCCGGGCGACCCCACCCACGCCTTCTGTATCCTTGTCGACCGCAATAGCCTGGTCTGGCTCGGCAACCGGGCCAACGGGCTCAGCTCGATACTTCCTGATGGCTCCGTTAGAAACTACACGACAAGTGACGGCCTAGCCAGCAACCAGGTCTGGGATGTGCAGGAGGACATCCATGGGACTCTGTGGGTGGCCACCAGTGCCGGACTCAGTGTGCTTCGCCACGGCGAATTGTCACGCTTCGGTCCCAAGATTGCTCCACTGAACTTGCGGCCGGTCTGGCCGATCCTTGTTTCCGCTTCGGAGGTTTGCGCCGGCACCATCGGGAGCGGAACATATTGTCTGGACCTGAAGGCAACGCAGTGGCCCGCGCCGAGAATCGAGATCGACAAACCGATGCGGCAGGAAAATGAAATCCTGCTTCGCTGGAAGGCTAACAGCTATTGGGGTGATCCGCCAGTGGAGAATATTGAAACACGCCATCGCATCGATGCCGGTCCTTGGTCGGGATGGAATCTCACCCGCGAGGTCCGCCTGCACGATTTGCAACTCGGCGAGCGCTCGATCGATGTTCAAGCAAGGGGCCTGCTTGGCGTGCCTGGCGATCCCGTTCGCCTGCAATTCCGCGTCATCCCGGTCTTCTACAAACGTCCGGCCTTTTTTTTAGGCGCTTCCGGAGCGCTGCTGATTATCCTGGCGCTTCTGATCGACCGCATCCTCAGGAGACGGCGTCATCTTCGCCAGCTGGAACAAAGCGAGGCGCGCTACCGCGGCATCGTGGAAGACCAAACGGAACTGATTTGCCGATTGGAGCCAGGCGGAGCAATCACCTTCGTCAATGACGCCTACTGCCGCTATTTCTCTAAAGACCGTGCGGATCTGCTGGGACGGGATCTTTATCACATGCTGCGCCGGGAGGAGCCGGAAACTCTGCAGAAGGCCCTCGGCGGATTGACGCCGGAGTCTCCCACCTGGGAGACAGAACGCTCCATTACCCTCAACGGACTGACGGTGTGGCAGCGCTGGATCGTGCGCGCAATCTTCAATTCCAGCGGACGGATCAGCGAATATCAATGCGTCGGCCGCGACATCACGGACCGCAAGCGCAGCGACGAAGCGCTTGCGGAGGCGCGCCGCCGCGCCGAACAGGCTTCGCTTGCCAAGAGCGAGTTCCTCGCCACCATGAGCCATGAGATACGCACGCCACTCAACGGCATCGTCGGGATGGCCAATCTCATGGGAGCGACTCCCCTCTCGCCGGAACAGGCCGAATGCAACGACACGATTCGAACCTCGGCCGATGCGCTGCTGGTAATCATCAATGACATCCTTGACTTGTCCCGTATTGAAGCCGGCAGGTTGGTGCTGGAGATCAATCCATTCGATCTCAAGCAGACCCTTGCCGAGGTGCTGGAGATTCTCGCCCCGGCGGCCCGGGGCCGCGAGTTGCAAGTCTCCCTGATTTACTCGACTGGAGTTCCCCGCCGCTTCCTCGGGGATTCCGGCCGTATCCGCCAGATCATTCTCAATCTCGCGGCGAACGCGGTAAAATTCACCTCCGCGGGCAAGGTCGTTCTCCGTGTGGAAGCCGGGCAGGGTTCTGCCGGCGAGCCGCGTGCCTTGCGCATCTCGGTGGAGGACACCGGCATCGGCATCCCCGCCGAGAAGATCGGCGTGCTGTTCAAGAAATTCTCCCAGGTGGACTCGTCCCCCTCCCGCCGCTATGAAGGCACGGGGCTCGGCTTGGCGATTTCCAAGTCGCTCGCCGAGTTGATGGGCGGCTCCATTTCCGTTTCCAGCCAGCTCGGTGTCGGCTCCACCTTTTCGGTTCACTTAAGCCTGCCGCTTGCCTCCGAGGCGCGGCCCGCGCCCGCCGATCTGGTCGCCGCCGTGAACGGACAGTTCGGCGAAACTCCGCCGCCGTTGGCCAGCCGGCCGGTGATTCTCGTCGTCGAGGATAACGCGGTCAACCGGAAAGTCGCCGTCCGTCTGCTGGAGAAACTTGGTTACACGCCGGAAATTGCTGTCAACGGAGCGGAAGCCGTGCGTATGGCCGCGCTGAAGCAATACGCGGCCATCCTCATGGATTGCCGCATGCCGGAAATGGACGGGTATGAAGCGACCTTTCGCATCCGCCGGGCGCAGGATCCGGCCCGCCGTGTTCCCATCATCGCCATGACCGCCAACGCCATGCATGGCGATCCGGAAAAATGCCTCGACGCGGGCATGGACGATTTTCTGGCGAAGCCCGTCTCACTTGAATTGCTCCAGAAGATGCTGAAGTATTGGATCACCGCGCAAGGCGCTACGCGGCCTCCTTTACAAGGGCGCACCGAGCCCAGCCTCCGCGACTAAATCCCTTCGCCGGAACTGAAGTCGGCCGGAGTGAGAATTCCGCGCGCCTCCAAGTCGCCGATAATCCGTTCGCAAGCAGCCTCATCCTTGGGCGACAACTCATCCGGGTGATAGGCGAACAGCCTCTCGCTCCCTATCAGCCGTTCCACTCTCGCCAGATCGTCGGCGTCATCGGAGCCGGTGGAGCAGATCGCGATCAGCCCGCCACCGTTCAAAATCCGCGCCGCCTCCGGCAGACGATGCGTCTCTTCCTCATCCGACAGCGCTTGCACCAGGCAGCCGCGCTCAAAAAGCCTCCGCTCCAGCAGCCATAGAAGCTCCGTGCGCGCCGTCAGCCAGATCGTCGCCGGCTGATGGCCGGCGCGCGCATAGCGCTCGGCTGGCGTCAGCCGCCCGGCGCCCAGATTCAGCATCGGGCCCGCCGATGGTCCCACTCCGGAAGCCTCGCGCTCCTGCAACATCCCCGCCGCCAGGGTCGCATTCGTGATCGGATCGATCAAAACAAAGCTGCCCGTCCACCGGATCTTACGGTAGGCGTCATAGTAGAGCGGTTTGGTTGTCTCCAGCCGCACGCGCCCGATTTCATTGAGGGCGAGACTCTCCGGCTTGTCCTCCTTGAGCGTGTTGACGTCGACGCGCCCTTCGATGGAGGTCACCGTCACGCCCACCTGCTGCGTCGTGTGCTTCAACAGGTAGGAATGATCCCGCACGAGCGGCTCGGCATTCATCCACACCAGGTAAGCCTCCAGCCGCCGCGATACATGGGGCATCCGGCCGGGATTCACCAGCATGTCTCCGCGGCTGACATCGAGCTCATCTTCGAGCGTCAGGGTTACTGATTGAGGCGGGAACGCGACATCGAGGTCGCCGTCCCAGGTGCCGATGGTCTGCACCTTCGAAGTCCGGCCCGACGGCAACGACATCACTTTGTCGCCGGGCCGTATGGTGCCGGCGGCGATCTGGCCGGCATAGCCGCGGAAGTCCAGGTTCGGGCGGATCACGTACTGTACCGGCATGCGAAACTCCCCGAAGTTGAACCCGGTGGTGATCGGCGCGGTTTCCAGATGTTCGAGCAGGCTCGGGCCGTCATACCAAGGCGTGCGTGCGCTCTTGTCCACCACGTTGTCGCCGTCCAGCGCGCTGATTGGGATGTAGTGCGGCGGCGCCAGCAGGCCTAGCTTCTCCCCGAAGCTGGAGAAGTCCCGGCGGATCTCCTCAAATACCGCTTCGCTGAAATCCACCAGGTCCATTTTGTTGACTGCCACCACAAGATGCGGAATTCCGAGCAGCCAGCTGATGTAGGTGTGACGGCGTGATTGCGGCAGGACGCCTTTACGCGCATCGATGAGAATAATGGCCAGCGACGCCGTCGATGCCCCGGTAGCCATGTTGCGTGTGTACTGCTCATGGCCGGGTGTGTCGGCGATGATGAACTTCCTCTTCGGCGTGGCGAAATAACGGTAGGCCACGTCGATGGTGATGCCCTGCTCGCGTTCGGCGCGCAGGCCGTCGGTCAGCAGCGAAAAATCGATAGCCCCGGTCGAGCGGTTTACGCGCGAGTTCTTCACCGACGCCAGCTGGTCTTCGTACACCCCCTTTGTGTCGTACAGGAGCCGCCCGATCAGGGTCGACTTGCCGTCATCGACGCTGCCGGCTGTCGTGAAGCGTAGCAGCTCGCTTTGCTCGTGGCGCTTCAAAAACTCATCGATGGTCTCCGGCCGCTCCACCGCGGCAACCGTTGTTTCCGGCACGGTTAGAAGTAGCCCTCCCGCTTTTTGATCTCCATCGATCCTTCCTGGTCGTGATCGATCACGCGGTTCTCACGCTCGCTTCGACGGAACCCGATCAGCTCGGCGATGATCTTCGGCAGTGTGTCCGCCTCGGAACGGATGGCGCCGGTGCAGTATGTGCAGCCCAGCGACCTCATCCGGCACAGGACTTTTTGCGGCTTCTCGCCGGGCAGCAGCGGCATGTTGTGCTCGAGCGGGATCAGCTGGCCGCCGCGCACCACCATCTCACGCTCCTTGGCAAAGTAGAGCGGCACTACCGGAATCTCCTCCAGGTAAATGTAGTGCCAGACGTCGAGCTCGGTCCAGTTCGACAGCGGGAAGACGCGGATGCTTTCGCCTTTGTCCACGCGCCCGTTGTAGAGATTCCACAGCTCGGGGCGCTGGTTTTTCGGATCCCATTGGCCGAACTTGTCGCGGAAACTGAAGATCCGCTCCTTGGCGCGCGACTTCTCTTCGTCGCGCCGCGCTCCGCCGAAGGCGGCGTCAAAGGCGCCCTCCTCCAGGCCGTCCAGTAGCGCCCGCGTCTTCAACAGAGCGCAACACTTGCTGGTGCCCAGCTTGAACGGATTGGCGCCCTCTGCAATCGCCTTGCGGTTGGTGCTGACGATCAGTTCCCCGCCGATGCCGGCCATGAACCGGTCGCGGAATTCGATCATCTCGCCGAACTTGTAAGTGGTGTCGACGTGCAGAAAGGGAAAGGGGATTTTGCCCGGATGAAAGGCCTTTTGCGCGAGCCGGACCATGACGGAGGAGTCCTTGCCGATGGAGTAGAGCATGACGGGCTTGGCGAACTCGGCGGCGACTTCGCGTATAATCTGGATACTCTCGGCCTCCAAAGCGCGAAGATGGGAAAGAGAGAAGGACGACACTCTAGAGGACAGGATAGCAGGGAATCATCTCAATGTCTATCAAGATTAGTATGATTGCCCTTCTCCACCGATTCCCTAGACTAGGAGGAGTCAACCGTGCTGACCAAACTCCGAGTTCGTAACTTCAAACGCTTCGACGACTTGGAAATCGAACTCGGCAGCCCGGTTCTTCTCATCGGACCCAACAACTCGGGAAAGACTTCGGCTCTGCAGGCGCTGGCGCTTTGGGAGATTGGGCTGCGGCGCTGGAATGAAAAGCGCAAGGGAAAAGAGACTCCCGAGAAACGACCTGGGGTCACCATTAACCGCAAGGACCTGATTTCCCTTCCCGTTCCGGACTCTAATCTTCTTTGGAGAGAACTCCACGTAAGAGACGTCCGGCGCGAGAACGGCAAGCCGGACACAAAGAACGTCCGCATCGACATCGTTGTCGAGGGGGTCACCGGTTCCCACCCGTGGACTTGCGGACTGGAGTTTGATTACGCCAATGAAGAGTCTTTTTATTGCCGCCCGCTCCGCATGGACGAATCGAGAAAGCCGGAGCGAATGGTCATTCCGCCAGCGGCGGCAGGCGTCCGTGTTGCATTCCTTCCTCCGATGTCAGGACTGGCGGCAACGGAAACAAGGCTGGATTTTGGGGCCATTAACGTGCGGGTGGGAGAAGGGAGAACCGCGGAAGTTCTGCGCAATCTCTGCTACCACATCCACTCTGGCTCTTCGCTGCATTGGGACAAACTCACGGAGACAATTGAGCGGTTGTTCGGGGTGACGATTCTCCCTCCTGTGTACATCGGAGAACGAGGCGAAATCGTGATGAAGTATCGCGAAGCAGCGATAGGTCCACTCGACCTGTCGTCCTCCGGCCGAGGGCTTCAACAAACCCTACTGCTCCTCGCCTATATGTACGCGAATCCAGGCGCGGTACTTCTTCTGGAGGAACCGGATGCCCACTTGGAGATCCTGCGTCAGCGCGAGATCTACCAGTTGCTGACTGAAGTAGCTACCGAGAACAAGAACCAGATCATTGCAGCCAGCCATTCGGAAGTCTTGCTCAATGAGGCGGCGGGCCGTGATGTTGTGGTTGCCTTCGTGGGCCGGCCGCACAGAATTAACGACGCCTGCAGCCAGGTTGCAAAGGCGCTCAAAGAGATCGGCTGGCAAGATTATTATTTGGCGGAGCAGACGGGATGGGTGTTGTACCTGGAGGGCTCCACCGACCTGGCAATGCTTCGCGCGCTGGCTGGTCGAGCAGGTCACCACCTGGGCCAGAGGGTCCTGGAGAAACCGTTTGTTGTCTACACCGGCAATCAACCCAATGAGGTCCGCCGCCATTACTATGGCCTCCGGGAAGCCGTCCCTGGACTGCGGGCGATCGCAATTTTCGATCGTCTTGATCAGGGCCTTCCCGCAGAGCTGCGCGAAATAGCAATCTCCTGGAACCGGCGCGAAATCGAGAACTACATCTGCCAGCCGGAGACCTTGAAAGCCTACGCTTCCTGGGTCACCGAGGATGCACCACTCCTGGCTCATGACGCCGGTATAGCGATGGAAGAGGCGATTCAAGAAATTGCGAGCGCCAGCCAAGCGATATCGGATGCCTCACCTTGGGATCCTGGAACAAAAGTAAGTGATCAATTCCTGGCTCCCCTGTTCCGAACCTTCTTCAAAAAACTCAGCCTTCCGAATCTCATGGCAAAGAAGAATTCCCATGAGCTAGCCCGTTTCGTTGCACCAAAGGATATTGATCCGGAAGTGATGGAGAAGCTTGATGCGATTGCCAGAGTCGCGGGCCTATAGGACCGGCTGGATGCTGGCTTTGCTGCCGGCTCTCTTGACGGCCCAGATTCCCAACACGTCCCGCCTCAACCAGCACCGGGTATCCAACCCGCGCTCCCCCGCTCCCGAACCGGGCGCCGATAGCCTGCCCATCCCTTCCCTCGTCGAAGACCTCAAATCCCCGCAGGACTGGACCCGGAAGCGGCGGCCGGAGATCCTTGCGCATTGGATGAAAATCCTTGGCAAGGTCGAGCCGGCCAAACAGGACAAGCAGTGGTTTGGAGATATCCGCAAACCACGAATTCTCGACACTCTCGAGAAACCTTCCTACACCAGGATGCACCTGGAACTTCCCATCGAGAAGGACTTCTACCAGCCACACCTGCTGCTGCTTCCCAAAGGGCAAGGCAGCGGGCCCTTCCCTGCCGTGATCGCCTGGACCTCCTCCACGCCCGACTACACGGCGCCGGAGCAATGGTGGGGCGCCTGGCTCGCCGAGCGCGGCTATGTCGTGCTCACCGGCTGGTCCTTCATCCGCAATTACCGTGACGGGACGACGTTCCGCACCGGAGCCGCCGAGAAGCTCTATTCGCGCTTCGGGCGCTGGCTGCCGATGGGGAAGATGGTGCACGACGCCAAACGGCAGGCGGAGTATTTGCGGTCGCTGAAACAAGTCGACGGCCGCCGTATCGGCTTCATCGGCTTTTCGCTGGGCGCCAAGGCTGCAGTGTATGTCGCGGCCTTCGCTCCCGAGATCACAGCCACGGTCGCGCTGGATCCGCACATCGCGGTCAACGGCGGCACGAACTGGTATGCGCCGTGGTATCTGGACTGGACGCGCGAGTGGCCGGAGATTCCGACGGCTGAGCACACCGTCCTCAGCATGCTCAACACGGATCCAAGGCGCCCCGGCTTTGAACACGATCACCACGAGCTGATGGCGCTGAGCGCGCCGCGCCCCTTCTTGCTCATCGGCGGCAGCCATAGCGAGGACCGCGGTGGCGACTCCGATGACCTGCAAAGCTGGGGCTATTTCAACCGCGCCCGGGAAGTCTACCGGCTGCTGGGCGTAGAGGGGCGTATCCAGTTCGCCTCGACCGCCGACGGCCACAAAGCCAACGGCCCGAAGATCGACGCCGCCTGGCAACAATTCTTTGAACGATGGCTAAAACAACGCTACTGACCTTACTCCTTCTCGGCTCCGCCCCGGCGCAGGAGATCTCGTCCAACCGCATCCGCGCTCACGTGGAGTTCCTCTCCTCCGATCTGCTGGAGGGGCGCGGCACAGGGGAACGGGGCGGCGAACTTGCAACTGCGTATCTGGCTTCGCAACTCGCCATCGCCGGCGCCAAACCGGGATCCGGCGACGGCTGGTTCCAGCCGGTCACTCTGACCGGCGTCGCGACGCAGCCCGGCTCCAAGCTCGCCGCCGGCAGCCTCACGTTTCAGTTCCCTCAGGACTTTGTTGGCCAGACCCGTGCACGCAAGCCGGAGGTCTCGCTCAACGCGGAAATGATCTTCGTGGGCCATGGCATCTCCGCGCCGGAGTTTCAATGGGACGACTACCGCGGGGCCGAAGTGAAGGGCAAAACCGTAGTCCTGTTCACCAATGAGCCGCAATCGAAGGACCCGGCTCTCTTTGGCGGCCCCGCTCTCACCTACTATGGGCGCTGGAGCTACAAATTCGAAGAAGCGGCACGACGCGGAGCCGCCGCCGCGCTCATCATCCACACGAACTCGACCGCCGGTTACGGCTGGGATGTGGTGCGGAACAGCTGGGGCAGGGAAGAGGCGCAAGCATCGGAATCGGGCCTGGTCTTCGCCGGATGGCTGCATCAGGAGGCCGGGGCGCGGCTGCTGGCTCAGGCGGGCCACAAACTCGATGATCTGCTGAAGCGCGCCGGGGCGCGCGGCTTTCGCGCCATTCCCTTGAAGCAGACTCTGGAAGCCGCCATCCAATCCAACTTCCGGCAGATCCCTGTCCGCAACGTCGCCGGACGCATTCCGGGTTCCGATCCCGTTCTGGCCTCGGAGGCAATTGTGTTCGCGGCACATTGGGACCACCTCGGCATCGACCGCGCCGCCAACGGGGACGGCATCTACAACGGCGCCGTGGATAACGCCACGGGCTGTGCGATGCTACTGGAAATCGCCCAGGCCTGGGCTGCGCTTGAACCCAAGCCCCGCCGCACCGCGCTCTTTCTTTTCACGGCCGCCGAGGAGGCCGGGCTGCTCGGGGCCGAATACTACGCCGCCAACCCGATTGTGCCCTTGGCGAAAACCGCCCTCGTGCTCAACTTCGATTCCTTCTACCCTTTCGGCCGGGCCTCCGACGTCGTCGTGAACGGCGCCGAGCGCATCACATTCTGGCCGCAAGTTCAATCCATCGCGCAACGCTTCCGTCTCACCATTTCTCCTGACCCGCGCCCCGAACAAGGCAGCTTTTTCCGCTCTGATCATTTCCCTTTCGCCAAAGCCGGCGTCGCTGCCTTCAGTGTCTCGCAGGGCAACACGTACCTGACGGACCGAGACGCAAAGCGTGAGCGTCAACGTGAGTACTCCGCCTGGCACTATCACCGACCGAGCGATGAATACCGTGCCGATTGGGATTTTTCGGGAATGGAGGAGATGGCGCGCTTCGGCATGGCGCTCGGCCAAGCCGCCGCCAGCGGGCCGAAGAAAGCGGAGTGGGTTACTGCAACCGCTCGCGGTCGAAAGTGAGACCAAGGAAGACAAGGCACATCTCGTCCTCGGTCCCTTCGCCCCAAGTGACGGTCTTCAACGGATTGCTCGGGTTGCGCGGATTGTTTTCCGAATTATCGTAGGTGCAACTCAGCCGGATGCGCGAGAATGCCGGCAGCGGAATCTGTTCCTTGTAGCTGTAGGCGCCTTGCCAGTTGAAGTCCCACTTGTCAATGTAGACCAGCGGCGTGACGCGCCCGTTCAAACGCACCACTTCGGACTTGATCTCTTTGCCGAGCAGATGCATGTGCGGAAAGATATTTACCAGGTGCGCATCCAATAATGGCGGTACGAGGAATTCCGCCTTGATCTCGTGATTATCGGCTCCGGCGGGAATGCGCATGCTCACGCGTCCCAGGCTGTCGAGCGGGACGATTGGAATGAACATCAGCCGCTTCTCCACTTTCCCCTTGGAGAAGTACAATCCCACTTTTGTCTGATCCGGACCCGTCCCGCCGCGCGCGTAATAGTGAACCTGCATCACAATGCGCGCCTTCGGAGGCAGGTGCATGCCCACGCCGTCCGGTAGCGGAGTGGGGCGCGTACCGGGCGCCCATCCTCCCAGGCCAATCCCGTTGCCCAGCAGGGCGCTGAGCGAAGCATCGGCAGCCACCGGCGTCCGTGGTCCGCCGAAGCAGGTATAGCCAGGCCCCTCTTCATCGGCGTCGAGTTTTTCCGCCACTCCGCTGGAGTCCAGATACAGGATCACGTGGTGTACGTAGCGCCGGTTGCCGGGCAGTATGTCCACCGCACTCACGAACCGGTTCAAGTCGGAATCGGTCGGCAGAACGAAGCAGCGGTACATGTCCTGGCCGCGCGGCGGCGTGTAGGCTTCCGGCATTTCCAGCACCAAGTCCGGTTCGCCTAAAACCCATTCACCGGTGTCCGGCAAGGGCTCCGGCAGGTCCGCCTCATCGCCAAACGGCGCACCGGCGTCGATCCACTCGATAATCTGATTCCGCTCTTGTTCGGTAAGTCCGAAATTGCCGCGGAATTCCCCGTGGCCATCCACGGGCTTCCAGGGCGGCATCGTGCGCTCGCTCACCACACGCCGGATGTCATCCTTCCAGTCGAGCACCGCTTCAAAGGCATTCAGAGCGAAGGGCGCAATGTCGTTCGGACGGTGGCACTGCGCGCATTTGGCCTGCAGGATACGCGACACTTCGCGCGCAAAAGTCACTTCCGCTTTGGCCGAGCCAGCCGTCAAAACACAGATCAGGAGAATCCACAGGCGGTTGGTCATTCGTTGAAACCCCTCTTGCCTACCGATTGTATCCCGGCCTGCGCTGGATCGTCGCCACCGCTTGGGCTTCGGCCGATTTGCCTTCCCCCACCGGGCCCAGGCCTTCCGCCGTCTTGAACTTCACCGAGACAAGCTCCTTCGGGATGCCGAGCGTTTCGGAGAGCTTCTCGCGGATCGGCGCGCGGTAGGCGGCCAGTTTCGGGCGCTCCAGAATCACCGTGGCATCCACGCTGGCCAGCTGATAGCCGGCCAGATGCACCACTTGGACGGCATGATGCAGCATCTGCAGGCTGTCGGCGTTCTTCCATTTCGGATCGGTGTCAGGGAAGTGCATGCCGATATCGCCCTGGGCCGCTGCGCCGAGCAAGGCGTCAGTGATCGCGTGAGACAGGACATCGGCGTCGGAATGGCCCTCCAGGCCGAAGTCGCTCTCGATGCGGACACCGCCGATGATCAGTGGCCGTCCCTTCGCCGTGCGGTGCGTATCCCAGCCAGTGCCGCTTCTGTATTCGCTCATGAGCTCGCCTTTCTCGACATCGCTTCTTGCGCCTGGTATAGCCTTGCCAGCTCCATATCGCTCGGTTTGGTGATCTTGATATTGCGGTCGCTGCCGACAACAACCTTCACCTCCACGCGGTCCAGCCGCTCCACCAGGCTTGCTTCGTCGGTTCCCACAAAATGATCCTCGCGCGCCCGCTGGAAGGCCTCGCGAAGCAGGGAGTGGCGGAAGACCTGGGGCGTCTGCGCCAGCACCAACCGCTCCCGCGGAATGGTGGTCCGGATGCGGTTCCGCTGCACCTGTTTCACGGTGTCCACCGGCACGATCCCCACGATTGCCGCGCCGCCTTCAGCCGCCTCCGCGATCACCTTCTCGATTGTTGCCTCGTCGATGAACGGCCGCACAGCGTCGTGCACCGCCACCAGATCCACGTCCGGGGCCACGGCCGCCAGCGCGTTTTCGACGGACTGCTGCCGGCTGCCGCCGCCCTCCACCACACGCACAGGCTTGCCAGGCTTCTCCTTCGCCATCAGCTCCTGGACCCAGCCGATGTCTTCCTGCCGCGTGGCCACCACGATCTCGGTCACGGAGCGGCTGGAAACAAACTTCCGGATTGTGTGCAGGAGGATCGGCGACTTGTCCAGCTGCATGAACTGCTTCCGGCTGGTGCCGGAGGTCTGCGCCGAGCCGCGGCGGTTCATCCGCGTTCCCAGCCCGGCGGCGGGAATAATGACGGAAACTTTCATAGCTGTCTGGATTGTGTAGCAGGCATCCTTTATGTCGACGGTGGTGTGGCGGCCGCGGCCTGCTCCCTGGCCTTCTCGCCCCGCTCCGGCTGGGAATGCCGCTCATGCTGGCCTTGCGATCTCTCATCGTACTTGCCGAAGATCATCTTGCCCGCCGTCGTCTGAAGCACGCTGGTTACCGTAATATCGATCGTTTTCGAGATCAGGCGTTTGGCGTTGTCGACCACCACCATGGTCCCGTCGTCCAGGTACGCCACGCCCTGGTTGTATTCCTTCCCCTCTTTCAAGATGAACACGCGCATGGTCTCGCCCGGCAGAACAATCGGCTTCAGCGCGTTGGCCAGCTCATTAATATTCAGCACATCCACGCCGTGCAACTGCGCCACCTTGTTCAGGTTGAAGTCGTTGGTCACGATCTTGCAGTCGTACAGCTTTGCGAGCTCGATCAGTTTCATGTCCACTTCGCGCACGTGCGGGAAATCATCCTCGAGGATTTGCACGTTCAGGTCCGGCATCTTCTGGATGCGCTGTAGAATGTCCAGGCCCCGCCGGCCGCGGTTGCGCTTGGCGGAATCGGCCGAATCGGCCACCAGCTGCAGCTCACGTAGCACGAACTGCGGAATCACCAGCACGCCGTCCAGGAAGCCCGTTTCCGCGATGTCGGCAATGCGGCCATCAATAATGACGCTTGTGTCAAGAATCTTGAACGGCTGCTTGCCGGACTTCTCCCCGCCGAACAGGCCTCCCAGCGCCGCCAGGTTCAGCATGTCACCCTTATTGGCGCCGACGATCAGCCCAACGTAGGTCATCAGCATGAGCAGCAGGATTTGCAGGAAGGAGATGGTTGTCGATTCCTTGCCCAGCGCCTGCACCAGCACGAGGGAAATCAGAAACGCGCCCAGAATCCCCAGTACGGACCCAAACGCCGCCCCGATCAGGCGCTTCAGGCTCACCTGTTTCAGGCGCATCTCAAACAGGACGATGAGCAGCCCGCTGGCGCCGCCCGCGGCCGCGGACACTTGTTCATCTAATTGAAAAGGCCGTAGAAAATAGGCGGCACACGCCAGCAGCACAATGAACAATGCCCGGATTAGGACGAGGTCGGCCATTGCTGACATTCTCCCCGGGACTCAAGCGCGCAGACGCAAGTACAGAAAATAATTAGTCCCGGCAACGAGTATATCACCGGATTCCTCTGTTGGGAAAAGATTTATTGGGCGGGTCACTCCTGTGCCTTCGCCGGAAAGAGCCGCCCGTTAGGGCATGGGGAGGGGATTAGAGTGCTTTGGCCAGTTCTTCTGCGAATGCACTTTGCGGACCGCCGCCGCCGGTGTTGCGTTCACGCTGGGGACGCGCTGGGCCATCGCCGCCCGGCCGCCGGCGCCGCTGCGGCCTTTCCGCCGGCGCCGAGGCCTGACCCGGTCCGCGCTTACCCTTGGGGGGCTGCGCCGGATTGGCCCGCAGCAGGCGGTCCTCCAGCGGTGCACGGTCAAATCGGCGGATGATGGAATCCATCTCATCCTGGTTGGGGGCTTCGATAAAAGCGAAGCCTTTGGACTCCTGCGTTTCCGGGTTCCGGATGACTTTAATGTTGTCGGCAACAAGATTCTCGGCGGTCAGCCAACTCTTGATGTCGTCCGAAGTCACCCAGACCGGTAGATTTCCGAGAAAGACAGTGAAACTCATTCGTGGTCTGTTCTACTCTCCATGCCTGGTTGTGACACTCCTCGGGCCGTTTGACCTGGGGTAGTGTTTGGAACGCGTGGGAATGCGGTCCATCGAAAGCGTTCCTATATTACCATAGAAGGCGGTTTGCGGCAAACGAAAAAGATCGGAAAGTGATAGCATCGAATAGATTTGTTAATTTTCGATCTTCGTGACCGCGTCGAACCCCTTAGTCACCCTCGAAACTGACCTCTTCCGGCCCGCGTCCTTTTCATCGTGATGCCTATGCTCCTTCGATTCTTCGCCTTGTTCGCACTAGTTCCGGCCCTTGTGTCCGCCCAGGACCGCGGCGCCAGGTTCACCCTCATTCTCGAAGATCGGCCACTGGCTGCCTTGGACTTAGGCTCCTCCAAGCCCTCCGCAGCCGCCGCTCAGGCCGACCATTTGGCGCGTCTCAAGGCCGCCCAATCGAGGCTGATCGAGGCCATTGGACAGCGCAAGTTGACGGTCACAGGCTCCGTCCAGACGGTCCTGAACGCCGTCTTCGTTGCCGCATCCACTGCTGACGATGCGGTATGGCTGGCTACGCTTCCCGGGGTGGCGCGCGTGGTCCCGATGGAGCCCGTCAAGCGCCACATGGTTCGCGCCACGGAGCTCGTTAACACCGCCCAGGCCTGGCAAGCTGTCGGTGGGGAGGCCAATGCCGGAGCCGGGGTCCGCATCGCGGTCCTTGACACAGGCATCGATCACGAGCATGCCGCATTCCGCGACCCCTCCCTTTCCATACCCGCCGGCTTTCCCCGCTGCCGCGGTGAAGATTGCCAGTTCACCAATTCGAAAGTCATCGCCGCGCGCAGCTATGTCGAAATTCTCGTTTTGCCTGATGAGCCGCGCTTCTCGCGCCCCGACGATCTCTCCCCGCGCGACCGCGTCGGCCACGGGACCGCCACCGCCATGGTCGCCGCCGGCGTCCGCCACACGTCGCCGCTCGGCGCGCTTTCCGGCATTGCGCCCAAGGCTTACCTGGGCAACTACAAGATTTTCGGCTCGCCCGGCGTGAATGACGTCACCTTCGACGACGCGATCATCGCCGCGCTGGACGACGCCGTCAACGACAACATGGACATCATCGTCATGTCGCTCGGCAGCCCCGCCATCTGGAGCCCCGCGGACCGAGGCGCCGCCTGCAACTTGCCTTCCGGGCGCGCCTGCGACCCGCGCGCCGACGCGGTGGAAAACGCCGTCCGGCGCGGCGCTACGGTCGTCATCTCGGCGGGCAACGACGGCGACATCGGCCTCTTTGCCCCCACGTTCAATTCCATACACACTCCCGGCACCGCCCCCTCCGCTCTGACAGTCGGAGCCTCCACAAACTCCCAACGTTACGTCTTCTCCGTGCGCGTTCCCGGTGGCGGCGCGGCGATTTCGCAGATCTCCGCTTTGTTCGGTAACGGTCCACGCCCGGCCACCCCTCTCACCGCCCCCATTCGTGACGTCGCCGCCATGCAGGACGAGGGGCGCGCCTGCTCTCCGTTGGCCAATAACTCGCTCAGCGGCGCCATCGCTCTGATCCAGCGCGGCGACTGCACCTTTGTCACGAAGGTCCAGAACGCCCAGCGCGCCGGAGCCGCCGCGGTCATGATCCAGCAACGCGACGGCGCCGATTTCCTCTTCCCCCCCACCGGCCTCTTCGAAACCGCCATCCCCACCCTTATGATCGGCTCCACTGCCGGAAAAGCCCTCCAGCAGTTCATCGCCTCCAACGCCTCTGCCCAAGCCACCATCGACCCCGCTCTCCGCCCCCTGGCACAGGATGCGGACTTCGTCGCCTTTTTCTCCTCATATGGCCCCTCCATCGGCGGCGGCGCTATTAAACCGGAAGTGGTCGCAGTCGGCCAGGAAATCTACACGGCAACGCAGCGCTTTGATCCGAATGGCGACATGTACAGCGCCGACGGCTACATTGCCACGCAAGGGACCAGTTTCTCCGCCCCTATGGCGGCCGGAGCAGCTGCGCTGTTCAAGCAGCGCTTCCGCAATGCAGTGCCTGAACAGGTGAAATCGGCGGTCGTGAACACCGCCTCCACGCGCCTGTCCGATATCGATCAGAACGACCGTGTTGTGCCCGCCAGCGTGCTGGCCGCCGGAGCAGGAAAACTGGACGCCTCAGGCCCGGCGCGCACCACCGTCACCGCCGAGCCCTCGACCCTCTCCTTCGGCCTGCTCACCACCGCCGCTCTGCCGGCGCTCAACTTCCGCCTTAACAACCACGGAACCACCGCACTCGCTCTGCGCCTGGAAGTGCAGGCCGTCACCACCTCCGCGGCCGCGCGTGTCGTGCTTACCGAGTCGAACTTCAACCTTGCGGCGCAGACCGCGCGCCAGATCACCGCGCGTATCGACGGCTCGCGCCCGCAGCCGGGTCTCTATTCGGGCCGCGTCGTCGTCACCGGAGGCCCGGTTGAACTCCGGGTCCCTTACCTTTTCATCGTTCCGGAGAATACCTCTGACAACGCGCTTCCTCTGCGCGGTTTTGATTTTGTCCGCCCTGTGGAGGCCAGTCTCCGTCTCGCCTTTAAACTCACCGACCGCTTCGGCGCGCCCGTCGCCAACGTGCCGGTCCGCTTTCGTGCCGTGCGGGGCGGCGGGTTCATCGACACCGGACTGGACCGCACCGATTCGCTCGGCATCGCCGATGCGCTCGCCTTCCTCGGCCCCGCCCTCGGCGAGCAGGAGTTCAGCGCCGAGGCCGCCGGCCTGACGCTCAGTTTCTTTGGCCGCTCCCGCCTGGTGCCCATCATCCGCACCGACGGCGTTGTCAACGCCGCCAGCGGAGTGGTCGGCCGCGGCGTCGCACCGGGCAGTTACGTCTCGATCTTCGGCCGGAATCTCTCGGAATCCCTGCGCACGGCCATAACCTCTTCGCTGCCGCTGTCCCTCGCCAACGTCAGCGTCAGCTTCGACGTCCCCGAGCGCCGCCTCAGCCTGCCGGGCCGCATCCACTTCGTCAGCGAATCGCAAATCAACGTCCAGGTCCCCTGGCAGTTACAAGGGTTAAATTCGGCTCTTCTAAAGGTGAGCATCGGCGATGTTTCCAGCGCCGTCTATACGCTCCCGCTCAACGATTTCTCTCCGGGGTTGTTTGAATACACCGACTCGGGTTCCGGCCGGCTTTTGGGGGCCGCGCAGGACCAGCAGTTCCGGCTTGTCACTCCCTCCAACCAGGCCCGCCGCGGCCAGTTCATCCAATTGTTTGCAAACGGGTTAGGTCCAGTGGACAACGCACCGCTCACGGGTGAGCCCTCCCCGGCGGAACCTTTGGCCCGCAACCGGGTTTTAGCGGAAGTGACCATCGGAGGACGCCCGGCAGAGGTGATTTTCAGCGGCCTAGCACCGTTCTTCGTTGGTCTGTATCAAATCAACGTTCGGGTGCCCGCCGACGCCCCATCCGGTTTCCAGCCGGTTGTGGTAACCGTCAACGGAGTCTCATCGAAAGTCGCTACACTGCCGATTGAGTAATTGATCCGATGTCCTTGCCACGGGTTTTTCTATTTCTTCTGTCCGTTCTGTTGTTGCCCCTGGGCGCCCAGGAAATCCCGGGCATGTTCATCCTGGAGATGGATGAGCCGGCGCGCGCGGCCACGCGGCAGGCATTCTCGCAGACCCTCCGGCTGGCCATTGAGCAAGCCCGCGGTGAGGTCATCCATTCGATCGACAATGTCATGAACGCCGTTGTCGTCCGCATGCCCCATGACGATATGGCCGCGCTCGCGACGCTGCCCGGCGTCTCCAGGGTCTACCGCGTGTACGAGATGAAGCTCGAACTCGATAGCGCCGTCCGGCTGGCCGGCGGGCGCGACGCCTGGACACGCATCGGCGGCCACGAACGGGCCGGCGCCGGCATCAAGATCGGCATCATCGATACCGGCATCAATCCCGACCATCCCGGCTTCCATGACGATTCGCTCTCCGTTCCTCAGGGCTTCCCTAAGGGCAACCGGGAATCCGACCTCGGCGCCACCAGTTCCAAGGTGATCGTCGCCCGCAGCTACGAAAACCTGCTCGACGGCCTGTCTGAACCTAACCCAAGGGACCAGATCGGCCACGGCACAGGTGTGGCCATGGCCGCCGCCGGTATCCTGCACAAGGCGCCGTTCGGTGAAATCTCCGGCGTCGCTCCGAAGGCGTTTCTCGGAAACTACAAGGTTTTCGCCGGCGCCAGCGGAGGCTCGACGCGCTCGGACGTCGTGATCCGCGCTATCGACGACGCCGTCTCCGATGGCATGGATGTCATCAATATCAGCCTCGGCATACTGCCCGCCCCGCGTCCGGAAGAAGATGCCACGGTACGGGCGGTGGAGCGCGCAGCCCAGGCCGGCGTGATAGTCGTCAAATCGGCCGGGAACAGCGGGCCCAACCCCAACACCACCAGCTCTCCTAGTGGAGCTCCCTCCATCATTTCCGTCGGCTCGCACATCAATGACCGGCTTCTCATTTCCACCTTCACCGTAGCCGATCTTGCTCCCATCGCCGCCATTCCCGCGGCTGCTCCCCTTCCCGTGGAACCTCTCACCGCGCCACTGGCCGACGTCGCCTCTCTCGACAGGGATGGGCAGGCATGCCTGCCATTTCCCGCTTCCAGCCTGGCCGGCAAGGTCGCGCTCATTCTTCGGGGAACCTGCACGTTTGAGGAGAAGCTGAATAACGCCAACCGCGCAGGAGCCCTTGGAGCGATTGTCTACACCGATGACCGGCCGCCATCTATCATGAGCGTTGGCGAAGCTCTTCTGCCGGCGATGATGATCTCCAATCCCGACGGCGTCCGCGTGAAGGCCTTCCTCGCCGAGAATGCCGAGCCGGGAGCCACACTCCGCTTTCAGGGCGCTCCATTCCCGCTCGACTTCATCGACGTGAGCCCGTTCTCCAGCCGCGGCCCTTCCGATAATCTCGCCATCCAGCCCGATCTGCTTGCCGTCGGCGAGGAGCTCTACACCGCAGCGCAAGACACCAACCGCCAAGGCGAAGTGTTCGATCCCTCCGGCTACGCCGTAGTCGACGGAACCAGCTTCGCTTCCCCCATCGTCGCCGGCGGAGCGGCTCTGGTGAAAGCCGCCCGGCCCGGTCTCACGCAGCGTCAGTACCGCTCCCTGCTCATCAATGCCGCCCGCCCGATTCCGCTCGAAAATGAAAGGCCGACCCCGGTGCAGCAGGCCGGCGCCGGCATCCTCAACCTCGCCACATCGCTCGATCTGCCCGCGGCAGTGTTTCCCGCCTCACTCAGCTTCGGCGCCGCCACTGGGTCCACCACCCCGTCCCGCCAACTCACCATCACCAACCTCGGTACCGCTGCCGACACCTTCACCATCACACCGCAGTCTTTCGGCGACGGCCCGACACCAGAACCCCAGGAAAACTCGTTCCCGCTCGCCCCAGGCTCCAGCAAGACCATCGAGGTCCGCTGGCCCGGCGGCGATCTTCCCTCTGGCGCTTATCAGGGCATCCTCAGCATCCGAGGGACCTTCGGCGATGCCGCCGCGCGGGTCCCCTACTGGCACGCCATTATCAATCCCAACCCCGGCTTCGTCACTTTCTTCAACGTATCTGCCACCGCGGGCATCAACGCCACAACCACCTTCCGCTTCCGCATCTCCGATCCCTCCGGCGTCACCCTCCGCGAGATCATGCCCGAGGTGACCGTCGTCTCCGGCGGCGGTTCGGTGGAATCCATCGATTCGATCGACCATCTTTTCCCCGGCCTCTGGCAAGCACGCGTCCGTCTCGGCCCCTCCCCAAGCCAGAACATCTTCCAAGTCAAGGTCGGCGAAATCGCCTTCCGCGCCCCGCCGATCCGCGGGAACTGAACTTCTGGATTACTTGCGCTCCGGAGCCGGCGCCATATCCAACCCCGTACCCAGCAGCCACTTCACCACTTCGCTCTGGCTCCCGACGCGCGCCTCCAGTGTGTGATCGTCCAGCCTCAACACGCCCGGCCGCTGCGCCGCCCGCGCCGCCGCGTCCATCGTCCGCATCCGCAGCGTCACCGTCATTGGCAGCGCGGGTTTGTAAGGCCGCATCTTCCCTGCCCGCAGCAGCTCGATCGCCTGCTTGATCCCTTGCGCGGTCTCCCGCTTGGCCGCCTCCGGCGTCAGCCCGGTGCATGCATCCGTCGTGCCGCGCTTCACCGCCGTCGCCACCACCCACGGGAACTGGCGGCGCGCCTCCGCGCACGCTGCCTCGTCCCCTTGCACATGGATCAGCGGAATCCCCCAGTGCCCCGCGAAACATGCTTCAATTCCAATCTCGCCCACGCTCTCCCCGTTGATCGTGAAGTCCAGCCACTCAAAATTCCACGTGTGCGGCAGAAAAGCGCCCGGCGTGCCGGTCTTGGCGTGATGCCCCGGCAGCAACAGCCCCGCCATTGTCTCATTCAATCCCGGCATCCAGCGCCGCTTGCCGTCCTCTATGCCCACGCTGCGGTACAAATAGGAGATCCGTGGATCCCGCAGCAGTTTCTCCTGAATGAAGTTGCCACCGCCGTGATGCGTGTCGCACACGATCAATTCCGTCGCCCCGGCCTCGAGCGCCGCTTCGCTTGCGGCGTTGATATCCGCCGTGAACAACTCGCACGCCTCACGGCCAACTTCCGGCCTCGCCCCGTTTTCCCAGTACCAGGCCTGCTCTCGTGTAAAAATGCCCGGCGAACCGTCCATGTCGCAATTCAGGAACAGCTTCAACCCTCGCGGACTCTGCGCTCCGCCCGCCGCTCCCGCCAACGCCCCCAGGAATCCCCGCCGGTTCAGTTCCGCCATGCGTAGAGTATGTCACCTTGCGCTACACTTTTCATGGTGCCCTCCGTCCTGCTTGTCCATTGGAAAAAGGAGGAAGCGGCTCCGCGCCTGGAGCGCCTCCGCAAGGCAGGCTTCTCCCCGCGTCTGTTCGACAGCGGAACTCCGGAAAGCCTCCGCTCGCTCTCGGCGAATCCGCCTGACGCCGTTGTCATCGATCTCACCCGTCTTCCTTCGCACGGCCGTACTGTCGGAGCCGCGATGCGCCAGAGAAAGGCCTTACGCAACGTCCCCATCGTGTTTGTCGAAGGCGACCCGGAGAAAGTCGAAAAGGTCCGCCAGATGCTGCCCGACGCCGTCTACACTACCTGGCCGAAAGCGGGCGCGGCTCTGAAAAGGGCCCTCAAGAACCCGCTCCCCGCTCCCGTCGTCCCGGAGATGACCATCTCCTATAAAGACACGCCGTTGATCAAGAAGCTCGGCATCGCAGCCGAATCGAAAGTGGTCCTGCTCGGCGCGCCTGAGACTTTCGAGCGGAGACTGAACCCTCTCCCACCCGGGGCCGAAATCCTCCATGGGCCCAAAGTGAAGGCGCACCGTGTCTTCCTGTTTGCCAGGTCCATGCGCGACCTCGAGGCCCGCTTCCACGCCGCCGAACGCTCGCTGGCCGAAGGCGGCGGCCTTTGGATCGCCTGGCCCAAGCAATCCTCGGGCGTCGCCTCCGACCTCAACCAGAACATCCTCCGCGCCTACGCCATGGAGCGCGGCCTGGTCGATTACAAAATCTGCTCGATCGATGAAATCTTCAGCGGCATGCTCTTCGCCCGCCGCGCCCGCTAATCTCTCCCGGCACGTGCTACGCTACGCCCTATGACGCGTCTCGCATTGTTTGCCCTGCTTGCCTGTCTTGCCTTCGCCCAGCAGCCCGACTGGCCCGCTGTAGAAGAGGAGGCTCTGCGCCACTTCCAGGCGCTGCTGCGCTTTGACACCTCCGATCCGCCGGGCAATGAGGCACCCGCCGTCGACTACCTCAAGCAGGTGCTGGAGCGCGAAGGCATTCCCGTCAAGATCTTCGCCCTCGAAAAGCACCGCCCCAACCTGGTCGCGCGGCTCAAGGGCTCCGGTAAGAAGCGGCCTCTGCTTATCATGGGCCATACCGACGTCGTCAACGTCGATCCCGCCAAGTGGCGCTTCCCTCCCTTCTCCGCCACGCGCGACGGCGGCTACGTGTATGCGCGCGGCACCGTAGACGACAAGGACAATCTCACCGCGTGCCTGATGATCATGCTGTTGCTGAAGCGGCTCAACGTGCCGCTCGACCGCGATGTCATCTTCCTCGCCGAAGCCGGCGAAGAGGGCACGGTGCGCGTCGGGATCAAGTTCATGGTCGAGAATTATTTCTCTGAGATCGACGCCGAATACTGTCTTGCCGAAGGCGGCGGGGTCACCCGCCGAGGAGGCAAGGTCAGCCACGCCTCCGTCGGCACTACCGAAAAGATCCCGTATGCGGTGCGCCTGGTGGCGCGCGGTCCGGCCGGACACGGTTCCGTACCTCTGCGCACCAACGCCGTCGTGCATCTCTCCCAAGCTGTCGCCAAGGTTGCCGCCTGGCAGACTCCGATGCGGTTGAACGACACCACGCGCGCCTATTTTGAACGGCTGGCCACGCTCAGCTCTCCGGAAGATGCCGCGCGCTACAACAGCATTGTCGATCCCGCAAAAGCGCCCGCGATTCAGGAATACTTCGCCGAGCATGAGCCGCGGCATCATTCCATGCTCCGCACCTCCATCTCGCCCAACATCATCCGCGCCGGTTACCGCGTCAACGTCATTCCATCGGAAGCGGAAGCAACCCTCGATATCCGCGCCTTCCCCACCGAAAACATGGACGAGCTGCTCGCCGAGATGAAAAAGGTGATCAACGATCCCGCTGTCGAAATCGTACGCACGCAGCGCGACACGCGCCCGGCCGCCGCGCCTTCCGCCATCAAGAACGAAGCATTCCTCACCATTGAGCAGATGGTCCGCAAGCACTACGGCGTTATCACGCTGCCCACGATGCAGACTGGGGCCACCGACATGGCCTATCTGCGCGCCAAGGGCATTCAGTCCTACGGCATCGGTCCCGCCACCGACGCCGAGGACGGGCCGAAGGGCTTCGGCGCACATTCCGATCAAGAGCGCATCCTCGAAGCCGAGTTCCAGCGCTTCGTCCGTTATCACTACGACATCGTCGCCGCCATCGCACGCGCGCAGTAAGCCCGATGCATGAAATTCTCGCCGGTCTCCACGACGGCGCCCGCCTGCTCGACCTCGGCAGCGGTCCGGGCAGTTTCCCCGCTCCACCCGCCTGCACCACCATTCGCTTCGATCTGAAGATTCCAGGCGCCCCGTGCCACAACTTCGTACAAGTTCGCTACGACTTCTGAGCATCGCGCTAAGATAGGTTTCTTATGAAACCAGTCTTGGCGAAAGATCAAACGGCGTTGGTGGACAGGCTGAAGGGGGCCTGTGGAGGCGCTTACACGCCCGCCCAGCGCCGCAAGTACTTCCTCACCGGACCGCAGTGGGCCGCTGCTTATGAAGGTCACGCGCTATTCCATGCGCCTACGCGCCGCCCCGTCGGCTATGAAGAGGTGATCCGCGAATACGCAAAGATCGGCATTGGCCACTGGACCACGCACGACACCGACGTCATTCCCACCGATGGGTTGGGAAACGCGCGCCAGGATGAGATCGTCGCCGGCATCGCCAAGGCGCTCAAGGAGAACGGTCTCCAGTGCTCGATGGTCACCACCGAGACCTTCCATCACGCCGTGTGGGCCGGTTCGCCGGCGGCCGAAGCCCCCGAGGTTCGCGAGTACGCCAAATGGCGCCTCGCCAACACCGTCAGAATCGGCCATGAGTTGGGAGCCTCTTATGCTGTTTACTGGCCTGGCTCGCTCGGCTATTTCGTGCAAGGCGCCGTCGAGGAGACCGAGACGCTCCGCTGGTACGCCGACGGGTTGAACGCCGCTTGCGAGGCCGACATCGCCGAAGCGAAAAAGCGCGGCCGCCCCACCTTGAAGCACTGCCTGGAAGCCAAGCCGTTTGAGCCGCAGGCCGAGATCCTGCTGCCCACCTCCGACGCCATGCTCGCCTTCATTTTCAGCGGGCTGCTGAAGCATCCCGACATGGTCGGCCTCAATCCGGAGTATCTGCATGAGCTGATGTGGGGCTCCGCGGTGCGCGCCGCGTTGGCTCGCGCGCTGCTCTGCGGCAAGCTCTTCCACTTCGACATCAACGACGGCTACCGCCTGAAGCACGACGTGGACATCGCCGTCGGTCTGGTCAACCCGCTCGACTGGCTCAACGTGCTGGTACTGCTACGCACGCACAACTACAACGGCCCGTTCAATCTCGACTACAAGCCGCCGCGCACAACTTCCAATTACGGCGTCTTCGCGGTCAGCTTCCCCACCGCCGTCGATCGCTTCATCACGCTCTGGGAGATGGCCGGCGAGGTGTCCGCCGATCCGGTGATCAAGGAAGCCAGCGAAGCCCTGCGCGCCGGCGGCGGCGGAAACCCGAAGGATGTGGAAGGCATTGTGGAGGCGAACCGCGAACTACTTACGCTTCACGAGTTGATCTCGCACCGCATCTTCCAGATTCTGGTCGGCCAGCACCGCGGACGCGCTTATTCGGTGTAGCTAGCGCGGCTGGTGCCGCTCCTCCAGAGCGGTTTCCAGATCCTGGCTTACGCCGAGGTACTGCGCCCAGTGCCGCAGGTAGGGAAGGTCCAGTTCCATCCGGTTCAAGGCGATGACTCCAAGTACGTCGTTCCACTGCTGTTCGCTTACGCGCCCACCCATGGCATACCAGCGCAGCTTGCTCAGGATTACGTCTTCGGCGCTGATGACGGCGAATTCCAGGGCCTCGCCGCCGAAAATAGTGACGGTTTCGTGTTTCCGCCTGCCAAATTGAGCCTGTTCGAACCGGTCCGCTGTCAGGGGAAAAAGATCAAACTTATAGCTGCTCGCCAAGTGAATGATGTTGAATGAGCGGTTCCGTTCGATGGCCTCGCCTGCATGGATCGGGTCAATATAAAACTCGCCCCTCAGCAGTCCTGCCAGGTCTCCGACATCCTGCTTGCGGATCTTGACGACGATATCGACATCGCGCGTGAAGCGCACGATGCCATGCACGGAGCTGGCTGTTGAGCCGCCGACCGCATAAGGAATCTCGAGCTTGTCGAGCGCTTCCAACAGCCGGGAGAATCCGTCAACGGGGACGTGGGTCATGCGCCTCCGGGTCCCAGCCATAGGCCTTGATCATCGTCTCGCGATCAAGATGAAGCGCCGCGGCACGGAGGAAGATCTCCTGCTCATCGGCGTTGGGAAACCGCCTTCTCACCTGGTCCCGGTCTGCGCGCAAAAGCGCGGCCGCCCCCTCGAGCGTCATGGCTAACTTCTCGCCCGGCGTCAGGTTTCGTTGCAGTTCCACAAGCCTGGCAAATGCCTCCGGGCTGGTGTCCGCCATCCAGTGGTAACGTGTGGGCATCGCTTGTCAAAGGCTGGTAGCCGCGAAACTGATCTTCTTCCGCAAAAAGTGCGTCCGCTGATTCATCGGCAGCGCCAGCAGCCGGCGGATCTGCTCGCGCAGCGCGCGGTCGGACTCGCGCTTCAGCGCCGCGAGCTTCTTCTTCCTAGCCGCTGCCTTTTTTTTCATCCGCCGTTTTCTCCAGAATCTCGATCACGGCCTTATCGCGAGGCCGGTTGGCGGCTCGCTTGCTTCGGATGATATCCGCCAACGATGCAACCTGCAGCGAAACTCCACCTATCTCCATTTTAATAGACCGGCTACGCAGAGCCGCCATCGATTTGACGCCGTGAATCGTCCCCATGAAATCCACTTGCAGAGAATCCTCATCGCGAACAAGCCGGAACAGGTCCGATGCCGGGTAGTATGGCCTAAGAATCATCGCGTTCAGGCTGGCGGCGACACATTTCAACTTGCGGATGTTCGCAGGGGTCTTGCGGAAAAAGAAATCGAAATCGACCGTCGTGACCGGCGCCCCATGCAGCGCCGCCGCGGCGTTGCCAATCAGAACCGCCTCCAGCGAGTGCTCTTGAAGCGTTCTCGCAAGGAGAGTGAGCAGAGGTGCGGCGTCCATAGCGCCAGGCTACCTGAGCAGCCCCATCTTCTCCGGCGGCCAGTACACGAACACCGCCTTGCCATAGATGTGCCGCCTGTGGACCGGGCCCCACGACCGGCTGTCGTTGGAACTGGAGCGGTGATCGCCCAGCACGTAGAAATGATCAGGCGGCACGGTCACGGGCTCCCTGGTTTGGCCGTCGCGAAAGTTGGAGACAACGTAGTCCTCCTTCAACGCATGACCGTTGAGGATCACCCCCCCGTCGAGGATCTCCACCGTGTCGCCGGGCAGCCCGATGGCGCGCTTGATATAGGATTTGCTGGGATCGCCCGGATACCAGAAGACCACCGTGTCGCCGCGGTTGATCTCACCCATCCCGAAGCGGTAGATAAACTTGTTAATGAAGATGCGCTCCTGGTCTTGCAGAGCGGGCATCATCGAGGTGCCCTCCACCTTCACCGGCTGATAGATGAACAGAATGATGAGAATCGCCAGCACCACCGATAGGAGCAAGTCGCGCATCCAGGCCAAGGTGCCGATCAGGAGAGTTTTCGTGGACGATGTGCGGTCTTCAGGCACAGGTGTCAACTCCGATAGATAGCATGCGAAAACAGGCTAGATCAAGCCTCGCTCTCATTATCCCCGCTCTCAATGAGGCGCCCGTCATCGCGCGGACGCTGGCCGCTGTCCCCAAGCACTTGTTCGCTGCCGTCATCGTCGCCGACAACGGCTCCACCGACGATACCGCGGAGACGGCCCGGAGGGCAGGCGCCACCGTCGTCCGCGAGCCGGAAAAAGGGTACGGAGCCGCCTGTCTCAAGGCCATCGATGCGCTGCCTGAGGGTGTGGATATTGTGATCTTCATGCAAGCGGATCTGAGCGAAGATCCGGCGGAGGCGGCCGCGCTGGCCGCCCCCATAATAGACGGACGGGCCGACATGGTGTTAGGTTCCCGCGTGTTGGGAGAAGCGGAAAAGGGCGCCGTGCTTCCTCACCAGCACTTCGGAAACCTGATCGCCACTACACTAATCCGCTGGATCTACGGGCACCGCTACTCCGATCTCGGCCCGTTCCGCGCCATCCGCCTCGACGCCCTCAAGCGGCTCGCCATGAGGGACCGCAACTACGGCTGGACCGTCGAGATGCAGGTAAAGGCTCTCCAGAAGGGACTTCGTGTGATGGAGATCCCGGTCAGTTACGGGCTTCGGAAAGCCGGGGTCAACAAGGTGAGCGGAAACTGGAAAGCCAGCCTTGCCGCCGGCTTCAAGATTCTCTGGACGCTCGCCCGGCTTGCTGTTACTTCGCCGCGCTGAGCAGACGCTGAAGCTGCGGCATCGGCACCGCGCCCGCCTCCAGCGCCTCCCGATGAAACCCGGCCAGGTTGAATGAGCCGCCGCGCGTCTTCTGAACCGATTCCCGCAGCCGGCGCCATTCCAGCCAACCGGTGAAGTAGGTGCAAAGCTGAGTCGAACTCAACTTCGCCCGCCGGAGTTTACCGGTCGCCTCTTCCTTTTCCTGGAACGTCTGGTTGATCATCAGATCCATCGCCTGCTCATCGGTCATGTTCATCGTGTGCAGGCGGATGTCGAGAATCGCGTTCGAGATCATGCGCAGCTGCTGTTTTAAGAAGGTCAGCCTAAGCTGCGGATCGTTGTCCAGAAAGCCCTCGTCCAGCATCGTCTCGGTGGCATAAACAGCCCAGCCTTCAATGTAGGGATTGTTTCCAAACAGCGACCGCAACAACCGCCGCGTCTTCGACGGGATCGCATTGGCGTACTCAAACTGGAGGTAATGGCCGGGAATCGCCTCATGAATCGTCAGCAGTTTCACGCCATAGTAGTTGTATTCGCGCAGCTTCGATTCCACGCGCGCCGGCGGCCAGTCCTCCGGTATCGGCGTCAGCCAGTAGAAAGCCCCCAGCTGCGGCTCCAGCGGCGGCGCAGGATTGAAGCCGCCCACCGAATAGATGCCGCGCATGAATTCCGGCGTAGGAATAATCTTCAGATTGTCGTTTTCGGGCAGCGGAACGATGTTCTTGCGGCGTACGAACTCGCGCGCCTCCTCCAGATCCCGCTGCGCGTCGCTCATGTAAGATTCCCGCGTCCCGTGCCGCTTGGCGATCTCGTTCAGCGTCTCCCTTACCACTGTGTTCAACTCCGCTTTCGAGCCCGGGCGCGACTTCTGGTGCATCGGAAGTGCAATCTCAAACATCCGCTTCCGCACGGCCTGCAGCTGTGATTCGGCTTCCGCCAGAACCTCGGCCGGCGTCGAGTTAATGCCCAGAGCCGCCGCGAACTTCGCGTCGAACTTCTCCCGCCCCAAACGCCAGTCATCCGGGTGCTTGGAAAGCTCCTGCTCGAGATATGCGTTCAGCTGCTGGAGCGAGGTGACGGCAATCCCCGCCGCCGTATCGTAGGCGACACGCCGCGACGGCGGACAAGCCTCCCGAAGCTCCTGCATCAGCATCACACGGTTGCCTTCGTTCTCATCCAGCGCCACTTGAATCCAGATTTCCGGTGAGGTGGCAAGGTTCCGCTTGGCCTGCTCCACCAGCGCCGGAATCTTGCCCAGCCGCGCGATGATCGCGTCAAACCGTTCCTCCAGCGGTGCGAAATTCAGCGTGTACAGGCTGTGGATGGCGCTGCCCGCCAACTCCACGTACATCGTCGGATTTCGCCGGTGCGGCTGCAACGTGTCGAGCTCAATCTGCACCAGCCGCATGTGGCCCTGGATCATCTCGTAATCGGCCCGCTCCTGTGGATCCAGCGCCTCGGCATCGAGCTGCCGGAACCGCTGCCGGTAGTCGCCCAGGAAATCCCTCAGACGGTCCTGCTCGGACTGGCTGAAGGTCTCCAGCTTGTCATCCAGCGTCAGGCCCGGATGCGTGTGGTAGCCTGCGGCGGTGGCAATCGAGGGATGCAGCGAAAGGAAAGTGTAGACGTAGTCGCGCGCCAGATCATGCAGCGTCACCGGAGGCCGGCTGCTGCCGCAGGAGAACAGCATCCCACATATCAAGGGAATCGAAAGCCAGTGGGCGCGCACATAGAGATTGTACCTGTGCGCCATCCGTTAATCATCACGCACTCCGACCAGCGCCAGCCGGCCGCCTGCTTGCGGACCCTCCGCCTTGTAGGGAGTCTTCGAAAGCCCCTGGTAGGCCCCAGCCAGCCGCAGGCCGGCCCGCTCCAGTTGCGCAACCAGCTGCGTCGGCGTGTAACAGCGCCACTCGGCATGCTTCTCTCCGCTCCAGCCGGGCCCGGACCAATACCAATGCAGGCGCACGATGCCGCTGATGGCATCGAACTCCGGCTCATCGGTGAAGAGCGTGCCGTCCGGCAGCCGCCTGCATGACGACGCGCCACGCGCAAGATAGGCGCACAGCATATCCCTGTGGTTGGTCTCCACGACGACGCGCCCGCCCGGTCGCACCGCGCCGCGCAAGTTTCGCAGAATGGCGGCATCATCCTCCTCGGTCCCGTAGCCGAGCGATGTGAAGATGTTGCAGGCCACGTCGAAACCCGATTCCGGCAACGGTTCCCGCAGATCATGCTTGAGGTATCGCAATCGCGACTCGGGTAGTTCGCCGCGCTGCGCCTCGGCTGCTTCCAGCAGAGTCTCGGACTGATCGACGCCAACTACCGTGGCACCCATTGCCGCCAGCGGACGCGACAGCCTGCCCCACCCGCACGGCGCATCCAGTAACCGGCATCCTGGCGCCAGATCAAGCATTGACCACACATCGGAGGCCTGTCCCGTGTTGACCTCCTCGCTATGCGCCTGGCTCATCAATCTGAGGTAATCCTCATCAAAGAAGCTCTTCCACCAAGCGCTCACATTCTGCCTCCCTCGCCTGCGCGATCTACGTTCATCGTAAGCCAACCCCAGCAAGCTGCGATAAAATCGTGCGAATCTACTGTGGCGTCCCCCAGTCAGCCGGCGATCGAGTTACGCGGCATCACACACACCTTCGGCGGCTCTTTCACCGCGTTGAAGGAGGCCGGGCTTGAGGCCACTGCTGGTTCCTTTGTCTCCGTTGTCGGGCCCAGCGGCTGCGGCAAATCCACGCTGCTCAACATCGCAGCCGGTCTTCTTTCGCCCAGCCAGGGAGAAGTCCGCGTGTTCGGCCAGCGTCTTGAGGGCATTAACCGCCGCGCCGCGTACATGTTTCAGCAGGATGCGCTGCTGCCATGGAAGACAGTGCGTGAAAACGTCGCGCTCGGCCTGGTATTTCGTGGCAAGGAGATGCCTGTGGCGCTGCGCGAGGCCGATGGCTGGCTGACGCGCGTCGGTCTGGATGGCTTCGGCAACAGCTTCCCCTACCAGCTGAGCGGCGGCATGCGCAAGCGCGCCGCGATGGCGCAATGCTGGATCACCGCACCAGACATCGTTCTGATGGATGAGCCGTTCGCCGCCCTCGACGTTCACACCCGAATGCGCATGCAGCAGGAGGTTCTGGAGCTGTGGGGCAACGCCGGACAAACCGTCCTGTTCATCACGCATGAACTGGAGGAGGCCATCGCGCTGGCCGACGTCGTGGCGGTGCTATCGGCGGGCCCGGAAAGCCGCATCATCGCCGAACACCGCGTCGACCTGGAGCGGCCGCGCAACCTCGTTGATATCCGGCTCGACCCGCGGTACCAGGAGTTATACCGCAAGATCTGGGGCGACCTGCGCGAGGAGGTGCTGAAGAGCTTTGCCGGGAGGTAACTGGATTCGCGTGTGGCAGCTCGCGGTGGGCGTGGCCGCGCTGGGGGCCTGGGAAGGCGGAGTCCGGGCCGGGCTGCTCGACCAGTTCTTCTTCAGCCGCCCCAGCGACATTGGCGCGCGGCTGGGCGAGTGGCTCCGCTCAGGCAGCATTTGGGCACACCTCGGTACGACCCTTGCCGAAGCGGCGCTTGCATTCCTGATCGGCGTCGCGCTGGGCGTGGCGATGGGCTTCGCGTTGGCGCGCATGCCGCGGCTGGCCGCCGTGCTCGATCCCTACATCCGCATCGCCAACGCCCTGCCCCGCGTCGTGCTGGCGCCGATTTTCCTGCTCTGGTTCGGCCTCGGCATCTGGTCGAAGGTGGCGCTGGGGGTCACCGTCGTCTTTTTCATCGTCTTCTTCAATACGTGGCAAGGCGTGCGCGAAGTGGACCCTGTGCTGGTCAACAACGCGCGCATGCTCGGAGCCTCCGAAAGGCAGCTGACGCGCCACGTGCTGCTGCCGAGCGCCCTGAGTTGGATCTTCTCCTCCCTGCATATCAGCATCGGCTTTGCCATGATCGCCGTCGTGGTCGGCGAATACCTCGGCGCCTCGCGCGGCGTCGGTTATTTGATCGCTCAAGCCGAAGGCGTCTTCGACACTACCGGAGTCTTTGCCGGCATGGCCGTGCTGGCGGCTGTGGTGCTGGCGGTGGGCGCGGGCGTCAATCGGCTGGAGCTCTGGCTGCTGCGCTGGAAGCCGCGTGTGCCTGATTCCACCTACCAGTAGAGATGCATCACCAGCTTGATGAACCTGGGCAGGTTGCGCTGCACGGCGTCGAGCTGGCCGAAGCTCGCACTCGCCACATCCAGCGCCTGACCCTGCATGCGCGGGAACCAGGGCTTGTTGAAGGCGTTGACCATCTCAAAGCGGAACTGGGCGCGGATCTGTTCACGGATCGGGAAGAATTTCGACACCGAGGCGTCCCAGTTCTGGTAGCCTGGCACGCGCACGTCGCCGAATCGCGTCGGGAAGTTGCGCAGCGTGAACGGCTCCTGGCGCGGAACGCGGCGGCCCGAGGAGTCTTCCCACAGCGATGTGTCAAAGTAGCGGCCCTGCGTGGGAGAGTCGAGCCTCGCGCTGCCCGCGCGAACCTGGCCCGCATTGGGATAATCCACCGTCCACCCGCTTTGATAGGTGATGTCGTAGTTGATTTGCCAGCCGCCGAGTGCGAAGTTCAGCGGCCCGCTCCAGCTTGCGCCATAAGGCTTGCCCTTGCCGAACGGCAGCTCCCAGATTCCGGCGATGACGAACTTCTGCGGCACATCGATCTGGTTGGCGGAGCGTTTCTCGAGCGGCGTCGAATACGGGTTGCCGAGGGAGAAATCCTGCGCGTTGAGCATCGAAACCTGCTCCAGTGTTTTGCCGATCGAGTAGCCGGCCAGGAAACTCAGGCCGCCGGAGAAGCGCCGGTTCAGTTTCACCAGCAGCCCATGATGCTGCTGCCGCCCTATCGGGATGTTGTTCAGCCCGACATTGGCGTAGTGGGGGTAAGGCATCAACAGATCCTGGCGGGGAATGGTCGCGGCGTTCTTTCCGGCGTTGTTCGGGATCAGCCCGGCGAGCGGATTCGCGATGCGCGTCGTGTAGTAAGCAGTGTCGATCGCGCCCGCCGGCGTGCGGCGCCCAAGTTCATGGGCCGGGATCACGTTGACCGCAGTGGAGACAGGCATCCGCCGCAGCGTGTTGCCCACATAACCGACATCGAGCAAGAGATCGCCCGGCAGCTCGCGCTGAATGTCGAAGGAGTACTGGTGCGAATACGGCAGCGGCCGGTCGAGGAAATTCACGCCCAGCGACTCACCGAGAAAACTGGCAGCACCGAGGGAATTGCCTACCGCCGCAAGCAGCCTTCCTCCAGGAAGATTCGCGAACGGATTCGTCAGGTTGACGGCCGGCGTCAGGTTGCCGTCCGTGCTCACCACCGCGTTGGTGCGCTGGCTGAAACCCTGGTTGGAGCCGTTCTCGTTCTGGCCCAGGTAGAAGAGCCCATAGCCTCCGCGGATCACCAGCTTGCTGGAAAGCCGGTAGGCCGCCCCGATGCGTGGCTGGAAGTTATTGCGATCCGGTTCGAAGGAACGGCGTGGCTGGCCGTCGGAGCTCGCAAACAGCACGGCGCCCTTCAATCCGGCCGACGGCGCGCGCGAGGCCAGCGGACTGGCGGCGTTGAAATCGAAGCCGCGCACCATGCGGTCGAACCGTTCAAACCGCGGCGCTTCGTAGTCCCAGCGCAGGCCCATGTTGAGGGTCAGCTTCGGCGTCAGCTTCCAGTCGTCCTGCACGAACAGCACATAGTAGAAATTGGAAAATGCAGGATCGATGTTGCGGTCCACTGACGCGCTGCTCGGGAAGCCCAGCAGAAACGTGGCCAGCTCATCGCCCGAAGTAGCGTCGGCCTGAAGCGCCCGCGCCTGTGTCCAGTTGCGGCCGAAGGCGTAAGTGCCACTGGCAAGGCCCGGGTTGTTCGTATTGTCGTTGTAGCGGCGGCCCTCGGCGCCGAACTTCAGAAAGTGCGACCCGACCACATAATTAAGGTTCGGCTGCACCGTGTAGGAGTCATTGGTGGCAATCGCCATCAGGCGGTTGGAACCGATTGCCTGGTAGCTGCCCAGCGTAAAGTTGGGGAACTGAAGCCGGGTGAACTGGCTGACGAGCGCCGCGTCGAAACCAAGCGTGCGGGGGTCGAAGTTGGCGCCGAAGCTGTTACCGGTTGTCTCCTCCCAACGTGAAAGCCCGGCGCGCAGGTTGAACGTCATGCGCGGGGAAAGCGTGGAGGTCCAGTCGAATGTCCAGTTGCGGCCGTTGCGGATGAGCGGTGCGTTGCCTGTCGGCTCGGCGGCATTAGAACCACCCCAAACCAAGCCGCGGAACTCAGAGAAGGGATTCTGGCCGTAGCGGAAGTAGAAATTGTTCTTCGAGTTGATGGCCCAGTCCATGCGCCCGATCCATTCATCCATATCCGCCACCCAGCGCGAAGGAAAGATGTAGTTGTTGAGGCGCGCCGGACCCTCCCCGGGCGAGTTCGGCGATGGGTAGAACTTCAACGCCTCACGCGCGATGGGATGGATGCGCGCCGCCGGAATGCGATTGCCGGCAAACGGCGTGCGGTTGCCATTGGCCGCCGTCGTGAGCGGATCGTGAATGATCACCTGTGCGCCTTGCGCGTTGAACAATGTGGAAAAGTCGCCGGTGCGCCACTCATCCAGGGGAAACCGCGCCACGCCCGGATCGGCCGAGCGCTGACGCATCCCTTCATAGGACAGCAGCCAGAACAGCCGGTTGCGCCCGTCAAATACCTTCGGCGCGTAGACCGGGCCGCTGGCCTGGAAGCCGAACGTATTAATGTTGTTCGGTGGCTTGGGTGTGCCGTTGCGGTTGAGTTCGCTCTGATTTGCGTTCAGCTCCTCCGCCTGGAAATACTCATACAGTGTGCCGTGGAACTGGTTCCCGCCGGAGCGCGTGACGATGGAGACAACGCCGCCGCCGGTACGGCCGTACTGCGCATCGTAACTGTTGGTCAGCACCTTGAACTCCTGCACCGTCTCCATCGTCGGGACATGGATCACAGTGCGGTTGCCGCGCACGTTCGAGATCCCGTCCAGCAGCACTTCGTTCTCGCGATTGGGCCCGCCGTTCACCGAGAAGCCCGACGTGCCGCCGATGTCGAACGGCCGCAGGTAGCGCCAGTCGCCGGTCTTGATCACTCCCGGCGCGGCCCACATGATCTGGAACGGATTGCGCCCCTGCGTCGGAACATGGGCGATCAGTTCGTTGGCGATTACCTGCGATCGCGACGCAGTCTCGGTTTGCAGCGCCGACACCGAATCGGTCACCGTAACGCTTTGCGCAAGGTCGCCCACTTCCAGCCGCACGTCGATGCGCGGCCGGTCCTGCGCTTGCAGCGTGATGTTCTCGCGCACGAACTTCTTGAATCCGGCGCGCTCCACCGTCAGGCGGTAGGCGCCGGGCGCCAGAAACGGCGTCAGATAGCTTCCGGCATCGGTAGTCTGTGTGCTGGTGGAGACGTTCTGCGCCAGGTTGGTGACGGTTACCGTCGCACCCGCCACGGGCGCGCCGCTGGCGTCTGAAACGGTGCCGGCGATGGAGGCGCGAACCTCTTGTGCCGAGCCGGGGATGGTAAATACAGCGGCAACGAGCACCGCGGATATCCAATGGCGGACAAACATGGGCAGCCTCCCTGAGTAACCAGTGAAAGAGGAAGTATATGAACGCCGTGGGCGTGAGTCAAAGGGTGGCAGTATGAACCCCAACGCGGCATCCCGGCAAGTGGAGTAGAATCGTCCCAAATGAAAAGGACCAATCGACGGCAGCTATTGCAGCTTGGTGCGGCGATGGGAGGCGGGATGATGGGGCGCGCGGAGGAGGCCCGAACGCTGGGCAAGCCGCTGAGCGGCTATACGGAACGCTCTGTCTACGTGAAGGCGGAGAGGGCGACGCGGCAGTCGAAGACGCCGGAGGCGGGTTCGAGCGCGACGCCATTGGCCGACATGATGGGGATAATTACGCCGTCTGCGCTCCATTATGAGCGTCATCATGCAGGAGTGCCAACGATCGATCCGGAGCAGCACCGGCTAACCGTGCACGGGATGGTGGAACGGCCGCTGGTTTTGACGATGGCGGAAATACAGCGGATGCCGTCGGTATCGCGGATCGCCTTTCTCGAATGCGGCGGCAACAGCGGAGGGGAGTGGGGAGCTTTGACGGGGCCGACGGCGCAGCGGGCTTGCGGGCTGGCTAGCTGTAGCGAATGGACAGGCGTTCCTTTGCGGCTGGTGCTGGAGGAGTGCGGGCTGAAGCCCGGCGCTGCCTGGCTGATCGCCGAAGGGGCCGATGCGTGCCGGATGCAGCGCAGCGTGCCAGTTGAGGCAGCGCTGGGTGAGGCGCTGCTCGCCTACGGGCAAAACGGCGAGCCGTTGCGCCCGTCGCAAGGGTTTCCGTTGCGGCTCTTGACGCCGGGCTGGGAGGGCAACTTGCAGGTGAAGTGGCTGCGCAGGCTGCTAGTGACCGATCAGCCGTACATGACGCGCGATGAAACCTCCAAGTACAGCGATTTGATGCCGGACGGGAAGGCGCGGATCTTCACCCTAATGATGGAGGCAAAGTCGGTGGTGACCTTCCCCTCGGGAGGCCAGCGGCTGCCGGGGCGCGGGCTTTATGAGCTGACGGGATTGGCGTGGTCGGGACAGGGCTTGATTGAGCGCGTGGAGGTAACCCTGGACGGAGGCCGTAGCTGGCAGGCGGCGGTCTTGCAGGAGCCGCGGCTGCCGAAGGCGTTCACCAGGTTCCGGTTGGCATGGCAATGGGATGGCAAGCCGGCGGTGATTGCCTCGCGGGCGGTGGACGAAACCGGCTATGTGCAGCCGGGCAAGGAGGAATTGATCGCGGCGCGCGGCCTGAATTCCGGGTACCACTTCAACGGGATCAAGTTGTGGAAGGTGGCGGCGGATGGGAGCGTGGCCAATGCGGACGCTTAGCGTTGCGCTGGTGTTCGCGCTCGGCTTGTGCGCCCAGACTTCCCGGTATGGAGTGGGCCGCGTTCCCGGCGCCGAGGAGATCCGCGGGCTGGGGCCGACCGTCGCTCCGGACGGGACAGGCTTGCCGGAAGGCTCGGCAACGGCGGTGGAAGGACGCGAGCTTTTCGCACAGAAGTGCGCGAAGTGTCATGGAGAAAAGGCGGAAGGCGACGTGGGCCCGGCGCTGGTGGGAGGACAGGGGACGCTGGCGACACCGAAGCCACGCAAAACGGTGGGAAGTTTCTGGCCGCATGCGCCGGTGGTTTGGGATTATGTTCATCGCGCGATGCCGTTCAATCAGCCGGGCGTGCTGAGTCATCGCGAGGTGTACGCGGTGGTGGCCTACGTATTGTTCCTGAACGGGATCATCGGTGAAAAGGACGTGATGGACGCCAAGTCGCTGGGCAAGGTGAGGATGCCGAACCGGGACGGCTTCGTGCCTGATCCGCGGCCGGACGTGAAGAGCAAGTAGAACGTCAAAGCCTGACGGCATGGACGCGCAGGCGGCGGTAATCCATCCACCATTTGCCCTCCCGGTAGAGCGCCGGACGCACGGCGATTTCCAGCTTCGCGAGGAACGCTTCCGCATCCTCATCCCGCCAATTCACGACCGCCTTGGCGAACATGCGCACCCAGTCCCTCATTCCACTCTCGCCTTCCAGCGGCGTAAGGCGGTCAAACAGGCTGATGTTGACAACACGGAGACCGGCGAGGCTCAGCACCTGTTCATATTCGGATGCATCGGGATAATACCAGGGATTGCGGAACCGCAATCCGGTGGCTGCCGCGGTGGCCTCCGCTCCTGCCAGGAAGGCCGCGCAGTTGCCCTTGCCGCCGAACTCGGCGATGAAACGGCCGCCGGGTCTCAGTGCGCCGGCAATACACCGGGCGGCGGCTTCCGCATCGGGAACCCAGTGTAGAACGGCGTTGGAAAAGACGGCGTCGAAAGGGCGGTTAAACGCGAAACGTGTGGCATCACCTTGAACGAGATCCAGCGTGGGAAAGCTCTTCCTGGCACGCCCCAGCATATCCGCCGAGGAGTCCAGTCCCACGACGTAGGCTTCGGCGGCGGCGATCTCGGCGCTGAGCTGCCCTGTACCGCAGCCGAGGTCGAGAATCCGTTCGCCTGGCCGCGGGCCGAGCAGATCCAGCAAACCGCGGCCAAGCTCCCATACAAAGGCGTGGCTTTTTTGATAGAGGTTCGGATCCCAGGCGCTCAAGCGAGCAATCCTAGCACGGCGGTCTGGCATAAGATGAGTAGCAATCAGGTGCACCATGAAAACTCTCATTCTGTCTTTGATGATCGCGGCGGCTTCCTTCGCGCAGACGCAGGCGCCCGTTCCCGTTTCTCCGGAAGTCCATCCGGACGGCCGCGTGACCTTTCGCGTCCGCGCGCCGAAAGCCGCGGAGGTTACCGTGCGCGGCGAATGGATGGCGGCGGCCGAGAACCTGGCCAAGGATGAATCCGGCCTGTGGAGCGTCACGCTGGGGCCTGTTCCCGCCGACATCTACTCCTACACCTTCTCGATTGACGGAATGACGTCGCTCGACGCCTTTAACAACCGGATCAAATCGAGTTCCCGCGGTGCTGGTGTGAGCGTGCTGGAGGTGCCCGGCGGCAAGATGCACGAGATCCGCGGCGTGCCGCACGGAAGTGTGCAGGCGCAGTGGTACTCCTCACCGTCGATCGGCGCAACACGCCGCTTCTTCGTCTATACGCCGCCGGGCTATGAGAGTGGTTGGGCGCGCTATCCGGTCCTCTACCTGCTGCACGGCAACGGCGACACGGAGGCCGAATGGGGCGCTTTCGGCCGCGCCAATTTCATCCTCGACAACCTGATTGCCGATGGCAAGGTCCGTCCGATGCTGGTGGTGATGCCGTTCGGCCACACCGTGCCGCCCAACGATCTCGGTACGGGCCGCGCGCGCAACACGGAGCTGATGGAGGAGGATGTGATTCGCAACATCATTCCGGCTGTGGAGAAGCGCTACCGGACCGCGCCGGGCGCAAAAAACCGCGCCATCGCTGGGTTATCGATGGGTGGCGGCCAGTCCATCAACATCGGCCTGAACAACCTTGATACCTTCAGCTGGATCGCGGTCTTCAGCGCCGGCGTCGGCGGCGGAGGCGGCGCGGCTGCCTCCGAGGCCTTCGAGAAACGCGCTGCGGCCGTGCTGGCGGACAAAGCGGGAACGAACAAGAAGCTCAGTCTGCTATGGATCGCGTGTGGCACGGAAGATAACGCCATGCGCGGGGCGGAGCAACTGGCCGCGATTCTCGACAAGCACGGCATTCGTCATATCCTGCACAAGACCGAGGGAGCGCACCGCTGGGGCGTCTGGCGGCGGTATCTGGCGGAGCTGACACCGATGCTGTTCCGGTAGGACGGTGTCGCGAGCTCACTGCTCCGTGATTTCCAGCTGAGCCTTCCCTGCCTCATCCAGCTGGACTTGTGACAATTGCGCCCTGGTGATTCGCGCGCCATCAAGAATCGCCCGAACCAGGTTCGCGCCGCGGAGGCCGACTTTGCGCAGGTCCTGTCCGCGAAGGTTCGTTCCATCGAAGTAGGACTCCTCCAGCCTGACGTTATCCAGGACAGCGGCGCTTAGATCCGCATTCTTGAAGTTGCATTTCGTGAGCGTTGCATTGGAAAACACCGTACCGGTGAAGTGTGCGCCTTCGAAATAGGCCCGCTCCGCCGTCAGCCCGGTAAGATTCGCCTGCGTGAAGTCGGCATTCTTGAAATTGGTCATCCCCCCGAATCGCGCTTGCCGCAGATCCGCGCTGTGAAGATTGAGACCCTCGCCATAGAAGAGACCGAACCGCGCGTATCGAAGATCGGCACCTTGCAGTGAACCATGGTAGAAGTTGAGGCGAACGAAGTTCGCATAACGGAGAAAGATATTGGGAGCGGCCACACGACGCAGGTCAAAGTAGTGCGTCTTGTCGTCTTCATGCGCCAGGTTGCGCCGGGTCATGACAATCAGGATGGAGCGCAGGTAGGGGTGGGCTTCTTCAACCTCCGGGGGAGTGGAAGCGGCCTGCGCGCTGGCGGCCAGAATCGACATGATCGGGATATGGTCTCTTTCGGAATCCTTGGCGATGCGCTCCAGCGAATACACGCCACCGAGGCGGGATTCCACCGAATTGTCTCTTCCCAGCAGATCAAGGGATTTGACGAAGCGGTCCGTCAGCTGCCCCTCCTGGGAAACGGTGAGTGTTTTGGCAGTGAAGTAGAGACTCATCAGCACCAGCAGGCCGCCGAGAACCTGGGCCAGGGTGCGCCGCGCTTCGTTCTCGGCCTCAAACCGCTTTAAGCCCTCTTCCCCCTGGATTACTTTCGCCTGCCGGACCGGAATGAGCCAGATGAGTACGATCCCTAAGCCGACGAAGATGATCGATAGTAAGGGGTAGGTGATGTCCATCAGTCCGTAGAACGCCGTCTCGCCAACTCGGATTCTATCTGATCCGATCCAGAGTAGTCTTAAGAGCTATATGGCGAATCTTGATCTGGTGGCACTGGTTGTGCGCGACTACGAACCCGCTATCCGGTTTTTCGTGGACGCGCTTCAGTTCGAGTTGGTCGAGGACTCTCCGTCGCTGACAAATGATGGGCGCCGTAAGCGCTGGGTTGTCGTGAGGCCGAAGGGAGGCCGGACTGGCATCCTGCTGGCCCGCGCCGATGGCGAACAGCAGGCTGCTTTCATCGGGCGGCAGTTCGCCGGGCGAGTCGGGCTCTTCCTCCGCGTCGACGACTTCGACTCAGCGTATCAGCGAATGCTCGACGCCGGAGTCCGTTTTGTCACAGATCCTCGCGTCGAGGCCTACGGCAAAGTTGCCGTGTTTGTTGACCTGGAAGGGAACCGCTGGGACTTGCTCGGCTCTTGAGGGAGCCCGATAGTTGGCTTCACTCGCCCCGCTTGCGGTAGCCCTGCCATACATATTCCAGAGCCAAGGGCAGAGTCTGCGCCTTCACGGCGCGGTCGCAGTGTCCGGCGTTTTTGGCGAAGACAAACTGGTAGGGATAACCCTTGGCCGCCAGGACCTTGGCCATGTTCTGATTGGCGAGCACCCAGTCGTGATAGTCGTCGCGCGTGATGAGGTTGTCCCTGTCGCTGACGTGCATCCAGATGCGCAACGGCTTCTTCGGACTGTTCGGGATCAGGGTCTCGTGGAAGTCCCAGGCGCCGTGCGGAGTTTCGGGGTTATAGGGCCACTGCTGGTAAACGAAGGTGCCTGAGTAGCTGAGCACGCGGTGGTAGAGATCGGTGCGGTACCAGGCCATCGCCATGGCCGCCGAGCCTCCGGAGCTGCAGCCCATTGTCGCGCGGCCCTCGGGATCCTTGGTTAGCTTCAGGTTGAATTTCTGCTCCACTAGCGGCAGCACTTCCGTCTCGACAAACTGCGCGTAGAGGCCGGACATGGTGTCGTACTCCAGTCCGCGCTGGCTGCCTTGCGCGTCGCCGCTGCCGTTGCCGATGGATATGGCGATCATCACCGGCACGCGTTTCTCGGCGATGAGGTTGTCGAGCGCGGCGAACAGCATCTTGTCCGGTCCATCGGCGCCGACGATAAAAGGCGCCTCCGTGCCGGGCACGTACTGCTTGGGAACATAGACCGCGACGCGGCGCGTGTAGGGCGCGGGGCGGCTGTTGACGATCAGCTTGCCGGGGTCGGCCGGGTCAGGTTGTGCGAAGGTGCCAGGCTCGCGCGCGATGCCCGGGTAGATCTTGCTATCTGCCGACTCCATCGTAAACTCGAAGACTTGGCCCTGCGGCACGCTTTCCTTTACCGACATCTCCGGAGCGGGATTATAGGTGGGGCCGATGATGAAGTTGCCGTCCTGTTTGGGCGAAGGGATGGCGCCGTCGGGCAACTCCTTCGCCTTGACGTAGCCGGGTGTGTTCGGGTCGCGCGCGGGAGGCGGCGGACGCCGCGGCTTGGCGGGGGCGGCCGCGGGCGGCTGCTGAGGCGGAGTTTGTGCGCTCGCCGGATCTCCGGCGAGGCAGACCAATGACAGAAAGCTCAGGAAACGAACCATGGGGACTAGGGCAGCGGCTTGATGCGAACGTTCTTGTAGTGGACGATGCTGTTGGGATCGTGCCCTTGAAATGCGATGGTGCCGCTGCCGAGCACGCGTCCGGAGCCCTCGCGCCCGCCGTTCCAGTCCGCGGGTTGGGTCCACTTGACCACCTCTTTGCCGTTGAGCTTCACCGTGACGGTGACGCCCTGCACGATGATGTGCTCGGTGAACCACTCGTTATCCTTGACGAGGTCCTTGATGTCGTCGGCGCCGATGTCCTTCACGTGATACAGGCTGCCGCTCTTAACCGGGTCGCGCTGCGTGTTGTTCACTTGCACCTCGAAGCCCTTGCGCGGGAAGCCCTTCTCTTGAAACTCGGTGTGGAAATAGACGCCGCCGTTGGAGCCGGGAGCGGTCATGACATCCACCATCAGTTCGAAGTTCTTGAAGTTGTGGTTTTGCACCGGCCCGTCATAGAAGGCGTGCGCGACTGGCCCTTGCGCGACCATGGCGCCGTCCTTAATCTGGAAAGTCTCCTGGTTGCCGCTGATTTTCCAGCCGGTGAAATCCTTCCCGTTGAAGAGCTGAATCCAACCGCCTTGCGCGAAGAGCTGCGACGCCGCGGCCAGCAATGTGATCAGGATTGTGCGATTCATGATTTCCTCGCGATGATTGTACCATCGGGTGATGGGTCCATTGCCTCTTGTGCGGCTCGCGCCCGGCAGAGACGATGGTGGTGCTGTGATTCCGCGTGGCGGCGATAGGCCCGGTAGACAACGATGCGTTGTGTTACAATCAGGATCGTATGGACACCACCATCCGGAATCTGGATGAGTCCGCCTATCGGTCGCTGAAGGCGAGGGCTGCGCTTCGAGGTGTCCCCATAGGCCAACTGATGAGCGAAGCGATCCGGGCCTACCTTGGAAGGCCGGAGCCGGTTGAGGAACGGCGAAGCCTTGCCGAGTTGCGGCCGCGGCCGTATCCGGGAGGTTGCGAGCGGCTCAGTGAAGAAGTGGACAAGATCGTTTATGGAGCATGATCGTTCTTGATTCCAGCCTGCTCATTGCCTACCACAACCAGAAGGATGTCCATCACCGCAGGGCAGTGGTGTTCCTGGACGATTTCGTCGAGGGAAAGTACGGCCGCGGGTTGTTGCTGGAGTACGTGTTCCTGGAGGTAATGACCGTACTGACCGCCAAGTTGGGACTTGTGCCTGCATCCGAAGTGGGACAGGCATTGCTCAACGCCACGGAGCTTGACTTCCTGCCATGCTCGGATTTCTTCGATGAGAGTTGGGAGTGCTTTCGCAACCAGCGCGAGACGGCGATGGGGTTCGCGGACGCGGCCATTGTAGCCGCGGCACGAAAGCTTGCCGGCGGGTTCGTCGCCACCTTCGACGCGGAGTTGCGGAACACATCGGGCATCCGGGCGCTGCCGGCGCGGTAGTCTTCACTTGTCCCCTTCACCAAACTCGCGGGCGTCGTTCTCCCAGGTCTGCTTCAGGGCGGCGAGGAACCTGGCGACGGAGGGGTCGTTACGAACAGGGTCGAGCATGCGGTCGCGAGCCATCATGAGGTAACTCGGCCATCCGGTATCGACGGTGATTTGCAACCAGCGGAGGGCTCGGGGCGCGTCGCCCAGCCGGGCGCGGACCTGGGCTATGCCATAGGAAGTGTGATGAAAGGTGATTGTCCGCAGGGCCTTCTCCGCCTGGCTCTCCACGGCTGCGATCTCCGTGCCGGCTGTGCCGCAGATACCGTTGCCGGCGACCGTGTCGGCGCGGCCGGACGGCGTGAGGCGGATCACCTGGCAAAGGGTCGGGCTGGACAAGTAGACGTTGCCCTGGCCATCCGCCGCCAGTTGCACGTTCCCGGATGCGTCGAACCGGACATCCTCGCCATTGATGCCGGATACGGGAGGGATATAGGGATCCGTTCCCGCGGCGGTCGTGATCACGCCCTGCCCAAACGACAACCGGCAGAGCAGCAAGAGCAGAGGGCCGAATCTCACAACTATCCACTCTAGTTCGCAGCGGGAGTTCGCGGCAAGAACCTGGGGTGACAGTCAGCTCCAGTAGCTGCGGTCGAGGCTGCGGTACTGAACGGCTTCGGCAAGATGCTTGGCTTCGACGCGGTCACTCGATGCCAGGTCGGCGACCGTGCGGGCGACTTTGAGGATGCGGTCGTGGGCGCGGGCGGAAAGCGACATGCGGCGGACGGCCAGCTCGAGCGTGCGCTCGCCGGCCGAGTCCAACGCGCAGAGCTTGCGGAGCTGGTTGTGGGGGATCTCGGCATTGTAGAAGCCGCGGCGGGACTGTTGGCGGCGGGCCGATTCGACGCGTTCGCGGATTTGGGCGGAGCTGACGCCGTCGCCGGCGCTGCGCAGTTCCTGGTAGTTCACGGCGGGGACTTCGATGTGCAGGTCGATGCGGTCCAGCAGCGGGCCGGAGACCTTGCTGAGGTAGCGCTGAATGATGGCTCCGGTGCAGCGGCACTCACGCGTGGTGTCGCCGAAGAAGCCGCACGGACAGGGATTCATCGCGGCGACGAGCATGAAGTTGGCGGGGAAGGAGAGAGTCATGGCGGCTCGCGCGATGGTGACGGACTTTTCTTCCAGCGGCTGGCGGAGCAGTTCGAGCACGTTGCGCGGGAACTCAGTGAGCTCGTCCAGGAACAGGACGCCGCGGTGGGAGAGGCTGATCTCGCCGGGCTTGGGCATGCCGCTGCCGCCGCCGATCAAGCCGGCGTCGGAGATGGTGTGATGAGGCGAGCGGAAAGGGCGGTGGCGGAGTAGGCCGGCGTTCTTGGGCAGGATGCCGGCGACGCTGTGGATCTTGGTTGCTTCGAGCGCCTCTTCGAAAGTGAACTGGGGGAGGATGGCTGCCAGGCGGCGTGCGAGCATGGTTTTGCCGGAGCCTGGCGGGCCGATCATGAGCACGTTATGGCCCCCGGCGGCGGCGACTTCGAGGGCGCGCTTGGCGGTGGTCTGGCCGCGGACGTCGGAGAAGTCGAGCGTGTCGGCCTCGGCGGGAGCTTGCGGCAAAGCAGTGGGTTCGGTGGAGGTGAACTCCTTCTCGCCTTTGAGGAGTTGGACGGCGTCGGCGAGGTGGCGCATGCCGAAGACGCGGATGCCTTCCACCACGGCCGCCTCGGCGGCATTCTCCTCGGGGACGATCAGGTTGCGGATGCCCTGCTTGCGGGCGCAGACGGCGATGGAGAGGACTCCGCGCACGCCGCGGACGCTGCCATCGAGAGACAGCTCACCGGCAACCAGGTGGCGCTCGGCTCCGTTGAGCACGCCCATGGCGCCGAGGATGCCGAGAGCCATGGGGAGGTCGAAGCCGGCGCCCTCCTTGCGCAGATTGGCGGGGGCGAGGTTGATGGTGACCGATTTGTTGGGGTAGCCGTAGCCGGAGTTGATGAGGGCGCTCTTGATACGCTCGCGGCTTTCCTTGACGGTGGTGTCGGGCATGCCGACGGTGACGAAGTCGCGGGCGGAGCCGCCGGCATACATGTCCACTTCGACTTCGACGGGGTGAGCGTCGATGCCGAAGATGGCGGCGGAATGGGTGCGGAAGAGGGCCAATAATAGGAGTGTTGCGGCGCGGGCGGATTCTCTCAGTGTGTTTCTGGCGTTCGCTCGCCGGAACGGATTCACAATCTCGACCCCCAGCAATTGCTGGCCGGCATCCAGATCCTCGGTATAGATGCGGGCGGCTCCGCAGCAGCGCGCCGCAGCGACCACCAGGGCATCCCACATGGAGATGCTCGCCTTCTGGTTAGTTTGCATCCCTCCCGCACTAGAGCGTAATCGCTGACCACCAGTGGAGAACGAAGTGGATCAGGGAACACTCGCGCGGTGTGAGCACGATCCGCGCTTCTGGTCCATCGATTGCATGAAATTTGAGAAAATCTGGCCATGCCCACGCAGACGAAGGCCGAGCGAGACTGGAACCTCTTATTCGCCTGTTGGCTGATCGCCAGCGGATCCGCGCTCGGCAGCCTCTTCTTCAGCCACGTGATGGGCTTTGCGCCCTGCGTCCTATGCTGGTACCAGCGCATCGCGCTCTTCCCTCTGGTCCTCATCCTCCCGATGGGCCTCTTTCCCTTGGACGCCAAGGCGGCGAAGTTCGCGCTGCCGCTCACCGTCGCCGGCCTGCTGACGGCGATCTACCATAACCTCCTGTACGCCGGCCTTATCCCCGAGAGCATCCAGCCCTGCGCCCAGGGTGTCTCCTGCACGGAGAATTACTTTGAACTTTTCGGCTTCGTCTCCATCCCGATGCTTTCCTTGCTGGCGCTCTCGTCTATGACGGCCTTATTGATCATCGTAAAGCGGAGAAACGACTAATGAATCGTAAGATGGTGTTCGGGATTTCGGCTATTGTGCTGGTCGCCGGATTCGTGATCGCAAGTTCTCTATACAAGAGCCAGCGGGCTGAGAAGCTCGGCTTCATGGCGCAAGAGAGCGCCTCGACGTTCATCCGGGACCATTCCCCGATGCTCGGCGACGCCGGCGCCAAGGTGTACATTGTGAAGTTCACCGACCCCGCCTGCGAGACCTGTGCGGTCTTCTCGGATTTCGTGAAGCAGGCGATGGCCGCATACCCCGGGAAGATCCGGCTGGTTATCCGCTACGCGCCCTTTCACGAGGGTTCCTCTGACGCGGTCAGGATCCTCCTGGCCGCAAAAAAACGCGACAAGTTCTGGGAGACGCTCGATGTCCTGTACGCTTCGCAGGAGCAGTGGACGCAGCACCATCAGGTCATGGTGGACCGGGTCTGGCCGCTCCTGGCGCGCGCGGGCCTCGATGTCGCCGCCATCCGGGCCGAGGTGAACGATCCCGAGATGAACCGCATCATCCAGCAGGACCTGACAGACGCGCGGACGCTGGACGTGCGCAAGACGCCGGGCCTCTTCGTCAACGGCAAGCCCCTTGAACCCTTCGGCGCCCGGGAGTTCAAGGAGCTAATCGAGTCCGAACTCCGCTCGAACTACCCGGAGCTAACCCGCTAGCCTAGCCTAGGCCAGAGGAAGTTTGGGCTACCCAGCGGAGTTCGCTTGGGGCGGTCCTCATCGTCGTTGCGATGTCGGCCCCGTTCCTGAAGCGTCAGCAATTAGTGTGGATCAGGGGACGGTGGCGAGGTGGGAGGGGAGAACGTGGGCCGGGTGGATCGCACGAAGAGCGAGTGCTTCAGTTTCTCGATCGTGGTGACCGAGGCGGCAACGTACGGCGGGCTGGATAGTGTCGTGGCTCCCCAACAAGCTGGAAGTCGCACACGGATTAGCTGCAGTCGCAAACTTCAGTCAAGCAACGGCGCCGACTGTTCCGGCGACGTGACTCCCGGCAGCAATTCCATGATCTTGATATTGCGGAAGTGAATCTCCTTGCCTTCTGATTCCAGGCACAAATAGCCCTTCTTCTGCGTTGACTTGCTGATACCGTTGACGAATTTACCGTTAACAGCCAGTTTGATGACACCGTCGATCGCCACGACGTCGTATGTATTCCACTCACCGCGTCCCTTCGCGCGGTTCTCCAGCGAACTGCTGCGAACGCCCCGTGGATTGTCTGGTACGATCTCGACTCCTCCGACTCCAAACAGGTCGCCATGAACATATCCGGGCGACAGAGGCTGGCCATCGCGCCCTTTGCGGCCCGTTATGGCATCCAGTTCAAGCATCTGCACTTCGACACCATTCGGCAGGCGATTCTTTTCGCCGGGCTTCGCGTCACTCCAAACGAAAACCCCGGAATTCCCGCCCGCTTCGATGTGCTTCCATTCGATATGCAGGATGAAGTTCTCATATTGCTTGTCCGAGCGCATTACGCCGATCGGCTGGCCTTTGCAGATCAGGATTCCGTCCTTCACAGACCAGGTGTCTTCGTCTGTGTTCACGTTCACCCAGCCAGTGAGGTCTTTGCCGTTGAACAGGTCGCGAAAGACCGGAACCGATTGCCCGGCGAGCGGGACAGCCGTAAGCCATACAGCGGCGAGGAGCACCCTACAATCGAAACGCGTCATCAACGCCATGCTAACACCGGCAATGCCTCAGGACGGGGGCCTGCATGCCTGAAGTGCGGTTGTGGATTGACGGCCACCGCGCGGAAGCGCGTCGTACCCGGCAGTCCTTGGGTGCTCCGGGTGAACTGCTCTGCCAGGAGGGGAAGACTAACGCTATACCGGGCTATGGTGTGAGCGATCAGCAACTCTATCAGCGCTTAGGCCGGTTCCTCTTTGCGGACTTTGCGCTTGCGGAGGAGGTCCAGGCAAAGGTTGGTGACGATGCGGTAGAGCCAGGTGTGGAAGCTGCAATCGAAGCGGAAGGTGTGGAGATTGCGATGGACGCGGAGGAAGGCCTCCTGGTAGATATCGCGGGCGTCCTCCTGGGAGCGCAGGAGGTTGAAGGCGAGGCGGAGGACGGCTTGATCGTAGGAGTGGACGAGTTGCTCGAAGGCGAGTTGGTCGCCCGCTTGCGCCGCTCTGATGAGTGCCGCTTCGTCCGCCAAGGTCCCTTTCCTGAGTACCCCGGCCGCCGGGATGGTATCCGATGCCGCGTTCAACACGGAATTGGACGCGTGCGGCGGCGAAAGGTAACGTTAGGTGTACGAGCCGGCTGGGCGGAAAGTTGCGATCCGTACGCCGGGTAGGGGAAAGTTTAGCGTAAAAACGAAACGTTCGCTATCCCTTCGCCTCGGCGTTGGCGCGATTGAGGAGCGCCTTCATATAGGCGAAGCCGTAGGCGGTTTGGACGTAGTTGCCGCCGACCATGCGCGGGCTGTGGTCGAGGATGACGATGCCGTCGTATTTGACGTCGCGGAGGGCCTTCATGATTTTCCACATGTCGTAGTAGCCGTTGTCCATGAACGTTTCGACGAAGTGGGGGAGCGGGGCGCTCACGTTGCGGAAGTGGATCTTCCAGATCTTCTTGGCGCCGAAGTAGCGGATCATTTCCTCCGGATCTTTTCCGGTGAGTTTCTTACCGCCTTCGAGCCAGGTGCCGCAGCAGAGGCAGATGCCGACGTTGGGCGAGTTGGCGATCTCCATGGCGCGCTTGTAGCCTTCGAAGTTGCCGAAGATGCAGCGGGGGACGCCGGCGAGGACGGGGACGGGCGGGTCGTCGGGATGGATGCCGATGCGGACGCCGTTCTCCTCGGCGACGGGGGTGACCTGCTTGATGAAGTGGATGTAGTTGTCCCAGATTTCCTTTTCGGTGAAGACGCGGCCGTGGGAGAGGGGGCCCTTGAATTCCTTGCCGGCCCAGAAGCCGCGGGCGTTGGGGCTGTTCTCGTCGAACTCGCGCGCGGGGGCGTGGCGGGAGACGGCGTCGCGGGAGCTGGTCCAGATGCCGTTGCCCATGTGGGCATAGGTGGTGTAATGGATGCTGGCTTTGCCGAGGTTGCGGATGTACTGCTTGTACTCCTCGACTTTTTCGTCGCGGCCGGGGAGGTTGAGGGTGACCTCGGGCATGTTGTGGACGCTGTTGTTGCCGATGTTCCAGACGGTGATGCCGGCGTCCTGGTAGCTGTTCTTGATCTGGGCGAAGCCTTCGGCGGTGCGCATGTCGGCCGGGGAGCCGACCGAGACGTATTCGGCGCCGAGTTGTTTCAGGAAGAGGAGTTGCTCCTCGCTTGGGCGGGGCGAGGATTGGACGCAGAGTTTGATGCCGGGCGCGACCTGGTGGACGACGGCGGAGGCGCGTTCGAGGTAGGCGGCGGCTCCGGCTCCGAAGGCGAGTTTTCCGATTTCGCGGCGAGTGAGTTTCGAGAATCGCATGGTGAGTCTCCTAGAAGGTGAAGCGGGCGGCGAGTTGGATGTTGCGGGGAGCGCCGCCGGTGAGCACCTGGCCGAATTGGGGGGTGCCGATGGTGACGCTGGCGCCGATGCCGAGGGTCTTCGCCGGGGTGTTGAAGAAGTTGGTGATGTCGGCGCGGATTTGGAGGTTGTAGCGCTCCCGGATCGGCTGGTTGCGGATGAAGGCGAAGTCGAAGTTGCGGCGTCCGTAGTTGCGCAACTGCGGCTGGAGGAGCGAGTCGGTGGGGAGGGTGAACGTGGGCGCCTGGGCGAAGGCGGCGGTGTTGAAGTAGCGGCTGGTGGTCCGCTCCGAACTGGGGAGCACGGGATCGCCGACGCGGTTGCCGCGGCCGACCGAGAGCGAGAACTCGGGGATGTTGGTGTTATCCGGCGCGGCGATGCGGATGGGGATGCCGCTCTGCATGACGGTGATGCCGGTGACCTGCCAGTTGCCGATCACTTTGGCGCCGATTCCGTTGGAGACCCATTTCTTTCCCTTGCCGAGCGGGAGGTCGTAGAGGTAGCTGAGGACGAGGCGCTGGGGAATGTCGTTTGGCTCGATGGTCCTGTTGAAGCGCGAGTTGTAGAGGGCGTTGTGGGGGAACGCTTCGCTCGCGTCGGACTCGAAGACGTTGGCGATGGTCTTGGAGATGGTGTAGCTGGCCGAGAGGGTCAGGCCCTGGCTGTACTGCTTGTCGATGGAGAACTGGCCGCTTTGGTAGTGGCCGTCGCCGTAGCCGTCGCGCGGGATGAGGACTTGCAGGTACTTCGGGTAGGGCCGGAGCAACTGGCGCAACTGAACGGTCTGGAAGCTGAGGTTGCCGGTGGTGATTTTTCCGAAGTAGGGGTTGGGCACCTGCTGGAGGAGCTGGCTGCCGAGGCCGATGTGGACGGGATCGACCTGGTTGTAGAAGCGGTTCTGAACGATGCGCATGATACGGTTTCCGACGTAGCCGGCCTGGACCATGATGGTGGGCGAAAGCATACGCTGGACATTGAACGTCCAGTTGGAAACGACCGGGAGCGGGTGGTAGCGATTGTAGGTGCGGAGGTTTTGTCCGGCGAAGGTTGAGTTGCGGTCGGGCTGCGGGAGTCCTGCGGCGAAGGGGTTGGACCAGGAGCCGCCCGGGGACGGGGTGTTGGGGAAGGGGCTGGGCGGTCCGAGGCTGCCTTCAAAGAGGGTGAACAGGCCGTTGCCCCAATCGGAGGTTCCGGCGTTGATGGTGTCGCTGGCGGCGTAGAAGAAACCGCCGCTGACGCGGACGACGGTCTTGGCTCCGAGGCGGTAGGCGAGGCCGACGCGCGGGGCGAAGTTCTTCCGGAGCGGGTCGGTCTGGAACTGGCCGGGCTTGAGGAAGGTATAAGTGCCCATCGAGCCGGTGACGGGTTCGGGGCTATTGAAGTCGAAGTAGCCGATGCGTCCGTACTTTTCGGCCCAGGGCTGCTGGTATTCGTAGCGCAGGCCGAGGTTCATGGTGAGGTTCTTGGTGAGCTGGATGTCGTCCTGAATATAGAGGCCGTAGAACTTGCGGTAGAGGGTGAGGGCGGGGTCGAAGCTCTGGCGGTTGGAGACGGGCACGCCGAGGAGGAAGCTGGCCAAGCCGTGTCCGCCGATGGTGGTGCGGGTGAGCGGGTCGGGTCCCTGGGTGAAGAGGCGGTCGAAGAAGTAGGCTCCGGCGGGGCTGTTGGTGCCGAAGGTGTTGAGGCGGAGGAGTTGGAGGTCGGTTCCGAACTTCAGCTTGTGGCGGTTGCGGAGGTAGGTGGTGTGGAACTGGAGATGCCAGGTGTCCTGCGGGGACTGAACCTTGTTGGCGCCATTGAGGCCGCTGACCTCGGCGGAGGTGCCGCTGGTGACCGAAAGTCCGGTGCCGACGGTGTACTGGGACACGCTGATGTTGGGGAACGGAGTGTAGCCCATGGCGCCGACGACGGAGGCGGGCAGGCCGAGGGAGTTGATGTCGAAGCCTTTGCCGTCCCATTGGCTGCGGTTCGCTATACGGGTATAGCTGAAGCGGAGTTCGGTGAGCAGGTTGGCCGAGAGCGTCGAGGTTTCGCTGATCAGGGCGCTGTAGGCGGGGGCGGTGGCGATGGTTTGAGGAACGAAGGCGACGGCGCCGTCGTCGAGGCCGCGGGAGAAGGCGTTGCTCTTGCGGCCGTTGAAGCGGCCGAAGAGGCGGTGGCGGTCGCTCAAGTTGTGATCGATGCGGGTCACCCAGATGTCGTTTTCGGTGACGCGGGCGCCTTGTGTGAAGAAGTTATTGAACTGGGCGGGACCTTCTCCGGGGCGGTTGGAAGCGGGCCAGTAGCGGAGGACGTTGTTGGAGACGTTGTTGAAACGGCTGGCGGGGATGCGGTTGCCGGGGAAGGCGTCGCGGAGGAACTGGCCGGCGGCGTTCGGATTCGCGCGGGTGGTGGTGGGGTCATAGACGAGGATCTGGCGGCTTTGGGGGTCGAGGGTGCCGTTGAAATCGCCCTGGCGCTGGAGGGCGGTGGGGACGGTGCCGACCGACTGGATGGGGCCGCTCTGGCGGAGGAGTTCGTAGTTGACGAAGAAGAAGGTCTTGTTGCGGACGATGGGGCCGCCGATGGAGCCGCCGAACTCATGGCGGCGGAAAATGCCGCGGCGGACGTTGTTGCGGTTATTGGTCCAACTGTTGGAGTCCAAGATGTTGTTGCGGAGGTACTCGTAGAGGGATCCGTGGAATTCGTTGGTGCCGCCCTTGGTGACGAGGTTGACGACGCCGCCGGCGGCGCGCCCGAATTCGGCGCCGTAGGTGGCGGTATCGACGCGGTATTCGGCGACGGCCTCCATGGGGATGGTGAAGGCGGATTTGGAGTTGACGGTGGCGCGGCTTTCGCCGCCGTCGGTGAGGATGCCGTTATCGCGGGCGAAGCCGCCGCTCATTTTGGCGTTGGTCGCTTCGCCGTTGGTGTCGCCGCCGACGGGTGTGACGCCGGGGAGGAGCGAGACGAGTTGGAGGACGTTGCGGCCGACGAGCGGGAGGCCCTGGATGGTGGAGGGAGGGATGGCCTTGCCGATGGCGGTGGTTTGGGCTTCGAGTTGTACGGCGTTGGCGCGGACTTCGACGGCCTCGGCGACGGAGCCGATTTCGAGCATGAGGTCGAAGGTCGCGGTGAGGCCGGTGGTGAGGCGGATGTCGCTGACGACGGAGGGGCGGAAGCCGGTTTGTTCGATGCGGAGTTCGTAGGGGCCGGGGTTGAGCGAGGGGAGGTAGTAGACGCCGGCGGCGTTGGTGGTGGTTTTGAGGATGACGTTGGTGGAGGTGTTCCGGATGGAAACCTGGGCTCCAACGATGATGGCGCCGGTCGAATCGGTGACGGCTCCGGTAACGGTGGCGCGTTCGCCCTGGGCGAACAACGCGGAAGTGAAAATGACGGCGGCGAGCGCGATCTGAAGCACGCGGCTGGCAGTGGACATGGTAGCCTTCCTAACTCACACCAAGGTGAGATGGCAGAAGCATAATCCATCCGCGGGATTCCGCGCAAGTAAATTTAACTTAGTAAATTTAACTTAGAAGAGTTCGTTGGCCGAGTGTTCCAAGCGCACGAGCGGCGTGCCGGGCAACCACCAGGGCATCCCACATGGAGATGCTCGCCTTCTAGCTCAGTTTGATCCTTGAGCAGGGACGGCGGGCGCTGGGGTCGCCGAGGAAGTAGAGGTGGGTGCGGCCGGTTTTGGCTTTTTCGAGGAGCTGGCCGTGGGCGACGATGGAGTTGGCGTCCAGGCGCGGGGCGGCGGTGTCGGCGGAGATGGGTGGCGGCGGCTCTGGCCGGTAGTTGAGCTGGCGGGAGGCCCAGGGGATGAAGTACTTCCCGTTGGGAGCGTCGGTGTGGCCGCCGTCGTGCTGGCGCCAGGCGAGAGCGCCGTCGAGCAGGCGGAAAACCTCGCCGGCGGGAACGGTTGCCATGAAGCTGCCCTGCTGGTCGAGCCAGCGGGCGTCGCCTTTCTCCGGTAGCAGCGGGTGATAGAATTTGAGCCAACTGCCATGGCAACTCTGGTACGCGATCAGATCGACATTAGCCCTCCAGCGGATACGGGGCAGAGGGGGCGGCCGGCTATTCCGGAGAGGCTGATTTCGCTGGATGCGTTCCGCGGGTTCATCATGACGGTGCTGGCGGCGCAGGGGTTCGGGCTGGCGAAGCTGAAGGACGATCCGGATTGGGGCTGGCTGGGGTGGCAGTTTGAACATGTGCGGTGGGAGGGGATGACGTTTTGGGACCTGATCCAGCCGGCGTTCATGTTCATGGTGGGGCTGGCGATGCCGTTCGCCTTTGCGGTGCGGCGGCTGCGCGAGGGGCAAGGCGCGGTGTGGAAGCATGTGGCGTACCGGTCCTTCATGCTGATCGTGCTCAGCAATCTGTTGATCTCGATTTCGGCAGGGAAGCTTCGGTTTCAGTTGATCAATGTGCTGGCGCAGATCGCGTTGGCCTATTTCATTTGCTATTGGCTGATGAAGCTGAGCGTGAAGACGCAGGCGGTTTGCGCGGGGCTGATCCTGGCTGGATATACGGCGTTGTTCATGGCGTGGCCCGGCGCGCGCGGACCCTATTCGATGGGTGACAACATCGGGGAGCGGGTGGATCAGTTTGTGTTCGGGGCGAGCAATCCGGGGCACTGGGCGACGATCAACTTTATTCCGAGCATCGTGGTGACGCTGGCGGGAGTCTGGTGCGGGTATCTGATGATGACGGACTGGACGCATAGAAAGCGGATGCAGTGGCTGGCGGTGGGTGGGGTGGCGTCGCTGGCGGTGGGACACGGGATGGGGCTGTTCCTGCCGATCATCAAGCGGATCCACACAACCTCGTACACGATTGCGGCGTGCGGGTGGGTGGTGCTGATTCTGCTGGCGCTGTATTGGATGGTGGAGGTTCGCGGGTGGAAGCGGGTGACGTGGCCGCTGGTGGTTGTGGGGATGAATTCGATGTTCATCTACTGCCTGCACATGGTGCTGACGGGCTGGACGGACCGTGCGGTAGGGGTGTTCACGCTGAAGTACGCGGTGTTGGGCAAGTGGGGTCCGGTGGCGCAGGCGTGCACGGTGTTCCTGCCGATGTGGTACCTGTGCTACTGGCTCTATAAGAGGCGGATCTACGTCAAGATCTGATTGGGCATGAAGGGCAAGATTGCAGTTGCGTGCGTTTTTCTACTGCCCGCGTTGGGGCAGGTGGAGCGCAACATTCCCTACGCCGAACCGAAGAACGAGCGGCAGCTGTTGGATGTGTATAAGCCCGAGGCGGGCTCGAATCTGCCGGTAGTGGTGTGGGTGCACGGCGGCGGTTGGATGCGGGGCAGCAAGGATGAAATGAACCACAAGCCGGCGGCGTTTACGGAGAAGGGGTTTGTGTTTGTTGCTGTGAATTACCGGTTTGTGCCGCAGGTGAGGATGGGGGAGATCGTGCGGGATGTAGCGAAGGCGGTGGGCTGGGTGCAGGGGAACATTTCGCGGCACCGGGGCGATCCGCGGCGGATTTTTCTGATGGGGCATTCGGCGGGGGCGCAGCTGGCGGCGCTGCTATGTACAGACAGCCGGTATATCGAGGCGGAGGGGGTACCGCGTTCGGTAATCAAGGGCTGCGTTCCGGTGGATGGAGACACCTACGACGTGCCGCTACAGGTGGCGACGGCGACGGCGCGGAGGCTGAGCTTGAAGCAGCCGCCGCCGAAGATGGGGCATCCGGAGAAGTTCGGAAATCTCGAGGAACAGCGGGAGTATTCCGCGGTGAGCCATGTTGCTCGGAATCGTGGGATCGCGCCGTTTTTGATTTTGCACGTGGCCGATCACACCGATACCAGCGCGCAGGCCTACCGGTTGTGGGCGGCGCTGGATCAGGCGGGGGTTGCGGCGCGGTTGTTTGGGGCGGAGGAGAGCGACCACGTGAAGCTGGACCGGGACCTCGGGCTGGCGGGAGATCCGGCGACGAAAGCGCTATTAGAGTTTACCGATCAACAACTTCGGCGGAGGCAATAGGGAGAGGAATCGAGGGCGGCCGTCACCATCTCTGAAGAGGAGTATGTAGAACGGCATGTCCCAGAAACCGCGAGTGACGATAGGCCTGCCCACGTTGAACGGCAGCGCAACATTGGCCAGAGCGCTGGATTCCCTGCAAGCGCAGACGTATGAGGATTTCCGGGTAGTCGTCTCCAACAACGCATCGACGGACCGGACGGCGGAGTTGTGCGAGGAGTATTGCCGGCGAGATTCGCGGTTTTTTCATCACCGGCATGAGGCGCGGATACCCGGTCAGATCAACTGGCAGTGGGCGATGGAGCAGACCGGAACGCCGTACTTCATGTGGCTGGGGGACGACGATCACCTGAGCCCGGATTTCCTGGCGGGCACGGTGGAGTACTTGGACGCGGAGCCGGGGTGCGGCGCGGTGACGGGAGTGTCGGTGTACCGCACCGACAATCCATCGGATCCGGCAATCTGGACGGTACCGCGCGGGCAGATCGCGGTCAAGGCTGAGGACCGGCTAACACAATACATCGAGTTTCTGACCGATAACAGCGAACTGTACAGTCTATGCCGTGTGGAGTCGGTGAAGGGGCTGGAGTTTCTGGATGTGCATGGATGGGATTGGATCCTGATGGGCGACATCGTGTGGCGCACGCCGCTGGCCGTGCTACCGCATTGGACGGTGCACCGGCGGGACCAGTGGCGGCGTCCGCAGCGTCACGCGGAGGTGGTGGGGGCAAAGAAGCTGCAAGGGGAGAATCCGCATCTGACGACGGCGGTGCGGCACTTCCTGCACGTGGCGGCGATGGGACGCCAGTATGAGGGTTTGGGCGCGGCGCGGCGAGTGGAGCTCGCCTGGCGGCTGTATGGGAAATACGTGCGGACGAAAATCAACGTGCCGGAAAAGCTGGATTTCACCGATGCGGTGAAAAAGCTGGTGCCGGAGACGATGGAGGCCGGAGGTTTGATGAAGCTGGCGGCGGCGCTGCGGGAAGCGGCCGAGGAAGAGGGAAGCGGGCCGCTGCTGGCGGAGGTGTTCGACGGGTTTGACCTGTGGAAACTGGGCTCGGGGACCAATGGCCGCCCGCTGATCGAAACGGGAATGAGAGGGGTGGTGGCGGCGACACTAGACGGCCACGTGGCGGACCGGTTCCGGCGGTTGCCGCTTGCGAGCTACAACGGCCAGGAGTTGACGGTGGCGTTGCGGAGCGCGGCGGCGACAAAGGAGTTCTTCTTCACAGCGGCCGAGCACGAGGAGTTTGTCGAATTTCAGATGCAAACGCTGATGGACCTGTCGGCGATGTCCGGGGCCGATGTGGCGCTGAACGGGCCGCGGCAGTCGGGTCCGTTCCTTCTGGCGCTGAACCGCTATTTGCAGGCGCTGAACCTGATACCGGTGTTTCAAACCGAGGAGAACCTGCGGCCGTACATGGAAGCGCGGGGGAACTTAACGGAGATTCTGCTGAGGTCAACGGGGCACGCTCTGGATTGCCGGTTCCCCAGCCAGACAGCGCGCACGCGGCAGCGGGTGGGGGTGTTGATGACAACGCTGGCGAGTCATACCGATGCCTACACGACGATGCCGGCGGTGGAGCATCTGGACCGCAGCCGGTACGAGGTGATTGTGCTGTCGCTGTATCCATTTCAGGCGGGAGCGTCAAAGGGTGAGATGCACTTCCGAAGCCTGGCGGACCGGCTGGTGCACCTGACCGGATCGCTGAAGGAGAAGGTGCAGATGATTCGTTCGGCAGGGTTGGATTACCTGCTGATCGGCAGCAATATCACGGCGGTGACGAACGAGCTGTTCCTGATCGCGGCCCACAAGCTGGCTCCGTGCCAGGTGGCGCTGAACCCGTGCTGCGTGACGACGGGGCTGCGGTCGGTGGACTTCTATCTGTCGGGGAGGCTGTGCGAGCCGGGGGCGGCGCAGGAACACTATCGGGAGAGGCTGTACTTGGCTGATGGTCCGGCCCATGTGCGGGCGCGGGTGGCGGGAGATCAGGCGGCACCAGCGCCGGTTGCGCGCGGGGGAGGGCCGGTGACCTTCGTGTCGACGGCGAACTTCTACAAGATGATGCCGGAGGTGCGGCGGACGTGGCTGGAGATCCTGTCGCGGACCAGCGGGTCGCGGCTGCGGCTGATGCCGTTCGGGCCGGCATGGTCGGACCGCTATGAGAAGGCGAAGCTGTTGGCGGCGTTCGCGGAAGAGGCGCGGGAGTTGGATGTGGACCCGGGTCGGATCGAACTGGCCGATACGTTCGACACGGTGGACCGTTTGCGTCAGGCGATGATGCAAGGTGACGTTTACCTGGATTCGTTTCCGTTCGCCGGGCTGAACTCGCTGATGGACGCGCTGGAGTGCGGGCTGCCGGCGGTGGTGCGGGCGGGCAACTCGTTCCGGTCGATGATGGGGGAGAGCTTGATGCGGTGCCTGGAGCTGCCGGAACTGGTGGCCGGGTCGCGGGATGAGTATGTGCGGCTGGCCGTGAAACTGGCGGGCGACACGGAGAGGCGGCGGGGGTTGGAAGCGACGATTCGGGAACGGATGGCGGCGGGGCCGCGGTTTTATGACGCGCGCTGGTACAGCCGGCAGTTCGCGGATCTTTTTGAGATGCAGCCGGCTCAGGCTGGGGCGGGCGCTGCGCTACAGTCGCGCTGACCGACGAAGGCGGCGTTGGAGTTGGCGGGATGGGCGCGGCGGACGAGTCCGGTGCGGACACGGAGGCCGTCCTTGCCGTTATCGGTGAGCAGCAGGGGAACGAACTGGTTGGCGACGCAGAAGGCGAAGAAGGCGTTGGACCAGTCGATGTCGTCCACCAGCAGGGTGGCGAGGTGGCTGAGTTTCGGCAGTGTCATCTCCAATTCGCGTTGCAGGAAGTCGAAGGAATGCTCGCTGTCGTGAACGTAGAAGTCGAACGCGCCAGTGAGCTTGGGGATCTCCTCGAGGCTGCTACCTTCCATGAGCTGCCAGCGTTTGGCGAGATCATCGGGGACGAGGAAGCCGGGGCGGATGTGCGAGGGGTAGAGTTCGGTCTCGCCAACGCCGGGATGGCGCACGGACTTGATCTTGGAATCGGGCAGGTCGATGGAGATGAGGGAGCCGGAGCCATTGTCCTCGAGGCCCTTGAGGAGGAAGACGGTGTTGCCGCCGTAATAGACGCCAGTTTCGAGGATGCGCGTGGGTTTGAGTGTCCGTACCAGGACATAGAGAAGGATGCGTTCGAAAGCGAACCAGTCGACCGAATCCACCGCTGCCTTTCCGAAGATGCCTTTATCGAACCGAAGCTGATCACGGGCGCGGGCCATCTGCTGGTTGAGCCGGGCGACGAAGGCAGTTTGCGAGAGCAGCTGATCGTAGTGGCCGAGGAGGGTTTCCGGGGATTCGCCAAGGTATTTGGCGACCTGAACGAGGTTCAGCCGGTTACATTCCCTGGAGAGAGAGATATCCACATGAAGTTGGTGGGAGGGGAGGGGCTATTTTCTCAGCGCAGGGGGTTATTCGATGTGGAAGACGTGGCGGGACTGGCAGGTCTGGTTGCCGAGGAGGTCCTGGACTTTGAGGACGATGGTGTAATCGCCGCGGGCGATGTCGGCGGTGGGGTTGAGATTGAGGACGCCGGGCATGTAGCGGTTGCGGTAGAAGGTCTCCTCGGTCTTTTCGGCGGCGGTAGGCTCGGCGTACATGGATTCGCCGCCGGCGCGGAGGACTTCGAGGCCGTAGCTGACGGAGTATCGATTCTTCTCGGCGAACTGGTAGCCGGTGATGTCGAAGCGGGCCCATATGGGGTCGCCGGGGCGGTAGGCGGCGGAGGTGACGGGGTTGGTGTCCTGCTCGGTGCGAAGGAAACGGAAATTGCGGACGGTGAGTGTGCCGCTGGGTTCGACGAAGTGGCCGCGAACCTGGAAGGGGACCTCCTTGGAGGCGGAAGTCTTGGCTAAGTTGTCCTCGACGGTAAAGACGAGTTTGTAAGTGCCGGGGTCGGCGAGCGGAGGGATGGCGAAGGAGTGACGGACCTTGGGCTGCCATTCCTTATCCTGAGGGGCCAGCTCCGTGTCGACGGCGCCGTGGTGGGTTTCGACGATCTTGACGCCTTCTGGGTCCAGGGCGTCGAATTGATAGCGGAGGCGGATTCTGGCGGGATCGGTCTGGGTTTTCGCGTAGCCGGAAAAGAGTGCGCTGGCAAACAGCATTTCTCCGGTGACGAAGTAATGGTTGGCGCCGAGCGGAGGGCCGTCTTCGAACTGATGGAGGGCGGTGTCGGCAACGGAAATCTTGGCGGGTGTCTGCGCGGAGATGGCCAGCGGAAGCATCAGGAGAACCGCCGGAGAGGCGCGCATAGGGAATCTACTGCTGGCTCGGCAACGTGGGCAGTTCCGGTTTCGGATTGGACTTGGGCAATTCTAGCGGAATCTGCACGAGAGCCGAGGTTTCGGTGGCAGGATCGCCGCCGCTGCCCAGACGCAGGCGGTAGGTGCCTGGGGATACGTCAAAAACGATGTTCCCTTGGATGCTTTCCCCCGGGTCGAGCATCCGGAGCAAGCCCAGCCAATCACTGGAACCATCGATCTGAGTCAACTCGGGGAAGGAGTCGCCGCCTTCTGACTCCAGAGCCAGCAGTGGGACGGAGATCGTTTGTCCGGAAGTGTTGTTGACGTTGACGCGAATGACAGCGAAGCGGCCTCTGGGGACTTTGGAGCCCGAGTGGGTGGCGAGCTCGGTAACCCATTCCACTTCCTGCACCGTGTAAATGAGGTTGTTGAGCTGGACGGATTCACCCATCTGGTGGAGTTTTGGCTGTCCGGAGCGGCCCGCGCAAGCGGCTGTAAGAAGTACCGCGGCGATGAACATGCCGGGCAGCAAGTTTCTAAGATCGATTCGACGCATCCGGAACCATTAGAATACAGTTCATGCGGTTCAGGCAATCGATTTGGGTACTCGTGCTGGCCGTGCCGGTGACGGCGTGGCAGGGGCAGCATCCGGTTTCGGGCCGTGAGATTGCGCCGGTGATGGGGATGGGGGGCGCCGACTGGCTGGAGCGCTCGGAAAGAGAACAGGAAGAGCAGCCGGAGAAGGGGCTGGATGCGATCGGGATCAAGCCGGGGATGAAGATCGGCGATGTAGGGGCCGGGGTGGGTTATTTCAGCATCCGGATGGCGCGGCGAGTGGGTGCGGAAGGCAAGGTGTACGCCAACGACATCCAGCCTGGGATGCTGGAGCGATTGCGGCAGCGGATGAAGGCGGCCGGGGTCGCCAATATCGAAACGGTTCTGGGCACGGCCGCAGACCCGAAGCTGCCGGAGGGGGAGCTGGACCTGGTGCTGATGGTGGACGTCTATCATGAGTTCTCGCAGCCGCAGCGGATGCTGGCGGGGATCGCGCGGGCGCTGAAGACCGAAGGGAGGCTGGTGCTGCTGGAATACCGGAAAGAGGATCCGGACGTGCCGATTCGTGAAGAGCATAAGATGAGCATCCCGATGGTGAAGCAGGAGCTGGAGTCGGGCGGGTTCCGGCTGAGCCGCGTGCTGCATGATCTGCCGCGGCAGCACATACTCATTTTTGAAAAGGCCAGGGCGAACTGAATGCTTCCTTCGGAGCACTCGGTGCGCCGGGACTTGGAAACGGGCGCCACGGTGCACCAGATGACCAGCCAGCCGTGCATCAATCACGCGACGTATTTCCTGCAAAGCTCGTTCACGCCGGATGGCGAATCGCTGATTTTCATTTCGTACCGGACGGGGCAGGCGCAGTTATTTGAGGTGACGGAGTTTCCCGGCGGCGAGATCAGGCAGTTGACGCGCGGTGAGGGGATTCATCCGTTCTCGCCGGCGATTGCGCCAGATGGGGAGCATATCTACTTTGTGCGGCGCGGTGCGATCATGCGGCTGAACCGGCGGAGTCTGGAAGAGAGCTGCGTGGCGGATTTCGGCGAGGCGCAGCTGGGTGAGTGTTCGCTGGGAGATGGAGGGAGGTGGCTGACCGCGGCGATCAAGCGGGGCGGGGAGTCGGGGATTGTGGCGGGGAGGGCGGATGGATCGGAGTGGCGGTTCATCGGCTTTCCGGGGACGGTGATTCATCCGCAGTTTCATCCACTTGAGCCTGAGTGGATCGAGTTTGCAGGCGATCCCGCGCCGCGAATGCACCGCGTGCGCCGCGACGGGAGCGGGATGGAGTGCCTGTACGAGCACGGCAACGAAGAGTTTGTGGTGCATGAGACGTTTCTGGGCACGACGGGCGATATCGTGTATACCGTGTGGCCGTTCGCGCTGCGGAGGGTGAACTGGCAGAGCCGCCAGCATTCGACGATCGCCGAGTTCAACGCGTGGCACATCACGCCGAACCGGGCAGGGACGCTGGTGCTGTGCGACACCAATCATCCCGACGAGGGGCTGTTTCTGGTGGAGGTTGCCACGGGGGAGCGAAGGCGGGTTTGTTTGTCGGAGTCAAGCAATCAGGGTTCGCAGTGGCGGAGGTCGCGGTATGCGCTGGCGGAGGATTTCGCGGCGGCGCGGAGCGCGGCCAAGAGCGGGGCGCTGAGCTGGATGGAAGTGGCGACGGATACGGTCTACGGTCCGCAGTGGACGCATCCGCATCCGTCATTTTCCCACGATGAGCGGATGGTGGTCTTCGCGAGCGATCGTACCGGGCATCCGCAGGTTTATGTAGCGGAGATTCCGGTATCTTGACGGAATGATAATGTTAAACTCACGTTGAAAAGTAATGAGCAGCGGGAATCTTCTGCCGATTATCGGCCAATCGTACGGCGGCCCCATGACGGACCACCTGGGGACGGTGCCGCGAATCACGTCGCTGCTGATCAAGCCGGCCTCGGCGGTGTGCAATCTGGACTGCGCCTATTGTTTTTATTTGGACCGTGACGCCGATCCATACAAGGAGCTTCCGGCGCGGCGGATGACGGAGGAGACGCTGGAGCGGCTGGTGGACACCTACCTGTTCTATTCGTATCCAAACTCGACGTTCGCGTTTCAGGGCGGGGAGCCGACGCTGGCGGGGCTTGATTTTTTCACGAAGCTGGTGGAGTTTCAGAAGCGGTTCGGGCGCGATGGGCAGAACGTGAGCAACGCGCTGCAGACCAACGCGATTTTGATTGATGATAATTGGGCGCAGCTGTTCCATTCCTACAACTGGCTGTTGGGGGTGAGCTGCGACGGGCCGGAGGAACTGCACGATCTCTACCGGTTCAACAAGAGCGGGCGCGGGACGTGGGCGCAGGTGATGCGCGGGATCGAGTGCCTGCAAAAGAACAAGGTGGATTTCAATATCCTGTGCGTGCTGAGCCAGGCCAACATTGACAAGCCAAGGGAGCTGTACAAGTTCTACAAGAGCCTGGGCGTGGACAACGTGCAGTACATACCGCTGGCTGAGTTCAACAAAGACGGCACGCGGATGCCGTTCACGATCACGGCGGAGCAGTACGGGAAGTTCCTGGTGGAGACGTTTGATCTATGGTGGCCGGAGCGGCGGAAGATGCGGATCCGGTTCTTCGACAACCTGGCCGAGGCGGTGGCGGGGATGAAGCCGGGCAGCTGCACGATGCACGAGACGTGCGACAGCTACGTCGTGGTGGAGTACAACGGCGACATTTATCCGTGCGACTTTTTCGTCGAGGGTGGGTGGAAGCTGGGCAACATTACGCTGGACAGCTGGTCAGAGATCGCGCGGCGGACGCGGCGGTACAACTTTGCGCAGAAGAAGACGCTGGGGCATCCGGAGTGCCAGGTGTGCGAATGGCAGTCGATTTGTCATGGGGGGTGTCCGAAGTTCCGGCACGGGCCGCACGGGCAGTTCGAGGATCTGGATTATTTCTGCGCGGCGTACAAGATGATCTATGCGCGGGCGGTGGATCCGCTGCGGAAGGAAGTGGAAAAGCTGCTGGGGCATGCGGCTCCGGAGCTGGTGCGGCATTCGCTGAACCCGTATTGAGCGGCGGGGGATGATCACTCGTCGGTGTAGGATTCGAGGATCGCAGCGATCTTGATAAAAATCTGGTCCCACTCCTTGCGGAGCTTGCGATTCTTGGCGTGGTTCAGCTCGGAGGCGACGTAGCCGGCAAGGTCGTCGAGGTCTGCCAAGTTGTAGCGTGCGACGCATGTTTCGCCAGGTGGGGGTACAATGCGAAGCTTGGCCGTCAGCTCGTCAGAAGCTCTGCGCCCGGGTAGGCCGGGACCAAATGGGAAGGAACCTGCGGAGGCGTGGACGAGTGATGCAGACTGAAGGGGTTCAGGCAGTGGAAGTAGGCCGAATATTCAGTGGTG
>VFZE01000017.1 GCA_016871315.1 Acidimicrobiia bacterium | reverse complement strand
GAGGGCGGGGGGTTCGGGGAGCGCGGGGATGGGGCGTATACGGGGGGTGGCCATGTTATCCGGCAGTCCTTTCGGAGTTATGGCCACAGATGAACACGGATGAACACGGATGGACGGATTTTACCTTCTCCATATGAGGACTCCGGAGGCGGTGGCGGTGGCGAAGCCGGTGGCGCGGTCGATGACGCCCATGGCGGCGCGGCGGCCCTTGCGGTCGGTGATGTAGAGGACGTCTTCGGGTTCCAAGGGCTGGTCGGGCAGTTTGCGGTCCATGATTTTCGCGAGTTCGATGGGAATCTCCTGCTGGGTTTCGCGGCGGTAAATGTAGGCGATTTTTCCGGCGTAGGGGAGCAGGCCTTCGGCGACGGCGATCAAGCGGAGGAGCGAGGCGTCCTCGGGTTTGCGGATGCGGAAGGAGCCGGGCTTGCGGACGTTGCCGAGGACGAAGATGCGGGGGGCTTCCGGGACGCGGATCTCTTCGCCGCCGGTGAGGAGATGATCGAGCGGGCCGCCGGCGGCAAGGTGGAGGGTTTCGGCGCCGGGGCGTGTGAAGAGGATTTCCGAGCCGGCGTCGGTGGTGAGGCCTTCGGCGCGGGCGATGGCGTCGAGCAGGGTGATGCGTCCGGCGGCCTGGAAGGTGAGGGGACGCTTGACGGCTCCGGTGACGGTGACCGGGCGCGAGGAGTATTCGGCGATGGTGACCTTGACGATGGGGTTGACAAGGATGTTTTGCGATTTGAGAGCGGCGGCGATGGATTGCTCGACGGCGGCGGGCAGGAGGCCGGCGGCGGGGATGGGCTTGGAGAGGAGCGGGAGGGAGATTTCGCCGGCGGAGTCGACGCGGGCGGTGCGTGTGAGCTCGGGGGCGCGGTAGACGGAGATGGAGAGGAGGTCGTTGGGGCCGATTTGTTGCAGCGGGAGGTTGGGGTCGGATTGCTGGGCGGCGAGCAGGGCGGCGGATAGCAGAATGATAGTTTTCATTTTCGTTTTTTTGCCGACATTTCTTCGAGGAGGCCGGTTACCTCTTTCACGGCGGATTCGAGGCGGAAGATTTGCTGGTTGAATTTGTAGAAGGGGCCGTCGTCGATGCGCTGGAGAAGTTGCGTGCGCGCGAAGTCGGAAAGGGAACGTCCGCCGCGCTTTTGACAAGCGGTGAGCAGGCGGTCGTATTCTTCCTGGGTCAGGCGGAAGAGGAGGATCTTGTCGCGGCGTTTGAAGGTGGGCATTGAAGGCGGCCGACGGGGGTGATGAGGTCGCGGTCGATTTCCACGGAGACGGAGCGGTGGAGGAGTTCGATGGAGACGATGACGCGCCAGGTGGAGGAGTCCCTGAGCAGGGTTCCCTCCAGGCCTTGCAGGGGGCCTTGCTCGATGCGGATCTTTTGGCCGGGTTGGAGATAGGGCCACGGGAGAACGGTGCGGCCGGAGGAGAGCATTAAGCGGATGGCGGTGAGTTCTTCCTCAGGCACTGGGGTTGGGACTTTGCCGTAGCCGATGATGTTGGTGACGGCGGGGAGGTTCAGAATCTCCAGGCGCTGCGAGTAGCCGAATTGGCAGAAGATGTAGCCGGGGAAGAGAGGGAGCTGGACTTGCTTGATGCGGTCCGACCAGCGGCGGCGGGAGTGGTAGAGCGGCAGGTAGTGGGTGATGCCGCGGCGTGTGAGTTCGGCGGAGGCGGCTTTTTCGGCGCGTGGCTTGAGTGACAAAACAAACCAGGGTGACATAAAAGACACGACGGCCTTTCTGCGGGCTTCTGGGGGAGGGACAACGGAGCTATCGCTACGGTGAGTCCCAGGTGAGGATCACCGTTTCACGCAAGAACGTGAATGAGTAGTTGAATACAAAACGTATACGAAGTCAAGAGGGAAGAAGGGAATTTAATTTGAGCGGGATTTCTGCGTGGCGAGGTATGCGCCGGCTCCGCCGCCGGCCACCGCGGCAGCGATGGCGACTTTGGTGCCGGCAGACATGCCGCCGCCGGTCTTGGCGGGTGCGGGAGGGGTTCGGATGATGACGCCGGGTTCGGGCTTAGCGGCGGGGGCGACGATTTGGCCGGGAGCTTGGGCTCCGATGGCGGCGGCAGTTTCCGAACAGCCTTCGGCGGCGATGCGGGTGATGGAGGTGACGTAGAGGAGCTGAGTGGAGCCGGCGCCGGGTTGGCCGGAGGCTCGTGCGGTGCCGTTGGCCTGAACGCGGTTGCCCCATTCGCGCTCGAGGTTGGAGCCTAGGAGTTCGACGACCAAGCGGGTTGCGTTGTCGTAGATGATGAACTTGTCGCCGCGCTTGAGCAGGCAGCCGATGGCGGACGAAGGCGGGGCGGGGCCTTGATCCTGGGGCTCAAAATCGAGAGCGAGACCGGCGGCGACGTTGGAGACGAGAACGCCGGAGGCGTTGTAGACGCGGAAGGCTCCTTGGGAGGCGGCGACCTGGACGAGATTGGCGCCATGCAGGGCGACACGGGCGCGGGCATCTTGCGAGCCGGGCTTGACTTGGAGGGAGCGGGCCTCGATGGTGAGGCGGCCGGGGGTGAGGATGTCGGCGAAACCTTGTTCGAGCACGAGGCGCTCGGGGGAGAGGCGGACGCGGGAGTTGGGGAGCAGGTCGAGGCGCGCGCCGTTGTCGAGTTGGAGGCGGGAGGGGGCGGCTGTGGTTTCGAGGGTTGAGCCGTCCTGTAGTGTGGCGGTGCCGGTGACGGTTGCGCCGTTGAGTTTGATGGGGCCGTCGGAGGTGGCCATGCCGAGCGAGGCGGCGTGGAGGGTTACGGCGGCGAGCAAGAGAGCGGAGGATTTCAGCAACATGATTTTGCTCCTCAAATGAGACAGGCTACTATAACACTACTTGAGGATCTTGACCATCGCCTTTCGTTCTCTGCTGGCGGCGGCGTGTGTGTGGGCGGGATGGCGGGTGGTGCGGGCGGAGGTGGCCGAGTACTGGATCCGCAAGGGGGATCCTCAAGCGGCGGCGAGGTGGGAGCCGGGGAATAGCGCTTATCAGGAATCGCGGAGGGCGGTCGAGTTGAATCCGCATGAGGCGCGGGGGTGGTTGCGGCTGGGGCTGGAGGAGGAGATGGAGGGGCGGCTTACCGAGGCGGAGCGCTGTTTGCTGGAGGCGGCGCGGCGGAGCAGGAAATATGAGGCGCGTTGGGCGTTGGCGAATTTCTATTTTCGCCGGTGGCGGAAGGAGGAGTTCCGGCGGTGGGCAGCGGAGGCGTTGGAGATGGCGTACGCGGACCGGACTCCGCTGTTTGATTTGTGCGAGGGAATGGGCGGGTGCGCGTTCCGCGATGTCGAATATGCGCGGTATTTGGCGGCGCGCGGGGAGGCGGATCGTGCGGCGGAGATGCTGCTTTCGATGGAGAAGCCTGAATGGGTGCCGGAAGGGTTACTGGAGGCGGCGCGGGCGGCGGAGTTGTGGGAGCGGACGTGGCCTGGGTTTGAGGCGCGGGTGTCGCTGGATGGGAGGCAGGCGGAGAGGTTCGAGGCAGCGGGGTATTGGATGCCGGTGGAGAAGGGGCGCGAGTATGTGGTGCGGTGCAAGTATGAAGCGTGGCAGCCGGGTGGCGCGGTGCGGGCGGAGGCGACGGGGTTGAAGCTGGTGGCGGAGGGGCAGGTTGTCGAGTTGCGATTTGGGGGCGGAGAGGCAGAATTGCGGTTTCGCGCGGAGGGGAAGAAGGCTCGTGTAGCGGTAGTGCATGAGCGGGAGGCGGGAAGGGTTCGTGCGGAGGCGGAGGCGCGTGTCGTATGTGGGCGGTGATTGCGATCGCGGTATGGGGTGGGGTGCAACTGGCGTTGGGGACGACGGTGTATGCGTGGGCGACGGAGATTCGAGTAGCGGAGTGGGTGTTGCGCGCGGGGGCGTTGTACGCAGGATGGAAGTGGGCGGGGGAGCGATTCGTGCAGGTGGCGTATCTCGTTGGCTTTGCGGTGAGCGTGGCGGCGGTGATGGCGCATTTCTTGGTGCCGGGACTGCCGGAGGGGACGATGTGGCCGTTTGCTTATCACAACCAGTTCGCGGCGTTTGAGCATTTGCTGATTCCGGTGGGGCTGTGGATGGCGTTCGCCCGGGGGCGAGTGGGGTGGGGATTGATGAGCGCGTGGATGATCGCGTCGGTGGTGTTGGCGAACTCTCGCGCGGGTGCGGTGATCGCGCTGGCGGAGGTGCCGCTTGTCGCGCTGTTGTGCGGCAGATTGCGGCGGGGGTTGGCGGTGGCGGCGGCGGCGATGCTGTTCACCGGGGTTGTCGGATGGGAGCGGTTGGTGGAGAAGTTCGGGTATGAGAACCCGTATGGGGCGCGGTGGGAGCTGCTGCTTTCCACGGTGGACATGGGGAAAGAGCGGCCGTGGATGGGATGGGGATTGGGGACATGGGCGGCGGTGTATCCGGCTTACGCGCGGTTCGACGATGGGCTGTACGATAACCAGGCGCATAATGACTGGGCGCAGTGGGGGGCGGAAGGCGGAGTGCCGTTGCTGGGGATGATGGTGTGGTTCGCGGCGATGGTGGCGCGTCCGGCGTTGCGTACGGTGTGGGGTTTGGGGTTGCTGACAGTGCTGGTGCACTGTTTGCTCGAATATCACTTCCAACAGCGGGCGGCGTTCGGATACTTTTACTTTGCCATGGCGGGGGCGGTATTGTCGGGGTATGGGAAATCCGTTCCAGGTCTTGCAGCCAAAGACGGCGATTGATCCTGTTTGCGGGATGACGGTGGACCCGGATCATGCGGCGGGTTCGCCTGTGCATGAGGGAGTGACTTACCACTTTTGCAGCGTGCATTGTTTGAAGAAGTTCCAAGCGAATCCGCGGAAGTACCTGGAGCCGGGCGCGGAGGCAGAGGCGATGCCGGGAGGCGAGTACACGTGCCCGATGCATCCGGAGGTGTTGCAGATCGGGCCCGGCGCGTGTCCGCTGTGCGGGATGGCGCTGGAGCCGAAGGAGTTCAGCCTGGATGCGGAGGAGGACACAAGCGAGCTCGACCACATGACCCAGCGCCTGCGCGTGGCGGCGCTGCTGACGGCTCCGGTGTTTGTGCTGGCGATGTTGGAACTGGGCTATGAGTGGCTGCAAGGGCTGCTGGCGACGCCTGTTGTGTTGTGGTGCGGATGGGTGGTGTTCGAGCGCGGATGGGCGTCGGTGGTGAACCGCAACTTGAACATGTTCACGCTGATCGCGGTGGGGACGGGCGTGGCGTACGGCTACAGCGTGGGCGCGCTGCTGTTTCCGGGTGCGATTCCGGAGGAGCTGAAGGGGCACATGGGGCGGGCACCGGTTTACTTTGAAGCGGCGGCGGTGATCCTGACGCTGGTGCTGCTGGGGCAGGTGCTGGAGCTGCGCGCACGGAGGCAGACCTCAAGCGCGATTCGTGCGCTGTTGGGGCTTGCGCCGAAGACGGCGCGGCGTGTGGAGGGTGCGGTGGAGCGCGATGTGCCGCTGGACGAGGTTCGCGTAGGGGATGTGCTGCGGGTGAGGCCGGGCGAGCGGGTTCCGGTGGATGGGGTGGTGGAGGAAGGCGCGAGCGCGGTGGACGAATCGATGATCACGGGCGAGCCGATTCCCGTAAAGAAGAAAGCCGGGTCGCGCGTGACGGGCGGTACTGTGAACGGGACGGGCGGGTTTATGATGCGCGCCGACCGCGTGGGCGCCGAAACGCTGCTGGCGCAGATTGTGCGGATGGTGAATGAAGCGCAGCGGAGCCGCGCGCCGTTGCAGCGGCTGGCGGATCGTGTGGCGGCCGTGTTCGTGCCGGCGGTGGTGGCGGTGGCGGCGGCGACGTTTCTGGTGTGGAGCGTGCTGGGACCGGAGCCGCGGATGGCGTACGGACTGGTAAACGCGATCGCCGTGCTGATCATCGCATGCCCGTGCGCGCTGGGGCTGGCGACGCCGATGTCGATCATGGTGGGCACGGGGCGCGGTGCGCAGGCGGGGGTGTTGATCCGGAACGCGGAAGCGCTGGAGACGTTGAGCCAAGTGGACACGTTGGTTGTGGATAAGACGGGGACTCTCACCGAGGGGCGTCCGAAAGTGGTTCGCGTGGAGGTGATGGAGGGCTTCACGGAGGAGGAGGTGTTGCGTCTGGCGGCGGGGTTGGAGAAGGCGAGCGAGCATCCGCTGGCGGCGGCGGTACTGGAGCGGGCGGGTCAGGCGGCGCAGGCGGCGGAGTTCCAGTCGGTGACCGGGATGGGAGTGACGGGCGTGGCAGAGGGGCGCAATGTAGCGGTGGGGAACCGGCGTCTGATGGAGAAGGTGGGAATCACTGTACAGGATGCGTCCGTCGTTTATGTAGCTGTCGAAGGACGGTTGGCAGGTAAGTTGGCGGTGGAGGATCCGGTGAAGGGTTCGACAAGAGAGGCGCTGGAGTTACTGCGTGCGGAAGGCATGCGGATCGTAATGTTGACCGGGGATTCGCGCTCAACGGCGGAGAAGGTGGCGGGAGAGCTGGGGATCAAGGAGGTTCACGCCGAGGTGCTGCCCGCGGATAAGAACGATGTCGTGGGACGGCTGGTGGAGCATGGCAGGAAGGTGGCGATGGCGGGGGATGGCGTGAACGATGCGCCGGCGCTGGCTCGGGCGCATGTGGGGATCGCGATGGGGGATGGGACGGACGTGGCGATGGAGAGCGCGCCGGTGACTTTGGTGAAAGGCGATCTGCGCGGGATCGCGCGGGCACGGCGGTTGAGCGGCGCGGTTGTCGGCAACATCAAGCAGAACCTGTTCTTCGCGTTCTTCTACAACCTGCTGGGTGTGCCGGTGGCGGCGGGGGTGCTGTATCCTTTCTTTGGACTGTTACTAAGTCCAATGATCGCGGCGGCGGCGATGACGCTGAGTTCGGTGTCGGTGATCGGGAACGCTCTACGGCTGCGGCGGGTGGAGTTATAAAGGTTATTGGAACTTCACGTAGCCCCAGTGTTCGGGGATGTGCATATTGATGGCGTGTTGCGGGGTCCAGACCCAGTTGTCTTCCTGGAGACCGGGCAGTTTTTCATAGCGCCCTTCGACGATGCGCGTGCGCCACTGGACGCGGGAGAAGTTGACGCGCCAGGCGCCGCCGGGATTGGGCCGCGCGTGTTTCGCGTCGCGGTAGGTGAAGGCGGACCAGGGGAATGCGATTTCGACGGACCAGCCGCGGTCCTTGTCGGCGGGGTTGTTTAGCGTGCCGTCGACATGGATGGCGGTCTTGAGACCGGGGACCTCCCAGCTATTGTCGGCCTTGCCGCCCTTTCGGTAGGGCTTGGGGAGGAAAAGATCCCAACCCGTGTTGAGCGCGTTGATTTCGAATTCGAAGTAGTTGTCGGTATCGCCGTCGGGGTCGATGAAGACCTCGAAATCGTTGTCGCGGAAAATGACCGAGTCGTGCGCGGTGAGGGTGGCCCAGACGTGCGGCTCTTCCATTTGAGCGGCGACGTAGAAGAAGTTGTCATCCCACATCATCTTGACACGGGTCTTGTGGCGCGGACGTGGTTTCTTCGATCCTTCGATGTCGATGAAGTAAGAGGTCCAGGGCGCGCGGCGCCAGGCGGGGTCGTTGAGCTGGCCGTCAATGTTGATGGGCGTGGCGGCGCGGTGGCAGTTGTAGGTAAGCGGGGCGGCGAGGGCAAACAGAAGAGCGAGGGCGGTCATGCACCCATCATCTCGCAGGACAGTCAGCTGAGTTTGGAGGCTACGGCGGCGGCGAATTCGTTGGTGGAGGCTTTGCCGCCCACGTCCGGGGTAAGCGATTTTCCATCCTGATAGACGGCCTCGATGGCATCCTGGAGGCGGGTGGCGGCTATCACCTCTCCCAGATGTTCGAGCATCATCACAGCGCTGAACAGCAGCGCTGTAGGGTTGGCGATTCCCTTCCCGGCGATGTCGGGCGCGCTGCCATGCACGGATTCAAAGACGGCGTGTGTGTCGCCGAGATTGCCGCCGGGGACAACGCCGAGACCGCCGACGAGACCGGCAGCGAGATCGGAGACGATGTCGCCGTAGAGGTTGGGCAGCAGCAGCACGTCGAACTGCTCGGGTTTGGCGACCAATTGCATGGAGGCGTTGTCGACGATGAGCTCGTGGTAGTGGATGTCGGGGAATTCAGCGGCCACCTCGCGGGCGCATTTGAGGAACAGGCCATCGGCCAGCTTGAGGATGTTGGCCTTGTGAATGGCGGTGACCTTGTGGCGGCCGGTTCGTTGGGCGTATTGAAAAGCAGCCTTGGCGATGCGGATCGAGGCGTGGCGGGTGATGACCTTGAGGGAAGTGACGACGTTGTTGACCACTTCATGCTCGAGGCCGGAGTAGAGGTCTTCGGTGTTTTCACGGAAGATCACCATGTCGATGGCGACGTCGGAGAAGCGCGTCTTGAGATTGGGAATGCTGCGGACGGGGCGCACGTTGGCGTAGAGGTCCAGCTTCTTGCGCAGCGCAACGTTGACGCTTTGAAATCCGCCGCCGATGGGGGTGGTGACTGGGCCTTTCAAGCCGACGCGGGTTCGCTCGAGCGAGGCGAGCACGGGAGCGGGAATGGACTGGCCGCTTTCGCGGATGACTTTTTCGTTGCATTCCACGCGTTCCCAATCCATGGAAACGCCGGTGGCGGCAAGAACGCGTTCAACGGCATCGGCCACTTCCGGTCCAATGCCATCTCCTGGGATCAAGGTAACTGAGAGGGACACTTCTACCAATTATAGAGGGCGGGGAATCGGAAGCCCGTATGTCAAAATGAATACTCATGCCTAAAATTCAGCGCGCGCTGTTGAGCGTAACGGACAAGAGTGGAGTGGCGGAGTTCGCGCGGGTATTGGCGTCGCTCGGCGTGGAACTGGTTTCCACAGGCGGCACGGCAAAGCTGCTGCGCGAGGCGGGGCTGCAGGTTCGGGACGTGGCGGAGCTGACCGGATTTCCGGAGATGCTCGACGGGCGCGTGAAGACGCTGCATCCAAAGGTGGCGGGAGGGATGCTGGCGATACGGTCAAACGCGGCGCACATGGCGTCGCTTCAAGACCACGGGATCGTTGCCATCGATATGGTGGTGGTGAATCTCTACGCGTTTGAGGAGGCGGCGGCGCGGACGGACGCGAGCGTGGAGCACCTAATCGAGAACATTGACATCGGCGGGCCAACGATGATCCGCGCGGCGGCGAAGAACTATCAGGATGTGGCAGTGGTGACTTCCCCGGCCGACTACGCGAGCCTGGCGGAGGAGCTGCAGGCCAGCGGCGGTTCGCTTTCCGCGGCAACGCACTGGCGCCTGGCGAAGGCGGCGTTTGACCGCACGGCGGCCTATGACCGCGCGATCTCTTCGCGGCTGGCGAGGATCACGATGGAGGATGGGGCTTTTTCGGATCAGCCGCCGGAGCCGGTTCCTGCGGTGCTGGATCTGCACGTGGGGCGGTCACTGCCGCTGCGCTACGGGGAGAATCCGCATCAGGGCGCTGCGCTTTATTGCGAAGGAGGCGGTATCGCCGGCGCGGAGCAGCTGCAGGGCAAGGAGCTTTCCTACAACAACCTGGTGGATCTGGATGCGGCGTGGCAGCTGATCCTGGAGTTCGACGGTCCGGCGGCAGCGGTCATCAAGCACACCAATCCGTGCGGCTGCGCGGAGCAGGATTCCATGCTGGAGGCGTATCGCAAGGCGCTGGAGGCGGATCCGGTTTCGGCATTCGGCGGCGTGCTGGCGTTCAATCGCGAGCTGGATGAGCAGACGGCGGAGGAGATCACGCGGGTTTTCACCGAGGCGATCGCGGCGCCGGGGTATAGCCAAGGCGCGCTGAAGGTGCTGTCCACGCGGAAGAACCTGCGGCTGCTGTGCGTCAACAAGCCGGCGGCGTCGACGCTGGTGGTGAAGTCGATCAGCGGCGGCTATCTGGCGCAGACAGGCGACCTGCACCGGCTGGAGCGCGCCAAGGCAGTGGTGAAGACGAAGCGTGCGCCGACGGAAGAGGAGTGGGTGGCGCTCGAGTTCGGCTGGAAGGTGGTGAAGCACGTCAAGTCGAACGCGATCGTTTATGCGCGAGCCGGGCAAAGCGTGAGCGCCGGCGCGGGGCAGATGAGCCGCGTCGATTCGGTGAAGGTGGGCGCGATGAAGGCGGAGTTGCCACTGGAGGGCTGCGTGGTGGCCTCGGATGCCTTCTTTCCTTTTCCGGACGGCGTGGAGGAGGCGGCCAAACACGGCATCACGGCGGTGATTCAGCCGGGCGGTTCGGTGAAGGATGACGAGGTGGTGGAGGCGGCCGACCGTCTGGGACTCGCGATGGTGTTCGCGGGAGTGAGGCACTTCCGGCATTAGAATGTAGTCAAGACACCGCATGAAGTTTTCTCCCATCCTTGTGCTGCCGGGCCTGCTTTGGGGGCAAGTGCCGACGGCGCGGGAGCTGTCGCGGCAGGTGATTGCCAACGAGCTGCGGCAGGTCCGGGAGCTGCCTGAGTTCACTTTCGAGTACGAGGTCCGGCTTCGGAAGTATGCGGGCAAGGGTGACACGTTTCGGGAGGTGGTGGAAACAGGGGAATCCTACAGGAGCAGCCGGCGGAACATCGATATTCCGCTGACGCGAAACGGTACGCCGCTGAAGCCGAAGGATCTCGAAAAAGCACGCAAGACGGCGATTGCGAAGATGGAGGCGGACGGAAAGCTCCGGAAGCGAACAGACTCCACGGAGGAGGCGCCGCTCGAAAGACCTGGGCCGGGGATGCAGCGTCGCGAAACGCGCATGAGCGCAGTGGATGTGCTGCGTTACTGCTCGCTGGGTGATCCGTACCGGGAGGGCGAGTATTTCGAGGTGGAATTTGACCGCTGCCAGAGTCCGTGGCCGGGCGAATCGCACTATCCGCATCTCAGGGGCGTGATGCGTGTGGAAGCAGAGACGATGTTGCTCGATTCCTGGAAGGCGTGGATCACGGACGGTCCGAAGGGGGGAGAGTTGTTCTTCGAACAGACAACGCAGGAGGCTGTGGGCGGGATTCGAGTGTTGTCGTTGAACCGGATGAACAAGGGCGCGGCGCCGCATCTGTTCCCGAAGGACCGTGAAGATGTTACCTACCGCTGGCTGAACCCGAAGAGGTTCGTGGTGGAAGTGAACCAGACGATCGAGGAGCCGAAGTAGTGGGCCGCCTCGGGCTACTGGTGTTGAGCGTTGCTTCCTTGCCGGCACAGGGGATTTGGGAGCGGAGAGCCGACTATCCGATCTCGGCGACGGAGGTGAGCGCGGCGGCCATCGGCGGCAAGATCTACGCACTGTGCGGGTTGATTCAGGGACGCAGCGTGAACAACCTGTTCCTCTACGATCCGCGGACGGACGAGTGGACGGAGGGGGCTCCGGCTCCGGTCGCGGGGGGACTGGACCATTGCAACGTAGCCGCGGCGGGCGGGAAGTTGTACCTGTTGGGCGGGATCCGAATCGGGTCGTCGTTCATCGACGGCGGCACGTATGAGTATGACCCGGCGGCGAACCGCTGGCAGACCGTGGGGAGGATGAACGTGCCGCGCGGCGCGAGCGGCGTGGCGGCGATCGGGGACAAGATCTACGTGGCAGGGGGACTGGCGGCCAGCGGAAGCGTGGCGGCGTTTGAAGTGTTCGACACGCAGACGCGGCAATGGGCGCAGCTTCCGAACATGCCCACCGCGCGCGATCATCTGACGGCGCAGGCAATAGGCGGCAAGTTTTATGCACTGCTGGGACGCGCGGGGCGCGAGTTCACGGTGAATGAAGAATATGATCCGGCGGCGAACGCCTGGCGGACACGCGCGCCGGCGCCGACGGCTCGCGGCGGGCTGGGCAGCGGACTGATCGGCGGACGGATACAAGTTGTGGGCGGAGAAGGCAACAGCGGAACGCCGCTGGGCACGTTTGAGCAGAACGAAGAGTACGATCCTGTTTCGGACACGTGGCGGACGCTTGCGCCAATGCCGACGCCGCGGCACGGGCTGTACGGGGTGACGATTGACGACCGGCTTTTCACGCCGAGCGGCGGTCCGCGCGCGGGCGGGTTCTTTTCAAGTGTTCACGAGGTGTTCTATTTAGTTGCGGAGCCGCCCGTGATCGCGGGGCTGACCAGCGCGGCGGCGGACGCGCCGGTGGCGCCGGGCGGGTTGGGCTCGATTTTCGGAGCGCGGCTGTCGCAGGGCGAGAGGGTGGCGGTACGCCTTCCGTTGCCCGTGCGGATGAATGCGGTGGAGGCGCGGCTGGACGGGCGCGCAGTGCCGTTGTTCTTCACGAGCGGCGGGCAGATCAATTTGCAGATTCCGTTTGCTGTGGAGGCGGGACCGCATGACCTGAGTGTGTCGAACGCGGGGAGCGAAAGCCGGGTAATCCGTGTGAACGTGGCGGCCGTTGCTCCGGCAATATTCTCACTGTCCCAGGGAGGCTCCGGACAGGGCGCGGTGCTGGTGGCGGGACAACTGGCCGGGCCGGGCGGGCGCGCGGCGCGGGCGGGCGAGGTGATCGAGATCTACTGCACTGGGTTGGGAGCGGTGGACTCACCGCCACGGGCGGGAGAGGCGGCAACGGGCATTGTACGGACGGTGCAGAGGCCAGAGGTGACGATCGGCGGGGTTCGCGCGGAGGTGGTGTTCGCGGGACTGGCGCCTGGGTTGGTCGGTGTGTATCAGGTGAACGTGCGTGTGCCGGCGAATGCGCCGGCGGGCACGGCTGCCGCGGTGGTTGTCGAGACCGGCGCCGCGCGGAGCAACACGGTCACGATTGCGGTTGCGCAGTAGCCAGCTCTTCGGCGATAGAGGCGGGGATGCCGTAGCGGTAGCTGGGATAGCGGAGCTCGACGCCGAGCAGCTTGCGGATGGCGCGCCCATCCACGCGGCGGTTGGCGCGGCGCGTGTCGTCCGGAGGCAACTCACTGCTGGGAGCCGGGACCGGCATGTTCACGAGTGGGGCGCAGAAGGCGGCCATTTCGAGCGCCGTGCAGGGTTCCTCATCAGCGACCGGATAGCTGCCGGTGACGTCGGAGAGCAGCGCGGCTTCGGCGATGGCGGCGAGATCGTCGACATGAATGCGGCTGATGAAATTGCCGCCGTCGCCCCAGAGCTTGTGGCGGCCCTGGCGAATGGATTCGTGGACGCCGCGGCCGGGGCCGTAGATGGCGGCGGCGCGAAGGATGAGCGTCGACCAGTGGCCTGCGTGCAAGATTTCCTCTTCCCGTAGGCGCGCCTGTTCCCTAGCGTGAGTGGGCGCGGCGGAAGTGGCTTCGGCGACGTCGAGCGCGCGGCCGTACACGCCCGTTGCGGAGATGTAGACGACGTGGGCGACGCGTCCGGTCAGCGCTTCGCTGAGTGTGGCTGCGGAAACAGGGGGGATGGAATAGAGCACCCGCGCGCCGGGTTGAATCTGGTTTCTTAGCTCGCGCACGCTGACTGGATCTGTAGTGTCGAGCCGGAACGGAGCGGTGCGGGAGGTAGTGAGAATCGGCAGGCCGCGGGCGGTAAGCCGCGCAGCGACGCGACGTCCGGTGTAGCCGCAGCCGAGAATGACGAACTGCGGCGGGTCACCTGCCGGCGGCAATTCTGGTCCCCTGATAAACGGTCACCGGCGAGCCTTCGGCGAGGAATGCGGAATCGGGCATGCTGCTCAGAGCGCCGGCGAACTCGGAGCCATAGAGCGCCTTGACGTCGCAGGAAAAGGTGGCGGCAGCGGCGTTCCAGACGCGCCAGCGCGGATGCTCGACGCGGTATTCCACCGTGCCGCCGTTGCGCTGGCGGCTGTAGCCCCAGTAGCGCCACTCCGCGGTGAGAAATTTGCGGGACCTGCTCATCCTTATCTTTTCATGATCGCATTAGAGGGGGTTTGGTCTGGCCGGGATGGGGCAATTCGAGCCCGGCCACGTCGGCGGAGTTCCAGGTTCTGGGAATGTCGGGTTGGAAGACGGCGGCGGCGAGCAGAACTACGGCTACCATGCTGGTCTTTCCTTCTAGCGGGCAGGAGCTTTGTGATATCGTCGGTTCGCAGACTGGGTCATGAGAATTCTGTTGCCGCTCCTGCTCGGCGTGCCGCTTTGGTGCCAGTGGCATTCCTTCCGCGGACCGAACGGATTGGGTGTTGCGGAGGCCTTCGGGCTCCCCGTCGAGTTCGGTCCTGAAAAGAATCTTGTCTGGAGAACCGCGCTGCCGGCGGGAGCATCGTCGCCAGTGCTGGCGGGGGGCCGCATCTTTCTTACCGCGCATGAGCAGGGCAAGCTGATCACGATTTGCGTGAGCGCGAAGGATGGCCGCGTGCTCTGGCGGCGTGAGATGGAGCAGCCACGCGCGGAGAAGCTGCACAAGTTGAACAATCCCGCCAGCGCCACGCCGGTGACCGACGGCAGCAACGTCTACGCTTTTTTCGGCGATTTCGGACTGGTGTCCTACGGGCCGGACGGGAATGAACGCTGGCGCGTGCCGTTGGGGCCGTTCAGCAACCTGCATGGCATGGCTGCTTCGCCCGTTCTGGCGGGCACGACGCTGATCATCGTGTGCGACCAGGACACGAATTCGTTTATTGTTGCCCTGGACAAGGACAGCGGACGCCAGCGGTGGCGCGTGGAGCGGCGAGAGATTGTGCACGGCTTTTCGACGCCGACCTTGTTCCGGCCACGTGGCGGCGAGGAGCAGATCGTGATTCCGAGCGCCTACATGCTGATGGCCTATTCGGTGAAAACGGGTCGCGAAGCGTGGCGGGTGCGTGGCTTGAGCTGGCAGTTGAAGACGACGGCAGCCGTTGCGGGCGAGACGATCTATGCCACAGGTTGGGCGCCCGGCGCGGATGCGGGTCAGGCAAAGCCGGTGCCGGCGTTTGAAGAAGTAGTAACGGAGATCGATTCCAATGGCGACGGCAAGCTGGCGCCGTTGGAGATTCCGCCGAAGTACAAGCACACCGGAAGCTGGGAGGCAATTGATCTGGATCATGACGGGTTCCTGAACGCGCGCGATTGGGCCTTTTTCCGGGCGCGGCGTTCGGCGCGCAACATGACGCTGGCGGTGCGTCCAGGCAACGCCTCGGGCGATCTTACCGATACGCACGTGGTTTGGAAGAATGACCGTTTTGTTCCCCAGGTCTCCTCGCCGCTGCTTTATCAGGATGTGCTGTACATCATTAAGGACGGCGGCATTTTCACATCGATGAACGCGGCGACGGGGGAGACGCTGAAGACGGCTCGGCTGACGGGGGCGCTGGACAACTACTATTCCTCTCCGGTGGCCGCCGACGGCAAGATTTACGTGGCGAGCGAGATGGGAAAGGTAAGCGTTGTACGTGCGGCGGCGGATTGGGAGCTGTTGGTGGTGAACGACCTGGATGAGCCCTGCTACGCGACGCCGGCGATTGTAGATGGGCGCATTTATTTGCGGACGTCGAAGGCGCTCTACTCCTTCGCGTCGAGCGCGCAGGCTCCTTCGGAGGAGAGGCGGTAGCGGTTGCGCGCCACCCAGTTGTAGGCGGCTTCGCCGATGGGCTCAAACAGCGGGAAGAAGAAGCAAGCGGCGATGGCCATAACAGCCACCCGCAGCATAGGGGGCGCAGCGAGAAGAGCCAGCGTCAGCAGAATCCATGTAGTGGGGTGGCAGGCGAGCATTCGCTTGCAGGCGCGGAACCCGCTGGTGATTTGGTCATCCGCGACGATGTGGAGTTTCTCCTCCAAGGCTTTTCGCTCGATGCCGTGTTGTTCCCCGATACCGGATTGGAACGGGGCCCAGTGGAAGAGTTGGTCGAAGTCGAAGCGCATCCAGGCGCGCCGGATCTTGTTGCAGATGCCGCAGTCGCCATCGTAGATGACGGTGATGCGGAGGGGCCATTCTGAGAGAGCAAGAAGGGCGACGAAGATCGCGAAGGTCAAAGTGGGAAAGGCGGCAGTTGCTAGCAATAGGCCCGAACCACAATAGAAGAACATGGTCATGCTCAGGCGCGCCTTTAGTAGTGGCAGAACGGGGATTACGATCAGCAGTGCAGCCGCGAAGTAGTCAAGATAACCGAAGCCGAGCAGGACCAACAGGCCCAGAAGGATGCTGCTGACTGGCACCAGCCGGTTCAGCAGCAGCGGGACTGCAGCCACGGCAAAGTAGATGGTGCTGTTCACCGCCAGAACCAGCGCGAGCAGCTTGGCCATCAGAAGCAGCGGGACCGGTAGCGCGGTGCCGGCGCAGCGCAGCGGATTCCAGGAGGCGGCGTTCATCCCTGACGCCAAGTATCTCGCATGCTATCTTGAATTCCCATGAAGACGGTCCGAGCGTTGTTCGATTTGACGGGGAAAGTGGCGCTTGTCACCGGCGGCTCCCGCGGGCTTGGCAAGCAGATGGCAGAAGGGCTGGCCGAGGCGGGCGCGGCGGTCTACCTGCTGGCGCGGAGGAAACAGTGGCTGGAGCCGACGCTGGAGGAGTTCACTTCGCGCGGCTTCCGGGCCGCTGGCGCGGAGTGCGACGTATCGGAGCCGGAGCAGGTGAAGGAGGCGGTTCGCAGGACCATCGGGGAGTTGGAACGGCTGGACATTCTGGTGAACAACGCCGGTGTCACCTGGGGCGCGCCGGCCGAAGAGATGCCGGTCGAGAAATGGCGCATGGTGCTTGATATCAACCTGACGGGAGCGTTCCTGTTCAGCCAGGAAGCGGGCAGGCACATGATCGCGCAGGGCGGTGGGAACATTATCCATATCGCCTCGATCAACGCGCTGACCGGCGGTCTGCCGATGCAGGAGATTTCCGCCGCCGGCTATGTGGCCTCGAAAGGCGGCCTCGTCGCGCTGACGCGCGAGTTGGCGTCGAAGTGGGCGCGGTACGGGATCCGCGTGAACGGAATCGCGCCGGGATATTTTGCTTCGCGGCTGACAGAGAAGATCTGGGACAAAGCCGAGGCGCTCCTGCAATCGAGCGTGCCGATGGGACGCGGCGGCAGCGAGGATGAGTTGAAGGGCGTGGCGGTGTTTCTGGCGTCGGAGGCGAGCGGATACATGACCGGGCAGACGCTGGTGGTCGATGGCGGGACGACGCTTGTCTAAAATGGTTCCTCGCATGTCCGAAGACACCGCAGCCATACGCGCAGGTGAAGAGCTTCCGTTGGGCAAGCTGGCCGAGCATCTGAAGGGCAAGCTGGACCACGGTGGAGAGATCGAGGCGCGGCAGTTCCCGGGCGGCCATTCCAACCTGACGTATCAGCTGACGATCGGCGGGAATGAGTACGTGCTGCGGCGCGCGCCGCTGGGGCCGGTGGCGCCGAAGGCTCACGACATGGTGCGCGAAGCGCGCATTCTCGAGGCGGTGCACCCGCACTTTCCGCTGGCGCCTCGGGTGTACATGATCTGCGAGGATGCTTCCGTGCTGGGGGTGCCGTTTTATCTCATGGAACGGCGGCACGGCGTTGTGGTGCGCACCACGATGCCGGAGGAGTTCCGCGACGTGGGGGACTTCGCTCCACGCGTGAGCCGGGCTTTGGTGGACACGCTGGCGGCGCTGCATGCGGTGGACGTCGAGCGGCACGGACTAACGGGGATCGGCAAACCGGAAGGTTTCTTGCAGCGCCAGGTGGCGGGATGGACGGAGCGCTGGAGACGGGTCGAGATCGAGCCCAGCGCGGAGATGGACCGCGTCACGAAGTGGCTGGCGGCGACGATTCCCGATTCCGGGCCGCCGGCGATTGTTCATAACGACTATAAGCTGGACAACCTGATGCTGGATACGGAGGATCCGTCGCGCGTGGTGGCGGTGCTTGATTGGGAGATGACGACGGTGGGCGACCCGATGGCGGACCTGGGACTTTCGCTTTGCTACTGGGTGCATGTGCGGTCGGAGGATTCCAAGGTCACAGGGCTGCCGGCGGCGGAAGGCTGGTTCACGCGCGAGGAGTTTCTCGGCCGCTACGCGCAACAGTCCGGCCGCGAGCTTTCCCACGTCGGCTGGCATGAGGTACTGGGCATCTTCAAGCTGGCCGTGATTCTCCAGCAGATCTACTATCGCTACTGGAAGGGGCAGACGCGGGATGAGCGGTTCAAGGATTTTTATTCGCGCGTGCGCGGACTAACGGAGACGGCCGTCGAGCGAATGGATGCCGTCGGGTGAGCACGCTCACGCTGGTTCGTCACGGGCAAGCGGCGGCTTTCACGGCGGATTCCGACCGGCTGACGGAACTGGGCGAGGAGCAGGCCCGGCGGCTGGCCGCATATTGGATCGCGAACGGCGTGTCGTTTGATCAAGTGGTTTGCGGGGAGCTTGTGCGGCAACACGAGACGGCGCGCATTGTGCAGGAGGCTTACCGCGCGGCGGGGCGGAAGTTTCCCGAGATGGAACGCAGCCGCGATTTCAATGAATATGACGCGGGAGCAATTCTGCGCTTCCTTGCTCCGGCGCTGGTTCGCGAAACGGCCAGCTTCGCGGATTTGTGGGGGCAGTGGGAGGCAAGCGCCGGCTTGCCGGATCGTAATCGCGCCTTTCAGTTAATGTTTGAAGCCCTGATGGCGCAGTGGATCGCGGGTACGGTGTCGCATCCGAATGCCGAATCGTGGACGGAGTTCCGGGCCCGCGTGCGCCGGAGTTTGCGGGCGATTCTCGAGCAGCCGGAAGGGAAGCGGAATGTGGCTTTGTTCACCTCAGGGGGCGTGATCGGACTGTCGGTGCAGACGCTGATGGAGTGTCCGGAGCCCGCGGCGCTGGAGCTGAACTGGCGCGTGCGGAATACTTCACTGACGGCGTTCCTCTATTCGCGTGGCCGTGTGTCGCTGGATTGGTTTAACGCGACGCCGCATCTGCCGGCGGAGATGATTAGTTTCCGCTAGCGTGGGGCGCCGTACGCACTCGAAGGCGCAAGAAAAGCCGCGAGAGTATCCAACCTGCTCTTCCGCCAGCCGGCAGCGGCCATTCGCCCGGATTGCCCGCCGCTTTGCCTCCGCAAAATCACTCGCCGTGCTCCAGCGCATTCAGCCGGAACACGGCGGCTTTCTGGAAGCCGCGCCCCTCACCAGCTTTGTTGCTCTCAGCCTCAGCGCCGCGGGCTGCGAGCAGGATCCTGTGCTGCGCAAGGCGATTCAATTCCTCCACGCCTCCGCTCGTCCTGACGGCAGCTGGCCCATCTACGGCACTTCCCGCGTGTTGATCGCCTTGAACCAGGTACAGCCCGGTTGGACGATGGCCCAACGGGGCGTTGACTGGTTGCTCACGGCCCAAAACGAAGATGATGGCTGGGGAGGCGATCGCGGTGTGTTGTCCAGCATCGAGGAGACCTCCCTGGCCATCGCGGCCCTGTCCGGACGCGGCGAGGAACTCGCGCGTGCGGCAGCTTCACGCGCCTCCCGCAAACTCCTCGATTGGATTGCCGATGGCGGCCAGTGCCCGCCTTCTCCCATCGGGCTTTACTTCGCCAGACTCTGGTATTTTGAACGCCTCTATCCGCTCATCTCCGCCGCCGACGCGCTTCGATCCGCGGATGCGTGCTACCATTAGACTTCGTGCGGTTGTCCATCTGCATCATCCTCTCCGCGTGTTTCGCGCACCTGCATGCCCAAACCGTACGCGGGTCCATCCACGGGGTGATTGTCGGGGAAGCAGGCGCTCCCGTCGGCGGTGCCCAAGTGCGGCTTGTGCAACAGTCCACATCATGGTCGCGTGCGACCTCCACCGGCGGCGGGGGCGAGTTCCTCCTGCCTCTCCTGCCGCCCGGCCTCTACCGCGTCGAAATCGAAAAACCTGGCCACCGGAAACACGTTCAGGACGTCACGCTGGAAGTCAATCAGGAGCTGCGCCTGGAAATCAGCCTCCTCAAGGGCGCCCAAACCGACTCCATTGAAGTCACCGCCACCCGCAGCCTCCTCAAGCCCGAAAACGCCTCTGTCGGAACCGTCATCGATACACAACAGATCCGCAACCTCCCCCTCGACGGCCGCAATTTTCTCGAACTCAGCCTGCTCGTCCCTGGCGCCGCTCCGGCCGCCCAAGGATCCGCCGGCTCGGCCCGCGGCGACTTCGCCCTCCACGTCAACGGCAGCCGCGAAGACGGCAACAGCTTCCTCCTTGACGGCGTCTACAACGGCGACCCCAAACTCAATACCTTCGGCTACGTCGCCGCCGTCGACGCCATCCGCGAATTCGAAGTCGCCACCAGCACCTACGACGCCAGCTTCGGCCGCAACGCCGGCGGCCAGGTCAGCGTCGTGCTCAACTCCGGCTCCAACCAGATCCACGGCACCGCCTACCAGTTTTTCCGCAACGCCGCCTTCGATGCCCGCAACTTCTTCGCCCCGCCCTCCGACAACGACCCTCGCTACCAGCGCAACCAGTACGGCTTCTCCTTAGGCGGCCCGCTTTCGAAGAACCGCACCTTCCTGTTCGGCGACTATGAAGGCCGCCGCGTCCGTGAAGGCATCACCCGCGTCACCAATGTCCCCACCGCCCTTGAGCGCACAGGCGACTTCTCCTCAAGCGGCATCCCCTTCCTCATCGATCCGTTCACCCAGCGCCCCTTCCCCGGCAACCGCATCCCCCGCGAGCGCCAACACCCCATCGGAGCCGCCCTCGCCGCCCTCTACCCCCTGCCCAACCGCAACGCCCCCCAGCAGAACTTCGTCAGCTCCCCGCTGCTCCGCGACCGCAATGACCAATTCGACGCCAAGCTCGACCACAAGCTCTCCCAATCCTCTGACCTCACCATCCGCTACAGCTTCTCCGACCGCGATTTCTTCGAGCCCTTCGCCGGCGCCTCCTTCTCCTCCGTCCCTGGCTTCGGCAACGACGTGCCCCGCCGCGCGCAGAACGTCATGGCTGCCCACACGCACGCGTTCACACCCTCCCTGCTCAATGAATTCCGCGCCGCCTTCACCCGCGTCGCCAGCGCTGTCACGCAGCAGGATCGCGAACTCAACCTCAACCGCCAACTCGGCCTCCCCGTTGTCAGCCAGAACCCCCGCGATTACGGCATGAGCTTCATCACCGTTCCCGGCTTTTCCTCCCTCGGCCACGAATTCAACAACCCCCAGCGCGGCGTCACCAACACCTACCAGCTCCTCAACCACTCCACCTGGTCCCCCGGCCGCAGCACCGTCAAGTTCGGCTTCGAGTTCCGCCGCCTCCAGCAGAACGCCTTCCGCGATGTCATGTCCCGCGGCTTCATCAATTTTCTCGGCTTCACCGGCAACGCACTCTCGGAACTCCTTCAGGGCCTGCCCGCCGTCAGCGGCGTCGCCCGCCTCGACAATCCCCAATACCTCCGGACCTCCTCCTATAACTTCTTCTTGAATGAAAACTGGCGCCTCAGCCAGCGCCTCACCATCACCCTCGGCGCGCGCTATGAGTACAACGCCCCCGCCGCCGACCGCTTTGACCGCGCCAATGTCTACGATCCGCGCTCCGCCCGCCTGGTCCCCGTCGGCAAAGACGGCTTCCCCCGAGCCGGCTACGATCGCGACTCCAACAACATCGCGCCCCGCTTCGGCTTCGCCTTCCAGCCCACCGCCAACGGAGCCACCGTCATCCGCGGCGGCTACGGTGTCTATTACGATCAGTCCGCCCTCGCCCCTGGCGAAGGTCTCTATTTCAATCCGCCCTATTACAACTTCCAGCTCTTCTTTGCCTCCGAGTTTTTCCCCCTCCTGCTCCACGATCCTTTCCCGCGCAACTTCCCCATCCCCGTTCCCAACTCCGCCCTTGCCTTCCAGCGCGACCTCCGCACTCCCTACATGCAGCATTGGAACTTTAACGTCCAGCGCCAGCTCGGCGCCGGCCGCGTCCTCGAAGCCGGTTATGTCGGCTCCAGTGGCAGCAAGCTCATCTCCGCCCGCGACATCAATCAGCCCGGTCCCAGCGCCGCCCCGTTCAACCCGCGCCCCCACCGCGCCTTCGACGACATCAACATCCTTGAATCCCGCGCCAGTTCCAGCTACCACAGCCTCCAAACCCGCTTCCAGCAGCGCTTCGCCAAGGGCTTCTCCACTCTCGCCGCCTACACCTGGTCCAAATCTATTGACGATGCCAGCGGATTCTTCTCCAGCGCCGGCGACCCCAACTTCCCCCAGGACAGCCGCAATGTTGCCGCCGAGCGCGCCCGTTCCAACTTCGACGTCCGCCACCGCTTCACCGCCAGCTACACCTGGGACCTTCCTCTCGGCAAGGGCCTCCTCCGCGGCGGATGGCAAACCTCCGGCGTCTGGAGCTTCCAGACCGGGCGCCCCTTCACCGTCGCCCTCATGTCGGAGCTCGACAACAGCGGCACCGGCCGCTCCGTCCTCGGCTTCGGAGCCAATGACCGCCCCCACGTCGTCCGCAACCCGAATCTCTCCAACCCCACCCCCGAGCGCTGGTTTGACACCTCCGCCTTCGCCATGCCCGCCCGCGGTACCTTCGGCTCCGCCGGCCGCAACATCGTCGACGGCCCCGGCATGCGGAACATCAACCTCGCCATCCTCAAAAACTTCCCCGTGAAGGAAGTCCTCGCCGTCCAATTCCGCGCCGAAGCCTTCAACCTCGCCAACCGCGTCAACCTCGACCTCCCCGACCTCTTCTTCGGCTCCCCCACCTTCGGCCGCATCGGCTCCGCCGGCAGCCCCCGCCACATCCAATTCGGCTTGAAGTTCCTATTCTGAATCGCGCACGTGGCCGTGGGGCGGGCCTTCAGCCTCGCACTCCGGCTGACTCCTGCCCTTCGTTATCTTACCGCAGTCGCTATTTCCACCCCGCCCCCGGAATCCGGTCTCCCAAATCCTCCTCCGGGTTCACATAGATACTCTGAAACGGCCCCGCGCCGTGCACCTGCACCACCGTACCGTCTTCATACAACGCGAAGTGCCGCACCTGCTTCGGCACCGCAAGATACGAGCCCTCCTCATATTCCCTCAACCCGCCCGCATCGAACCTCTCGCCGAACCCCAGCCTAAACACTCCCGCCGCGCCGGGATCCCCGGACAGAATCGCGTACTCGGCCCCAGGCAGTTCCGGCTGCCAGGCCACTGACTCCGGCGCCAGCGCCCGCGGCTCCATTCCTCAACCCTCCTGCCTCGATCTCAGCCTCGCCAGCTCCGGCAAGACATCGCCGATCGCAACCGCCTCGGCCCCCCTCTCCCCCAACCCGAAATAGAGCTTCCGGTACAGCCTGTACAGCTCCTCATACGCCGCAACCTCGGCCGCTTCCGGCTCCACCGTTCTGTACCCCACGCCCATTCTCTGCTGCGCCTCTTCGACATTTTGAAAGACTCCCGCCGCCACAACCGCGAAGATCGCCGAACCCAGACTCGTCACCTCCCCCGCCGGAACCAGCACCGGTTTACCGAGCGCATTCGCGTAGACGCGGTTCAGGACTTCGTTCCGTTGCGGAATCCCACCTCCGTTGATCACCCTCTCAATCGGCGTCCCGTACTCCGCCATGCGCTCCAAAATGATCCGCGTATGCAGCGCCGTCCCCTCGATCGCCGCGAACATCTCATCCTGCGGCGTCGAGGCCAGCGTCCAGCCCAGCGTCACGCCGCTCAGCTCCGGATTCACCAGCACGGTGCGGTCTCCATTGTCCCAACTCATCCGCAACAGCCCCGTCTGCCCCGCGCGGAACTTCTCCAGCCCCGCCGACATTTCCGGCACCGATCGCCCGGCCCTGCCCGCCACCGCTTGGAAGATATCGCCCGTCGCCGACAATCCCGCCTCCACACCGAAGAGCCCCGGCACAATCGACCCTTTCACCACGCCGCACACCCCCGGCGTCAGCTTCACCTGTCTGCCTACCGCCATGATGCAGGTCGACGTACCCACCACGTTCACCACATCTCCTTCGCGAATCCCAACACCCACCGCATCCCAATGTGCGTCCAGCGCACCCACGGGAACCGGTATCCCCGCCCGCAGCCCCAGCCTCCCCGCCCACTCCGCGCTCAGCTTCCCCGCGGTGCCGTCCGAGGTCAGGTACCGCCCTTCCAGTTTCGCCCTCACCCCTTTCAACAGCGGATCCACGCCGCTCAAAAACTCCTCCGGCGGCAGTCCGCCCAGCTCCGCGTTCCACATCCACTTGTGCCCCATCGCGCAGACGCTCCGCGGCGCTTCCCGCGCATCGCGAATCCCGCACAGCGTTGCCGCCACCAGGTCGCAATGCTCCAGCGCCGTCGTCATCCGCTCGCGCTTGTCAGGATTGTGCCGCAGCCAGTGCAGCAGCTTCGCGAAGCCCCACTCGGAGCTGTACACGCCGCCGCACCAGGCCAGCGCCTCCAGCCCCGTCTTTCGCGCGTGCGCCGTAATCTCCGCCGCTTCCTCGCTCGCCCGGTGATCGCACCACAGGTAGTAATCGTCCAGCGGCTCCAATCCCTCGCCCACCGCAACCACCGTCGAGCCCGTCGTATCCAGCGCGATCGCCGCGATCTCCTCTCCCTTCACCCCCGCTTTCCCTACCGCTCCGCGCGCGGCGACCTCCAGCGCCCGCATATGATCCTCGTGCCGCTGTCCCGCGTAATGCGCATCGCCTTCCCGCCGCAGCACAGGATACTCCGCCTCCGCCGCGCCCAGCCTTCCCCTGTCCGAACAGAACACCGACGCCCTTGCGCTCTGCGTCCCGAAATCCACTCCCATCACCAGCGCCATCGCTTCATCCTCCCACCGTCATGTACAATCCCGCTCCCGGTCCCACCGGAAGCCCTGCCGCGATCCACCCCATCAGCAGCACCGTCCAGATCAACAGGAACGTCACCGTGTAGGGCAGCATGAGCGCGATCAGCGTCCCGATTCCCGCCTTCCTGTCATATCTTTCGATAAAGGCCACGATCAGCGCAAAGTAACTCATCATCGGCGAAATGATATTGGTGCAGCTGTCCCCCACACGGTAGGCCGTCTGGGTCAGCTCCGGCGTGTAGCCCAGCAGCATGAACATCGGGACAAACACCGGAGCCATGATCGCCCACTTCGCCGACGCGCTCCCCATGAACATGTTCATCCCCGCCGTCACCAGCACAAAGGCCACCATCAGCGGAATCCCTCCCAGCCCGGAACTCTTCAATGCCTCCGCGCCCTTCACCGCGAAAATCAGCCCCAGGTTCGTCCAGTTGAAAAACGCCACGAACTGCGCCGCGAAAAACACCAGCACCATGTAGCCACCCAGCGTCCCCATCGTCTTCCCCATCGACTTCATCACGTCGGAATCGTTCTTGTACGTCCGTGCGCCGAGCCCATAGGCGATCCCCGGCAGCGCGCCCGCCACGAAAATAATCGCCACGATCCCGCTCAGGAACGGAGAATGCAGCAGATCCCCCGTCTTCGGATCCCGCAGAAACCCGTCTGCCGGAACCGTTCCCCAAGCCAGCGCCGCCCCCAGCGCCAGCAGAGCCGCCAGCGCGAACCATAGCCCGCGCTTTTCCGCCTCTGTCATCGCGCCCATCTCCTCCGGCTTTTCCTCGCCCGTGTACTCGCCCAGCCGTTTCACTACGATCCGCTCGGTCACCCACGTCCCCGCAGCCGCGATGAAAAACGTCGACACGAACATGAAATAGTAATTGCACGCCGGATTCACCTTGTACGCCGGGTTCACAATCCGCGCCGCTTCCTCGCTCAGTCCCGCCAGCAGCGGGTCCACCGTCCCCAGCAGCAGGTTCGCCGAATAGCCTCCAGACACTCCGGCGAAGGCCGCCGCCAAGCCGGCCAGCGGATGTCTGCCCGCCGCCAGAAAAATCACCGCCGCCAGCGGCACCAGCAGCACGTAACCGACTTCGCTCGCCGTGTTCGACATCACCCCCGCGAACACAATCGCGAAGGTCAACAGCTTCCTCGGCGCAGACAGCACCAGCAGCTTCAGCGCCGCGCCGATCAGCCCACTGCCTTCCGCCACCCCGATCCCCAGCATCGCCACCAGCACCGTCCCCAGCGGCGCAAAGCTCGTGAAATTCGTCACCAGCCCCGTCAGCATCCGGTGCAGTCCCGGCACGGAAACCAAGTTCACCGCTTCGATCAACTTCCCCGTCCCCGGATGCGTCACCTGCAGCCCCGCTGTGCTTCCCACCCAGCTCAAACCCACCACCGCGATCGCCAGCAGCGCGAACAACGTAGCCGGATGAGGCAACGCATTCCCGCCACGCTCAATGAATCCTAGTACCCGCTCCATCCTGCTCGCCACGGCCATAGTCTTCTACTCTAGCTCCATTTCGTTCTCCCATTCGTGGCTCAGCCAACCGCGAAAGCCCGCCCGGTGCTACGCACACATCATGCTCGGCCGGCTTACTGCCTGTAACTCGGCAAATACACGCCTTTATATCACCGCACTGGGGACAAGACGCGCCAAGCCGGTCCCCCCGTGTAATCTGGTCATGGGTCCTCCGCCCATGACCAACCTCACACTCACCCCAATCGGCGTCGTTCGTAACCCCATCACAGACCGCAAGGAGATGCCGCCGCTCGGCGTACCAGCGGCCGTGGAAATCTTCCCGGAATTCGAACCAGCGCTGCTCCACCTTGAGAAGCACTCCCACCTGTGGGTCCTCGCCTGGCTGGACCTCACCGGACGCGACGCCCTCCGGGTCACCCCGCGCGGAGTGCGCGACCAGGGCGCCGAAGGGCTGCACGGAGTCTTTGCTGTCCGCTCACCGACGCGCCCCAATCCCATCGGCCTGACCGCCGCGCGGATCCTGTCGCGCGATGGTCTCACGATCCAACTCGACCGTATCGATTTTTCCGACGGTACCCTTGTGCTCGACCTCAAACCCTACTTCGTCACGCGCGACATGATTTTCTCCGCCTCCAACGCGCAAATCGGCAAACCCGCCTCCGTGGAGGCGGTCCGTGATTCCCTGCGGATGCAGGCCGAAGCCTACTGTGGCGCCGCCGACGCCGATGTCCGGCTGGCCGTTGAAATCTGCACGCGCTTCCGCACCGAAATCCTCGAATACACGGATCCGGAAGCCTGGCAAATCACGGCTCCGGCCCACCGGCCGCGGCTGGTCTCCGCCATCATGGGCCTCACCCGCACGCGCCTTGGTGAAGGCCTTTCCCTTCACTCCATCGATGAAGTAGTTTTTCGTCACGCAGGCCGCTTGCACAGCTATCCGACGGGCTCCTAGGGAGATTCCGAGTTCCATGAACAACACCGCGTGACAGCAACGCTGGAAGCTCAGGATGTATCTGATAACCCAGTAAATCAGCTGCCCTTCCCGAAGCAGTACAGCGTCCCCTCAGTCCGCACAAACAGTCTTCCCCCGGCGATGGCCGGCGTCGCGATGGTCTTCTCTTCCAGGTCCGCGGTGGACACCGCCTCCCACTCCGCGCCCGCCTTCACCTGCGTCAGCTTGCCGTCCTTGCTCACGACAACCAGCAGTCCCGACGCTCCCACCGGCGACGCCCAGTATTCGCCTCCATCGCCGATGCGCGCCTGCTTGCGCACTTCGCCACTGGCCGCGTCGTAGGCGGTCAGGACGCCGTTTTCCCGGATCACATAAACAAGGCCTTCGTAACCCAGCGCGGAGGTCACATAGGGCAGTCCGCGTGTTGCGCGCCAGCGCACCGCGCTGGAAATATCTCCCTTGCCGCCCAGCTTGGTCGCCACCAACCCGCCTGGCTTTGTGGCTCCGGGCTCCGCCGGCCCGCCGAACGACTTGTTCCACTCCTCTTCGGTCACCTCGCCGTCGCCATTTCCGTTGCGGTCGATCGAACCCATTAGCCGGCTCATGATCTTGTCGTTAATCGTGGCGCCGCCATATTCGGAAAGCTGAATCTTGCCATCCTTATTCTTATCCGCGCCGAGCATGCTTTTGAAGGGCGGCGCGCCCTCCGAGGATGGCTCCACAGTGTAGACGCTGTCTCCATGCACCACCGGCAGGGCCGCCGGACCCACCGTGATTCCGTTGGCCCACCACAGCCGCTCACCGGTGCGCAGTGGATAGCCGGTCAACTCACGCGCACCGGCGACGATCAGCTGCGCCGGACCCGACGCGGGACGGTATACGACGGGCGTCGAGTAGCCGCCCAGGAATCCCACCGGGCGCTTTGCCTTCCATCGCTCGCGGCCCGTCTTTGCATCAAAGGCCGTCACCCAGGCTTCATCGGGATTGTCCACCAGCAGAAAAACCATTCCGTCCGCGGCGACGGGCGAACTCGCCATCCCCTGAATGCTGGTGAACGGCCCCAGTTCCACTTTCCAACGCTGCTTGCCGTCCAAGCCGAACGCGAGCAGGCCTAGCTCGGGCAGAAACACGTAGACGCTCTCACCGTCCGATGTCGCCGACGGAGTGGTAGGCCCGTTCTGCGGGTTGTAGACTTCCGTGCGCGCCTTCTCCAACGAGGCGCGCCACAACTCGCGGCCGCTTTTCGACTCATAGCAGAGCACCAGCCGCTGATCGCCCTCATACCCCGTCAGGAACACGCGGTCCTTCACTACAATCGGCGACGAGTTCCCCTTCGGCGTCGCCTGTTTCCACACCACTCCCTTCTCCTTGCCCAGCTCCGCTGGAAGCTCCAGTGAATCGCCGAGGCCTCTTCCCCCGGGTCCCCGGTAGGATGACCAGTCCGCCCCTGGCATGGCAATCACGGTGATGAACAATGCGATAAGTCTCATATGGGAATCTTCTCAAATCAGACGCGGCGGCTCGGGAACCGTTAGCCTTCTTCCTGAACCACCCACGCTTCGGCCAGCCGCTCCACGCTGTCACGGCCTACTTTCCGCGCCAGCCGGAACAGCCGCTGCGCCACTAGCGCCGTGATCAGCGCATCGCCCGCCGCCGTGTGCCGGTCATGCGGTGTGACTTGAAACATCTCGCACAGCGCGTCCAGGGTAAAACTCTGGATTGGCGGACGGTCAGCAAAGGCGCCGTCCTTTTCGAGATGCAGCGTCAGGTCCATCGTGTCCAGCGACAAATTCGACATCCGCCAGCCGAAATGCCGCTGGAACCCCGCGTTCAGCGCGGCGATGTCGTGGCCGATATGATGGCCGACGATCACACCATCGCCGAGGTATTCGCGGAACGCGGCCAGCGCGTCGGGCTCCTCCATCCCCGCCAGGCTTTCCTCGCGCGTCACACCGTGCACGGCCACGGCGGAGGTATTGTATTCCTGACGCAGCAGCGTCTCAAAGCAATCATCCAGCCGGATCTCGCCATCGCGCAACGCCACCGCGCCGATGGACACGATACGGTCCTGCAGCGGATTCAGCCCCGTCGTCTCGGTGTCCATCACCACGAACCGCACGCCTTGGAACTCCGCGCTCATGGCCCCTCCATCCCGCGCCGCTGCGCCGTCAGCTCCAGCAGGCGCAGCACGCCGCGGAAGCCGCTCTTCAGCACATGCTGATCGAACCGGCTCAGCGTGGATGGCTGCAACCGTGCCCCGGCGCTGCCCTCGCGGATCCCGGTCCGGGCCTGATGATATAGCGCCACCGAGAGCGTCGCCTCGGCCTGCCGCAGCACCTCGCCTTGCTCCGGCATCGCGCGCCGCGCCGCCTGGAGCCTCTCCCACGTCGAAACGCCGGGCCCGATCGCGAGTGTCCGCGCGGCATCGACAATCGGCCGCAGCAGGTTCCGCTCCAGATCCAGCATCTCGCTATGTCCGCCACCCTCCTCCACCACCAGCCCGCGGAAGAAGGTGATCGGCGGCAGGTTCGACAGGCTATCCAGCGCCAGCACGCCGAGAAAAAGCTCGTCTTTGGAAATCTCCTCCTCCACGAATCGGTTCAACTTCCGCATCAGCTCGGCGTCCCCATGCGCCGCGCGCGCGTCGAACAGCGGCCGGTAGCGGTACATCTGCCGGAAGACGGGCTCTCGCACCCATCCGGCGAACCGCTGTTTCCACTCCTCCAGGCTCGCGCATCCTTCCTCCGCGCTCAGGCAGGCATCGTCATTCGTCATGAAGCCGCACTCACCGAGCGCCGCGACCACCTCGTTGTACTTGACCGCCTGATCCCCGATCAGCGCCACCAGCGGCATCACCCCGGCGATGTTCTCGCTACGGCCCGCCGCCCCGTACACAAACCAGCACTGGCCTTCGCCGCCCGCGCCCGCGAGCTTGATCACGCGCTCCACGATCTCGTCATCAAACCGCGCGGCCAGCCGCCCCAGCCAACCCGCAGCTGAAGCGTCTCCCAGCAGACTCAACAGCAGCTGACGCGCCCGCTGATTCAGCCCGCTCAGCTCCGCGGTGGAGCGGGCATGGCGGATCCGATCGAGTATGGCCGCCGGCTGATCGCCGAAGGCCGATTGCAACTCGCCCGGCGTGACCAATGCCTGAAGCGTACCTGTGTTGGTTCCATCGTTGGTGATCGCTCCCACCACCGCCCCGCGCCGCGACAGCTCCAGCACGCATTCTGCTACCGACGTTTCCGGCTTCAGGCAAACCACGGCCGCCATGGCTTCTTCCACCTTCGCGCCCGCGCCCAGTCCGTCCTGCGCCAGCCAGCCGGCCAGAGTGCGCGGAGTCACCGCGCCCGCCAGACCGTCCGGCCCCATCACCGCGACGGATTCCGCGCCTGATTGATAGAGCAGCGCCGCCGCCTCGCGAACCATCGCCCCCGTTTCACACACCTGCGGCTCGCGACCCTTCACCAGCTCGAACACCGCAACCTCCGCCGCCGGGCGCGACGCCTCCACAGGCGAATAGGCCGAATCCACCGTGTGATGGGAATCGAGAAACTTCCGCGCCTTCGGATACCGCTCCACCAGCTCCGCGAAGCCCTTCGCCGGCATCGCGTAGAGAATCACATCCGAGGCCGTTTTCGCTGAATGCGCATATTTGGAATGTCCCACGATGCCATCGATGCCCACCAGATCACCCGGCCCGCGGATATCCACCAGCTTCTCCGCCTCTTCTTCTCCCTGCACTAGCCGTACTGTCCCCTGCTGGATCACGTAGACAAACGGGTTCGGCGCGTTGCCCTCCCAATAAATGAATTCATCCGACTCATGGAACTTCACCCGCCCGCCCGAGGCCAGCTCCATCAGCTCCTCCGTTTCCATCGCGTGGAACGGCGGGTTCTGCTTCATGAAGTCCGCCACACGGTACCGGATCATCGCCATCTGCATAAGGAAGTCTCATATTGTACTTCCAAAACTGTGCCTGTAACTGTTTCACAACCGGCGTTAGAACCGGGACTTTGGTTATGGGACCACACCAGCCACAGACCCGGTTGCACTTTGTAAAAAATGTGACATACTGGCATCTCGCCATCTCGGACGCTCAGAACTTTCGGAGGAAGCTTCGTGTACTCACGCTCTCTGGCTGTTGTCTCTCTCGTTTTCACCGCTCAGCTCTTCTCCCAAGTGGCGGGGCCCAACGTCAACATGGTCTCCGGAACATCGTTCCCTGACGGCGACCCCTTCCTCCAGCGCCAGAACGAGCCCTCCGCGGCCATCTCCTCGCGGAATGCCGCCCACATTCTGGCCGGCGCCAATGATTACCGCTCGGTTGATATCCCCGGTCTGCTCGGCGAAGATGAGCTCGGCGACGTGTGGCTGGGTGTCTTCTTCTCCACCGATGGCGGGCAAACCTGGAAGAGCACTCTTATGCCCGGTTGCCCCTATCCCATTCCTCAATGCGACGTCAACCCGCCCTCGCCGCTGAAGGGATTTCAAGCCGCCGCCGATCCCACCGTGCGCGCCGGAAGCAACGGCATGTTCTACTACAGCGGCATCGCCTTCAACCGCGGCAACAATGCGCTCGGCAACGTCTTTGTCTCGCGATTCATTGACAACAACAACAAGGAGAACGGGATTCCGTTCTCCTACCTGAGCGCCGCCGTCGTCGACACCGGCACCGCCGGCCAGTTTCTCGACAAGCCCTGGATCATCGCCGACGTCCCCCGCGCCGGCGCCGGCGCCTGCTCAGTCGGCGGTGCCAATGGAGTCCCCTTCCAGACCTTCCCGGCCGGCAATGTCTACCTCGTCTACAGCATCTTCACCGGCTCCGCCGCCAAGCCTCATTCCAGGATCATGCTCTCCCGCTCGCTCGATTGCGGCGCAACTTGGGGCAACCCCATCAAGATCAGTGAAAGCAACTCCCGCAACCAGGGAACTGTCGCCGCGATCGACCCCAACACCGGCCACGTCTATGTGGCATGGCGCCGTTCGGAGACCAGCAGCCAGCCGATCGCCATGATGATCGCCAAGTCCACCGACGGCGGCAAGACGTTCGGCAAGGCAGAAGAAATCGCCACCTTCACCGCCGGTCAGCTTTTTGATCAGCCGAAGATCGTCGGCGCCGGCGGACCGGCCTTCCGCACTTCCGCATTCCCCACGATGATCGTGGACGGCTCGGGCAACGTCCACGTGGCCTGGGCGCAGCGCGGGTTCGCTCCCGCCGCCAATGACGCACGGATCGTCATCGCCTCCTCCTCCAACGGCACGACATGGTCCAACGCGCGGACCATCGTCGATCCCAGCCCTCAACGAGGCCACCAGTTCATGCCCACCATGACCCTAGCCGGCAACACCATCATGGTCTCCTGGTATGACTCGCGCGACGACCACACGATAGGAGTCTACACGCCCACTGGCGGCGGCCAGTACACGGAGACCCGCGAACCCGCCGGCAATCTCGCCACCTCTCCCCCGCGCCCCGATCTCGTCTTCACCAACTTCATCACGGACGGCACCCCAGGCCTCACCCGCCGCCACACCATCGATATCCGCGCTGCCCAGGCCACCGCCGCAGCGTCGCTCCTGTTCCTGCCTTCCATCAAGGTCTCTCAGTATAAGTTCGGGAGCCGCCCCGGCTCCACCAAGATCGAGCAGCTTCAGCTGAACCCGCCCAACTTCACCATGTTCAGCCGCGGCTCGGCCTCCTTCATCGGCGACTACATCGACATCGCCGGGCAGCGCATGCTGCCCACGCCATCCGGCGGCTGGCGATTCAACTCCAGCGCCTCCGACAGCGCCGTGTTTCACGTCGTCTGGACCGATAATCGCGACGTCCGGCCGCCTACTCCGCCCGCCACCTGGGCCCAGTTCACTCCGGTCGGCTCCACCGGCGGAGCCAGCATCTTCAACCCCGCCGAGCCTCGCCCCGCTTGCTCGCCCGGCCAGACCGGCATGCGCAATCAGAACATCTATACCTCGCGCATCCTGCGCGGCCTCGACGTCGCCTCCTTCGGGAATGCGAAGAACCTTAGTTCCATCCAGCGCGGCTACTCCATCACCGTCACTAACTCCACCAACCAGGTCCGCAGCTATCGTCTTACGATCGCCGCGCAGCCGCCGGGCGGCGTATCCTCCTTCCTCCAGTTCAGCCTGCTCACCTCGCTCGACGTCACGATCGCTCCGCGTTCCACTATTTCCAGAACCGTCTTCGTCACTTCTTCACAGCAAAAACCGCAGGTGGTCGTCAACGTCGCGGAAATCACCGCTCCGGCGGGTTCCGTGATTTCCGGCGGCCTCACCGGCTCCCTCACCGTCAACCCGGATATCGTCAACCCGGACATCGTGAATCCCGATATCGTCAACCCCGACATCGTCAACCCCGATATCGTGCGCGCGGAAACCTATAACCCCGACATCGCCAACCCCGATATCGCTTCCCCCGTGACGTTCAACCCCGACATCGTCAACCCCGATATCGCCAACCCGGACATCGTCAATCCAGACATCGTGAATCCCGATATCGCCAACCCCGATATCGTCAACCCGGACATCGTCAACCCCGATATCGCCAACCCCGATATCGCCAACCCCGATATCGCCAACCCCGATATCGTCGCCGGCCCGACCGACACCACTTACACCATTACCAATCAAGGCAACACCACCTCCAGCTTCTCCGCGAAGCTCTTCTCTAAAGGCGCGCCTAACCTCTGCGCGCCCGGTTGCGCCCTCACCAACAGCTGTACCCCAGGCTGCGTCAAGCTCCAGCTGATGGTGCATAAGAAGTACCAGACGCCGGCCGCCGGCGTCGGTGCGCAGGCCTGCCAACTCATCCTGCAAACGCAAAACCTGCTGGTGACCAATGTCACCAGCCCGCAGTTCACCGCCTTGAGCGGACTCACCAATCCCGACATCGTCAACCCCGACATCGCCAACGCCACGATCGCGCTGGCCCCTGGCGAACAGGGTAAGATCACTGTCCGCAGTTATGGCCCCTTCCAGCCCGCCACCTCCATCAGCACCATCATCGGCTCTCAAAACGTCAACTCTGACGATGCCAAACTCGGCATCACGACACCGCCGGCGACCCTTACCATCACTACCTTCGCTCTTCCCGACGGGGTCCGCGGTCTCGCCTTTAGTTCCCCGCTCGCCGCCGTCGGCGGAACCGGCACGCGCACCTGGAGCCTTGCCACCGGCTCAGGGCCTCTTCCAGGCGGCATCCTGCTCAGCTCCGCCGGACTCCTTTCCGGAATCCCCACCATCGCCGGAACCTTCCCCTTCACCGCCCAGGTGCGCGATAACCCCGCGCCTAACCCGCCGAAGACCGCCACGCAACCACTCACCATCCGGATCGGCGATCCGCTCCTGATCACCACCTCCTCTCTCCCGCCGCTCACTCCGGGCGCGGGCTATTCGGTCACCCTCACCGCCACCGGCGGCCTCGGCGCGCGAACCTGGTCGCTGACGGCAGGCACTCTTCCTCCGGGCATTACATTGCGAACCGACGGCGTCCTCAGCGGCTCCACCACCTCCACAGGAGCCTTCCCCATCACGGTCCGCGTCGCCGATTCCAGTTGCCTGACTCTCCCCTGCCCGGCGCCGCAGACCGCCACCGCCAGCTTCACCCTCATCTCCGACAACACGCCGCCCGTCATCGTTCCCACCATCACAGGAACCCTCGGCAGCAACGGCTGGTATCGAAGCGACGTCTCGGTCACCTGGAGTGTCACCGATCCTGAATCCGGCATCGCCTCCTCATCCGGCTGCTCGCCCTCGCTGCTTACCGCCGACACAACCGGCGTCAACCTCACCTGCAGCGCCACCAACGGCGTCGGCCTCTCCAACTCCGTCACCGCGACCATCAAGATCGACAGGACTGCGCCCACGCTCACCGGCAGCCGCACTCCCGCGCCCAACGCCGCCGGCTGGAACAACGTCAACGTCACGGTCAACTTCGTCTGTTCGGACGCGACCTCCGGCGTGGCCACGCCGCCCCTCACGCCGCAAGTCGTCTCCACCGAAGGCGCAGGCCAGTCGCGCAGCGCCGGTTGCACCGACGCCGCCGGCAACTCCTCGGCGGCTACCGTCAGCGGCATCAACATCGACAAGACCGCGCCCACCATCCTCATCACTTCACCTGCCGTCGGCGCCAGCTATCGCTGGAAACTGGCCGTCAACGCCGCCTACACCTGCTCGGATGCGCTCTCCGGTCTTGCCTCGTGCGCCGGTCCCGCCGCCAGCGGAGCCGCCCTCGACACCGCCACGGTCGGCGCAAAACAGTTCGCCGTTACCGCCACGGATCAAGCCGGGAACCAGGGTTCCGCAATCCACTCCTACCTGGTCGTCTACCAGTTCACCGGATTCCTGTCCCCGATGAAACCGGAAGGTACGTTCTCCGGCACGGAGAATTTCGGCTCGGCCGTTCCCATCAAGTGGCAGCTAAGCGACGCCGCCGGGGTCCTCTACAGCGACACCTCCTCACTCATCTCCATGCGCAGCGTGTTCAATGGTGCGGCGCCGGCCGGCGGCATCTGTCCCCTCTCGGAAACAGGCCCCTCCTACCTGCTCTACCAGCCCACCGCCGGCGCAACGGGTGGCAGCACGTACCGCGCCTCCTCCGGCCAACACATCTTCAACTGGGATACCTCGATCGGCGTTGCATCCGGACCCGGCTGCTATACGCTGCTCGTCGAGCTCAACGACTCCAGCCCGCTCAAGCGCACCAGCATTCTACTGCGCTGATCCGCCCAGCGCCGCCAGGCGCCGCCGGACTTCGCTGGCGAGCGGATCGTTGACCGCCTTCTGCCGCGCCCCCAAAAAGGCGCGGTAGGAGTCCGCGGCCCCCGCGCTCTTCAGCCCATCCCGCGCCTGTCCGATGTAGTAGTGAACCAACGGCACATACCGGAATGTCTGCACTTCGTCCAGAAACATCTCCGTCGCCTCGCCCCGCCGCTTCCAGCAGGCGTCGAATTCCGAATCCGCCTCGGTGAAGTTCGACGTAGCCAGGTAGGCGCGCCCCATGTTCAGCCGGCTCAGCCACGTGTCAGCCAGCTTCCGCGACTCCTCAAACAGCCGCCGCGCCTCCCGCAGGTCGCCCTTCGCCAGCCGGATCTCCCCCTCGATCAGTTTCCCGTAGGCTTGTGGGTCCGTCTCGATCCTTTGCCCCAGCTCCTCCGCCACGCCTTGCGCCTTGGCCTCCATCCCCGCCTCCAGAAAAGTCCGCGCGGCCTGGTATTGAACCACGTTCTCCTTACTCACCTTCGCCGCCTCAGCGGCTGCCGCCGCCGCCTCCCCTTTTCTACCCAGCATCAGCAAGGCTTGCGCCAGTGAAGCCCTTTTCTTGGCCGCCGGCGCGGCAAACTGGTTCGCCAGGTCACTCTTGATTCCGGCCTGCAGGATCGCCGCGGCGTCCGCCGCCCGCCCTTCGTACAACGCAATATCGGCAAGACCCATCGCCGCGAAAGAGGCGCCGCGGTTATCCACCTTCTCCAGGCGCTGATACGTCGCGGTCGCATTCTCCACCTGCCCCTGCGCCAGCTTCGATAGCGCCAGCGTGTTGTAGGCCTTCAGATAGGCCGGATTCGCCTCAATTACCGCCTGCGCCTCCTTGGCGGAGTTCTCAAAATTGCCTGCATACATCGCGTACATCGCCGCATTGCTCCGCAGCAGCGCGTTCTTGGGATAAATCTCCAGCGCGCGACGGCCGTGCTCCAGCGCGCGGCTCATGTCCCGCTTCAAATAGTAGACCAGCGCGAGGTTGCTCATGCCGGCGAAATCGGCCGGGTAGAGTCTCACCAGCTCTGTGAACTGCTCCATCGCTTTCTGGTGGTTCAGCATTGCCAGATAGTAGCCGCCGCGCGCGCGGTATTTTTCCCGCTCGCTCATCCGGTCGATCCGCGCCATCGTCTGCTGATAATACTCCTCCGCCTTTTGCCGCTGCCCGAGGTTCGAGTAGGCTACCGCCAGCCCGTAATAGGCGCTTGCCAGATTGGGGTCCTGACGCACGACCTGGAGGTATTTCTCGATCGCCTCACCGGCCTTCCCGGCGAACCGCAGTTCCTGCGCCGCGGCGTAGCTATGGGCCGCCTCCAGCGACCCTGCCGTGTAGCTCTCGGCCGCGGCCAGGCGGACCGATTCCGGCGTCGTGTCACCCAGCGCCTCGCGGATCGGATGCGTCAACTTGGCAAGCGATCCCAGCACCTCCTGCTTGCCGAGCCGCTTGCTCTTCGTCTCGCGGATCGCATTCCCGGTCACCGCGTCCGCCGCCTTCATCGCCGCCAGGAACCGGTCACCATCCCGCGTCAGCGTCCCCGCCACCACGACGCTGATGCCCTCCCGCACCGCCACCAACCGCGCCACCTGCTCGTCCAGTCGAGTCGCCCCGGGCTTCAGCTGGCTCGCGATCCGCCGCGCTGTCGCCCGGTTGAACGAGGTGATGAAGGAAGCCTCCTCCAGGCCCACCGCCACGTTCGCCTCCAGCGCGCCGTCGAACACCTCCTCCCCCGTCTCATTGGCGAAATCCGCCACCAGCACCAGCAACGGCTTTTGCGGTCCCGCCGGGGCAGGCCGCAGGATCCGGTATATGTAGTTGCCGCCGCCCACCAGCACCGCGCCTGCCGCCACCGCCCCGCCCATCGCCCAATACCGCCGCGATACGCCCAAGATGGGCGGCGCCACCGGCGGGATCGGCCCCACCGACACGCTGGACTCCCCCGACAGCACGTCCAGGTCCTGGAGCAACGCCGCCACGGTCTGGTGCCGTCCCAGTGGATCCCTTACCAGGCACTTCATCACGGTGGCCGCCAGCTCCGGCCTCAGCGATGGCTCCAGTTTCTCGATCGGCTCGGCGTCCTCCTGAATCCTTTTCAGCAGGCTGCCCATCAGCGTCTCCGTCCGGAACGGCACCACCCCCGTCAGGGCCTCATAAAAGACAATCCCCAGCGCGAACAGATCCGACTCCGGCCCTGCGTGTTTCCCCTGCGCCTGCTCCGGCGACATGTACGCCGGCGTGCCCATCAGCCCGCCTGCCTGCGTCAACCCGTGTTCTTCCATCGACCGCGCCAGGCCGAAGTCCATCACCCACACTTTTCCCTGCTCATTCACCATGATGTTCTGCGGCTTCAGGTCACGGTGAACCACCCCCTCGGCGTGCGCCGCCTCCAATGCACGGCACACCTGCCGCATCACCTTGATCGCTTCCTCCTCCCCCAGTTTCCGCTTCTCCAGTATCGAGGACAGGGCCTGCCCCTCGATGTACTCCATCGTGATGAACTTCACCCCGTCCGCGTCGCCCAAATCGAAGATCCGGATCACGTTCTTGTGGGTCACCTGCCGCGCCAGGATCAACTCCTGCTTGAACCTTTGCAGCACGCTCCGGCTGCTGGCCAGCTCCGGCCGGATCACCTTCAGCGCCACCAGCCGGTCCAGTTCCTTGTCCCGCACTTTGTAGACGGTCCCCATGCCCCCGCTTCCCAGCTGGCCCAGGATTTGGTAGCGGTTCCCCAGCAGACTTCCCACGGCCAGCGCCGCCCCCGCCGGAACCGCACCCCCCGTCGCCACTTTCGACCAGTCTCCCGGACTGTCCACCAGCAGCGTTTCGTCCTGATCCGTATTCAACAGCTTCTGGCATGAACAGCAATAGACGGATCCGGCGGGATTGCTCTCCCTACAGGATGGACAAGTCACGCTGTTTTCGGGAACATCCACTTGCGCTACCAGGAACAGGTTCGGTGGTTCGGAACCTGTCCATGGTATCACGCTGATGCTGCGAGCCGAATCCAGCTACACCTCGACGTCGAACTCCATCTCGCTGATCGTTTCGTTCACCCGCTCCCGCGCCACCTCCACCTGGCCGCCCAGCTCCGCGATTTCCTGCTTCAGCTGATGCAACTTCGTCTCCTGCGCGTCCAGCTGAGAAGTGTACCGCTTCAGCAACGCCTTCTCTTCCGCACTGCCTTTCAGCGACTGCATGTTCTCGCGCAGCCGTTGCTGGTCCTCGTAGATCTGCTCCTGTTCCTTCTCTTTCAGGTCCAGCTTCGATTTCAGATCGGCCAGTTCCTGTTTCGCCGCCAGCAACTTCTCCAGCGCCGCCTCCAACTCCGCGCTGCGCCTCCTCAGCCCGGTTACCAGCACTAACATGCCGCTGTGGAAGCTTGTCAGCGCATAATCGGCTGAAAGCGGACGAGACTCCTCCACCACCAGCGACGCCGTCTGTTTCGCAGGCGCCTCCAGCCGGAACCTCTGCCAGCCGCCGGTCGATTCCACCGGCTTCACGCTGCCCTTCAGCTGATAGCCGACGCGGAGGGGATGCTCCACGATCACCGTGCGCGCGGAATTGTCCTCGTTCCGGAAGGTGTAGGTCTTCTTCTCGTAGATCGACCGGTAGTGAGTTATCGTCCCGTGCCGCACCCTCACCCGCGTCACCTGCTGCGCCTCGCTTCCGGTGCGGCTGCTTGCGTGCAGTGGAAGATCGGTGGCGTAGCTGATCAGCCGCTTCTCCCCGGCCGCAATCGGCTCGAACACGCCCTCGCCCGCGAACGTTTCCTCTTCCAGCACGCTGAAGCTGCCGCCTTCCAGCGTCGTGTCCGTGGAGTTGGTCAGCCACAACGCGCGCTGTGGCCTCGGCAATCCGGAGTTCTCGTTCCACACCGAGACTTTCTCGGCACTCACATCGCTTTGCAGAATCGGAACCAACGCCGACTGGTTCTTCCCGATCGTCACCGGCGCTTTCAGCTTGTACTCGAAAAGATCGCCCAACTCGCGGCCCTGTGCCGCCGCTTCCGTGCGGTTGCGAGCCTGTTCAACCTGAATAACTCCGCCGATCCCGCCACCCGATCCTGGCCGAAATCCACGGCCACCCAGTGCCGCACCCGTGCCCAACTGCCTGCCCCCGCCAGCCATCGTGCTCGCCTGCGTCTGCAGCGTGCCCACGTCTGCCGTCACCGTCACCGCCTCCGACACATTCCCGATCTGCAAAACGTGGTCATATCGTCCGCCGCGGGCCGACGCATGTACCCCGTTAATGCGCGTTGACTTGAAGCCCGGAGCTTCCATCCTCAAATCCACACCACCTTCGGGGATCCCCTCCAGCTCATAATTGCCCGAGGCATCCGTGGTCGTCTCCGACAGCACCGTGCCGTTCCCATCCACCGCGCGGACCGACGCTGCTGGCACTCCGCTTCCGCTCGGATCCGTCACCTTGCCCGACAGCCTTCCGCCGTGCCGGAGCGCCGTCTCATAAGTCTGCGGAGTCGAAGAGGCATGCTCGGGCAACGCCACCACCGGACGGCGCGCATAGTAGGGTTGCGACAGGTTCTGCACAAACGACTGCGGTGCGCCGGCGACCAGCGAAAGCTCCACCTGCTTCCAGTCCTGACCCACCGTGTTGTCCACTACCGCCCAGCCCTGCAGCAACGGCTTCGCCCCGAGCACGATCCGGTAGGTCGCCTTCCACACCGGAACTTCGCTGATGTAGCTGACAAACAGCCGCCGCTCTCCCGTTCCATCCGTCGAAATCACCATCCGCCGCGAATCGGCATCACGTTCCGACGCCACCAGGTCCAGGTACTTGCCCACTCTCCCCGCCAGTTCTCCATCCAGCAGGCGGAAGCTGAAGGCCGGCGATAGCTCGCTGGTCCGGACCTGGCCCTCATCGCTCAGCAGCGAAACATAATCCACCTCCAGCGTCGTCCCGCCGTTGATCCGCGTCTTGCGCTCGACGCTCAGCAGCCTCCCGCGCAGCGTCGCCGTGCCGCTGGTCAACTCCACCCGCGCCCCGCGCAGCGCTCCCAGAATCTCGGTCAACGATGCCTTGCTGCCCACCGACAGCCGCAGCGCGTCCATTTGGCGGTCCTGCGGATCCTTGGTCCCATAGCCGACGCCGGTGATCCTGCCCCCGCCCAGATCCAGCACCGTCAGCGATTTCAGCACGTCGTTCAGCTGGCCGGAGGTGAAGGAAATCGAAACATCCTGCCTATCACGAACCTGTCCTAAATGTTCGAAATAGCCGACGCCATTCTTATAAAGGACAACCCGGCGGACCGGCAGCCGGCTGCTATCCTCCACCTGTCCGTGAACAAGGAAAACCCCAACAAAACACAGCACATATTTCCCCATTGCGACTGACCTCCCGATTGCTTTAGACCCCGGCTGCCGCAATCGGGTTCCAGAAAACTTCACTTATTGCCGGTAGGCTGCCTCAAACTCGCCGAACTTCATCACCTGCCCCCCATGCCGCGCAGCGAACTCCCGCGCCGCGCCCTCTTCCCGGAAGGCGACCATGCCCGGCGAACAGCGGTCGAAATGCCGCACGAGAGCATGCTTCTCGGAATCGACCAGCGTCGCCTCGCTTAAACAATGATTGAGGTTTCCGCCCCGCACCAGGAACGCTCCTTCCGGCGGCATTCTCGAGTCGCTCTCATAGTCGGTCAGCTCCACCACGCGCACCGGCTTCTTCGTCTGTACATGTGTCGTGAGCGCGCAGGCCGGGCAGCAGAAGACTTTCCTTTTTCCATCCACCAGCCCCACCGCCTTGCTCCGCGCATGCACCGGACGGCTGCAGATGCCGCACTCCGAGCCTGCCGTCGCCCGCAACTGCCAGATACTGTATGCTGCGGCGGCGGCGAACATCGTCACAATCACGATCCCGGCCAGTGTCGTCCGTGGGCGCATCTCGCTCTCCCACTCGTATTGTACAGTGCCCGCACTATGATGGAAGAGCATGGATCGAGTTCTCATGGTCTCCTCCGAAGCGGCTCCGTTCGCTAAAACGGGAGGACTGGCCGATGTTTTGGGAGCGTTGCCGCAGGCGCTGGCGGCGGGCGGATGGGAAACGGCGGTGGTGCTGCCGCGGTATGCGGGCGTCTCGCTGGACGGTGCGCGGCGGGTGTGGGACCACTTGCACTTCACGCTGGGGTCGGCGGCGGTGGACTGTTCGCTGCATGAGCGGATGGAGCGCGGGGTTCGATATTACTTTGTGGATTGCCCGGCGCTGTATGGGCGGCCATGGATCTACGGGGGGCCGGATGGCGCATTCCCGGATAATCATGTGCGGTTCGCGGCGCTGAGCCAGGCATCGATCGCGATTGCGCGGCACCTGTTTGAGACGCCGCTGTTTCACCTGCATGACTGGCAGTCGGCGCTGACGGCGGTCTATCTGCGGACGCAGCGGAAGCTGGACCCGATGTTTCAAGGGACGAAGATCCTGTTCACGATCCATAATCTGGAGCACCAGGGACGGTTCGCGGCGCATCAGTTCGGGGATTTGGGGCTGGACAGCTGGCTGATGGATTCGCCGTACCTGGAGTTCCATGGAGACGTGAATCTGATGAAGGGTGGGATTCTGTTCTCGGATGCGATCACGACGGTAAGCCCGCATTATGCTGTCGAGATCCAGACGCCGGAGTTCGGCTTCGGGCTGGATGGGATGTTGCGCGCCAATGCGGGGAGGCTGACGGGGATTCTGAACGGCGTGGATTATGGAGAATGGAGCCCGGAGACGGACCAGCACATCGCGGCGAACTATTCGGCGGCGGATTTGCGGGGGAAGGCGGAGTGCAAGCGGGATCTGCTGCGGGAGTTTTCGTTGCCGGAGGAGAGAGAAGCGAAGCCGCTGCTGGGAATCGTGTCGCGGCTGGCGCGGCAGAAGGGCTTCGATCTGCTGGGCGAGATCGCGTGGGAACTGCTGGCAGGCGACGTAACGCTGGTGGCGCTGGGCACCGGTGAGCCGCAGTATGAAGATTTAATGCGTGGGCTGGCGCGCACCTATCCGGACCGTGTGGGAGTGCACATCGGGTTCTCCAACAAGCTGGCGCACAAGATCGAGGCGGGGTCGGATCTGTTTCTGATGCCCAGTCTGTTTGAGCCGTGCGGGCTGAACCAGATGTACAGTCTGCGCTACGGGACGATTCCGGTGGTGCGTGCGACCGGGGGGCTGGACGATAGCGTGGATGAAACCACGGGCTTCAAGTTCAGCGGGCACGATCCGTGGGCGCTGATGGGGAAGATCCGCGAGGCGCTGGCCGAGTATGAGAACCCAGAGGGGTGGAGGGCGCGGATGCGGCGGGCGATGGCGAAGGATAATTCCTGGAACGCTTCGGCGGCGCGGTACGGGGAGTTGTACGAGTCGCTTCTAGGAATCGGTAGCGCGGCGGCGCATGGACATTAAGGCGGTCACGCGCGGACTGGATCCGCAGAGGCTGGAGGAGGCATACCGTTCCGGGCTGTTCCCGATGTACGACGGCGGAAGCGGGTGGATCACGTGGCACCGGCCGGCGCGGCGGGCGATTATGCCGCTGGACGGGTTTCATGTTTCCCGGTCGCTGCGGCAGACGCTGCGCAAGGGAGGGTTCCGGGTGAGTGTGAACGAGGCGTTTGACGCGGTGATGGCGGAATGCGCGGATCGGCCTGGAGAAGGGACGTGGATCAACGACGAGTTCCGGCGGGTGTACGGGGCATGGAACCGGCAGGGGAAGGCGCACTCGGTGGAAGTGTGGGTGGAAGGACAGCTTGCGGGAGGAGTGTACGGAGTGCATCTGGGAGGGGCATTCTTCGCCGAATCGAAATTTCACCGCGTGCGTGACATGTCGAAAGTAGCGCTGGCGTGCCTTGTGGACGGACTGCGGGAAAACGGCTTTGCGCTGTTAGACGTCCAGTACCTGACGCCGCATCTTGCGCGGCTCGGCGCGGTGGAGGTCCCGCACCGCCGCTACGCAGAGTTGCTGAAGGAGGCGCTGCAACTGCACTGCCGCTTCAGCGGGTTCGGCAAGCTGCAAGTATGATGGAGGAGCATGAAGAAAACACTGGCGGTAGCCGCGGCGCTGGTTGCGTTATCCGGTTGCGGCAACCGCGATGAGCTGATCAAGGACACTCCGGACTACCAGTGGACGCAGGCCCGGGAGAGCTACGCGGCCGGGCGGCACCTGGACGCCTACGATCATCTGATCTGGCTGGTGCGGAGCGAAAACCCGCACCTGGCACAAGCGCGGAGTCAACTTTTGATTTTGCAGTCGGGGATTGCGCGCGGCTATCTGGAACTGCTGGACGGCTATCAGAAAGCGCGCCCCGGCGGGGCTTCCAAGCAGTTGCAGGCGAGGATCGAGAAATACCGGGAGGCGGCCTCGGAGATTGCGTTCCGGTTCGCGCAGACCTATGACGACTTGCAGAAGTCGCAGCCGAGCGGAGAGATCGTGATTCCTTTTCCGCTGCCGCCGGGGAAGCTGGCGCCCGGAGCGGCGCTGACGAAGCTGAGCTCGGGCGCCGAGCTGAGCGAGCAGGAGCAGGAAGCGGCGCTGAAGCAGGCGATGGAGAGGTCGGTGTTGCGGGCGGCGCTGGAAGTAGCCGCGGGCGCCGAAGGGGAGGTGGAAGCGCGAACGGCGATGAAGCAGAGTCCGGCGCGGATTCCGCGGGCGGTGTTCGAGTACGGCATGCTGGTGGGATTGCATGGCGCGAGCGAGCTGTTCGCGGCATCGCGGCTGGCGCAGCGGCACCAACAAAGTTCGTTGCTGTATCAGGCGCGTGTAGCGGCGGGCAAGGCTCCGGAAGGAGAGGCGACATCGTCGCTGGCGGCGGCGGTGGAGCGTGGGATCAAGGGCGAATAATGGAAGGGGGCGCGCGGAGATACGCCTGGCCGCTCATGTTCCGGGCCGAAAGGCGCAGGGGCAGCGAGCGGTGAGCGTCACAGGTTATGAGCCCGCTCCTTTGTGCGCGGACGGTTTTTGCGGCCGGTAATGGTGAGGAACAGCCGGCCCGTGGGAGGGCCTAGCGCACAGATACCCAGGATTGAGAAGCCTATTGCCGTGCCGATTTTGGCATGATCCAAGATCGCCGGATCGTCAAGGGCAAAGGTGACTCCAATACAGGCCAGGATCCGCAGAAAACCGGCGCGGCTTTTAGCGGCGCTTCCAGGAGCGCGAGGAAAAAGACCGCTTTCCCGGCTTGTGCGTGCGGCGCAGGTCCGGGCCGGAGCTTCGCACCTCGGCGGGGATTTCAGCAGAGACTTCGCGGCGGGTGAGTTCGACGCCGATCGTGCGCTCAATGCGGCGGATCTCTCCGCGTTCTGCCCGTGTGCCGAAAGTGGATGCGGTGCCGCGCTGTCCCGCGCGTCCCGTGCGGCCGACGCGATGGATGAAATCTTCCGGCGCTTGCGGCAGGTCGTAGTTCACCACGTGCGCGATGCCCTCCACATGGATGCCGCGGGCGGCCACATCGGTGGCCACCAGCACGCGGTATTGGCCCTGCTGGAATCCGCGGAGCGCGGTGTTGCGCTGGTTCTGCGTGCGGTTGCCGTGAATGGCCGTGGCGTTGACGCCGTCGCGCGAGAGCCTGCGCACCAGGCGGTCCGCGCCATGCTTGGTGCGCGCAAAGACGAGGAAGGAACCCTGCTGCTGGCGCAGCATGAAGTGCAGCAAGCCGAGTTTGCGGTCCATTTCCACCTCATACAGGTGGAGGTCAACCTGCTGGCTGGGCTTCTTGGTGGATCCGATGCTGACGCGGTGCGGATCGCGCGTGTAGCTGTGGATGATGTTCTTCACCGAAGGGGCGATGGTGGCCGAGAAGAGCATCGTCTGCCGCGCCGGTGGCAGCGCCGCGACGATCGCGTTCAGCGCCGGCAAAAAGCCCATATCGAGCATCCGGTCGGCTTCATCGAGAACGAGAATGCGCGTCGAGGAGAGATGGAAGAGCTTGCGCTGGAGAAAGTCGCACAACCTGCCGGGAGTCGCGATCAGCACGCGCGCTCCCTTGCGGATGGCTTGCAGTTGCCGTTGCTCGTTGAGTCCTCCGACGGCCACGGCGGCATGGATACCCGTGCCGGGAGCCAGTTTGGCGAATGCTTCCTGAATTTGAAGGGCAAGTTCGCGGGTCGGAGTCAGGATCAGTGCCCCGACGCCTTTTTCGGCGGGGTTCTGGACCAGGAACTCCAGCACCGGGAGTAGAAACGCGAGCGTTTTTCCGGTGCCGGTCTGGGCGGTGGCGACAAGATCGCGGCCGCTTAATGCGCAGGGAATCGCTTGCGCCTGCACGGGAGTGGGCTGGAGGAAGCCGTGCTTGTCCAGGTTCGCCCGCAGCACGGGCGTCAAGGTGAGTTCAGAGAATTGGTTCATTGTTCAGAGATTTTGAATGGGAAGGAGAAATCAGCCGGGCCGGCAAGGGTGCGGGGTAAAGCGGATCAAACTTCCGATACAGAACCATCATAGCTTGTTTTTGATTTGTGTGCTGGGGCTCGATTGACGGAAACGCAGAGCGTGGCTATTATGTATGAGTGAGTACTCACTTATGATTTCACCCTACGATTTCGGATACTCCTGGCCCTGGACCCACGGCCACCTCGTTCTCGGAGCCCTGCTGGCGGCATTCGCGCTGGCTGCGCGGCGCTACAAGTGGAAGTGGCTGAGTTGGGTTTGCTTGGTTGGCGTGCTTTGGAGCCTGGCCGGTTTCGTGATTGTGCAGGAGGTGTTCCGCCTCAACAAGCCCGTGGTGCTCCCCGGCAGCCAGTTCTTGAGCTCAGGCAAGGGGCGGGTCTTGGACGCCGGGGCCGGAGGCGGGCGTTCGGCGCTGATGGTCCTGCTTGCGCGGCCGGAGGCGAGGGTGGTGGCGCTGGACAATTTCAGCGCCGACTACATTGCCAGCGAGGAAGGCGGCCGGCTGCTCGCCAATGCCCGCTTGGCGGGGGTGGAGGGCCGTGTGGAGGTGGTGAAAGGCGACATGCGGGAGATGCCACTGGAGAGCGATTCTTTCGATGCGGTGGTGGGAGCCTACTCGATTGACCATTTGAATGCCGAGGGTGCGGGCCGCGCGCTGAAGGAGGTCCACCGCGTACTGAAGCCGGGAGGCCAACTTCTGTTTCTGACCATTCACCGGGACATGTGGGTGCGGGTGGCCTATCCGTTCCTGCACGGCCATCTTTACTATGGCCGGAGCAGCGCGGAACAGCGCTGGAGAAGCCGGTTCGAGGAGGCGGGCTTGGAGGTGGTGGAACGCGGGACGCAGCCGGGAACGCTGTACATTCTGTGCCGGAAGAGGTGAGACTCGAAGATCCGTGGCGAGAAAGAAAGAGATCCCGGATACGCGGCTGTTGAAGGCGGCGCGCGAGGTATTCGTGGAGAAGGGGTTAGGCGCGCCGGCGCGCGAGATCGCGCGGCGGGCGAAGGTTTCCGAAGGGCTCCTGTTCCAGCGCTACCGGACCAAGGCGGAGCTTTTCTTCGCGGCCATGTCTCCTCCAGAGGCGGGGCTGGAGAAGTTGCTTGGGAAAGCTGCGCGGCGCACGGAGTTTCCGGCGCAGCTACGCCGCGTGAGCATGGCGTTGCTCGACTATTTCCGGGCCGCGCTGCCTGTGCTGGTGCCGCTGATGTCGCATCCGGATTTCCAGTTTGAGGAGTTCGCCGAAAGGCATCCGCAATCCGGGATGGTGCGCTTGCGCGGAGACATGATGGAGTTTTTCCGGGTCAACCAGGTCGAGGATGCCCCCGCCGCCGCATTACTCGTCATGTCATCCATGCAGGGCATAGCGATCTTCGAGAAGCTGGGGGCGCACGGCGGCAGAATGCCGCAGCTGTTCGTGGATCGAACGGTGGAGGCCCTGATCCGGGCCGTGGGCAGGTGAGTAACCCGACAAGTTGTCGGACAACTTGTCGGGTAACGGGGATGTGCGCGCGGGCTCATCTTGAGACCGTAGCCGAGATCAAGGAGATGGCCGGCATCGGCGTTCGTGACGGCCTATGGGTCCTCACCCTGCGCGTTTCCAGTCCCGGCGCGCAAGGCCTGCAGTTCTTCTTCCAGGATGTTCGCATTGCCGAGGGCGCCAAGCTGCTGATTTGGGAGTTGGATGCGCTAGGAGAGCCGTACGCGCTGCGCGGCAGCTACGACGGCGCCGGTCCGGTGGGAACAGGTGAATTCTGGTCGGTGGCCGTGGCCGGAAGTCAGGCTCTGATTGAGCTGTTGACGGAGGAGGAAGAACCAACCGACATGCCCTTTCATCTGGCGGCGGTCCGCCACTTGAACGAGACGGGATTGCAGAAGATGCGGCAGGAGGCCGCGCCGGACACTACCGGCAGGCCGGAGTTGGAAGGAACCACGGGAACAGCGATTTTCCGCGGTTCTCCGGTGGGTTATGTGGTGCGCAACGGAGTGGCGGTGATCGCAGGAGACATGCTCTTGGGCCGTGTCGAGGATCTGCAGCTGCCGATAGGCACTGACAAGGGTCGGCGCGAAAGCATGGGGCTGACGAGCACGCTCTACCGATGGCCGGGCGGCGTGATGTCTTACACGATCGATCCCGCGATGCCGAACCAGGCGCGGGTCACCTCGGCGATTCAGCATTGGAATTCCCGCCTTGGGGGAGTGATCCAGTTGGTGGAGCGAACCAACCAGACCAATTACGCCCATTTCCTGAAGCCATCCAACCCGAACAACTGTTCCTCTTATGTTGGCTACATCGGGCAGGCGGCGCAAACGATCAACATCGGAGACAACTGCTCCACGGGCGCCGCAATCCACGAGATCGGCCACGCTCTGGGGCTCTTCCATGAACACACGCGCGAGGACAGGAACTCTTATACAAACCCAATGCGCACATAACCTGCTTCTGTTCAATGGATTGTGCGCTGCGAGGCTTCGGTGCCGGGTCCCGGTGGAGTAGCCGGTCAGTAGGCGGGCTCGACAGGGTAACCAAGCCTCTTCCATTTGACGAAACCGCCCTCCAGCGGCAGGACCTCACGCGCTCCCGCTTCGATCAATTTCCGCGCCAGCCTGGCGCTGGTAGCTTCCTTGGTTCAATTACAGTACAGAACGAAACGGCCCTTCGGCCGGGCCTCCTGGGTGACGTTGCTTCGTTCGATCCACTTTGCGCCGGGGATCTTCTCGCCCTGCTCAGTAATTACGGCCGGGGAAGGTGTCTCAGCTATGTTGGCACGGAGGGGCAAATCATCAAGAAACTTCATCTCAACGGTAATTATCCACCATCGAGATGTCGGTCTGAAACTGGTCCATCTGCGGATAGAGCAACGCGCGGCCGTCCGGGGAGATCGCGAGCGAGCCGGCTTCCGTCGGCGCCGGCACGGTGATCCTGAGAATTAACTCCGGCTTGGGTTTGGCGAACAGGAGCGCGGACAACTCGTGCTGGGAGGTGAAGTAATAGATGCCGGCCGGACCGATAGTCCAAAGCCTGGTGACGCCGGCGCCGACGGGGCCGGCGATGCTTTCCTCTGCGCCCCCGGCGGTGGGGCGGCGCCAGATGTAATTGCCCTGATTCTTCAGATAGTAGAGAAAACGCCCATCCGGTGATTCCCGCGGATTGATCCCTTCGGTGACGAACACCGCCGGACCGCCGCCGGCGGGAATCTTGTGGATGCCGACGCCGTCCTTGCGCAGCGTGTAATAGATCCAATTCCCGTCGCGTGACCACCATGGCATGACCTCGTCGGCGGGGGAGGAGGTGAGGCGGCGCGGTTGGCCTCCCGTACGCGCGATGACATAGATGTCGGCCTGGCCCTGAACGCGGGAGTCGAGAGCGATCCAGTTGCCGTCGGGCGAGAAACTGGGATGAGCCGCGTGAGGGCCGTTGAACTTCGTCAGTTGGACGGGATTGACTCCATCGGCATCGGCGAGCCAGATTTCGGCATGGCCGCTGCGCTGGGAGTCGAAGGCGACGAGCTTGCCGTCAGGGGAAAAGGCGGCAGTGGACTCGACGTAGGTGGAGGCGATGAAGGATCGCGGAGCGCCCACGGCGCGGCCGCTGGGGTCGAGATCGGCGCGCCAGAGGTTGAGGTCACGCAGGCGGTTAAGGTAAACCAAGCGGCCGGTGTTGCGCGCCACATGGGGATGCATGCTTCCTTCACTGGCTTCGGCGACAAGCTGCGGCTCGCCGCCCGCAGCGGGAATGCGCCACAGTCTCGGTGGCATGGAGCGCCGGGAGCTGAAGACCAAGCTGCGGCCATCGCGGGTCCAGCTGACCCCGAAAAGCGCATGGGTCTCCTTGGTCAGCCGGCGCGGCTCTCCGCCGCTAAGGAGGATGAGGAAAATGTCGCTGGAAGCAACGCCGAAGCGGCGAATGAAGGCAAGCTGCCTTCCATCGGGAGAAAAGACCGGCGCGGAGTCGCCCAAAGAGCCCGCCGGCGGGTGTGTGAGCAGACGCTGTTCGCGCGTTTCCGGGTCGACCAGCCAGATAGCGTCGGCGTGGTTCCTATCGCCCAGGGAAACCGCCAGAGCTTTGCCGTCTGGTGACCAGTCCAGGCCCGCCACTGCCATATCTGTTTTCAGGATCTGACGCTCTGGGCCGCCCAGGGCGGGCACGACATAAATGCCGCGGACGGCGGCGCCGGCGCGCGCAAAGGCCAGCGTTTTTCCGTCGGGCGACCAAGCAGGCCGTTGGGCGGGAACGGGCCGATCAGTCAGAGCGATGGCACGGCCGGGCTCTACGGGGCGGACGGTGAGGGTTAGTTGCCCGGCACCTTCGACGCCGTCGAGGTAGGCAACGAGGTTGCCGTCCGGAGAGATGGAGGGAAAGATCTTCGGCTTCCCGTCGGTGGTGACAGGCGCTGTTGCGGTCTTGGCGGCGGGGGGTTGCGGCCGGTAGATCCATGCCAGCGGGATGAGCCCGGCAAGAAGTCCGGCGGCGATGAAGATAGCCTGGCGGCGGGGCAGCCGGGGCTGGGCGGTGGCCGTTGGGGGCGCGGCGAGGGAGCCGGAATCGCCGTGGCGGAGTGAATCCATGAGCGCGCTTACGGAAGGGTAGCGCTCGGAGGCAGGCTTGCGCAGGCAGCGGTGAATGACGGTGGCGAGATTGCCGGCGGCGGGGCTGGGTGGCTCGGGCTCATCGCGCAGCACGGCGGCGAGCGTGGAGGCAAGGTTGCCTCGATAGAAGGCGCGGCGGCCGGTGACCATTTCATAGAGAACGGCGCCGAAGCTGAACATGTCGCTGCGCTCGTCGATCTCCTCGCCCTGCGCCTGTTCCGGCGACATGTAGGCGGAAGTGCCGAGCATGGTTCCCGCGCGTGTTGCCAGATAATTGGTGAGGGTGACCTGATCCTCGACCGGTGGGGCGGCGAATTTGGCGAGGCCGAAATCGAGCACCTTCACATGATGCTCGGCGGAGACCATGATGTTGGAGGGCTTGAGGTCGCGGTGGAGGACGCCGCTGGAGTGGGCTTTGTGGAGGGCAGCGGCGATCTGCAGGGCGTAGTCCTTGACGCGGTCTGGAGGAAACCCCGCAGGATGTGCTTCCAGGAGTTTTTCGAGCGTCTGGCCTTCGAGCAACTCGGTGACGATGATGTCGGCGCCATCGACGGCGAGCAGGTCGTAGATGGCCATGATGTTGGGGTGTTGAAGCGCGGAGAGGATACGGGCCTCGCGGAGGAAGCGCTGCCGGGCCTCGGAGTCGTGCGCGTGGCCGCGGGAGAGCACCTTCAGCGCGACCATGCGCCTGAGGCGCTGGTCCTGGGCTTTGTAAACTTCGCCCATCCCTCCGGTGCCCAGCAAGGAAATCACCTCGTAGGGTCCGAGGTGATCGCCGGGCGAGAAGTGCGGCATGGCCGGAAAGTCCGACCAATTATACCCCGTGCAATGGCGGCTCAGGCGACAACATAAAGGGCCGAACCCTTAGCCAGTTTCTGGAACGTATCGTACGCGATCCAGGCTCTGCCGCCGGCGCCCCAACCGGGGCCGAAACTGTTCTGGATGTAAACGGCCTCCTTGCTGTCATCGTAGCCGAGCAGCACCATGCAGTGGACCATCTTCGTGAGGACGCCGTTGCCTGTGTAGATGGGCGGAGAGCCGTCGTAGTGGATGAAATCGGAGTAAAGGCCGGTGCACCAGGCGAGCGGACGATCACTGGCCAGCACTTGACGGATGGAATCGAAATCCGCGGTGGGGACGACTTTGGTCTGGGTGATGTTGAACCTGGTGTCGGAGGGGCAGGTGGCGTTCTTGTAGGCGTTGGTTAGCTGCGTGCAGTCGTTATAGTAAGGCGCGGTTTCGCAGTTCGGGCTGCCTTCGTTCTGGAGCGCCTGAATGTAGAAGGCGAAGGCGGAGCCCTTGCAGGGAGGAATGCCCTTGCCCGCGGCGCGCTGCTTGACGTAGAGGTAGGCGGGGCTTACCTGGTTGGCGGCATCGACAACGGGGAAGCCGCCCTTCTGTGCGCCCATGTATGTGGCGACGCCGTACAAGAACGACCAGGCGGCGCAACTAGCGGGTGCGCCGATATGGCCGGGGCCGCCCTGCTCACCAGGCAGAGGCATGTAGTTAAGGTTGACCGTGTAACTGGAGGGGAGCGTGTCTAGGAAGTGCGCGGGTTCGGCGAGGGCGTCCAGTTCCGGTTCGGGCACGTAGCCGAAGTGGATGCGGGCTTTGGTGGGAGTCATAGTGGCATTGTAGAAAAAGCTGGGTGCGGTAAAAAAAGAGTTTATCGAGGCTTGGCACAGAACCATCCTTGGTGAAAGGCCGGGCGCGGTTGCCGAGGCGCAGGAAGAGCGGCGCACCGACGCCATCCATGGTGAGGTTGTTGACGACCACGCCCTCCAGCGTGCCGCCATCGACAATCTGCAGTGTCAGGCCGGCCAGCCGCGTGTCGATGACGGAGCAGTTGCTGATGGCGATATTCTCAAAGCCGCCGTTGGATTCCGTGCCGGGCGCACCAGGTAATCGCCCTGGAAGGAGCCGCCCTGGCCATCGATGAGCCCGCCGCCTTGCAGCGAGATCCCCTGCACGCGCTCGGCGTAGAGCAGGCTGCGCTGCGTGTAGTTGCCGGCATAGGAGCGAAGGAGCGGAATACGCGGCGGATAGTCGGCAAGCGCGGTGCTGCCGCGCAGGCGGGCGCCGGTCTCCAGGTATAGTCCAACCTGGCTGCGCATCTCGAGCGTGCCCGATGAATATGTGCCGGGCGGGAAGTAGACTAGCCCGCCGCCCGCCTCCGCGCAGGTGTCTATCGCTTTTTGAATCGGTGCGGTTGCCAGGCGGCTTCCGTCGCGAGCGGCGCCGAAATCGGTGACCGACTTCCGCTCCGACCATGCCTTTGCCGCCGAGATCACTCCGAACCCAATGAGGTTTCGTCTTAACGGCTCCATGACTGCTCCTTCTCCGCGCCCGCCGCCCAAGCCACGGCTTGCGCGAGCATTTTCGCAAATCCCTCCGCTTTCATCGCCTCCACGTCATGGCCTAGCGCGGTGTAAAAGACGCGGCCCCTGCCGAACGGGCGCACCCAGGCCATGGGTTCCTCGTTCCCGGTTCCGTTCATCTCCGGCGCGTCGTAGGCCGCGGCCAGCACCTGGTTGCCCGGCCGAACGCGGAGGTTGTGGTAGAGCTCGTCACTGATCGCGAAGCTCTCACCGAAGCCGGAGGCGACGGGATGGGCGCGGTCACGCCACATCACCGGAAAGGTGTGGCGCTTACCGTGGCCGCTCTTGGGCGCGGCGGCGCTCCAATGCGCGCCCATCATCTCCGCATACTCGCGCCAAGGCGGCTGGTAGATCCCAGTCCTAACGTGGCGGTCTCCCAGGATCTCCATTTCCCCGAACGCGTAGATGGCGGCGTGTGTGGCGACGAACCCCTTTCCGGAACGCACGAAGTCCAGGACAGCCTGTTCCGCCGTTGCCCCCCAGCGCGGTCCGTTGTAGTCGGAGACAAGCACTTGGTAGGGTTCGAGCGAGGCGGCGGTTAACTCCGCCGGCGCCTCCGTAATCTGCACGTCGAAGCCTCCGGCTTTTTCGAGAATCTCGCGCAGCCGCGGCGAGGTTGTCTTCCAGTCATGGTTGTTGCGGCCCGAGAGGATAAGCACTTTGACCTTTGAGTGAATGGGGTCGATCAGCCAGTTGCCCGCCTCCAGCGGAACTCCCTGGATGAGTTCCGCGCCCCGCCGCACCATGTCTGCGCCGGCCGGTCCGGTGAGCCGGTACCGGCGGTTCTCCTCCACCGTGAACCACTCCGGGAATTCGTTCAGCCGGACATAGTTCGCGGACAGTTGCAGCACGCGGCGGTGGCGGGCGAAATCGAATCGAATGACAGCCGGCCGGTCCAGCGACAAATGCAGCATTTCGCCGATGCGCACAGCGCCCACTTGCAATCCCGGAACCCAGCGGTCGGGCCGACAACCTTGGCTCTTGGCCAGCGCGTAGAGATAGACGGTGCGGTTGAAGTTGCCCTCGCCGTACCAATGCTCGATCATCCCGGAGGGTAGCTGGCGCCCGAGCAGGGCCTCCATTTCAGCATCGATCCACCGCCAGGCATCTGCGGACGGCTCGCGGTTCACCAGATAGAGCGCGCTCTCGATGGAATCGGCGAGGCCGTCGAAGGAGCCGTTCTCCCAGTCGTAGTTGCGGTAGTTGCCGAGCCGCGACAGGACGTGACGCACGGCGTCGCGGTAGCGCGTGTCACCGGTCACCTGGTAGTAGGTGTACATCGCGCCGTAGAGGTAACCCCAGTTATCCGACAACCGCTGCCTGACGGGCCGTAAAGAATCCGCCTCGATGGCGTCAAAGAGCATACCGTCTTGGTTCGCCGATTCCAGAATGCGGCGGAGCATGCGCTCCACCACGGGGCGGTACAAGGAGGCGCGTTCGCTTCCGGCGGCATGTTCCAGCGCATAAATCAGCGCGAGCCCGGCCACCATTTCATTGCCATGGTCGCGCAGCTGGACGCGGCCGTCACCGCGCCGGGCGCTGAAATCCCAGTTCATGCAAGGAAGGCCTCCGCAGCCGGGAAGCACTTCGTGGATGTAGGCATCGGCGATCCCGCGCGCCCACTGACGGTAGCGTTCCTCCCCGGTCATCGGGATCAGCCTCGCCAGCACCTGCAGCACATCTCCGTTGATCTCGGCGCCCGTTCCCGGCAGCGTGCCCCAGCGCGTGTCGACCGGCGCATGTTTCATGATCCCGGCGGTGAGATCCGCCATCCGGAAGAACCATGGCGTGCGGCCCAGCAACTCCGTCACCGCCAGCAGCCCGTCCTTTGCGTATTCGGCCGCCCCGAACAGACTCATCTCGCCGGCGCGCCCGGTCTGGAAATCCAGGTCGGCGGGCATCGCATCGGCCGCCGTCGCGTACCGGATCTCGTTGCGGAGCATTTCGAGCATCCGGCCGCGGTAGAGTTTGCCATCGGTGAGTTCCGCAGTCAGAACCAGGTACGGATACAGATCGGCGCCGGAGTTGTGGGGCGTGTAGCGGCGGCGCGTGTCGCCATCCTTTAGCCCGCGAAGCCCCGGGATCCGTTCCGGGAGCAGACCGGTGCGCGGATCGGCCTCGGCCAGCCATGCCAGCATGAGCTTGCGCATCGCCGCGGCAGCTTTGGCGAATTGGAGGCCGTTCTCGTCAGCCTGCCGGAACAACTGGCCGTGCGGATTCGACTGCGCCGCCAAGGCGGCCGTGAGCAACAGACACGCCGTGCCTTTCATGCGGCTTTTTCCCATGCTTGTGTGCCAACAGACACAACCCTGCGCCACATTACGCAATCCATGCGTTTCTCCGGCGACTTTTCGCCGTGCAGGAATAGACGAGCAATCCAGTCGCCACTCCTGTAGCATGTTGGCCATGAGCAAACCGACACGCCGCAACTTCCTACGCTCCGCGGGGCTGGCCGCGACGCCGCCGGCCGCGGCCGCGCCGGCGCAGACTCCAGCAGCGAAAGCCTACCGCCGCACGCGCTTTGCGCCTACCGGAGTTCCGAAGAAGATTTCCGACAACCTGTTCTTGTTCGAGGACACCTGCAACGTGTACGTCGTGCGCGAGGGTTCGCGCTGCGTGCTTGTCGATTTCGGTTCCGGCAAGATTCTTGATCACCTGGCGGGGCTGGGGATCACGCAGGTCGACTGGGTGCTGCATACGCACCATCATCGCGACCAGTGCCAGGGGGACTGGAAACTCGCCGAGCGCAAGATCCCGGTCGCCGTGCCGGCGCATGAGCGCCATCTGTTCGCCGATGCACGCAACTTCTGGCGCAACCGGCGCGTGTTTCACCTTTACTACGTGCGGAACGACTTCAACACGATCACCGAGGACATTCCCGTTGCGCGGCCGCTGCAGGATTATTCGACGTTCGCGTGGGGCAAGACGGAGTTTTATGTGCTGCCGACGCCGGGCCACACGCTGGGGTCGATCACGCTGATGGCGACGATCGACGGGAAGAAGACCGCGTTCAGCGGCGACCTGATGCATGCGCCGGGCAAGATTCAGACTTTATATGACACGCAGGTGAACTACGGTGGCTCGGAGGGGATCGATCTCGGGATCTTTTCCCTGTCGCGGCTGCGCGAGCTGAAGCCTGCGCTGCTGTGCCCCTCGCATGGCGAGGTGCTGAGCAATCCAGACGATGGCATCGGGCAGACCATACGCCGGCTGACCGACTACTACAAGTTTCAGACGGGCAACGACCCCAGCGAAGAGGGGATGCCGTATGCGGTGAGCCCGCACCTGATCTGCCACTACCAGACGACGTCGAGCTTTTACGCGATTCTCTCCAACTCCGGTAAGGCGATGTTCATCGACTACGGCTCGGCTTCGGGGGTGCATTTCGGTAATTTCGAGCGCGCCACCTCGACGACGGACCGCATCCGGTTCGTCGAGCACAATATCGACCGGCTGAAGCGCGACTATGGCTTAAAGCAGGTGGACGTGGCGATGCCGAGCCACATGCACGACGATCACATGAACGGCTTTCCACACCTGGTGCGTCATCATTCGACACGAGTCTGGTGTTACGAGAACATGGTGGACATTTTCGAGAATCCCCGCGGGCACAACCTGGGCTGCATCCTGGGTGAGCCGTTCAAGGTCGCGCGATCGTTCCGTGACGGGGAGAAGTTCCGCTGGGAGGAGTTCGAGTTCGAGATCAAGCATTCGCCCGGCCATACCGATTACCAGATGGCGCTGTTCGTGACGATTGACGGGCAGAAGGTGGCCTTCACGGGCGATGCGTTCTTCCCGAACCCGCGTAACGACGGGACGCTGCGGCACAACCTGATCTTCCGCAACCATGTCGAGCATGACAGCCACCTGAAGTGCGTGCGGACATTGCTGGAGCGCGAGCCGCAGACGATCTGCCCGGGCCATGGGCGCGCCTACCCGGTTGACCGCTCGATCCTGGAGGCTACCGAGCAAAAGCTGCGGCGGCAGCAGCAGTTCTTCTTCGACATGCTGCCAGAGGGAGAGACGAACTTCGGGCTGGACCCGAGCTGGGTGAAGCTGTATCCCTACCAGATGCTGATCGCAGCAGGGGAGACGCAGAAGCTGCAGCTGCGCGCGCGGAACTATTATTCGGCGCCGATGAAGGTGGAGGTGGGGCTGGTTGCCCCGTCGGAGTGGCGCATCTCTCCGGACGTCGCGCGGCTCGAAGTGCCTGCAGGCGCGGAGTCGGTGGCTGAGTTTCAGGTAACGATCCCAGGGGGCTGGACCGCGCCTGGACCACGGTTTGCCATCGCCGCCGATGTGGTTCGGGACGGGCGTTACTTGGGGCAGATTACAGAGGCAGTGGTGGACATGAAGGGGTGATGACGAAATGAAATTGGAGCTGTTGACAGGCACGGCCTTGTCCGCGCCGGCGGAGAGAAGGGAAGAAAGTAAGGATGCTATGGGGTTTTGGTATTAACTTTTTTCAATACTGCGTGTATCCATTTGATTGTTTTCTGCTATTTGTGAATTATTTCACACAACTTGGATATCCACTTGGTCAACTTGTGATGGCACGCAAGATCGTAGGCCGAGGGGACAAGTGGGAGCTACACCCAACGTTTTTGCGAAACGAACCCAACGGTTGAGCCAGGTCGGAGCGTGGTTGCCAGCTGAACGTACTGGATCTAACAGACGAGTTCATTTGCGGATCTATCCGCTATACTTCTCTCGTGGAAGTAACAACGGAAATCGCAAACCAGCATGGAGCGGAACTGGTTGCGATGAGGGGGGGAGCGGCGGGACGGGTGTTTGCGATCGAGAGCGAAATCTCGATCGGGCGTGAGCCTGAGAACACAGTATGCGTGATGGAATCGGCGGTCTCGCGGCGTCATTGCACGATCCGGCGGGAGGGCGCCAGCTACATCCTGAAGGATCTCGGCAGCCGGAACGCGACGCTGGTGAACGGGGTTGCGGTGAGCGAGCGGCTGCTGGAGCACGGGGACCAAATCATGGTGGGTGGGGCGACGTTCCAGTTCCGGCTTATGAGAGAAGAGGGCCGGCGGATGGGGGAGGCACGCCATTCGACGATCGTGATGCGGAGCCAGCACTCCCGTTACTGGAGAGCGTCGGACCCGAGCGCGGAGTTGCCGGCGACGGCGCGAACGGTTCGGGATCTGGGTGTGTTGCTGCACTTTAGCCAGTCCATCAATGCACTGCGAGAGTGGAAAACCGTCGAGAAAAAGATGGTGGAATCGCTGGCGCAGGTTACCGGCGCGGAGCGGATTTCGATTCTGGAGGCGCCGGAGCTGACGCCGGCGGTGAACTGGGAGCGGGGCCGCGGTTTTGTGGAAGAGGCGGAGATCAACACCGCCGTGATTGAGCAGGTGGCCGAGGACCGGGCTGCGGTAATCAGCGACGAGCAGGAGCGCTCGCTGCTGGTGGCTCCGATGGAGCTATACGGACAACTGGTGGGGATGATCTGCCTGGACAGTTGCAGCCAGGCGGCCTTTGATGAAAACCATCTGCACCTGGTGTCGGCACTGGCGGCGGTGGCGGGGCTGGCGCTGGAAAATGCCCGGCGGCATGAGCAGCTGATCGAGGAGAACCGGCGTCTGCAGGAGGAGCTGACGATCCAGCACGACATGGTGGGCACCAGCGCCTCCATCAAGCAGGTATTCCAGTTCATTGACCGCGTGGCGCAGCGAGAGGCCAATGTGCTGATCTGGGGCGAAAGCGGAACGGGCAAGGAACTGGTGGCTCGGGCGATTCATCGTAACAGCAGCCGGGTGGAGATGCCGTTTGTGGCGATCAACTGCGCCGCCATCACCGATACGCTGCTGGAGAGCGAGTTGTTCGGCCACGAAAAAGGGGCCTTCACGGGGGCGACGGCGCTGAAGAAGGGCAAACTGGAGGTGGCCGACGGGGGCACGGTCTTTCTGGACGAGATCGGCGAACTGGCCCCGGCGCTGCAAGCGAAGCTATTGCGCGTGCTGCAAGAGCGCGAATTCGAGCGGGTGGGCGGGACAAGGCCGATCAAGCTGAATATCCGGCTTGTAGCGGCAACGAACCGGAATCTGAAGGAGGCGTCGCAGAAAGGAACGTTCCGCGAGGATCTGTACTATCGGCTGAATGTGGTTTCCGTGCGTATGCCGGCGCTGCGGGACCGCCGCGAGGATATTCCGATCCTCGCCAACTTCTTCGCGAAGAAATTCGCGGAAAAGGTGAACCGGCAAGTGACGGGAATCTCGCCGGCGGCGCGCGCCTGCCTGATGCAATATGATTGGCCGGGCAATGTGCGGGAGCTGGAGAACGCGATCGAGCGCGCGGTAGTGCTGGGGCTGACCGAGGAGATTCTGCCGGAAGACTTACCGGAATCGATGGTGGAGGAGGCCGCGCCGGAGGGCAAAGCGGTAACGGCGCTGCACGACGGGCTGCGGGAGGCGAAGAAGAAACTGATCGAGAACGCCATCGATCAGGCGGAAGGTAATTACACGGAGGCGGCGCACCGATTGGGGGTGCATCCGAATCATCTGTTCCGGCTGATCAAGAGTCTCGGGATGAAGCCGAAGCGAGGCAAGGGGCAGAGCGCGAGGTAATCGAGACGCCGGTGAAACCTCAGAGGCCGCCACTCAGAGGAAGGCCTTGCGCAGCACATCCAGACTCTTCGGCACGGCGGTGGAAGCATCCTCCTTGCCTTCCATTTCCAGGGATACCCACCCGCGGAAGCCGTGGCGGCGCAGTATTCCCGCGATACGGGGATAGTCCAGGTCCAGCGTGTACCATTCGCCCCCGCCATAGTAAGTTTTTGCCTGAACAATGGTGGCGTGTGGAGCCAGCATTTCCATCTGCGGATAAGGATCACCATCGTAGTTGCCCGTATCGAGATTGACGCCCAGCCAAGGCGAGTTGACGGCCTTCCAGATGCGCAGCACTCCTTCCGGCCGGGTGGTGAGGCCCCAGTGGTTTTCCAACGCCATGACGACGCCCGATTTTTCCGCATGCGGAAGGCACTGCTGTATCGAATCGATACACCACTTGAAGGCGTCGTCGTTGGTGTAGCCTTCCAGCGGAGGCTCATTGCCCTTCGCCTTCATCAGGTCGTCAAAGCTGCGGATCGTGCCCCAGCGGCCCGAGTTCAACCGGATCGCAGGGATTCCCATCTGCGCAGCCAGATCGATGCAGTGCTTGGTGTGCGCGATGTCCTTCTCACGCTTCTCCTTGTCCGGCGAGACAAAATTCTGGTGGATGGAGAGCATGTACAGATCCAGGCCCAGCGCGAAGGCGCGCCGCTTCAAGCCGTTCATGTAAGGGATGCTCTCATCCTGCATCTGCCGGTGCAGGATCTCCACGCCGTCAAACCCAAGACGCGCCGCCTCCTCGATCACTTTCTCGATCGGGTATTTCGCCGTGCGGAAATGCCAATAGCTGTAGGTGGAAACGCCCAGGCGGATGCGCCCGGAAGAGGAAGGGGCGGACTGCGGGTTGGCGGATGGAGCAGCCATTGCCGCGGCGGCCCCAAGCAGAGTTCGTCGTTGGATCGGTGTGTTCATGGGTCAGCCTTCCTGGTTCATTCTTGCGTATGTGTCCGATTCCAGGCAACGTGCCAACTCGGTTTCCGGAAAAGGCTGGTCAGGTGACGAATTAGTAACATCGATCCGATAGCCTTCGCATCCGCAGTGGAGAAAACAACAGCGCCGCCGCCATGAACGGGAGGTTTCAAACATGAAAAACCGGTTGCCCGGACTCACGCTGGCGCGCGCAGCGTCGACCGCTGCGTTACCGAACTGCGGGCAAAGATGGAGGCCGACCCACGGAATCCGACGGTGATTCAGACGGTTCGGGATGTCGGCTACCGCTTCGAAGGCGCCGACTAGCGGTTAGGCGGCCCAATGCTGCACAGTGGATCGCCGGCGACAATATTCATCCAACTTAAGGCGGGAATGGAAATGTAGAAGCTCTCGGCCAGCGTTCGTCCGGCATAGTAGGCCGGAAACAGGTAATCCGGCCGCGGCGAGAAGCCGAGGAAAGGCTCCGTCGCGTGGCCCGTCACCGCCGTTGCGCCTTCCTCCAGATAATCGGCCGACATCGACTGCGGCGCGCCGGCAAACCAGGTGTTCTTATCCTGCCAGGTTCCCAGTTCCCAGCTTTGTGGAGGCTCCTGGAAAGTGCGCCCGTTGGTGGAAACGAACTCGGTGACGATGGCGCCCGGCAACCATCGGTAGCCGAGCAGCCGTTTGCGGCGGTTGGGATCATTCGATCCCCAGGATGCGTAAGCGATCACGTCGCGTTCGCGTTCCACCACCTTGTTGGTTTGTTCGAGCACCACGCGGTTGCCGGGCAGAAGGAGGGCGGCGTCCAGCAGCCAGTCCTCGCCGGCTTGGCCTGGATCGCCGCGCAGATCCAGTACGAAATTGCCCTTATTGGCTGCCTTCAGGCACTGGTCGATCATGCGCTTGACCGTTTCAAACCGGTAGGCCGCCAGGCGCGTCGCCAGGTACATGTTGTAGACATCGGGATCGAACCTGGAATGCAGCTGGCGATAGAAGGGATTGGTGCGCGGCCCGGCAACATTGACCGTGACGCCGCGCATCTTCGCGCGCAGCAGTGTCAGTTCGGAATCGACCGCCGCCGCGGTGCCCTCCTTCCCCACACTGCCGTCAACCATCAGCGGCACGCCCTGCGTCGTCACGATGTAATGGATGCGCACTCCGGCCAGCGCTGTCAGGCAGGCCCGGACCGGCTTCTCCACCTCCTCCTCGTACTGGCGCCGTTGAATCGTTTCCTCAAGCGGCGCCTGGATCGAGCACACGTTCTGCTGCGGGATCATCCGCTTGCTGACGTAATAGCCCGCGATACGCCGGCTAAGCTCGGAGCGGGTGTTGACCACCACGAGCACGTTGGCCGGCGATTTCGCTTGCAGAACCGAGGCGGCCAGAGCCAGAACAAGCCAGCAATGGATGCCTGGAATCACTTTAGCGCAGGGTTTTCAGATACTCGACGATGGCTTCCGCGTCGGCCTTTTTCAGCTTGTAGGCGGGCATCGGCGGGCCGGCCGGCTTGCCGGATGGCGTCAGACCGGTCATCAGATACTTGACCATCGCCTCTTCGCCGCCCCACTTGTTCCAGAGCTTGCCAGAAGGGGTGATGTCGGGGGAGGTCTTGTGCCAGCCTTGAATCGGCTCAATCGGCTGATACTCCATGACCTTGCCTTTCATCCATTTTGACTGGTCCAATTGGCCTTCGGCGGTGGACGGGGTGTGGCAATCGGCGCACTTGCCGATTTCCACTGCCAAGTACTTCCCGAAGGCGACTTTATCCTCAGCCATCAGGCTTGAGGCGCAGGCGAGGATGAGTAAAGCTCTCAGCAACAAGAACATAATCTTTCAATGGTATAATCCGAGCGTAATGGGCTGCAACTGAAGCTTTCCGCGGCCGGAGTCAGGCGCACATGGACCTCGATCAGCTCCGAACTTTTCTGGAGATCGTCCGCCTGAAGAGTTTCTCCAAGGCGGCCGAAACCTGTTTCCGGACACAGCCGGCCATCAGTGCGCAAGTGCGGCAGCTCGAACAGGACCTCCAAGCCAGCCTGTTTGACCGTCTGGGAACGCGGATCGCACTGACGCCTGCCGGCAAGATCTTCGCCGAATACGCGGAGCAGATCCTGGAGTTGCGCAAACAGGCCCAGGACGCCATCAACGAACTGGAGCGCGCCCCGCGCGGGGAGATCGTGATCGGGGCCAATGAGGCTACCTGCATCTACGTGCTGCCACAGGTCTTCTCCGGATACAAGGAAAAGTTCCCCAACGTGCAGCTGCACGTGGAGCGGAGCTACGGCAGCCGGATCGTGGAAGCCGTGCTCGACAACCAGGCCGATTTCGGCATCACCCAGCTTCCGATTGCCGAAAAGAGATTACAGGTGGTGCGCATTCATTCCGATGAAATCAAGCTGCTGGCTCCGCCGGATCATCCCCTGGCTGGTAAGGCGTCGGTTGCCGCGACCGACCTGGTGGGTCATCCGCTACTGATGCCCAAGTCGGGAACCACTCGCACGCGACTGAATGACTGGCTGGATGTTGTGGAACCGGACCTGAACATCTCGATGGAGCTGGACGCCACCGAGATGACGAAGCGGTTCGTGATGGCGGGGCTCGGCGTCAGCTTCCTGGCCGCGAGTCATTGCTCGGAAGAGGTAGCGCAGGGCAAACTGGCCGCCGTCTCGCTGGGGCCGGAGCCGATGATGAGGCGGCTGGGGTTGATCTACCGCAAAGACAAGTCGCTATCCAAGGCGGCGCTGGGATTCATCAATGTGATCCTCGAGCATGCCGAAGAAGACACTGCCCCGGCCAAGACCGCCGCTTCGACACGGCCGGACCGGGCGCGGCTGGTGAGCCAAAGGTGAACGCGGCATGGAACGGCTGACGCAGAAGACTTCCACGATACTGATCTCAGTTGGCGACGACACGCAGGTCTACCGGTCGGTGTCGGATGTGCCGGCCGATTTGAGGCGCAAACTGCTGGAATCGACCTCGGGCGCCAATTCCGGCACCGTGCTGATAGCCGACGAAGCGGGCCGGCAGCAGATCATCAAGTCGTTGCAGGGGGAGCAGGGCGATCTTCAGTCGAGGTTGATGGGAACATTGCGGAAGAGGGGATCGTACCGGGAAGTGTCGGGGCAGAGGTGGCGTCAGGTGGCCGAGTTGGCGGTGCTGGGAGGGATCGGGCTGTGCCTGTGGCTGTTAGCGAGTTGGAGGTAGACTCCAGGTACTAGCCTGGGACGATAGCCCGGCCAGGAATCTCCTCTCCATTTTTCCCTCACCTTCCTGATTTCCCCGCCGATTGTCCATTTAGTGGAGTATCGACACGAGCCTCGCTTGCCGCTCTCGCAACCGGTGATAGTCAACCTGCTCAGCGATCCGCTGCCCGACGGCACTCCGCGGGTTTTGCAGGCCACTCTCGCCAACCTCTCCGGGCGTGGCATGCGCATCATGCTTGAACACCCGCTCCCGCTTGACACCGCGATCCGAGTCGATTTCCGCTGGGAATCCGAGGATGCTCTCATGCTTGGCGAGGTGGTCTACTGTATCCCGGAAGGGGAGCTGTTTGCCGTCGGCCTGGAGCTCCATCACTCCCTGGTTCATCTGACCAGCCTGCAGGGGCTGATGGACAACCTGCTTGAGGAGCAACCGGACCGCACTCCCGAGCCGGCTCCAGTCAGCAAGACCGCCGCGGAAGTCATGAATCACCGCCCCGCCGTTTCGCGCTATCTTAGACGTAAGCGCTAAGCTCGCCCCACTCTCATGTCCTATCGTGTCGCTATTTTTGGCAGCGCCGGTCAGCTCGGCGCCGAACTCTCCAACGAATTCACCGTTCGGGGCTGCAAACTGCTGCGCCTCACCCGCCAGGAAGTGGACATCACCGACGGCGCCAAGGTGGAGAAACTGCTCACCTGCTTCAGTCCCGACGTGGTGATCAACTCGGCCGCCTACAACATGGTGGACGTCGCCGAGCAGGAGCCGCTGGCCGCCTATGAGGTGAACGGCTTGGCCGTGCGGCACATGGCAGCCTCCTGCCGGCAGCTCGACGCCCGGCTGGTGCATTTCTCCACCGACTACGTCTTTGACGGCGCCTCCGCGCGGCCATACACGGAATCCGACCCCACGCATCCGCTGGGCGCCTATGCGGTGTCGAAGCTGGCCGGCGAATTGTACGCGCAGGCCTATCTCGACAATCCGCTTATCATCCGTACTTCGGGGGTCTTCGGACCTGCCGGGCTGAACACGGCGCGCGGAAACTTCATCGAGCTGATGCTGCGGCTGGCGGCCAGCCCCAATCCGATCCGCGTGGTGGAAGATCATGTGGCCAGCCCGACCTACGCTCCGGCGCTGGCTGCGCGAACGGCCGATCTTGTTTTCGGCAAGCACTCCGGGCTCTTCCATATCGGCGGAGGCACGCCGATTTCCTGGTATGACTACGCGCGGAAGATCTTCGATCTGGCCGGACGGAAGCCCGCCCTCCGAGCGACCAATGAGCGCGAATACCGCACGTCGGCGCGGCGCCCCAAGTATTCCGCCTTGTCGAACGCGAAGATGGAAAGTCTGGGAATTCAGCCTATGCCCTCCCTCGATGGCGCGATCCGCGAGTACCTGGCTGCGCGGGAAAAGCTCGCCGTCAGCGCCTGAGCTATGGCTGCCGGGGAGGCGGCTGGACCGGCTTTTCCTGCGTCACTTCTTCGGGCAGCGGGTCCGGTGTGTCGAAGGTGATGACAGCCTCAGCGCCGAACTTGCGGTACATCCGGAACTCTACTTCGTTCTTCACCAGCATTTTGGCTTCCCTCATCCGCATCGTGTGTTTGAGCGGGAGCATAAAGTGGACGCCGCTGATCTGGATGCCGTCGTAGTCCAGTTCCACCGAGGCCTGTTGGATGGGGAACGAAGGCGGCAGGCCGTCGGCCTCCAGCCGGATGCGCGCCACCGACTGGGTCTCGGCATCCACGAAAACAAGCCCGCGGTAGCCGGCGATGATGTCGAGCGCGCGCTGATAGCTGATGCGCCACTTGGAGCGCGACTGCGAAACCCGGTAACGGTAAACATGCATGCGCCGGCCGCGCAAGGTGGACCAGCGTTCCCAGGCGAACTCGGCCGACGTCTCCGGGTCGAACAGCTCCTTCAGCATCGAGCCGAATTCCCCGGAAGAGATGGCGCCGCCCAATTCGTTATAGCCGAGATCCACCGGACGGTTGTTGACCAGCACCACCTGGTAATTCTCCTTCTGTTCGAAGTAGCTGAGGCGCGCGGTGATGGTGTCCATCTGCTGCCAGAATTCCAGGCCCGCCGGATCGACATAGCGACGCGTGACCTGTGTGCAGATGAAGTCGGGCAGGCGCTTGGAGTAGTTGAGCGCATACTCGCGCGCCGCTTCAATCACCCGCTTCTGCTCGGCCGGCGGCGGCGCGGGAATAGGCGAAGGAGCGGGCATGACGGCCACCGGTTTTGGTGGCGGCAGAGACTTCGAGGCTTCGCGCAGTTCCTCCAACGCCTCCACGGTCTTCGGCCCGATCCCGTATCCCTGCAAATCTTCCAACGTGCGCGCGTCGAGTTTCTCGGTGAGAGAGACCTTCTTGAGATAAGCGGCCACCCGCCGGTCGTCGTGTTTCAAGTCCACCGAGGAACGCAGGAATGCCGTCAGCTGCGCGACACTCATGCGCATCTGGGCCGGCAGCAACAACGCCAAAGCGAGACCAAGGAGCCAGCGGCGCCTCATGCCTCCATTGTCGCTCAGCCGTTGCCCGGCACGCGTGAGGGGCGCTCTAAATCTGGATTGTCCAACCTTCGCGTGCTGCTTCGGTGGGGAAAAACTCAGTTCGCGCGTTCTCCACCAGCGCCGCAACTGCTTCATCGTCTCGAGCGGGATCGTGGTGGAACAGGATCAGGCGCTTGACGCCGGCCTCACGAGCCGTGCGGGCGGAATCGAGCCATGTGCCATGCCCCCAGCCCTCGCGCGCCTGATGTTCCTCCGGCGTGTACTGGGAGTCGATGATCAACAGGTCGGCGCCGGCGGCCACCTCCAGCAGCGCAGCGTCGTGCACCGCGCTCCCCGGCTCGTGGTCGGTGGCATAGACGACACTCGCCCCGTTGGCGGAAAGTTTGTAGCCGGTGGAACCACCGGGATGGTGCAGCTCTATAGGCTGGACCTTAATCCCGCCTACTTCGAAGCCGTGCCCGGTCGCCTGGTTGTAGGATGGCCGCCGGGGAGGTTCGGTCAGATTGACGGGGAAATAGGGGGTGCTCATTTGTTGCTCCAGCGTCGCCTGCAAGCGCGCCGGCGGCGCCGAAGACCACACGTCCAAGGTTTGCGCGGGATGGTGCAGCGGATCAAAAAACGGAAGCCCCTGGATGTGATCCCAGTGGAAATGCGTGAGCAGGAGATGAATCAGGGGGCAGCCGCGCAGTTCCAGCCCGAGGCGGCGAATACCCGTTCCAGCGTCAAGCACTACGGGCGGGCCACCCTGGAGCCGCACCTCGACGCAGGCGGTGTTGCCTCCATAGCGCATGTTTGCCGCATGTGGCGTGGGAATGGAGCCGCGCACGCCCCAGAACTGAACATGCAGCCCCGCGCCGGAATGTTCCATTGTGGCCAGTATATTGCCTTACGCAGGCGTGCGAAGGGCCCGCTCGGCGCGGCCGAAGAAGTCCTCGCTTCCGAAGTTGCCGCTCTTGAGCACTACGGGCAGGCGCGCGGGGTCAAGCGTGCGGCAGATGGGTACGCCGGGTTCTATATTGGCGCCAACGCGCAGGGCGCCAAAGCACAGTTGGCGGCAGATGGCACTGGATGTTTCCCCTCCGGCCAACACCAGCCCGGCCGGCTTTTGCCGCTCCACGATCATCTGACAGAAGCGCGCCAGCGCGCCGGCGATTTCCAGCCCGATCTGCTCCGCGGATTTGCCCTGTGCCGCCGCCCACTCCTGGGTGCGCTTGACAACGTCCGGCTCGGACGCGGTGGTGATGAGAACGCGCCGGCCGGCCGCGATCGCCTGGCCCGCGCGCACGGCGATTGCCTCCAACTGGGCCGGCTTCGATTCCAGCAGTGTTTTCGGGTCGATCTCGAAATGCTCCGCGCCTTGCGCAAGCAGCCAGCGATTCTGGGCACGGGTGGCCACCGAGCAACTGCCGGCGATGAAAAGGCACCCCGCGGAATCCTCGGCTACGCGCTCCTGTTGCACACCGGCTTCCGGCTTCCACCATCCCAAGCGGCGCCAGACGCCCGGCAGGCCGATGCCCGGCGCGGAACTGCCCGTAATCAGTGCCATCCCGGCGATAGCATCACAGATAATGGAGACCTGATCGTTGTCGATGCAGTCCACGATGACGATGTCGAATTCCTGCGCCAGCTGCCTGAGGCGGGAGCGCAAGGCATCGGCGCCGGCGTTGACGTAGCGGAAATCGGCGAGTCCCACCTTGCGTCGTGTCTGCCACTGGAGATGTTTGACCAGGTTGGGATTAGTCATCGGATTCAGCGGATGGCGGCTCATCGGAGAATCCGAAAGAAGCTCGCCGTGGACAAAGTGGTGGCCGAAGAACGTCGTGCGTCCGTTGACAGGCAGCGCCGGCAAGGCCACGGTGAACTTTTCATCCAGCTCATCCATCGCCGCATCGATGGATGGACCGATGTTCCCTTTTTCGGTGGAATCGAAGGTGGAGCAGTATTTCAGCTGAATCTGGCGCGGCTTCAAGGCGCGGAGCCGATTGACGGCAGCGCGGGTTTTTTCATACGCATCGCGTGGCGCAATGGCGCGAGTGGCGGTGGCGACGACGATGGCCTCATGGCCGCACGCCCATTCGGCGAGCTTTTCCGGCTCGGGCAGATCGATCACCAGTATCACGCGCAGGCCGCGTTCGGCCAACATGCCGGCCAAGTCGGAAGCGCCGGTGTCATCATCGGCGACGGCGGCAAGCAGAAGATCCGGCATGGATGCTCCTAGCGGAATCTTCTGCGCAGCTCGGCCACCTCATCGATGGTCAATTGCTGCCCGGCGCCGTTCAGCAGAAAGTAGAGCTTGGACTGCTCCTCCAGCTCCTCGGAGAGAGCAGCGGCCTCTATCAGCGTCTTGCCGGTAGTGATCGGCCCGTGATTACGTAGCAGCATGGCCGGGGAAACGGCGGCGCAGCGCTCAACCTCCGGTGCGAGCATCGGGTCGCCCGGAGGGAGGTAGGGCACCACGGGGAGTTTAGGGATGCGCATGGCGAAGTAGGGAGTGAAGATAGGCAGCGCATCCTCCATGTCGAGTTCGCGGAGGCAGCTGACGGCGGTGGCGTAGGTGGAATGCAGATGAACCACCGCCGAGGCCTCCGGCCGCGCGCGGTAGGCCGACAAATGAAAATGCGTCTCTTTGCTCGGTACGTTGCCGGAGAGGCGGTTGCCGTTCAGATCCAACTCGGACATCGTCTCCACGGTGAGCGCGCCGAAGCAAGAATTGGTGGGGGTGATGTAGATGCGGTCCGATGCGCGGACGCTGATGTTTCCTGCGGTGCCGAAACTATAGCCGCGTTGATAAAGCGATCGGGCCGTTTCCACGATCTCCACGATCAGGTTTTCGTTATATCTCATCAGCCGTGAGATTCAGCTTACCGCGAGAAAAAGGCTGCGCGCCCGCCGCAGGTGGTCCGTCATCCGTTGCCGCGCTTCTTCCGGCTCCCGCCTGCTGATCGCTGTGTAGATCGCCTTGTGCTGGGCCACCACTTCCTCCAGCCGCGCGCGCTGGAAAAGCCGCGAGATGCTGGTGAGGATGCCGCGGTGAATCACGCTGAACATCTGCCGGCAAACGCGGTTTCCGGCCGTGCGGAAGATCTCATCGTGGAAGGCGATGCCGAGTTCTACCTGCCTTCCGCGATCGTTGATGTTTGCTTCCATCCCGGCCACTTTGGAGCGCAGGATGCTGATGTCTTCGGCAGTGGCGCGTGCGGCGGCGCGTGATGCCAGCTCCGGCTCCACGATCATGCGCGCCTCGAAGAGTTCCAGGTGGGAGATGCCATCCAGGCGCCTTTCATGGACCGGCGGGCGGGCATAGAGGAAGCGATTATAGCAGGCGGTTTAGCGGCCGCCGGCCGCCTCCAGCAACTCTGTGATCGCGCTCTTGCCCGCATGATTGGCCCAGCCCAGCGGCGTGCTTTGATAGATCTTGTCCTTGATTTCCAGGCTCGCCCCGCGCTCGACCAACAGCCTCACTACCGCCTCATGTCCCGCCAGTGCCGCCTGGTGCAAGGGGGTTGCGTGCGCATGGTAGCCGTCGGGATTGTAACGCGACGGGTCCTCACCACTATCCAGCAGAAGCCGCACCACTCTCGCGTGACCAAGCTGTGCCGCCAACGCCAACGCGCGGTGACGACTCGGTCGGTCGGAGGAAGAAATAAGATGCCCGGCTTCGGCGTGCAGACCCAGCCCGGCGGCGGCTGCGATATTGTCCACCTTCGCGCCTCGGCTTCGCAACGCCTCGGCCGCAGCCGGGTATCCGAAGATCAGCGCCGTCATCAAAGGTGTGGACCATTTGTTGGAGCCCCGGCCCTCCACCGCCGCGCCATGGTCCAGCAGCAAGTGGATCAAGGGCACCTGCACTCCGGCCTCGGCCGGATGACAACTGGAAACCAGCAAAGACATGGTCGTGCACTCGGTGCCGTACAGGTCCGCCAGCGCGTCAGCCTCCGCGCCAGCCTCGAGCAGGGTCTCCGCAATCTGAAGCGCGTTCTCTGGAGTTTTCTGCCGGTAGTTCTCCACGCCGTTGGCAGCCACGTAATGCAGCAGCGTCGCGCGATGCCGCGGCGGATCGAAGTTGGTCCGGCGGGTGGAGCGCGCACGCACAAGCTCGGGGCGCTTCTGAAGCAGCGATCGAAGCGTTGGCAGATCGCCGGAAATGACCGCTTCCACGGCTGATTCGAAAGCGTAGACCTCAGACTCCCGGTCTTGGGCAGCCTCCACGAATACCGCCAGCGCTTGCCAATCGAAAAAGCAGTAGCCGCGGGCAACGGCGAGTCTGGCGTCTGCTACATCAAACCGATCTTCCGCGATCTCCGTGGGCGACAAATCTCTTGGCAGCCAGGGAAGGTCGGGGCTCATGAAGCGCGGGTGATGGTGATGAATGATGCGCAACGCTTCGATGACTTTGGCGCGATGTCCATCCAGCAGCAGATCCGCCTGCTTCTGGAATTGGTTCAGTGAAGAGAAAAACGGAAGGTATTCCCAAGGCATGGCTATTTCTCTGTCCTGAAGATAACGCGGCCGCCGGCGATCGTCATCCAGACCCGCGCCTTGCGAAGCTCCCCGGGCTTGATCTTCGTCCAATCCCCATCCAACACGGCGAAGTCGGCCAGCTTGCCGGTCTCGATCGTGCCCTTTTCCTTCTCCTCAAACGAGGCGTAGGCGCCCGCCCGCGTATAGGCGGCAAGGGCTTCTGCCATTCCGATCTTCTGCTCCGGCACCCAGCCACCTGGATGGCGGCCGTCCAGCGTCGCTCGCGTCAGAGCTGCGTACAATCCCTCAGCCACCGACGGCGGCGCCACGAACCAGTCGCTGCCGAACGCCACCCGCGCCCCCGCGTCCAGCAGGGAACGGAAGGCGTAAGTACTCTTCGCCCGCTCCTTGCCGATCACCTTGTCGGCCCAGCATCCATCATCAATCGCGTGATAGGGCTGCATGCTGGCGATCACGCCGAGCCGGGCGAACCGCGAGATGTCCGCCGCGCGAAGATGCTGCGCATGCTCGATGCGGAACCGCCGATCGCGCTTACCGTTCGCTTTGGAGACCTCCTCGTAGATGTCAAGCAGCAGCCGGTTGGCGCGGTCACCGATCGCATGGACGGCCAGTTGCAAGCCCGCGCCGTCGGCGGATTGGATCCATTCGCGCATCTTCTCCGGCGGATTCAGCAGCAAGCCACGATCGTTCGGCGCATCCGAGAACGGTTCCTCGAAGGCGGCCGTATGCGAGCCCAGCGAGCCGTCGACGAAACCTTTCAGCGCACCCCAACGCAGCCATTCATCGCCCTGCCCATTGGTGTGCACATAATGGCGCAGCCGCTCCCAGTCGGCCAGCGGCGCCGCGGCGTAAATGCGTGTCGCCAGCCGCCCTGCCTTCCGCGCACGCCGGAAGACTTCCAGGTCATTCCAAGTTCCCATGTGATGGACCGAGGTCACGCCGTGGCCGGCCACGTAGCGCATCGCTGCATCCAGCGCCTTGTCCAGCTGCTCCGGCGATGGCGCGGGAACCGCGCGTGCAACCAAGCCCATGGCGTTGTCCTTCAGCACGCCCGCAGGATCGCCTTCCGCGTTCCGCACAATCGTTCCGCCATCGACTTCGCGCGTCGCCTTCGTCACCCCCGCGAGTTTCAGCGCCAGGCTGTTCGCCAAACCCATGTGCCCGTCCAGCCGGTTCACCCAAACCGGATGGCGCGGCGTCACGGTGTCGATCCAGCCGCACGAAGGCAGTTCTCCGCCCCACAGCTCATGGTTCCAGTCGCCGCCGGTGATCCAGGTCCCCTCCGGAACTGTTTTCGCAAAAGCGGCGATGCGGCGCACGAACTCCTCTTTCGTCTCCGCGTCGCGAAGCTGCACGCTGGTGAGGCGGAAGCCGCCTTCGAGGAAATGAACGTGGCTATCGATGAAGCCGGGCGTGATCATCCGGCCCCCCGCATCGATCTCCGAGCGCGCCTTACCGGTGAATCCGCCCACCGCGATGATGCGCCCGCCGCGCACCGCGATCGAATCGGCCCACAGCCTGGCAGGGTTGCCGGTCCACACACGGGCATTGCGGACCACCAAGTCGGCGTCCTGCGCCAACGCGCTCACCGCCAGCAGCAGCCAGGCGCGCCGCATCTACTTCAACGGGGAGTAGTCGACGGCATCCATGAAAACCGACTCCACCTTGTCGACAATCTTGCCGTCTTTTTCCGATTCCGTCCTCGCCTTGACCCATTCCGGATCATTGCGGAACGCTTCCCAGTTCTTCGCCGCCGCTTCCCGGCTCTTGTGCGAAACCACGTAGATCAGCGTGTTGGCCTTGCGCGGCTCATCCTGCGGCACCCAGTAGCCGATGTTCTTCATGCCGTGCTTCTCGAACAGCTTTGCCGTGTGCTCGCGGAAGCGCTTGTTTAGCGCATCCAGCCGGCCGGGCAGAGCCGTGTAGGTTCTCAGTTCGTAAACTTCCGCGTTGGCCATGGTTGCCATTCCTATCATCAGTACGATTGTTGCGACTAGTTTCATGCTTGCTTGCCTCCACCTTATGCAGCCAGTTCATTCTCTACCATGAAGGCCGCCGCTAGCAAGCGCTCTTCCTGGTTGCGATCTGCGGCCAACTGCAAACCCAGCGGGAGTGCTTGCCCCACCGGCATAGGAACGCTCACCACGGGCACTCCCAATCCCGTCCAGGCGCCGTTCATGATCGGATTTCCTGTGGAGGTCAGCCCTTCCGGAGGCGGACCCTGCGCCGCCGGCGACAACAGAATCGGATAGGCTGCTAGGCACTGCTCCATGGCGCGGCGCGCCTGCTGGAGATTGTCGAGGGCCATCCGGTAGTCCTTTTCGGCAACGCGAAGGCCGCGCTCAATCAGTTCAGCCAGTTTCACTCCGATCCGCCGGCCATGTTCGTCGTAGGTAGTTCTGAACGTACGTGAACCTTCATAGTCGTTGATCAGGCGGATTGTCTCGAATACCTCGTCAAGCGAAACGGGAGGGTCCACCTGTATTGCCCCAAGCTGCGCCACGGCGCTGAAAAATGCCTGCCGCATCGGCGCCTCCACGTGGTCCGGCACCGGCAGCGCCGCAAGCGGCTGCGGTGGGCTATCTCCCACAGGAAATCCCATCTGAGCCCATAGCTCCCGCATGCGCGATACGGTGGTGGTGAACAGCCCTGCCGTGTCCAGCGTCGGCGCGAACGGAAGAAGCCCTTCCACCGGCAGCAACCCATGCGATGGCTTGAACCCCACAATTCCACAATAGGAAGCAGGCCGGATCACGGACCCTTGCGTCTGCGAACCGATGGCGAACTCCGCCATCCCGTCGGCCACCGCAGCCGCCGAACCGCTGGAGCTGCCACCGGGCGTATGGGTGAGGCGCCGCGGATTTCGCGTCGGTGCGGGGTCAAAGTAGGCGAACGCTGTTGTCTGCGTTTTCCCAAGCAGCACAGCGCCACGCCGCCGCAGCATCTCCACCAGCGCGGCATCCGACGTTCCTCGCCGGCCCGCATAGATCGGCGAACCGTACTCAGTCGCAAGGCCACCCGTCTCAAAGGTATCTTTGGCGGCAAAGCCTGTGCCGCTGAGCGGGCCTTCGGCGAGTGCAGGCTGTGGAGACACTTCCACCCAGGCACGCACTTCGCCTTCGCGCTCCCGAATCCGCGCCAGCGCGCGCTCAATGCTTTCAGACCACACCATCGGTGAACTCCTTCATGCGGCGGATTCCTTCCTGGAGAAGTTCAGGGGCTGTGAGCAGACTAACCACCACCAGTGACTCCTGCTCAAAGTCGTAGAAATAGCCCGGCTGCACCAGGACATCGGCCTCGTTCAGCAGATCCAGGGCCCATTGCTCATCGGCGCGCAGGCCTGGCAGCCGCACTATGGCGCTCCATCCGCCTTCCACGCGCAGTGTATCCATATTGCTGGATACGCAGTCCAGGTTCACCCGCAATCGCCGCTTCAGTTCCTGCTGAAAGGCGGATCGCAACTCCAGCCACTTCGCCGTGGCATGCTGCACCGGCGCGCTCACGGAGAGATAGGTGTCGGCGATCCATTCCAGCCGCCGGATCGCTTCCGGCTCATTGCAGACAATCCAACCCAGCTTCATCTGCGGCAACCCGATCAGCTTCGACAACCCGCTCAGGGAAAATGCCATCGCTTCACTAGCGCTGGCGACCGTGGTGAAGCGCTCGGCATCGGGGCATAGTTCATAGTCGGCGAAAACCTCATCGGAGATCAGGGCCAGCTTGTGACGGAGGCAGATCTGCTCCAGCCTCTTGAGCTCGGCGCGCTTTAAGAAGGAGCCCGTCGGATTGTTGGGATGGACAACGATCACCGCGCGCGTTCGCACCGTGATCTGCTGTTCCAAGGCATCCAGATCCATCCACCAGCCTTCTTGGTATCGGAGCGGATAATATGCCAGGCAAATCGAATCCAGCGCCGCCAGGTGGTCGAACAGAGGATAGGAAGGCCTCGGCGCGAGCAATTCCTCACCGGGATCGGCCAGCAGTTTGAACAGGAAGGAGTACGCCTCGCTAGTGCTCGCCGTTAGCAGGATCTGCTCCGGCTCAACCTTCGCTCCCTGTGCCTGATAATAACCAGCCACGGCGCGGCGCGCCTCGATCAACCCGGCCGGATTAGGCTCATCAACGAGGGAACTGGGATCACCCAACGCATCCAGCACCGCTAGCGGCGACGCCATAACTCCAACCTGGGTGGGATTCGATTCGGTGAGATCAACGATCTGTGCACCAGCAGCCCGCTTGCTCTTCAGCAAAAGGCTCAACTGGTTGCCGGATGTTTCCCAGTTCAGACGCCGCGAGAACATCTAGAGCAGAACCCGAATCAGCAGCCACGCTCCGCCGCAAAGGACGACCGCGGCGCCGGAGCCTGCAAGCAGAGCGCGGGAACCCACTTTCACCAGCAGCCTCAGATTTACCTCCAGCCCGATCGCCGCCATCGCTAGCGTCAACAAGCCGTTGCCCGCCTCCACCAGCCACGGACCCAACGCGACCACGGCCGGCTGAGTCATGCCCAGCGCCTGCTGAAACTGCAGTGACGGAATGAGGCCGATCGAATTCAGCGCCGCCAATGCCAGAAATCCCCAAAGAAACGTCGGAATCAGCCGGCCGGCATGAATGTCGGAACGACGCTTGCCTGTCATGAGCAGCAGCAGCAGCAGAAAGGGGACCAGCATCGTCACCCGCGCCAGCTTCACCAGGGTCGCCAGCGTCCCTGCCTCCGGCCCGTACGTGAACCCGGCCGCGACAACCTGCGGCACCGCGTGAATCGTCGCGCCCGCCCAAACACCGAACGCCGTCTGATCCAATCCCAGCAAGCCGCCGGCCACCGGCAGCGCGAACATCAAAATCAGTCCAAGGAAATTCACCGTGCCGATGCTGAGCGTGACGTCTTCCTCATCGGCCTCAATCAGCGGCGCGGCGGCGACAATGGCGCTGGTGCCGCACACCGCCGTTCCCGTTCCAATCAGCAGGGAGGTATTGCGCATCAGACCCATGCGCCGCCCCAGCCACAGCGCCGATACCGTCGCGATGCACATGCCGGCAACCGTGATCAGCAACGCTGGCCACCCGACGCCCGCCACCTGCCCCAGGTTCAATCCCGCCCCAGTGAGCACGATCGCCGCCGGAATCATACGCCGCACCACGTTCTTGCATCCGGGCAGCGCCGCCGCCGGCACCGTCAGCAAATTGCGGATCATCACCGCGACGATGATCGCGATGATGCTCGCGCTGATCGGCCGTTTGTTCTGGATCAAGAAAGGCGCCACCGGCAAGTAGTGCAGCCCGTAGGCGATGGCCGCTATTCCCGCCGCCGCCGCATATCCGGGCCACAGCCGCTCTCTCCGCTTCCGCGCTGCTGGAACTTCCAGCAGACCCTCCATCGAACCGAGCGAGAGCATCGCTTCTTCGGTCAGCGGTTCAAAAGGACTGTAGGTCCCGGCCCTCAAAAAGCTCATCCTTGTATAATGCACTAGGCGCCGGGCGCCATGTTCTGCACCCGTTGAGGCGTTTCTATCGATGAAAGTGTCGCTGGGAAGTTGGGCGTTTTCTTTCGGTCCCTACGCCACGCGTCCAGTTCCCTTTGATGCGGTGGCGAAACGGCTATCGGAAGCCGGTTACGACGGAATCGAAGTTTGCGGTTTCCCGCCGCATGTAACGCCGGAAGCCTACCAGGCGCCGGAGTCGCGCAAGCGCCTGGTCCGGCATCTTGAGGACCTGAGGCTGCCGATCTCCGGCTACGCAGCTGATTTCTCCACCGTCAATCCGATCGTCTCGGGAAACAAGCAGCGATACCTCGATCTCTTGAAACGCAACTTGGATCTGTGCGCGGCCATAGGTTCTCCTTCGATCCGCGTGGACACCGGAGCAGCGCCCGGCGCGGTGCTGGAGGAGGATTACGATTCCAGCCTGGGCCGTCTGGCCGACATCTGGCACGAGGCCGCCGGCATCGGCGGCGAGTGCGGCGTCAAGCTGCTGTGGGAGTTCGAGCCTGGCTTCGTCTTCAATAAACCTACCGAGATCTCTGAATTGCACGCCAAGGTGCATCATCCGAACTTCCAGATTCTGTTCGACACCGCGCATGCCTACATGTGTGCCGTTGCATGCGCGCGCCAGCACGGGGAGCCGGAGCGGCTGGAGGGCGGCGTGGCGGAGTTGCTTCGGAAGCTGGTGGGCCGGATTGGTCACGTGCACCTGGTGGATTCCGACGGGACTCTTTATGGGGAGGAAACCAGCACGCATTGCCTTCTCGGGGAAGGCAGGCTGGATTTCTGGGCTCTCGCCCCCAGGTTGAGGGCGATTCCCGGCGCGGAATGGTGGTGTGTAGACCTCTGCTTCCATCCCGACGCATGGTCGCTGATCGATTCCAGTCTCGCCTACGTGAAGCGGCTGCTGGCCGCATCAGCGCAATAGATGATTGTGTTCGCCAAGCCCGGGCGCAGGCTCGCGATGCTCGGGCAAGGAAACGGAAAGAGGCAGCACGGGAGTGACGCAGCAGTCGTGCTCGCGGAAATAATCGCACCATGCTCGCGCGGTGCGCGCAAGGAAGATCTCCTCCATCACCGGCACGGCATCGGGCGAAAACTGGGCAGCTATGAGATCCTCCCGGCCCAGAGCCCGGCACAAGCTGACCCAGAACTTCGGCTCCAGCGCGCCCACGGCGATTCGACGCCCGTCGGAGGCGGTGTAGAGCCGGTAGCAGGGACATTGTCCGTCCAGCGGATTGCCTGGATAGGCGCGCGGTAACAGCAACAGCGGGTCCAGTCCGTCCACCATGTTGACCTCGACGCGGCTCCCCTTGCCCGTATGACGCCTGGCCAGGAGCGCCAAAAGAATGCTTTGCACCAGCTGCAGTGAGCCGCCGCAGATGTCGGCAATCTGAACGGCCGGCAATCCACCCAGCAGTTCCAGAATTCCCGCTTCGGCAAGATAGTTGATGTCGTGGCCGGCCATGCCCGCCAAGGGTCCTTGTGGCGGAAAACCACGCAATGAAGCGAAAATCACTCTTGCCTTGTGCGCCGACAGCTGCTCCCATCCAAGCCCCAAGCGTTCCATCACGCCGGGCCGGAAGCTCTCCACCACCACGTCGGCCGATTCGAGCAGGCGGAAAAACGCTTCGCGCCCGGCGGCTTCTTTCAGGTTCAAGGTGACTGATTTCTTGCCGGCGTTGGTGGCGGCGAAGATACCGCCCATGGCGCGCGAGTAGTCGCCCGATCCGGGCTGCTCCACTTTGATGATCTCCGCTCCTTCCTTGCGCAGCATCATTGTCGCGACTGCGCCTGGAAGCAGGCGGGTCATGTCCAGCACCGTGATACCTTGGAGTGGTTGCATAGAGACGTCTGGACGACTATAGCATCCGGTGGAAACCGCTCATGCTGAGCTACGCCAAGGGGCCGGAAACCGGTCTGATGGAATCCACGATCGGACGCAGGCTGACGGAAGCAGCCTTCCGGTTTCCCGACCGTCCGGCGATCATCTCGCGCCATCAAAACCGGCGGCTGAGCTGGGTAGATCTGGACCGTGAGGTTTGCGGGTGGACGGCTGGGCTGCGCGCGCTGGGTTTGCGTCCTGGCGATCGTGTGGGCATCTGGTCCACCAACTGCGTGGAGTGGGTGCTGCTGCAGCTTGCCTGCGCCCGCGCCGGCATGGTGCTGGTGAACGTGAATCCCGCGTACCGCTCGCATGAGCTGGGCTACGTGCTTCGGAAATCGAAAATGCGCGCCATTTTTCTATGGAGCCGTGACGAGCGCGCCGACTACGCGACCATTCTCGAGGAGGCCGCCGGCGGCGAAAAGCTGGATCTGCGGCGCGTTTATCTCGAACGCAATGATCTGCCCGCGGGCCAGTTTGGCCTGGAAGAAGACAACGAATCGGGTGACGTGGTCAACATCCAATACACGTCCGGTACAACCGGTTCACCGAAAGGCGTGCTTCTGACGCACCGCAACCTGTTGAACAACGCCAGCCTAGCGGCGGCGCAGATGAAGCTCACCGAAGAAGATGTCATCTGCGCGCCCGTTCCGCTTTATCACTGCTTCGGATGCGTGATGGGCGTACTAGCGGCAGTGACTACCGGCAGCGCTCTAGTGCTGCCCAACTGGAGTTTCGATGCCGGAATGACGCTGGATGCGGTAGAGGCCGAGCGCGCCACCGCCTTGTACGGTGTTCCGACGATGTTCATCGCGCAGCTGGAGCATCCCGAATTCTCCCGCTTCGACTTGACCTCACTGCGGACCGGAATCATGGCGGGCGCGCCGTGCCCCATCGAAGTCATGAAGCGCGTCGTCGATGAGATGCATTGTTCGCAGATCACCATCGCCTACGGCCAGACCGAAAGTTCGCCGGTGATCACCATGTCGCAGTCCGATGACCCGCTGGAGGTGCGCGTCTCGACGGTTGGCACAACACTCCCGAACACCGAAACGAAAATCGTTTCGGAAACAGGCGAAACGGTCGAGCGCGGCGTTCAAGGTGAGTTATGCACGCGCGGTTACCTTGTCATGCAGGGCTACGACGGCGAGCCGGAAGCCACAGCAAAGGCGATCGACAAGGAAGGCTGGCTGCACACCGGCGACCTCGCCGTCATGCGGGAGGACGGCAACTGCAAAATCACCGGACGCGCGCGCGATCTGATCATCCGCGGCGGCGAGAATGTCTATCCGCGGGAGATCGAAGAATTCCTCTACACGCATCCGAAGATCGCCGACGTGCAGGTGGTGGGCCTGCCCGACGCAAGACTTGGTGAATGCGTGGCGGCATGGATCCGCCTGAAAACGGGCGAGACGCTGACCGAGGGTGAGCTGCGCGAATGGTGCCGCAACAGAATCGCTCACTTCAAGATCCCGCAGCACATCCGAATCGTGGACAGTTTCCCCATGACAGTGACTGGAAAGGTGCAGAAGTACAGGATCCGCGAAATCGAAATCGAACGGCTCGGCTTGCAGCAGGCCGCGCGGATCGAAACCGCGTAGGCTTCACCGCGGCCGCGGCGGAAGACCCGGCGGGCCGAACTGAAACCAGCTGCGAAGTGGCATGCCGTCCGTGTCCAGAATGCATACCGCCGCAAAGCGGCCCTCCCCAGGCAACCCGAACCGCAAATCGCTAGCCTCCACTTGATGACCTCCTTGCGGCTCGGCGACAGGCAATACGCGCCAGAGCGGGAATTGCGAGAAGAGCAAGAAGGAGCGAAACGCGGCCGTATTCTTCGCCGCCTCCAGTTGCGGCGAATGCGCCGTTTTATAAAAAACCCGGCCTGCGTCGGGATCAAATGCTCCACTCAGTCTCACATCGTGCAGAACGTAGGCTGTGTCGATTTCGGCCAGTCCCGTCCAGCGCAAAGGATTGGCGAGGTGCGGAAACGCGGCAACGCGAAACGGAAGGCGGCCCGCGTGCATGCGCGCTTCCAGCGTTTCCACGGCGCGTTGATGAATCAGAAAGCGGCCGCCTTCATAGAGCAAAATCAAGGCCAGCGCGAATCGGGCCAGCCCGTAACCAGGCCGTGTGCGGGCACCGATTTCGCCCGAGACAAGCCGGGACAGCAGCGGCCACAGCGAGCAAACAATCAGCACAAGCAAGATCCAGGGATCGACGACGGAGGTGATGTCAAGCCGGTACCAGCGCTCCGAGTAAGGCGCCAGCAGACGAATCCCGTAGATGTTGGTCCAGTCCATCAGCAGATGGCTCAGCAGCGCAATCACCGATACGCCATACGCGCCTCTCCATTGCAGGCGGCTCCTTACAAACGGCCACACGACGGCCACCGGCAGCAGCGCCATCGCGGGAATCAAAAGCAGGCCGTGCGTCGGGCCGCGATGATGTTCCAGATAAACTGCCGAACCATGCACCGCCGATACGGCGTCGATGTCGGGGAGGTTAGCCGCGAGGATGGCAATCGCGGTGGCGCCCGGAGTTAGCCGCGCTAGGCCCGCGCGGGCCAGCATCAGTCCGGTGAGGGTGTGGGTGAGGTTATCCAAGCTCCAAGCCCAGGTAGTCGCGGGCGTTGCCGAAGCAGATGTTGCGGATCATGGGCCCTACTCGCTCGTCCTGATCCGGGATCAGGCCTTGATCAATGTCCTCCCCCACCAGGTTGCACAGCGTGCGGCGGAAATACTCGTGCCGCGGATAGGACATGAAGGAGCGTGAATCGGTCAGCATGCCGATGAAGCGGGAGAGCAGGCCAGTATTGGAGAGCGCGTTGATCTGCCACTCCATCGCCTCCTTCTGATCCAGGAACCACCAGCCACTGCCGAACTGGATCTTGCCCGGCGTTCTGCCGTCCTGGAAATTGCCGATCATGGTCGCGAAGACGTAATTGTCGATCGGGTTGTTGTTGTAGAGGATCGTCTTCGGCAGTGCATTTTCCTGCTCCAACCTGTCCAGGAAGGCGCACAGCGCCTGTGCCTGCGGCCAGTCGCCGATGGAGTCGAAACCGGTATCCGGCCCAACGCGGCGGATCATGCGTGTGTTGGCGTTGCGCAGGGCGCCTAAATGCAGTTGCTTGGTCCAGCCTTTTTCCGCGTCCAGGCGGCCGAAGTACAGCATCAGGAAAGACGCAAACGCGGCGTGCTCCTCAGCCGAGGCGGCGTGTCCGGAACGGGCTCGCGAAAAAATCGCGGCGGCTTCCGATTCCGTGCACAGCTCGCCAAAACAATGATTGAGCCCGTGGTCGGAAAGGCGCGCGCCGATGGCGTGAAAATCGTCGTGCCGCTTGCGGAGGGCATCGAGGAAATCGTTCAGACTGCCGATGTGAGTGTTGCTAACCGCGGCTAGCCGGTCCACCCACACGTTGAAAGCCATCGGCAGGTGGACATTCAGAGCCTTGTCGGGCCGGTAAGCGGGATAGACGCGCGTGGAAATCCCGCTAGCGGCGATGGCCTTATGGTGAGCAAGATCGTCGGTCGGGTCGTCGGTGGTGCAGACCGCCTTGACGCGGAACTTCGACAGGATGCCTTGGGTCCGCAGATCCTCACCGGCCAGCTGCTCGTTGGCGCGGCTCCAGACCGATTTGGCGTTGGATTCGTTGAGCAGTTCGTCGATACCGAAGTAGCGCTTCAGCTCCAGGTGCGTCCAGTGGTACAGCGGATTGCGTAGAGTGTGTGGAACGGTTCGCGCCCAGGCGAGAAATTTTTCGTACGGCGCGGCTTCTCCGGTGCAGTACTGTTCGGAGACGCCGTTGGCGCGCATCGCGCGCCATTTGTAGTGGTCTCCCTCCAGCCAAATCTCAAACAGGTTGGCGAAGCGGCGGTTTTCGGCAAGGTCCTTCGGGGGCAGGTGGCAGTGATAGTCAAGGATGGGTTCGTCCTTGGCGAAGGTGTGGTAGAGGCGCCGGGCGGAGCGGCCCATTAATAGAAAATCGTCGTGGATAAAGCTCATGTGGAATCTGTCATTTTACCAGGGCGGATTCAGCCTTCAGGAAGGTTGAAGGCAGTAGAAGCGTCACGGCATCCGGAACCAGTTCCGCTTGGGCCGGCAGATAACCGCCGAAGTCGCCGTCGACCTGAACGCCGATCCGAGCTTCGGGCGGAGCGTCGAACTTCACCAGTTGCGCGTGCTGAACTCGGACGCCTTCCAAACGGTAGTGAGTTCCGGTAGCGACCCCGGCCATGTACTTGAGGTAAGGCAGCGAGGACTCGCCTTCGAAAGTCACCACCTCGAAGCTGTCGTGCAGCAGTGAGGCGGTACGGGCGATCGAAAGATCACCGCCGTAGTTTCGCACGCGGCTGGCAAGCGCGAAACCGGCGGACATGGTTTCGCTATTTACTGTCACCTGCATGGGTTTGAGTGAAGCACCCATCATCGACGCTCCCGCCAGCCAGTAGGCGCCCTTGCCGATCCGCCTTTTCACCGCCGGATTCACGCGGCCTACTACTTCCGCATCCAACCCCGCTCCCGCCATCAGCAGAAAATGCCGCGGCTGCTGCCCGTGCGCCTTGAGCAATCCCACGGCGACGCGCGCTTGTTGCCGCTCCGGGAAACTTCGCGCTGCTTTTTCCATATCCCGGCCGATGCGCGTTTCCACAGCCAGCACACTTGCCGTACCGGCCGGCAGAACAGCAAGGGGCGTGAAGGAGCCGACCATGCCGTTGAGCACCTCGTTGATCGTGCCGTCGCCGCCGGCGGCGATGATCAGGTCAGCGCCCGCCGAGACGCTGTCCCGCGCAAGGTCCGTCGCATGTCCCGGGTGCGAAGTGGGCCGCAGCAAGATCTCATAGCCGGCTTCGCGAAGAATGGACACGCAGGTCACCAGGCGTGCCGATTTCCGGCCTTGCAGGCCGCCTGCGTTCGGGTTGTAAATGAGGTGGGCGTTGCGGAAGATCAAGAATTACACCTCATCATATCAGGCGGCTTTCAACGGCCCGCGCGGATAGTCGAGAATAGAGGATTCATGGCAGCGCCCGAGTTGCGAGAGATTGAGGAGTTGCGGCGATTGCTCCGCCATCACGAGCATCGCTATTACGTACTGGATCAGCCGGAAATCAGCGACGCCGAATACGACGCTCTGATGCGCCAACTGGCGGAGTTGGAGCGGAAACATCCCGAATCGGTCACACCCGATTCGCCCACGCAGCGCGTGGGCGGCGCGCCCCGGGAAGGCTTCGTGCAAGCACCGCATTCCTCCCCGATGCTGAGCCTGGACAATGCACTGGATGAGGTAGAACTGCGTGACTTTGACCGCCGCGTGAGAGATCTGCTGGGCCATGACGGCTACCGCTACACGGCCGAGCTGAAACTGGACGGGCTTTCGCTGGCTCTGCGATACCGTGACGGAGTGCTGCAGCGCGCCATTACGCGGGGCGATGGGGAGACCGGGGAGGACGTCACCGAGAACGCGCGCACCATCCGCTCCATTCCCTTGCGCGTCATCGATGGCCCGGCCGAGTTTGAAGTGCGTGGCGAAGTGATCATGACGAAAAAGGCGTTTGAGCGTTTGAACGCGGGTCGCGAGCCGGATCAGCGCTACGCCAATCCGCGCAATTCCGCCGCCGGAAGCCTGCGCGTGCTTGATTCCACAATCACAGCCGCACGCCAACTCGATTTCTACGCCTACCTGCTGATGGCCGGTGGCGAGGCGATGTTCGACAGCCAGTGGCAGTCGCTTGACCGGCTATCAGGGATGGGCTTCAAGGTGAACGTGGAAAGGAAGCTGTGCCATGGCATGGAGGAACTAGTGGAGTTCACCCGGTCCTGGGAGCCTCGGCGCGAAGATCTGCCCTATGAAATAGACGGTGTCGTGGCGAAGGTTGATTCGGTGGCTCAGCAGCGGCAGCTTGGCTGGACGGCTAAGGCGCCGCGTTGGGCTGTCGCCTACAAGTACGCCGCGGAACAGGCCGAGACCGTAGTGGAGTCGATCGAAGTGCAAGTGGGCCGGACGGGAACCTTGACGCCGGTTGCGCAACTCCACCCGGTGCGAGTGGGCGGCGTCACTGTCTCTCGCGCCACGCTGCATAACGAAGACGAGATCCGCCGTCTCGGCCTCGCCGTCGGCGACACCGTGATCATCGAGCGCAGCGGCGACGTGATCCCGAAGGTGGTGCGCGTTAGCGGTGAAGGCGAAGGCCGCAAGGAATTCCGCATTCCCTCCTCCTGCCCCGTTTGCAGCGAGCCGGTGGTGCGGGCAGAGGGTGAGGTGGCAAGCCGCTGCGTCAACCCCGATTGTCCAGCGCGGCTGAAGGAGTCCATCCTGCACTTCGCGTCGCGCGGCGTCATGGATATCGATGGCATGGGAGAGGCGCTGGTGGATCAGCTAGTCGCGCGGGGGATGGTGAAGAGCATCGCCGATCTTTACCAGCTGAAAGCGGAGCAGCTGGCGGAGCTGGAACGGATGGGCGAGAAGTCCGCGGCGCGGATCATGAAGGGAATTGAAGCTTCGCTCGGCAAGCCGATGCCGCGGGTGCTGAACGGGCTCGGCATCCCATTTGTCGGGGAGCGCACGGCGCAGCTTCTGGCGGAGCATTTCGGCAGCCTGCATGCAATCGCGGAGGCCGCGGAGGAGGCCCTGCAGGAGGCGGAGGAGGTCGGGCCGAAGGTGTCGCAGAGCATTCAGGGATTCTTCCGCGCTCCGCACAACCTGCAGCTTGTGGAGAGACTGCGCGAGGCCGGATTGCAGTTCACGCATGAGATCAAAAGAAAGCAGGCGGGCCCGCTAGCGGGGCTGACCTTCGTAATCACCGGCACGCTGCCCGGGATGAGCCGTGACGAAGCCAAGGAGCTGATTGAGGCAACCGGTGGAAAGGCAACGAATTCGGTGAGCAAGAAGACAAGTTATCTGGTGGCGGGGGAGGAGGCGGGATCAAAACTGGAGAAAGCGCAAGCCCTTGGGATTCCCGTGATCGATGAAGCGAAACTGAGGGAACTGGCCGGTGCGTGAACTGGCGCTGACACTCGAGAGCTGGGGTCCGGCGGGGGCGTTCCTGCTGGCTGTTTTGGATTCCGCTGGCGTTCCGCTTCCGGCCACGGTGGATGCGCTCATCGTGCTGGTGGCGGCGACCAACCCCGGGCTGGCGTGGGGCACCGCGGCGGCGACGGTGGCCGGCTCCGCGATCGGCTGCATGATCCTGTTCGGGATCGCGCGCAAGGGCGGCAAGCTTTATCTCGACCGCCAGACCCCATCGCCGGGCGCGGGCAAGTTCCGCGGATGGTTTAGCCGGTACGGATTATTGACCGTCTTCATCCCGACGCTGATTCCGATCCCCATGCCAGTGAAGATTTTCGTGCTGTCGGCCGGCGCTCTCGGCGTGCCGTGGCGGTCATTTCTCGCGGTCATTGTCGCGGCTCGTATTCCGCGCTACTTCGGGCTTGCGCTGCTGGGGCGGCAGCTGGGTGAAAACTCCGGAGCGTGGCTGAAGGCCAACATCTGGTACTTGAGCGCATTCGCTCTCTTGCTGTTCGTGGCGCTGTATCTTGGGGTGAAAATCGCCGACCGGCGTCGGGTAGAATAGCCGTGTGCTGACAAGAAGAAGTTTTCTCACCACTGCCATCGCAGCGCCCGCGATTCTGCGCGGAGCCGGCAAGTCCACAGACGTCCGTATCGACGAAGTCCGTCACGAGTACGAAGACTACCTGTACCGCACGCCGATCAAGTTCGGCGGCACGGAAGTGGACCGCGTCACCATTCTGAACGTGCACGTCAGGGTGAAGACGGCAAGCGGGAAGGCAGCCAAGGGATTCGGCTCTATGCCGCTCGGCAACGTATGGGCCTTTCCGTCGCGCGTGCTCAACTACAGCCAGACGCTGGAAGCGATGAAGCAACTTGCCACGCGAATCCAGAAGATCACCGCGGCGCACAAGGAATACGGGCATCCCGTCGACTTGAACGTGGCTTTGGAGCATCTGTACCTCAAGGCGGCCGATGAAGTCACGCGCGCAACGAAACTTTCCCAACCGATCCCCAAACTCGCGACCCTGGTCGTGGCCAGCCCGTTTGACGCCGCGGTGGCGGACGCCTTCGGGAAACTCCACGGCCGGAGCACGTACCAGACATACGGTCCTGACTTGATGGCCAATGACCTGTCTCATTACCTGGGCAAGGACTTCAAGGGCGAGCACCTGGAAAAGTACGTGCTGAAGACGCCCAAGCCGCGAATGCCGCTCTATCACCTGGTGGGCGCCGTCGATCCGATCACCGCCTCCGACATCCGCAAGCGCATCAACGACGGCCTGCCGGAAACGCTGCCGGAGTGGATCAACTACAGCGGCCTGACGCATATCAAGATCAAGCTCAACGGCGAGGATTTGAAGTGGGACGTAGATCGCGTAGTGGCTGTGGACCGCGCCGCGGAAGAGACGCAGTCCAAACGTGGAGTGAAGCAGTGGTACTATTCGACCGACTTCAACGAGAAGTGCCCGAACGTCGATTATCTGCTCGGCTTCATCCGCCAGGTGCGCGAGAAGACCAAGGCCGGCTTTGAGCGCATCCAGTACATCGAGCAGCCGACCAAGCGCGACCTGAAGGCTGACCGCGCCAATGTGATGCACGAGGCGTCCAAGCTGCGCCCAGTAGTGATCGACGAATCCCTCACCGAACTGGAATCGCTGCTGTATTCCCGCGAGATGGGCTACACGGGCGCGGCGCTCAAGGCATGCAAGGGCCAAGCGCAGGCATTGCTCATGGCCGCCGCCGCGCAAAAGTACAAGATGTTCCTCTGCGTGCAGGATCTCACTTGCCCGGGAGCCTCCCTGATCCATTCCGCGGGCCTGGCGGCGCATGTGCCCGGGGTGGCGGCAATCGAGGCCAACTCGCGGCAGTATGTTCCCGCGGCCAACAAGGGCTGGGACCCAAAGTTCCCTGGTATTTTTGATGTCCGGGATGGCGTTATGCGGACGGGCCAGCTGAACAAGCCCGGCCTGAGCGCGGTTGCTTAAAGCCGAATAAACCACTTGTGCGAGCTGGTGACCAGCGTCCAGCCCGCGCTCAAGTAAAGCCTGTTGGCACGCTCGTTGCCGGACAGGCATTCCAGGTTGGCATGCTCCATGCCAAGCGAGCGGAAATGGGCAAGCATTCCCTCCAGCATCTGGCGGCCGATCCCTCCGCCCTGATGGCGGATATCGACGGCAAGGAGATCAATAAAGCCGAGGCTGGATGCCACATCGGCGGTCCCGGTGGCGGCAGCGAGGATGACTCCTCCCGATTCGCCCACCAGGATGATTTGCGTGCGGAAGACATCGTCCAGGCGGCGTTGCCAGCGTGCGCGCCAGTCAAGCCCGTTGAGCGGCCCGAACTGCTCATCGAGCTGCCGGAACCAGGTAATCGGCGCGAAGCTTTCGAGGATCAGATTGCGCAGAGCGGGATACTCGGCGGGATCGGCCAGCCGGAACCGGAGCTTCTCCATGGAGGACAGCCTATCAATTGACGATCCTGCCGTCGCGCATGCTGACAATGCGGTCGGCAAAAGCGGCCGCCTCCGGATTGTGCGTGATCATCAGAATGGTCTGGCCCAGCTTGTGGTTCAGTTCTCGGAGCAGGGCGAGCACGGCTTGCGAGTTCTGGGTGTCCAGGTTGCCCGTCGGCTCATCGGCCAGCAGGATCGCCGGGTGAGTCACGATGGCACGCGCAATGGCGACGCGCTGCTGCTCGCCGCCCGACATGGCGCGCGGCTTATGATCCAGCCTGCGCTCAATGCCGAGGAGTTTCAACGCCTCAAGGAACCACGCATCGCTGTTATCGGCCTTGCCGGCAATGTGCCGCGCGATGGCGATGTTGTCGCCGGCGCTCAGAGTCGGCAACAAGTTGTACTTCTGGAAGACAAAACCGATTTTTGTCTTGCGCATATTAGTGCGACCGGTTTCCCCCATCTTGGCAAGATCCACGCCGTCGATCTCCACTGAGCCCGATGTGGGCGGCGTCAGCCCTCCCACGACATGAAACAGCGTCGATTTGCCGGAGCCGGATGGACCAACGATGGAAACGAATTCGCCGCGGTTTATACTCAGGTCCACCCCGCGTAGTGCTTGGACATCTACTTGCCCGGCGCGGTACACCTTGCGCAACCCGCTGACGCGGATGATGACGGGCTCACTCATAGCTGAGCGCCTCCAGGGCATCCTGCTGGACGGCCTTCCACGCCGGATAGAGCGTTCCGAGGATTGCGCCGCCGATAGCGATGGCCGCGGCGATAGGCCACCATTCGGCGACGATCACCTGCGTCAATGACGGACCGGCGTAGAAGTTCACCAGCACCCTGGTTCCATAGGTGAGCAGGATTCCAATCACGGTGCCGATCAAAGCGAGCACGAAGGTCTCGCGCACCATCAGGCTGAGCACATAGCCGCGCGAGGCGCCCAGCGATTTCAGAATGCCGATTTCGCGCGTACGTTCCAGCACCGCCGTGTACATGGAGAGAAACACGACCAGGAAACCCACCAGCACGGAGACCGTGATGACAACGCCGTTGAAGGCGCGCAGACCGGGAACATTGCTGGCCGAGAAGAGCGACGTGAACTCCTCGATCGAGTAGATCTTGTAATCCGGCAGCTTTTGTTTCAGGTCATCGATGACACGCTGTGCATTCGCGGGCTGATCCACCTTAACAAAGATCTGCGATACACGGCCCGTGGCGCCGGCCATCTCTTGCACCACCGGCAGAGGCAGCAGCAAGCGGGCCAGTTTGCCGGGCTCGATAATGCCGCAGATGTTCCATTCGCGGTTGACCAGCTTCACCTTGCTCCCCACCGACAGTTTGTGGATGTCGGCGTAACGCTCATCGACGAGGATGTCATCGGGATTGCGGAACGGTCCACCGGCGATGTAACGGAAGCCGCCACTCATCTTGCTGAATTTTTCCAGGTCAATTCCCGTGATCTGCTCAATCCCGCCAATGCCGTGGGAGACGCTGCCGGTGGCCAGCACCACGCCCGCCTGCTTCTCGAAAAACTCCACCAGCTTCTCATTCATGCTTGCTGAGCTGAAGCTGAGCACGGAGCTGTTCGGCGGCCTTACCCAAACGTCGGCGCCTACGCCGCGCGCCCGGCGCTGGGAGTCCTCCAGCATGCCGCGGCTCACGCCCACCTGGGTGAGAATCATGGTCACTTCCACGGCGATGGCGCAGACGCTGAGCAGAGTGCGGACGGGCCGGTGCTTCAGGTTTTCCATGACGAGCTTATTTAGCAAGCGGGAGTTTCCTTGGACGAACGGGCAAAGACTCTATTGTACCCGCTCGGCTTCCTCTAGAAACTCAGCCGCAGCAGGAAGCGGAAGTTGCGTCCGTCGTTGAGTGTGTTGTTGATGAAGCCAAAGCTCGGAGAGGTCAGCTCGCGTGTGGGTTCGGCAAACTGCGGGGTGTTGAAGAAGTTCACCGACTGGGCGCGGAACAGCAGCTTGCGGTCTCCGCCGATGGGAAACGAGCGCGAGATGGAGGCGTTGACGTTGCCGATGCCGGCCCGGCGGAAGGTGTTTGAACCAAGGCTGCCGCGCAATTCCGTTGGCAGCACGAAAGCGAAGGCGGATACCGGCAGCATGGCGAGCGAAGTGTCGGGATTACCGATCGTGCGGCCGAGAATCGATGGATTGAGAAGGTGCGGGCGGTCGCCGTTGTCGCCATCCACATTGCCGAAGCCGGGAGCATCCGAGCCGGAAATCACGCTGAACGGCGTCCCGGTTTTGACCAGAGTGATCGCGGACAGGTCCCATTTCCCGGCGAGCCGCGCCAGCCAGCCGCGCGAGGCCGGCGCCGGTGTCGTGTAAGCTGCGCGCCACAGGAAAGCATGCGATTGATCGAAGTTGCTGGGACCTTTCATCTCCTTCCACACATGGAACTCGCTCTGACTTTGCGTCTGGCGCCCATCTTCGCCGGTGGCGGTGTTGGAGTAAGCGGCACCGAGGTCGATCGCCTTCGACAGCCAATAGGAAGCGTCGATGGACAGCCCGCGCCACCTGGGCAGGATCAAGGAAACGCGGCCCGCGTCAAAGTACCCGCGGGAACCGTTCAGGATGCGGCGCACGTCGAAACGGGTCGAATCGGGCCGCCGGTCATTGATCGTGGACGTGAGTTGCGGCACGCCAGGCACCGGTTGGGCGCGGTTGGTGTACCACATCATCAGCAGCCCGTGAGACCGGCTGCCGACATAGCCAAGCTGCAGGCGCCAGTTTGAGGAAAACGATGGTTCCCAGGTGAAGTTGTACTGGTGAGAATAGGGAGCCTTCAAGCCGGGGGACAGCTCGAATTGAGTACTGCGCGCGTTGGGATCGAGCGGGATGTTCAACGCGCCCATGGAGGCGAGCAGGTCGGGAGCGACGATTTCAAACTTCCGGTTGTGGGGCGGATTGTACCGTATCTGCTGAAAGGTGACCGCGAACAGCTCGCCGTAGTGAAGGCCGTAGGCGGCGCGCAGCGTACCCCAGCCGGAAGGAAGTCTGTAAGCGAAGCCGAAGCGAGGAGCGAGATTATTGCAGTCGCAACTGTAAGGAAGGGTGTTGAGCTGATTCACTTCTACTGCGCGTGTGAACGGCTCATAGCGCACTCCATAGATCAGCGTAAGATTCGGGGTGGCGCGAAAGCTATCTCCGAGGTAGAGCTTCCACTCCCAAACGCGGAACCCACGGTGAATGTGGCCAATGGCGCCCGAGAACCGGCTCGGCTGGCCGGTGAGAAAGTTCGTCATCGTGTCGCGGCCGAAGTCGTTGCGGAAGGTAAGGGTGCCGCGGTGCGAGCTCACCTCGCTGCCATTCACGTGGCGGCGCGCCACCTCCCACCCTGCATGCAGATTGTGTCTCCCGCGTGTTTGTGCGAAACCGGCCGAATAACGGAACCGGTTCTGGCGCCTGTCGATGGGGATAGAGCTGCTGGGCCCCAGCCTTTCAATGACGCCCGCAAAGCTCACCGCCTGACCAACGGCGTTCGGCTCCGGGACCAGCAGCGATGTCACGCGATCAAAACCGGCCGAGAAGTTCCCTACGGTGGCAGGGCTGAACTGCCGGCTCCAGGTGACGGCGGCGGCGTGCGCGCGCGTCGTGGTGTCGGGATTCTGTCCAGCCACCAGCTGAAACGCATCCACCTGCTGCGTGGTGAACTGGTAGCGCAGGCTCACTACGTTGGAAGAACCGACGCTTTGATCCAGCCGCCCGGTGAGGTTGCTGTCATCGATGGCTTGCGGCGCGTTGGTGTTCAGCGCCCGTTCGTTGATGTCGGTGCGGTTGGGCAGCTCGGCGGGATAAGCATTCAAGAATCGCAGGAGCACGGGGCGGATCGCTTGATGATTGGTGCGCGGCGTACGCTCGCCGGCCAGCGGAACCAGCACGTTTCCATTCACGTTGCCGCGGGTGAACTGTTGACTGGCATCGAGCGAGAGCGCGGCTCCCCGCCAGGGACGCATCGTCAGTTCGGCGCCATATTGATTCTCCACCGCCGGACGGACTCCGCCCACTTGGAAGAAGGATCGCGCCGCGAACACGGAGTTGTCATGTCCCCAGAAAAGGCTGCCGTGAAAGCCGGAGTTGGAAGAGGAGCCCAGATGGATGGGAGCCGTGGGCCGGTTGCCGTACTCCACGCCGTAGTAACCACGGTCGGCGCGAAACTCCGAAGCAATCGTGGCCGTGATGCCCATCCTCTGGTTGAGTTCCTTGAGGGCATTGTTATCGATCAGGTTGAATTGAATATTCTCGTTGCGGCGGCTCTCGCCATTGGCAGTATCGGTCTTGGCGAGCAGGTTCAGCTCTGTTCGCCGGTTCTCCCGCTCGCCGCCCTTGGCTGCGTCGGCTGACTTTTTTGTGGCCGGCCGGGGGATTCCGGAGGCAGGCGGCTCATAGGCGCCCACGAAATCGGCCGCCGCTCCATCGGTTGGAATCTCCGCGCCAAGCGCCCAGAGAATGCCGTTGATCAGAAGACGCCTCGCCGAGAGCAATTGAAAATCCTCCGGGTGGCCGAGGGTCGTGAAAAAGACCCGCGCCCCGCGATAGGTCTTGGTCCAGGCAACCGGCTGCGGACTGGTGTCCTTGCCTTGCGGATTGATCGCGCGTCCCTCCAGCAAGGGCTGGCTGTCGCCGGCCAGCGGTTCCACTTCATAGAGCCATGAGCGCGCCGTGAAGCCGGGCTCGACGCCGCGCAGAATCGGATGCGCCTTGCGCGCGGCGACCGCCGAAACGGCGGTGGTGGAAAGATGGCCGTGGTGGCGGAACCATTTTTGCCCGAATACCTCGATGCCGAACCCGTCGTTCCAGCGTTCGAACTCGTGGCCGGCCGGATAGCGGAACGAATGCGTTGTGGTGCGGAGACCCGCCAATGGCTTGCCAGACTCGAGATAGTTCAAGATGAGCCGCATCTGGGAATCGGGCAGCTGCCGCCAGCGCAGATAGAAGACCGCCAAGTCGGCGGTTCTGAGCGCCTCGAGGCCTTCGATGTTGTCGGGAGTTTGCGGGGTCGGGCGGGAGTAGGCGATAGAGGTACGGAAACCGTGGTGGGTTTCGAGAATGCGCGCAATAGCCGGCATCGAGTACTCCGAGCGGTACTCATCATCACCGGTGACAAAAACAACGTGGGGCGAGGCGGCAGCGGCCACTGAGGCAAGAGCAAACGCGGCGCAGAGGAGCCGCAAAACAGAAAACATGGCTTGAGAAACATCATAGTACTATCGGCAAGCTAAAACTCGATGACAATCGGCCGATAAGGGACACGAGAAATCGTGTCGTGTTAGGCCCGATCAGTCCCGTCGCTTCGATTCCGGTGTTCGAGCACACCCTGGATGCCAAGCGCGCCGAGAAAGCCGCTCATGACCCGGCCACGTGTTCGCTTTGCCAGGCCGGCGGCCATGAGCGCGCCGCGGCGCGCCAGGCGTCCGACCAACTGAACCTGAGCGACGAGGCGCGGCGCAAGGTGGCCGAGCTAGCCAAGACCGACCGCGAGGTGCGCGCCCACGAGCAGGCGCATCTGGCCGCGGCCGGGGCCCATGCAACTAGCGGCGCCAGCTACAGCTACGTCACCGGTCCGGACGGGCAGCGCTATGCGGTGGCCGGGGAGGTGAGCATCGATAGCTCACCCGTGCCCGGCGATCCGGAGGCCACCATCCGCAAAGCGCAAACGATCATCGCCGCCGCCCACGCGCCCGCCGATCCCTCCTTTCAGGATCGCGCCGTGGCTGCCGTAGCGGCGCAAATGATGGCCAAGGCGCAAGCGGAACTGTCGCGGCGCTCCCAGCAATCGGCCGCGCATGCCGGCTTCCTGCCGCCGCCGGAGTTCGGTCCGGGGACATTCCTAGACCTTCTGGCGTAGGCGGCGCCGTGCTCCGGCAAACTACAATAACTAAATGACGGCGGAGCGCAAGCGGCTGGAAGAGGCGGCTGAGAAGGTCCGTCACTGGCGGCGTTGGGGGCCTTATCTTTCCGAACGCGCCTGGGGCACTGTCCGCGAGGACTATTCGCGCCACGGCACGGCATGGGACTATTTTCCGCATGACCACGCACGGTCGAAAGCCTACCGCTGGGGCGAGGACGGCATTGCGGGAATCAGCGACAATCATCAGCGTCTCTGCTTCGCTCTAGCCCTGTGGAATGGGCGCGACCCGATCCTCAAGGAGCGGCTGTTCGGGCTCAACGGTCACGAAGGAAATCATGGCGAGGATGCCAAGGAGTGCTACTACTACCTGGACTCGACACCCACGCACTCCTACATGAAGTGCCTCTACAAGTACCCGCAGGCGGAGTTCCCCTATGCGCGCCTGGTGGAGGGCAACCGCGGCAGGGGCAGGGAACATCCCGAGCTGGAACTGATCGATACGGGTGTCTTCGACGAGAACCGCTATTTCGACGTGGAGGTGGAATACGCCAAGGCGGACGCGGACGACATGCTCATCCGCATTACCGCCATCAACCGCGGACCTGATCCGGCCGATCTGCACGTGCTGCCGACGGCATGGCTGCGCAACACTTGGAGTTGGGGCCGCCCCGGGCCGCGCCCGTGGCTCGGATCCTTTCACAGCGACCGCATCGAGATCCGCCATGCATCGCTGGGCGCTTTCGACCTCTGGCTGGAGGATTGCCCGCGGCTGCTGTTCACCGAGAATGAAACCAACACCGAGCGGCTGTATGGTGTCAAAAGCGGCTCCGGGCATTACAAGGACGCCTTCCACGAACTGCTGATCCGAGGCCGTCAGGAAGCTGTTTCTCCAGAAGCGCGCGGCACGAAGGCGTGCGGGTGGTACCAGTGGCGCCTGAATCCGGGCGAATCGAAACAGTTGCGGCTGCGGCTCAGCCGCGAGCAAAGCTCGAACGTCGATTTCGACTCCACCTTCGCCGCACGCCTCAGCGAGGCGGACGACTTCTACAGTTTCCTGCCCGCTTATCTCAGCGACGATGCCCGGCGCGTGCAGCGTCAGGCTTTCGCCGGTCTGTTATGGAGCAAACAGTTCTTCCACTACGTGGTCGATCAGTGGCTGCACGGCGATCCCGCCGGCCCTCCCCCCGATCCGGCGCGCAAGCAGGGCCGCAACGCACAGTGGATTCATTTCTACACTGACGACATTCTGTCGATGCCGGACAAGTGGGAGTACCCGTGGTTTGCCGCGTGGGACACCGCCTTCCACATGATCACCTTCTCGGTGGTCGATCCCGAATACGCCAAGCGCGAGCTGGGACTCTTCCTGCGGGAATGGTATATGCACCCCAACGGCCAGATTCCCGCTTACGAGTGGGCCTTCAACGACGTGAACCCGCCGGTGCACGCCTGGGCCTGCTGGCGCGTGTACAAGATCGACGGCAAGCTCCAAGGGCGCAAGGACATCGCTTTCCTTGAGCGCGTCTTCCACAAGCTGATGCTCAACTTCACCTGGTGGGTGAACCGCAAGGACCGCAGCGGGGACAACATCTTTGAAGGCGGCTTCCTTGGTTTGGATAACATCGGCGTGTTTGACCGCAGCGCACCGCTGCCCACCGGCGGCTACATCGAACAAAGCGACGGCACCAGTTGGATGGCGATGTATTGCTTGAACATGCTGCGCATCGCGCTGGAGCTGGCTCTCCACAACCCGGTCTACGAAGATGTCGCCAGCAAGTTCTTCGAGCATTTCCTCTACATCGCCTCGGCGATGAATCAGCTTGGTGGGACAGGGCTGTGGGAAGAGGCCGACGGCTTTTTCTACGACCGGCTGCGGCTGCCCGACGGCCGGAACCTTCCGATGAAACTCCGCTCGATGGTCGGACTGATTCCGTTGTTTGCCGTCGATACTCTCGAGCCGGAGATACTCGAACGGCTGCCGGGATTCCGCACACGCATGGAGTGGTTCATCGAGAATCGTCAGGACCTTTGCCGCGACCTGGCATCGATGACCCGCCGCGGCATCCATGAGCGCCGCCTGCTCGCCATTTGCCAGGCCAGCCGCCTGCGACGTGGGCTCTCCCGGATGCTCGACGAGAAAGAATTCCTGTCGCCTTACGGGATCCGGTCTCTGTCGCGCTTCCACAAGGATCACCCCTACGTGCTGCAGGTCAACGGCGCCGAGCATCGCGTAGATTATCAGCCGGCCGAATCGACAACCGGCATTTTCGGCGGCAACTCGAACTGGCGCGGTCCGATCTGGTTCCCGGTGAACTATCTGCTGATTGAATCACTGCAAAAGTTCAACCACTACTATGGCGACGATTTTCGGGTAGAGTTTCCGACCGGCGGCGGGAAGTGGCTGACGCTAGGGGAGGTAGCCGCGGAGCTATCACGGCGTCTGGGGCGATTGTTCCTGCGCGATGAATCCAGCAGAAGGCCCGTGTTTGGACATAATGATAAGCTGCAACAGGATCCGCATTTTCGGGATCATGTACTGTTCTATGAGTACTTCCACGGCGACCATGGCGCCGGGCTGGGCGCGAGCCACCAGACAGGCTGGACGTCGCTGGTGGCGAAGCTGATCCAGCAGAGCGGAGTGTAGAGAGTTGCTGAAAATTCTGGCGAAGACTGTTCTCCGGTTGTTCTTGAAGGTGGAGGTGCGCGGCGGCACGGGCACCGAGATTCCGGACCGGCTGATCGTGGTGGCCAATCACCAGAGCTTTCTCGACCCTTTTCTCGTCGGCTGTTTTCTTCCGTTCGAGCTTACCTGGATCATCCACACCACCATCGCCGCCAAGTGGCCGCTGCGGCTGTTCTTCCGGTTCATTCCACACGTAGTCGTCGACACGGCCAATCCGCTTGCGATGAAATCCATTGTGCACCTGATCGAAGCGGGAAAGCGGGTTTGCATTTTTCCGGAAGGCCGCATCACGGTCACCGGGAGCCTGATGAAGGTATATGACGGGCTGGCATTTCTGCTATCGCGAACCGGCGCCTCGCTGCTGCCGGTGAATATCGACGGCGCCGTGCATTCCCGCTTCGGCCGAATGAAGGCGCCGTTCCCGGTCATTGGCAAGCCGCCGGTGCGCGTCACTTACTACCCGCCGGTGCAACTGAAGGAGCGGGAAGGGCGCAGTGGCCGCCAGCGCCGCCGCCACGTGAGCGATCAAATCCGGCGTCTGCTGGAAGAAAACTGGGTGAAGGCACAACCCCCATCCACGCTGTTCGCCTCCTTCCTGAAAGCGGCGGATCGTTTTGGCCGCGACGCCGAACTCATCGAGGACATCCGCTTCCAGCCAGCAACCTTCGGTGATGTGTTGAAGGGTGCGCTCGCCCTCGGCCGGCTTGTCTCCCGGCTCTCCAGGCAGGACGAGACCGTCGGCGTTTTGATGCCGAACATGACGCCCACCATCATGCTGCTGCTAGGCCTGTTCTCCCGCCGCCGCGTGCCCGCGATGCTCAACTACACGGCTGGCGTCGACGGCATGCAGAGCGCAATTGAAGTGGCGGCGATCAAGACGGTGCTCACCTCGCGGGCGTTTCTGGAGAAAGCCCGGCTGACCGACAAAGTGTCCAAGCTTCAGGGTGTGCGCATAGTCTACCTGGAAGACCTGCGCTCGCAGTTTTCCCTCTTAGACAAGCTATGGCTGATCGGCTTCGCGCTGCGCCGCCCGCACCGGTGCATGCTGGAAACGCGCTCCGAAGACCCGGCCGTGGTGCTGTTCACCTCGGGTTCTGAGGGCAAGCCCAAGGGCGTAGTACTCAGCCACGGATCCATTCTCGCCAACGTGAATCAGATCCGCGCCGTCATCGAATTCTCCAACCGCGACAAGTTTCTGGTCGCGCTTCCATTATTCCATTCCTTCGGACTTACGGCTGGTGCCCTGGTTCCTGTCGTTACCGGCGCGCGGCTTTTCCTCTATCCGTCCCCGCTCCACTACCGCATGGTCCCCGAGATGTGTTATGACCGCGACTGCACGGTAATCTTCGGCACCTCCACCTTCCTCGGCAATTATGCCCGCTGCGCCCATCCACTGGATTTCTATTCCGTCCGCTACGTTCTCAGCGGGGCCGAGAAGCTGGCTGATTCCGTGCGTCAGGTCTGGATGGAGAAGTTCGGACTACGCATTCTGGAGGGCTACGGCGTGACGGAATTCTCGCCGGTCATTGCCGTGAACACGCCCTACTTCAACAAACCGGGAACGGTGGGCAAAATCATGCCCGGCATGGATTGTTGTCTGGAGCCGGTCCCGGGCATTGAGCGTGGCGCGCGGCTCCACGTTCGCGGCCCGAACCGCATGCGGGGTTACCTGCTGCACGACAAGCCCGGGGTGATCCAGCAGCCGGAGTCAGGGATGGGGCCGGAATGGTACGATACCGGCGACATCGTCGAACTGGATGAAGGCTACGTGCGCATCGTCGGGCGCGCGAAGCGCTTTGCCAAAGTGGCTGGCGAGATGGTCTCGCTCGAAGTGGTTGAGCAGATGGCGGCTCTCGCCTCACCCGGAAAGGCACATGCCGCCTCCACCGTTGCCAGCGACCGCCGCGGCGAAACGATCGTGCTGTTCACCGAGGATCCGAACCTGAAGCGGGAACATCTCCTATCGACCGCGCGTCAGGCGGGGCTCGCCGAGGTGGCCGTGCCTCGCAACGTCCACTACATGGAGAAGATCCCCCGCCTGGGTAGCGGCAAGTGCGACTACGTCACGCTCAGCGATATGGCCCGTGTGGCCGCGGAACGCCCGCGCGCTGTTCATGAAGGGGCCCACTAAAAACTCCGTGATATCGGAACCCCCGCCGCCGGCATATAGCACAAAGGAACAGCGCGCCTGGTACATGTATGACTGGGCCAACTCCGCCTTCTACACCACCGCCGTTACCGTCTTTCTCGGACCCTATCTCACTTCGCTCGCCAAATCGGCCGCGGGCGCTGACGGCTTTCTTACGCTGTTCGGCGTACGCATTGCCGCACAATCGGTCTGGCCCTACGCGGTGAGCCTCTCTGTTCTTACTCAGGTGATCGCGCTGCCGCTGTTTGGCGCAATGGCCGACTATGGCCGGCGCAAGCGCGAGTTGCTCGGCACGCTTGCCTACATCGGCGCCATCTCGACCGGCCTCATGTACTTCCTTGGCGGGGAGCGCTACCTGCTGGGCTGCCTGCTCTTCCTAGGAGCCAACTTCACTTTCGGTGCATCCATCGTTATTTACAATTCCTTCCTGCCGGAAATAGCTCCACCCGAGGAACGCGACAAGGTCTCCTCGAAGGGCTGGGGACTTGGTTACCTCGGCGGAGGCATTTTGCTCGCTCTCAATCTTGTTCTCTTCTGGCAAGCGGAATCGCTGGGCATCAGCGAAGGCCACGCCGTGCGGATCTCGCTCGCCTCCGCCGGAATCTGGTGGGCGCTGTTCACTATCATTCCCCTGCGCTACCTGCGCAACCGCGGTCCTCAAAAATCTCCGCCACCCGGACGCAGCCAGGTGGGTGAAGCCGTCCGCCAGCTGATCCACACCTTCTCCCAGATACGCAATTATCCGCAGACGCTGCTCTTTCTCGTCGCCTACCTCATCTACAACGACGGCATTCAGACAGTCATCTCCATGGCCGCCCAGTTTGGCCGCGAGGAGATGGGTCTGCCGATCAAGGTTCTCACTTCCGCCATTCTGCTCACCCAATTCGTCGCCTTCTTCGGAGCCATCGGCTTCGAGTACTTGGCGCGCTGGATCGGCAACAAGGAGGCCGTGATGGTGTCGCTCGCCATCTGGCTGGCGACGCTTGTGTGGATCTACCTGGGAGTGCACACGGCGACGCATTTCTACCTAGCCGCAGGCGTGATCGGCGTTGTGCTTGGCGGCAGCCAGGCGCTCAGCCGGTCGATCTACACCTTTATGATCCCCAAAGGCCAGGAAGCGGAGTACTTTTCCGTCTATGAGATCAGCGAGAAGGGCACCAGTTGGCTGGGGCCCCTTCTGCTCGGGCTGGCCTTGCAATGGACTGGCAGCTTTCGACTGGCGATCCTCTCCCTGATCGTCTTCTTCGTGATTGGACTGCTTCTTCTGTGGAAGCTAGATATGCGCACGGCAACCTTGGAAGCCGGCAACCGCCCGCCGCGCCAATAGAGCCGCTACTTCTGCGGCGACATCGTATAGCGCGGCACCGTGAAGTACTCCAGGAACTTCTTTTTGCCCTTTCCCGTCTTCGTCGGCGGCGTCTTGTCCAAGATGTAGTAGGACAGGTGCGCGAACTGTTTGCCAAGCTCGGTGGCTGGCTCTACACCCTGTCCGGCCGTCAGTGCCTGGTGTACTCCCTTATATTCGTTCGGGAACTCCATGAAGACCGGAACGCCGAGCAGCTGCTCCACTTGGGCGGGGGTGATGATGGACCGATTCTGCGACCGGTTCAACAGCACCGCGACACGGTCGCCCAGGTCCATGTTGCTGAGCAGTTGGAACTTTTGTCGTGCCAGGTGCAGCGAAGGAATCTCCGGCGTGCAGACCAGGAAGATCCGCTTGGACTCCTGCATCACCTCGAGCGAGAACTTCTCCATGTTGCCGCTCAAATCCAAGCAAAGCGCCGAATAGAATCTCCGCGCGAATGCGATCAGCTTACGGATCTGCACCGGCTCAATACGTGACTGAGGGTCCAACCGGCCCGCCGGCAGCACGTCCAGCTTGTCCTGGCTGGCCACCAATTGCGGCCAGATATGTTCGTCCAGCTTGTCGCAATTCTCCGCCGCTTCGTAAATCGTATAGACGTTGTCCAGCTTCAGCATGAAGCCGATCAGCCCTGAGTTCAGATCCAGGTCCGACAATAGGACGTTCCTTTCGGTGATGCGCGACAGCGCGATGGCCGTGTTTAGGGCGATGGTGGAGGTGCCGACGCCGGCCTTAGCGGGCAGGAACGACACCACCATGTCGGTTGTGTCGTAGACCGCCGGCTGCTTGTCCACCATCTCCTCAAGCCGCTCCACGGCTCCCATGAAGCTGGCCATGTCGAATGGGTAGGCAAGAAACTCACGCACGCCGTTCCGCATCAGATCCAGCAGCGTGGCCGGATCGCAGCCCCGGTCAATCGCCACCACTTGCAGGCCGGGCATGAATTCCTCGACCTGGCGGACGACTTCCATCGCGTCACCTAGATTCTGAATACCCAGAAAGACCACTTGCGGTGCGTTGGCGCGCAAGAACCGTTCCAGTTCGTGGCTGACCAGGTAGCGATCAATCGATTTCGCAAGGCCCACCCGTCCGGCGCGGGCAATCAGCTCAGCCAGCCGGTCGCCCAACTCCGTATCGGGCGATATGATCACTGCTCGAAGCATCCGGGTTGCTCCCCAAATCCAAAATTAGAGTTTTCCCTGGAGATCAGCAATCAGGCAAAAGCAATACGGCTCCTCAGAAAACACTCTTAACTATCGGCTAAGGTGATTGTGATCTTTAGCCCTTGCGCGTTTGCGATAAGATGCCGGTATGCCGGCCCCATCCAAGCTGCTCGAAGTGACTTGCCCGTGCTGCGAGGCGGCGCTCAAAGTGGACCCCATCACCAGCGCTGTTATCTCACACAAAGAAAAGGAGAAACCGAAGCCCATCGAGGATCTTGCCGCCGCTGTGCAGCGTCTCAAAGGCGAATCGGCGCGACGCGAGGAAGTCTTCCAGAAATCGATGCAGGACCAGAAAAACCGCCAGGACGTGCTCAACAAGAAGTTCGATGAGCTGTTCAAGCAGGCCAAGGAGGACCCAGACCAGCGCCCGCCCCAAAAGGATATCGACCTTGATTAAGACCGCCTTCCTTCTCCTGTTCATCACTGCCACCCTTTTTTCCCAACAACGCCGCGAGCAGGCCGTCTCGCCCGAAACACCCCCTCCCCAAAACGTCGCTCTCCCCTCACTCTCCGGCCGCATCCATGGCGTCCGCATCTCTGACGCGGGCAAACAAAGTGACTACCCGGCCATCGCCTTCTCGCGCGACGGCTCACTGTGGGCAACTTACATCGAATGGAGGGACCGCGACGCCGACCGGCTTGTTGTGAAGCGCCGCGACCCGCAGGGCCGCTGGGGCGCGCCCATCCCGGTTAGCGGGAATCTCACCGACAACTACATGCCCGCCATCACGCCTTGGCGGGACGGCGTTAGCGTCATCTGGCCCTCGCAAATTGATGGCAACTTCGAACTCTTCTCCGCTGACGTCCGCGCCTCCGGCCAACCCGCCGCTCCCGAGCGTCTCACCACTGCACCTGACTCGGATTTTAATGTGCAGGCTGCCGAATCCGGCGGCGCACTCACCGTCGTCTGGCAGTCCTTCCGCAACGGCAACGCCGATGTCTATGCGCGCCGCCGTACCGCGCAAGGCTGGGGCAGGGAGATGCGCGTCTCGACAAGCGATGCTAGCGACTGGGAACCCGCCGTCGCCCTCGATTCCACCGGCCGAGCCTGGATAAGCTGGGATACCTATCACCACGGCAACTACGACGTCATGCTGCGCGGGCTTGCTGGCGAAAAGCTCGGCCCGGTGATCGGCGTCACCACCGAAGCCTGCGCGCAGTTTCACTCCTGGGTCGCGGTCGACACGGAGAACCGCGTTTGGGTAGCGTGGGATGAAGCTGACGAGAACTGGGGAAAGGACTACTCCACCTCCAGCGCCGCGCCCGGCAGCCGCGGCTTGCACTATTCACGCCGCCTCGGCATGCGCGTCTGGAGCGGCGGCCGCCTTCACGACGCCTCCAACGGTCTCGAGAAGATCCTCACCAACCGGATGGAGCGCTACGCCGAACTGCCCCAGCTGATTACCGACGGAGCCGGCAGCCTCGTGCTCGTTTTCCGCCACTGGACCTACACGCAGCCCAACGAGATCTACCATTTCTACGCCACGCGCCTCTCGGGCGCCGGCTGGGAGCTACCCTTGCAGTTCGCCGACAGCTCTGGCCACAACTCGCAGCGTGTCTCGCTGGCCCGTAATCCCGCTGGCGCCATTGAGGTCGCCTATTCCAGCGACGGCCGCTCCCCCACCATACGCCCCAGCGATCAGGCGCACGCTCTGCACTACGTCACCTACCTTGCGCAACTGCCCCAAGCCGCCGCCTCGTCGCAGCCTCAACTGGCCGCCGCGCGTCTCCCCAAACCCGGCGTCCGCCCGCCGCGCCGCCCACGCCACTCGATGACCGCGGGCGGCAAGACCTACACCCTGCTGCTAGGCGACTCCCACCGCCACACCGACATCCGCGGCCACAGCGGCGTGGACGGTTCCATCCTCGACACCTACCGCTACGCCATCGACGCCGCGCAGCTCGATTTCCTCGGCACCTCCGACCATAACGAGGTCACTGGCGGAGGCTGGCCCGACGGTCTGCGCGATTACCAGTGGTATTGGGTCCAGAAGGCGGTTGACCTGTTCACCCACTCGCCGCACTTCACCGGCGTGTACAGCTACGAGCATTCCATGCAGAGCCCCGGCGGACACCGTAACGTTCTTTTCTTGAAACGCGGCGCGCCGCTGCGCATGATCGATCGCGGCAAGGGCCCCAAGTCCGCGGACAACTCTCCGCCCGCGATGTGGAAATTTTGGGAGGAGAAGGTCCTCTCACAGCCCGGCCAGAAGTCTGTGATTGTGCCCCACACTTTCGCCGCCGGACCGCTGGCCGATTGGAACTGGCCGAACGCCCGCTTCGATTGTCTGCTGGAAATCTACCAGGGAGCGCGAGGCAGCTATGAGGCCTTCGCGCAGCCCAAGGACGAACTCCGCGGCCGCACCCAGACCGACAAGCCCGGCCACTTCGCCCAGGACGCCCTGGCCAAGGGCAACGTCTACGGCTTCGTCAGCTTTTCCGACCACGGCTCGACGCACAATTCCTGGGCTGCTGTCTGGGCCGCCTCCGAAGACCGCCGCGGCATCCTAGACGGCATGTACGACCGCCGAACCTACGCCGCCAGTGACGAGATCATCCTCAAGGTCACCGCCAACGGAACGCGCATGCCCGGACAGGAATGGGACGCCCCTGTCACCGAACCGTTGCGTATGGACGCCTCGATAGAAGCCCCCAACACCATCCTCCGCATAGATGTCGTCAAGGATGGCAAGTTTGTCTACACGACACGCCCCTCCTCGCGCCGCACGCGCCTGAACTGGCGCGACACCGATGCCCGCCCCGGCCGGTCTTACTACTACCTCCGCGTCTTTCAGCGCGACACCGAAAAGCCGGACGGCGACCCGGAGATCGGCTGGGTTTCGCCATTCTACGTCACCTATAGATGACGGACCGGCATCTTTCACATCCGCCACAACTGGCCTGAGCCCTAGCGCGATCCCTGCGGCCTTCCCGTACTCGCCCCTAACTGAAGCTCCTCCGCATTCCCCCGAGGCCGCCAACCCGGTTCATGCGACACGTACAGATGGAACACGCCGCCTCCTGGCGCGATCTCCTCTGCGCTCTCCATCACGTACTCATTGTTGCCAGCGTCCCGCTCATCACGACCTGCCCGCCGAAACACAAACTCCCCATCAACACCGCCATCGCGATTCTCATAACTCCCTCCTGATAATCCTCGTCTTCATCTCCGCCACCGGCTGAAAATCCGTCAGCCGCACCTCCTTATTAACCTCCGCCCTCCGCAAATAGCCGATCCCCGCCACCAGTACGATCACTAGCGCCACCATCGCTGGAACTGGCACCCGTACCGACCCTTTCCACAGCCATTCATACCAACGCCGGTTGGAAAAAATCCGCCCTTCCAGCCGCGCCGGAGCCCCAGGCGCCTCCCATCTCCTCAGCAGCGCTTCTCTTTGCAGCGCCGGCAGTGCCCGCACCGCCTCTCCCACCAGAGCCGCCTTCTCCCCTTTCGTCACATCTACTGGAGCCGCCGCGAAGCTCTTCTCATCCAGTTCCTCCCATCGCTGCTCCCGCCTCCAGTGTTTCCTCGCCTGATTCCTCACCGCTCCAAACAAATACCCCCGCAAGTCCGCCCTCCCCGCCTCAAACCCATTCGGATTCCTCACCAGCCCCAGGAAACACTCCTGAACCAAATCCTCCGCCGTCCCCTCTGCCCCCGTCATCCGCCACGCAAACCGGTACAACGCATCCTTATGCTCCCGGTACGCCTCCTTGATCTCCTCTTCCCTCATATCAGCCCTTCACCCAGACTTACCGCTAGCCCCCAAAAGGATACGCCCGGGCGCTATATTTTCTTGCTAATCCGGATCGCCCGGCCGGTACGTCCGAGCAGTGCTCTTCTTCACATCTCCCTCATAAAACCACGCGATCTTAAACCCCTTGCTCGCGTACAAGTCCCGCTGGTCGAAATAATGCGGCGACGTCACATCGGCGCTCTGCCCGAACACCAGCACCGATCCCGCCCACACCTTCTTCCCGAACTCCACCACCGCCACATACGTGTTCCCGCTGATCCCATACCCGCGTTTATCCCCGGCCTGCGTCCGCGTCGTGAAGTTGAAGATCACTCCCGCTGCGCCCGGCCCGCCCGCCACCGGCGCGCTCAGCCTCGCTTCATCAAAACGCTCCTGCGTCCCGCTCGTGTGTATCCTCTGCAGCCGGTTGACCTCGCCCCACGCTACTCTCCACGTCCCGAAATCTTTCTCCAGTTGCGCCTTCACTTGCTCCAGCGCCTCCATCGCCCCCGCCTTCTCCCGCAGCGCCGACCACTTCATGTACAGCGTCATCGGCGCCGAGGTCACCGTGCTCACGCGATTCCACCCCGCCAGTTCCTTCATCACGTCCGCCAGCTTCGCCGCCCTCCCCGCGTCATTCTTCTTCAACTCCTCCCATGCGCTCAACAGCTCCGGCAGCTCTTTCTCCGCACGCAAAACATAGGTGTCGAGCGCCGCCTTCCCCCAATCCTCGAACGTGAACTTCTTCTCCCTCTCCAGCAGCCGCCGCGACATCTCCGCCCGCAAATTGTCCCGCTCCGGGACCATATATGCCGGATAATTGCTCTCCTCCAATCCGCCGTTTTCCCCCGCCGCCAGAAACGGCGTCGAATTGCAGTTCTGCAAGTAGCCCGATTTCGGATTCGTGTACTGCGGCAGCTCCTCCATCTCGTGCCACCCGCGCCAGTCTCCTTCCACCCGCCGCGGGATCGCGTTCCCATGCACGTAGAAAATGTTCCCCTCCCGGTCCGCGTACATCGTGTTCGATCCCGTCAGGGCGCGTCGCGCCATCGCCGTCTTGAACTCCGCCAGGCTTCTCGCCCGCGCCATCGCCACCCTCTGCTCCAGCACTCCCCGCCGCTCCACACGCGCCGACCGCACCGCCACGTACTTCCGGTCCCGCATCCCCAGCAACACCCCCTGCCGGCTCTTGCGATACGTTACCCCGCCGTCCGTCCAGCTCGTAATCGAAGGATCATCCGGCTCCACCAGCCACGTGTCCACCATGTCCGCATTGTTGTTGGTATGGCTCCACCCATGCCGTTCCGTGAATCCGGACCGTATGTACGGCGTCCCCAGAATCGCGAACCCCGAAACCTTCAGCCCTTGCCTGGAATCAAGGTGCGCCTCATACCGCTGTCCCCCGCCAAAGAACCGGATGTGCGGATTGATGAACAGCATCGCCCGCCCCGTCGCCGAGCGCTCCGGTCCAATCGCCCACATGTTCGACCCCTCCTCGTCGTTGCTTGCCTCTCCTTCCACTTTCGGAAACATCCTCCGCGCCTCCTCCAGCGTCACCCCCTCTTTCCCGATCACCCCGGTCGTCCCCCGATGCATCGCCAAAATGTGCCAAGGCTCAAACCGGTCGATCAGCGCCGGCCTCACCGCCGGATGCATCTTCAGATAAAGATTCAACCCCTCCGCCCACGCATCGCAAATCGCCTTCGAAGCCGCCTCCATCGCGGCATACTCTTCCCTTGCCAGCCTTGGAATCTCAAACGCATGCACCAATACATCGTTCACCCCGCCCGACCTCCCCAGCGCCCGAATCACATCCTGTTCCAGCTGCCAAAAATTATCCTCCGCCTGCGCATACATCAGCCCCATCACCACGCTGGCATCCGTCTTGCCATAGATGTGCGGCACCCCGTAGTCGTCCCGCCGTATCTCCGGCAAATCCCTCCCCGCCGCAACGGTCACCAACAAGAACAACAGAACTCGCGCCATCCTCATGAGCATACTCCAGCCCTCTACACTAGACCTATGGAACTCCCCATGATCATCGGCGGCCAGCCGGTCAAGACCGCCGCCCCGATGCCTGTCGCACTTCCCTACGATGGCGAAACCGTCGCCACGGTGTTCCGGGCCGGGAAGCCCGAAGTCGACGCCGCCGTCTCGGCCGCCGCAGCCGCCTTCCCGGCCATGCGCGCGATGACCCGCGAGGAGCGCTCGGCCATCCTCCGCCGCGCACACCAGCTCCTGCTGGAGCGCCGTGACGCCTTCGCCTCCGCCGTCACCAATGAATGCGGCAAGCCCATCCGCGAAGCCCGCGTCGAAGTCGAGCGCGCCGCCGGCACTCTCCTGTTCAGCTCCGAAGAGGCACACCGCCTCACCGGCGAGGTCATCCCCATGGACGCCTCACCAGCAGGCAAGGGCCGCTGGGCCATGACCATCCGCGAACCTCTCGGCGTTATCGCCGCCATCACGCCGTTCAACTTCCCTCTGAACCTCGCCATGCACAAAATCGGGCCCGCGCTCGCCGCCGGCAACACCGTCGTCCACAAACCCGCCTCCACCACGCCCGTCAGCGGCATCATGATGGCCGGCATCTTCGCCGAATCCGGCCTCCCTCCCGGCGCCCTCAACGTCATCACCGGACCCGGCGGCGACATCGGCGACGCGCTTGTTTTCCACCCCGACGTCAAGATGATTACCTTCACCGGCTCCGCCGAAGTCGGCCTCCGCATCCGCAATCTCGCCGGTCTCAAGCGCGTCACCCTCGAACTCGGCTCCAACTCTGCGGTCATCATGGAAGACGACGCCAATCTCGAAGAAGCCGTCCCCCGCTGTGTTGCCGGCAGCTTCGCGCACTCCGGCCAGGTCTGCATCTCCGTCCAGCGCATCTACGTCCACCGCAAGATCCGCGACCGTTTCCTCGATCAAATGATCGAAGGCACGCGCAAACTCACCATCGGCCACCCCCGCGACAACGCCACCGACATCAGCTCCCTCATCACCGAAGCCGAAGCCGAGCGCGTCGAGGACTGGCTCGCTGAAGCGGTCAGCGCTGGCGCGCGCCTTCTCACCGGCGGCGCCCGCAAGCGCGCCACTGTCGAACCCGCCGTCCTCGCCGACGTCCCCGACACGGTCCGCATCAGCTGCCGCGAAGCCTTCGGCCCTCTCGTCTCCGTCAACGCCTACGACTCGCTCGAAGAGGCCATCGATCGCGTCAACGCCTCCGACTACGGCCTCCAAGCAGGCATCTACACCCGCGATCTCGAGAAAGCCTTCCGCGCCGCCGAACGCGTCCACGTCGGCGGCTTTATGATCAACGAAGTTCCCCAATACCGCGTCGACCAGATGCCCTACGGCGGCGTCAAGCTCAGCGGCACGGGCCGCGAAGGCCCGCGCTACGCCATCGAAGAGATGACCGAGCCCAAGCTGATCTGCTGGAAAGCCTGATGCCGGCCCCTCTGCGCGCCGGCGTTCACACCTCCATCGCCAAAAGCCTCGAAGAGGCCGCACTCCACGCCCACCGCCTCGGCTGCGACACCTTCCAGATCTTCTCCGCCAGCCCCCGCATGTGGCGCGCCTCCATGCCCTCTCTCCCGGCCATCGCCCGCCTCCGCCACGCCCGCGAAAAACACAACCTCCACCCCCTCGTCATCCACGACAACTACCTCATCAATCTCGCCTCCGCCGACACCTCCATCCGCAAGCAATCCATCGCCGCCTTCCGCGGCGAGCTCGAACGCGCCATCCTGATCGGCGCCGAGTACCTGGTCGCGCACCCCGGCAGCTACAAGAACCAGTCGCTCGAGCAGGCGCTGCTCACCCTCTCCGACTCGCTCGCCGAAGCCTCTCGCGGCATCCGCTCGACGCACCTCACGCTGCTTCTGGAAAACACCGCCGGCCAGGGCTCCGCCATCGGCAGCCGCATCGAGGAACTCGCCGCCATCCGCCACCTCGCCATCAACCGCATCGAATACGAAATCGGCTTCTGTCTCGACACCGCCCACCTTCTTGCCGCAGGCTACAACATCGCAACCGCCGCCGGTCTCAAGGACACCCTCGCGCAAGCCGAAGCCGTCCTCCCGCTGGATCGCATCCACGTCATCCACGCCAACGACTCGAAGGCCCCGCTCGGCTCCCGCATCGACCGCCACCAGCACATCGGCAAAGGCCACATCGGTGAAGATGCCTTCCGCCGCATCGTCCGCCATCCCAAACTCCGCCACAAGGCCTTCATTCTGGAAACCCCCATCGACGACGACGGCGACGATGAGCGCAACCTCTCAACTCTGCGCCGCCTCGCCGTGGCTCACCCCCATGGCGTGCCGCGTCGCGATTCATCGCCGCGCAAGCCCGCCTCATAACCACGAACTCCTCCTGCTCCGAAACAAGTGGAGTTCGCGTCCACTCTGGGGAGCCACACCGTCTACGTCCCAACTCCAAGGCCCATTATCTTGACGGCAGCGCTCGCCACCGCCTTCGCCCGTACTCGCCACATTCCGCAGTTCTTGCGTTGCGGGCGTTCTCTCTCGTTGGAAAACATGATTCGCGGGGTGGCGCACTCAACCCCCGGGGTTGAGGCCGGACCCCAAGTTTTCGCGTACCAATTCTCGGCTTTCTCCTGTTGACAGGAGGCGTTTGTTGACAGTGGGGTTGGTGTTGGTGTCCCGAATCGACGTGTTTCAAACCAACGTGGCTTCGCATACACGGATGCGAGCCCCGCGTGCCTGCCGGGCCGGGTTTCCAATTCCAAACTTCCAAACAGCATACAGCATACTCTGCAGCCAGCAATGCAGCGCGGTAGTTCATTGAGATCGGCCGTCCTTCAGAATAGACGGGCAGGGCGATGCCGCTTGCACCATCTGCCGAAACGCCGAGAGGCTGAACCGTTTCTTTGCAGCCTCTTCACATCCTTCTAGGTAGTAGCGTCTTGTCTGCAAATCTCCAATCGCCTTCAATTTCGCAGGTCGAAAAGAGATACCACGCTGCGTGTTGGGACAATGCCATCATCACCCCTTCGTTCACCGGGATGTCTTCAGTGATGTCCTCGACCAGTTCGGCTTTCCCCTCTGCCGACTTCTGCTGGTAGCTGCGGAAGCGCAAGAGCGTGATCGTGGGACGCCCGGCTTTCGGCCACTCAATCTGGTAGTCCCACTGAAGCTGGTAGCGGGGTTCCCGCGCATCAGGAGTGGGGTGAATGTACGTCAGCACGACCGGGATCTCACTAGTTGTCCACGGCGGGGCCGTCCGAGGTTCGTGATGGCTCATGGCTTTGGATCACTTTCCGCTGAGTCCCAGATCACCTTTCCCAGCCTCAACGATTCCGCCGCAATCAGCGGTTGCCACTCCTCATGCCTGGCTCGAAACAGCCTTTCACCGTCGTCCATTTCGGAGGCCCACTGCTGGATTCCGGCAACCGTGTAGGGCATCAAAAGGCGGTAGAACAGACGAACCATGACAAAGTGAACGCCAACTGCCGTAATGAACGAGCCAACCAGCTTCGCATCCGTGCCAACATCGAAGAGCGTTGGTCCTCGTCTGGATTGAGCGAGGTAGTGAGCGAAGCCATAGATGCTGCTGTGCATGGCCTTTGAGCAAATGTCGTAGTGCTCCCCGAGGAAGCTCAAAAGGGGGTCATCAGCCGGAAAGAGCTTGACGAACTTCTTCCTGAACAGGTCGAACGCAGCTTCATCGGTTCCTGCCCGTAGCCACACCTTGGCCATCTGCGGGTGCTTCGCCATTCTTGCGGCATAGGCACAGGTCTCGATTGCCCTTCGGAGATGCAGTAGAGACTCGTTTCTGTAGCCACGAAGCAGGGTGAGTGTTCCGAGCGTCAACTGTCGTCGGCAAATCGACACGAGGTTACCGCTCAGACCCGCAGCAAACGCCGCCTCGTTCGTCTCAACGTCGCCCGGAAGTCGGCATAGTTGAGGAAGAACATCGTACAGGTGCTCGACAGTGCTCACTAGATCATACGTGTCACCAAGTAGCTGTATCGCCCGGCTGAGATTCTTTTCCTCCTCAACAGAAAGGGCAAGAACAGAGCGTTCCTCAGCCGCTTTGACATGAGGCAATCCCGGGACGAGTGCTGGAGCACCATCCTCAACACCGTTGCTCTGAGCCGTTTCGTCAAAGAGCGTCGGCTCG
>VFZE01000016.1 GCA_016871315.1 Acidimicrobiia bacterium | reverse complement strand
ATATGGCGAAGGAGAAATTTGACCGCAGCAAACCGCACGTGAACGTGGGCACGATCGGCCACATTGACCACGGCAAGACCACGCTCACGGCGGCGATCACCAAGACGCTGGCCAAGCACAACCCGAAGGTCAAGTTCCGGAGCTTCGATTCCATCGACAACGCGCCGGAAGAAAAGGCCCGCGGCATAACGATCGCAGTGGCGCACGTGGAGTACGAAACGCCGAACCGGCACTACGCCCACGTCGATTGCCCCGGCCACGCCGACTACATCAAGAACATGATCACCGGCGCGGCGCAGATGGACGGCGCCATCCTGGTGGTGGCCGCCACCGACGGCCCGATGCCTCAGACGCGCGAGCATATTCTGCTGGCGCGGCAGGTGGGCGTGCCCTACGTCGTCGTCGCGCTCAACAAAGTGGACGCGGTGGAAGATCCCGAGCTGCTGGAGCTGGTCGAGTTGGAAGTGCGCGAGCTGCTGAAGAGCTACGGCTTCCCGGGCGACGATCTGCCGGTGGTGAAGGTATCAGCGCTCGGCGGGCTGAACGGCGAGCCGCAGTGGGAAGCCTCGATCGACGAGCTGATGAAGGCGGTGGATGAGTACATCCCGATGCCGGAGCGCGCCATCGACAAGCCGTTCCTGATGCCGATCGAGGACATCTTCTCGATCCAGGGGCGCGGCACGGTGGTGACGGGCCGTATCGAGAGCGGCATCTGCAAGGTCGGCGAGGAAATGGAGATTGTCGGCTTCCGCGATACGCGCAAGACGGTGATCACCGGCGTCGAGATGTTCAAGAAGCTGCTCGATGAAGGCCGGGCGGGCGACAACGTCGGCCTGCTTTTGCGCGGCATCGACAAGGACGAGGTGGAGCGCGGCCAGGTGATCGCCAAGCCGGGCTCGATCAAGCCGCACACGAAGTTCAAGGGCGAGGTCTACGTGCTGAGCAAGGATGAGGGCGGCCGTCACACGCCGTTCTTCAAGGGATACCGGCCGCAATTTTATTTCCGGACCACGGACGTGACCGGAGTGGCGCAACTGCCCGAGGGCACCGAGATGGTGATGCCGGGCGACAACGTGAACCTGACGGTGGAGCTGATCACGCCGGTGGCGATGGCCAAGGGGCTGCGCTTCGCGATTCGCGAAGGCGGCCGCACGGTCGGCGCCGGCACCGTCACCGAGGTAATGGAGTAGGAGTTCGGCTATGCCGCGTGAAATTATTACGATGCAGTGCACCGAGTGTAAGCGGCGCAACTACACCACGACGAAGAATAAGAAGACCATGACGGAGCGGCTGGAGCTGAAGAAGTTCTGCCGCTTCTGCCGCAAACATTTATCGCATAGAGAAGTAAAATAGGTTTAAGGACGGCTGGCTTTGCCAGCCGCGCCTCATGTGGCCTGAAGGGGCGTAGGTTTAACGGTAGACCAGCGGTCTCCAAAACCGCGAGTGGGGGTTCGAATCCCTCCGCCCCTGCCATCCCACCTGGGCGCGGCCCATCGCGGCCGAGGAGAGTTACACCCGTGGCCAAGGCAGAATCTAGCGTTGCAAACATGAGCGCGGGCAACGTCACCGCCAAAATCGGCGGCTGGCCCGCCCGCTTGAAGGCGTACTTTGGCGAATTGCAGGTGGAGATGCGCGCGGTCACCTGGCCCAACTGGAAACAGGTACGCTCCACCACCATCGTCGTGCTGGTCGCCGTCTTCGCCTTCGCCGGGTATTTCTTCCTGGTGGACCTGGTTCTGGGCCGCGCCATCCAGAGAGTGTTCGAGACCTTTACCCGTTAAGGGGTGCCAACCATGCAGGACGAAGAGATCCTCGATCCGCAACAGGACGCCGAACCGGTGGAGGAGGCCGCCGAGGCCGCCGCGCCGGAGGCGGCAGCCGAAGCCGTGGAGGCTGAAGCCGTGGAAGCCGAAGCCGCGGAAGCCGAAGCCGTGGAAGCCGAAGCCGTGGAGGCTGAAGCTTCGGAATCAGAAGCTGCCGGGGAAGCTGCCGCGCCCGGCCAGCCCACCATCAACATCGACCGCCCGAACATGAACTGGTACATCATCCACACCTATTCGGGCTTTGAGCAGAAAGTCCGCGAGTCGCTGCGCGGCCGCGCCCAGGCGTTCGGCTATGCCGACCAGATCGGCGAAATCCTCATCCCGCAGGAAGAGGTCGTCGAGATGCGCGGCGGCAAGAAAGTCACCAGCAAGCGCCTGCTCTATCCCGGCTACGTGCTGGTGCAAATGGAAATGAACGAGACGCTGTGGCACGCGGTGAAGGATACCCCGCGCGTGACCGGCTTCGTCGGCGGCGGCAACAATCCTGTCCCGCTGACGGCCGATGAGGTCAATTCGATCCTCTACCGCCAGGCCAGCTCCGCCGAGCGCCCGCGTCCCAAACTCAGTTTCGAGAAGGGCGAAACAGTCCGGATCAACGAAGGCCCCTTCACCAACTTCTCGGGCAAAGTCGACGAGGTCAACCACGAGCGCGACACGCTGCGCGTGCTGGTCACCATCTTCGGCCGCGCAACTCCAGTCGAACTCGACTTTTTGCAGGTAGAGAAGATTTCCTAACGAGATTCTAAAGAGGTAATTCATGGCAAAGAAAGTGAACGCGATGGTGAAGCTCCAGATTCCGGCCGGCAAGGCCACGCCTGCCCCGCCGGTCGGCACCGCGCTGGGCCCGCAGGGCGTCAACATCATGGAGTTCTGCAAGGCATTCAACGCCAAGACCTCCGCCAAGGACCAGGAAGGCCTGATCATCCCCGTGGTGATCACCATCTACTCCGACCGCACCTTCACCTTCATCACCAAGACCCCGCCGGTCCCGGTGCTCGTGAAGCGCGCCGTCAACCTCGCCAAGGGCTCCCCCGAGCCCAACCGCAACAAGGTGGGCAAGATCACCGAGAAGCAGATCGAGGAGATCGCCAAGATCAAGATGCCGGATCTGAACTGCTTCGACCTGGAAGCCGCCAAGCGCTCCGTCCGCGGCACCTGCCGCAGCATGGGCGTCGACGTCGTCTAGCCTGACTACCTACTGGAACAATTCGCGGCTTGCCGCATGGGACTGAATTCGGTACCCTAAAAAGTGCCATGCGCCCGTCGGATGTGAAGCCGATCACATATATGAAAACGCATGCCGCGGAGCTTGTTTCCACGGTGCAACAGACACGGAACCCCGTGGTCATTACTCAGAACGGCGAGCCCAAGGCCGTCGTCGTGGACGTGGAAACATACCAGAAAACCCAAGACGCTCTGATGATGCTGAAGCTGATCGCCCAATCGGAAGATCAGTTTCGCAAAGGTCAGTGGGTGAGTCAGGAACAGGCCGAGGAAGAAATCCGGCGCCGCGGCAAGAAATGAACAGAATCCCGGTGCGCTGGTCGCGCGCCGCGCTTCGGGACTTGCACGAAATCCTGGATTACATCGAACGCGACCGGCCGGGGGCTGCCCGGCGAATGGGAGCGCGGATCATGACGGCAGCAGGAAGTCTGCGATGCGCGCCCAAGAGCGGAAAGGTTGTCCCCGAGTTGGCAGAGCATGGAATCACCGATTACCGGCAGCGCCTGGTTGGCCCTTACCGGTTGGTCTATCGAGCACACAATGACCGCGCGGATGTTCTCGCGGTTGTGGACTCGCGGCGGGATCTGGAGGCGGTTCTGTTTCGCCGCCTCGTTGGTGTCTAAGCCTGTTCATGGGGCGATGCGCCTACTGTCTGCCCTGAGTGGGGATCAACAGAGCGATGAGGGCGATTGACGCGATGGCGGGCTGGTTTGTTGGGGATCAGTAAGCGATACAACACTGCGCTCGATTGGCTTGCCGGCGGGAGCAGGCAAGCATATAATTTTCGGAGTGGCACACCCAGCAGCGGCGGCCTCCCCCGAAGTTTCCGTTTCCGGCCGGGAATCCGGACAAAGGAAATACCAGGTATTTATCAGCTCGACGTTCCAGGACTTGGCCGAAGAGCGGCGGGTGGTGCTGGAAGTGGTGGTGGATTGCGGTCATATGCCCATCGCGCTGGAACGAAACGCCGCTGAGGACCGCACTGTGCCGGCGGTGATCGAGAGAACCATTCAGGCGGCGCAGATCTATGTAGTCATCCACGGCTCTCGATACGGGGCAATCGTGGCGGGTAGTAACCAGAGTTTCTCGCACCTGGAATACGAGATGGCAGTGCAATCCGGCAAAATCGTAGTGCCGTTCCTGCTCGACGATGGCGATGTGAAGATAAAACGGGGCGAAATGCAGAAGGAGCTCGACGCAGCGGAAACAGAGCTAAGAAAATACGCCTCTAACAGCCGGGAGTACCGGGAGTGCGATAGCAGGGCCGCTCAACTCCGAAGCGAACTGAGTCACGAACAGGCCCTGTGGGACTTTCGCGAACAGGTTAAGAAGGACAGGTTTTACCAGCTGTTCTCTTCTACCGGGGAACGCGCGTTCAGCAAGTATATGGTGTATCGGGCGGTTGTGGAAGCGGAAAAACTGGCGTCCGAGAAAAGGATCTCGGGCTGGATCCGGGAGCCCAAGGACACGAGCCTGTCGAAAACCCTGGAAGCGGTCTCTCGCAACCGCTTCCTTGTGGATGTCGTGGGAGCGATGGCTCAGTTTGATGCTCTGGTTCCACGGATTATTGGCCGGCCAGGGGAAAAGGAGGCGGCCGCGGCATTTTTCGCCGACGTTTACCTGCAAAAGCTGATCGCCTACAAGAGGGGCTCAGCGGAGGAGGGTGTCAGTCTGTTTTTCGAATCGGGATCCTCGACGGCCTATGCCGCTCAGGCAGTCGGGAAGCGGCTGGCAGGCAGGCATTCCGAGATTCGCATCAGCACGAATAATGTGCTGGCCTATATGATCTTCTGGCTGGTGCATCGGATCGACTGTTCGCTGTTTCCCTGGGGAGCGCCGGAACAGCGTTATGGAGCGGTGTTCGGATGCATCAACGATCTGGTGGATGAGAGCAAACGCCCGAGTTTTCCCCCATCGGCGCTGACCGCGGAGGAGGAGCAGGCTATCCAGAGGCTGATGGTCGATTATTTCAGTCCAGCCCACTGGAAGGGGAAAGGGAAGCCGCTGCTGCTTGGGGCATTGTCAGGCCTGCAACTAACCGAGGACCCCCGGTTTGCACGAAGCCTCGGTCCGCACGTGGGATCGATGCGCAACAAGGTGTTCAAACGGTTCATGTATGCGACTGGAGTTCCGATGATGTTGTTCCTCGACTCAAAAAAGATCGATCTGGAGGTGGAGACCGACCATTGCCATTTCATTCTGGAAGAGGAACCCTCCCGCGGGCTAACCTGGACGAGCATGTTGGAGAACCACCCGGTGGCATTCTGCGTCGGATGCAGTCATGAAGCCGGCCATCTTGAGCGGCAAGTGAAGCGGTTTGAGGAGCTCCAGCTGAAAGTTATCCGGGCCGGTTATTCCAGTGGCGATACCGCGTTCATCGCGCGTAACGACGCCTTTATTCAACAGTTCGAGGAGGGTATGGAGATCCGTGTTTGAGGTTTAAGTCTAGACAACTGTGGGGCGAAGCGGTGCGGGGGGCCGGGATTGGATCTGGTAAGCGCAGTACATTATGGCGGGGCGGTGCGGAGCGCCCCGATCGAGGCGGCGAGACCGGCGTCCCTCCCTGCGAGGGCGTCCTTGAACGTCATCGGCCCGGCAATGTCTGGTAGCAGGGCGCCAGTGCCGAGGTCCTTAGGGGCGGAGAAACTTCGATGTTGCGCGGGATCAGTTCCGTTCGGCGACAGCAGGCGCGACGAAGGCCGGGCGCATGAGGAGAATGTAGGCCGTGAATGAGACGGTGAAGCCGACGAACCAGGCGTAGTCGTACAGCGGGCGCAAGGCTGGGATGAGTGCTCCAAGCAAGGCAATGCCGGCGCTGATTGCCATGGAGAAAACAGCGCGGTAGTTAATGCCGTTGGAATACTCATAGAGTCCCCGGCGGCGATAGAGGTCAGCGACGTCGAGCTGGCAGTTGCGGATAAGGTAATAGTCGGCGATCATGACGCCGGCAATGGGGCCGAGCAGCGCAGAGTAGCCGACGAGCCAGCCGAAGATGTAGGCGCTGAAGTCCGACAGCAGCTTCCAAGGCATCGTAAGAATCCCGAGCAAGCCGGTGATCATGCCGCCGGTGCGGAAGCTGATGAGGCGAGGGCTAAGATTGGAGAAGTCGATGGCTGGCGAGACGACGTTGGCGGCGACGTTGGTCGTAAGGGTGGCGATCAACAAAGCGATGAGAGCGATTAAGGCGACGGCGGGCTGGTTGAAGCGGCCGAGCAGGACGACAGGGTCCCAGACGGGTTCGCCGAACAGGACGATGGAGGCGGAGGTGACAGCGACGCCGATGAAGGCGTAGAGGGCCATGGTGGTGGGCAGGGCGATGGCCTGGCCGACGGCGTGGGCGCGTTGCGAGGTGGCGTAGCGTGTGAAGTCGGGGATGTTGAGGGCGACGGTGGCCCAGAAGCCGACCATGCCGGTGAGAGAGGGGATGAAGAAGCGCATGAATTCGGCGCTGGTTGTGAACTTGGAGGGAGCGCTGAGGACGGGGCCGAAGCCGCCGGCTTTTTGCGTGACCCACCAGAGAAGAAGGATGCCGATGGCAAGCATGAAGGGAGCGCTGACAGCTTCCAGGAACCGGATGGTTTCAATGCCGCGCCAGATGACGGCCATGTTGATCAGCCAGAAGCCGAAGAAACAGATCCACAGCGATGCGGGCGCTTGGCCGGCGGCGGGCCACGCGATGAGGAGCATGGAGTGTATGGCCTGTCCTCCGATCCAGGTCTGAATGCCGAACCATCCGCAGGCGACCATGGCGCGGAGAATGGCGGGGACGTTGGCGCCGCGGACGCCGAACGGCGCGCGGATAAACACGGGGAAGGGGATGCCGTAGCGCGCGCCGGCATGGGCGTTGAGCAGCATCGGGATCAGCACGATCAGATTGCCCAGCAGAATGGTGGCGACGGCCTGCTTCCAGTTCATGCCGCCGGCGATCAAGCCGCTGGCGAGCATGTAGGTGGGGATGCAGACGCACATGGAAACCCATAGCGCGGCGTAGTTGTAGACGCCCCATGTGCGTTGGTCGGGCGGGACCGGAGCGAGATCTTCGTTGTAGAGCGACGAGTCGTGGTTCACTGCCAGGCGCCTCCGCGGGCGGCGCGCCGCAGGTAGCGGCCTCCCCCGGGGCGGCCTTGAAAACTGCCCTTGTCGACAATCACGTTGCCGCGCAGCAGGACGGTGCGCGCGTTGCCGGTGACCTGGAAGCCTTCAAACATGGAGTAGTCGACGCGCATGTGATGGGTCTTGGCGGAGATGGTGTGTTCGGCATTCGGGTCCCAGATGACGATGTCGGCGTCGGAGCCGGGAGCGATGAGGCCTTTCTTGGGATAGAGGCCGAAGATGCGCGCCGGCGAGGTGGAGATCACCTCCACAAAGCGGTTCAGCGAAATCTTGCCCTGATTCACGCCGTGATGGTAGATGAGCTGAAGGCGGTTCTCGATGCCGGGGCCGCCGTTGGGGATCTTGGTGAAGTCGTCTCGCCCGAGGGCTTTCTGGTCATCAAAGCAGAACGGACAATGGTCCGTGGAGACCACTTGCAGATGATCGTGCTTCAACCCGTCCCAAAGCTTCGGCAGGTGCGATTTTTCCCGCAGCGGCGGCGTGAAGACATACTTCGCTCCTTCAAAACCGGGCCGGGCAAGTTCATCGACGGACAGCAGCAGATACTGCGGGCAGGTCTCGGCGAACGCCGGAAGCCCGCGGTCGCGCGCTTCGCGCACCTTGTTCAGCGCATCTTCCGATGAAAGGTGCACGATGTACACCGGAGCACCCGCCATCTCGGCCATCGCGATCGCCCGGTTCACGGCCTCGGCCTCCGCTGTAGCGGGACGCGTCAGCGCGTGATAGATTGGCGCGGTTTTGCCTTCGGCGAGCGCACGCTGAACGATCACGTCGATAACGCCGCCGTTTTCCGCATGCATGCAGACGAGCGCGCCGTTCTTGGCGGTGCGGCTCATGGCCTTGAAGATGGTGGCGTCGTCGACCATGAGCACGCCCGGATAGGCCATGAACAGCTTGAAGCTGGCGACACCTTCGCCGACCATCGAGTCCATGTCCTCCAGGCCCGCCTCCGGCAAGTCGGTGACGATCAGGTGCAGGCCGTAGTCGATGCACGCCTTGCCATCGGCCTTCTTCCACCACATGTCGAGGGCGTCGCGCATCTTCGTGCCCTTGGCCTGGATGGCGAAGTCGATCAAGGTCGTGGTGCCGCCGAACGCCGCGGCGCGGGTGCCGGTTTCGAAATCGTCGCTCGAAGTGGTCCCGCCGAAGGGCATGTCGAGGTGGGTGTGCACGTCGATGCCGCCGGGGAGCAGCAGCATGCCTGCGGCTTCGATGACGCGGTCGGCGGTGTTGGCGGGGAGGTCGGGGGCGACGTCGCGGATGGTTTCGTTCTCAATGAGGACGTCGGCGGGGATGGTGGATTCGGCGGTTACGACTGCTCCGCCACGGATGAGTGTTTTCACCGGGATTCTCCCATGCGCTGGCTCCAGCTTTGGCTCGGTAAACCGTTATCGACGCGCTCCATGGTGATGCAGCCGTCGACCGGGCAGACCAGCATGCAGAGGTTGCAGCCGACGCATTCCTCCTCATCCACGCGCGGGATGCGGTGCGGCGGTGTGAGGTTCGGATCGGGCGCGGGCACGTTGACGGGCGTGAAGGCGAGGCTGCGGCGGCTTTCGGCTTCCAGAGTCTGCGGTGCGACGTGGCGGTTGCCGGCGCGGTCCATGTGGATGCACTGGTGCGCGCCATCCCAGCAGGCGACGTAGCAAAGGCAGCAGCCGATGCATTTCTCGGGATGAATGCGGGCGATGATCTTGTAGTTGAGATCCAGGTGCTGCCACTCGGTGAGGTTGGGGAGCGAACGTCCGCGGAAGTCGTCGAGCGTAGCGAAGCCTTTCGAATCCATCCAGTTCGACAGGCCGTCGATCATGTCCTCGACGATGCGGAAGCCGTAGTGCATCACGGCGGTGCAGACCTGCACGGTGCCTGCGCCGAGGAGCATGAATTCGGCCGCCTCGCGCCAGCCGGAGATGCCGCCAATGCCGGAGATGGGCAGCGCGGAATCGGGGTCGGCGGCGATCTGCTGGATCATGTGCAGCGCGATGGGTTTCACGGCGGGCCCGCAATAGCCGCCGTGCGAGGATGCGTGATTCACGAAGGGGCGCGGCACAAGCGTGTCGAGATCGATGCCGGTAATGGAGTTGATCGTGTTGATGGCCGACAGGCCGTCGGCGGCGGCGCGCTTGGCGGCGCGGGCGATGGCGCGGATGTCGGTGACGTTCGGCGTGAGCTTGACAAGTACGGGCGTGCGCGCGGCCTCCTTCACCCAGCCGGTGATCATCTCGGCATACTCGGGTACCTGGCCGACGGCGCTGCCCATGCCGCGCTCGCTCATGCCGTGGGGGCAGCCGAAGTTCAGCTCAAGTCCGTCGGAGCCGGCATCTTCGGAGCGTCGAACGATGTCGTGCCAGGCCTGTCGCTTGGATTCCACCATGAGCGAGGCGATGACGGCGTGATTGGGGTAGCGCTTTTTGACCTCGGCGATTTCTCGGAGGTTGACATCAAGCGGGCGGTCTGTGATCAGCTCGATGTTATTGAGGCCCATCATGCGCTGGCCGTTCCAATCGACGGAGGAGTAGCGCGAGCTGACGTTGACGATCGGTTCGCCGAGGGTTTTCCACACGGCGCCTCCCCAGCCGGCGTCAAAGGCGCGCATCACCTGTTCGCCGCAGTTGGCCGGCGGTCCGGAGGCGAGCCAGAAGGGATTGGGGGAGCGGATACCGGCGAATTTTGTGGAGAGATCAGCCATGTTGTTCCTCCAGGTGGGCGGCCATGGCGATGGCGGCGCGCTTACCGCCGGCGGCGGCATCGACCACTTCGAGGCCGCCGTTGACGCAGTCGCCGCCGGCGTAGAACATGGGGTTGGTGGTGCGGCCGGTGTGCGGGTCTGTGACGACGCAGCCGTCGCGGAGTTCGACGTTGCGGCAGCGCGAGAGAAACTCCACCAGTCGCGTCTGGCCGATGGAGGGGATGACCATGTCGCACTCCAAGAGAAATTCGGAGCCCGCGATAGCGGTAGGGGCGCGTCGGCCGGAGGCGTCGGACGCGCCGAGGTCCATGCGGACACATTCCAGCGCGGTGACGCGGCCGTCGCCGCCGGTCTTGACGGAGCGGGCCACGGTGAGCCAATGAAAGCGGACGCCGTCGGATTGCGCGCGCTCAAATTCAAACTCGAAGGCGGGCATCTGATCGCGGCCGCGCCGGTAGAGGATAAGGACCTCTTCGGCGCCGAGACGTGCGGCGGCGCAGGCGGCGTCGATGGCGGTGTTGCCTCCTCCGATCACCGCTACGCGGCGGCCAATCTGGATGTTGCCTGCGGTCTTGTAGTCGGCAATGAGCGTGAGCGCGTCAACCACGCCTTTGACGCCTACGCCCTTCAGTCCTAGCGATTCCGTGGGACCGAGACCAAGCCCGAGAAAGATGAGATCGTAGACCTGCTCGAGAGTTTCCAGCGGCACCGAAACGCCGACCTCGGTGTTGAGTTCGAAGGTGACGCCAAGCGAGTGGACCAGCTCGACTTCCTTGAGACTATCGTCGGGGCGAAGCTTATACTCGGCGACGCCATAGGTATTGAGTCCGCCCGCGTAGGGGCGGCTATCGAAGACGGTGACGGAATAGCCGCGCCGCGCCAACTCAGCGGCGCAGGCCAGGGAGGCGGGTCCGGCGCCGACGCAGGCGATGCTGCGCATCCGCGGCTTGCGGTTGCGCACGGGAAGCTTGGCTCCGGTGTCATAGAAATGATCCATGGCGTGGCGCTGGAGGCGGCCGATTTCGATGGGTCGCTGATTATAGCGGTGCAGCACGCAGGAGCCTTCACACAGCACCTCGACGGGGCAGACGCGGGAACAACTGAGGCCGAGAATGTTCGAGTCGAGTATGGTGAGCGCGGAGCCCCGCAGGTTGGCCGTCGAGATCTTCTTGATGAAGCCGGGGACGTCGATGTGCGTGGGGCAAGCGATGGTGCAGGGCGCGTCGAAGCAAAACAGGCAGCGGTTGGCCTCGGCGAGGGCGGCCTGCTGCGTGAATGGCGGGTGAATTTCGGCGAAATGCCCGGCGATTTCCTGGCGGTTGAGGGAGGGCATCGGGTTACGCCTTCACGAGCGAGTCGTACATGTCGGGGCGGCGGTCGCGGAAGAATTGCCAGGTGGAGCGGACCTCAGCGATGAGATCGAGGTTGAGGTCGCCGGTGAGGACGTGGTCCTTATCGCGTGGCGATTCTGCGAAGATGCAGCCGCGCGGGTCGCAGAAATAGCTGGTGCCGTAGAATTCGCCGATGTTCCAGGGGGCCTCGGTGCCGACGCGGTTGATGGCCCCGACGAAGTAGCCGTTGGCGACGGCGTGGGCGGGCTGTTCGAGCTTCCAGAGATATTCGCTGAGCCCGGCGACAGTGGCCGAGGGGTTGAAGACGATTTCGGCCCCGTTCAGACCGAGTGCCCGCGCGCCTTCAGGGAAATGGCGGTCATAGCAGATATAAACGCCGATCTTCGCGAAGCCAAGATCAAAGACCGGATAGCCGAGATTGCCGGGGCGGAAGTAAAACTTTTCCCAGAATCCCGGAGCCACGTGCGGGATGTGCGTCTTGCGGTACTTGCCCAGGTAGGCGCCGTCGCGTCCGATCACCGCGGCGGTGTTGTAGAAGAGGCCCTCCTGCTCTTTCTCATAAACCGGAACGATAATGGCCATCGAATGCTTGCGCGCCAGCTCTTGCATCAGGCGCGTGGTTTCCCCATCGGGAACAGCTTCGGTGAAGTCATACCAGCGTGTCTGCTGTTCGGCGCAGAAGTAGGGGCCGTAGAAGATTTCCTGAAGGCAAACAATCTGCGCGCCGGCCTCGGCGGCCTGCTTGATGTAGCCGAGGTGCTTGTCGATCATGGCCTGCTTAATCCGCTGGAGCGGGCGGTCGGGCGCGAGAGCGTTGGCGGCTTGAATAAGCGAACAGCGCACGTTGCGTGGCATGCCCCTTATCGTAGCTCAGGGAGGATTTATTTGAGAAGGAGCGTCTAGTGAAGGATGATGTTCAGTGAGTGTCACTATGTGGAGAACAACCTGGGTTGGTCAGCTAGGTCATGATGTTCGGTTTACTCTGCGGGTCCTGCGCGGTAACGCGAGATTCGCGATTGTAGTGATTGGAGCACGATCGCGCTGGCGATCGGGCTGAACACTGAAGATTGTGGCGCGGCTCAAGCCAGGAGTCACGCTGGATCATGCCCGTCAGGATACGCAACGGGTGGCAACGGCGACCGCTCCAACGATCACCGTGGATCCGATCGGCGATGCTTTGGTGGATGCGAAGTTGCGGCGGATTCTGTGGATCCTGTTTGGGGCCGTCGGCTTTGTTCTGCTGATTGAGCTACCGCAGGCCGCGCGTACGGTGCTGGAAGGAAGTGGTTCCGGGGCACGCACGTTTCCTTTCGCGGTGAAAACGAAGGAACCGGAGAAGCTGCTCGGTCTCGTGGCCTCCATCGCGGCGAGCCTGGATCCGCAGCAGCCGCTGGCGGGCCTTGGCACGCTGGAAGGCAGGCTGGGTGAATCCAACACCAGCCCGCGGTTCCAGGCGGCTGTATTCGGCGGGCTGGGGCGCGCGACGGGTGTGGATCCGGTGATGGCACTACGGAACGAATGAGCGGTTTAGCCGCGGCGGGACTCACCGGCGAGGAGGGCGTCCTGGCTATTGAAAGGCATGTTGCCGGTGAGGCGGGAATAAGTGCCGTCGGCGGCGAGCCGGCGCGCCTTGACGTTGTCGTCCAGATAGGTGGCAAGGATCTCGTCACGCAGCCGGGTGGCGATCTTGTGGTCCTCAACCGGGAAGAGCACTTCGACGCGCCGGTCGAGGTTGCGCGGCATCAGGTCGGCCGAGCCGAGGTAGAGTTCGTCTTCGCCGGCGTTAAGGAAGTAGTAAACGCGGCTGTGCTCCAGGAATCGGCCGACAATGCTGGTGACGCGGATATTGTCGCTGATGCCGGGGATCCCGGGGCGGAGGCAGCACATGGCGCGTACAAGCAGGTCCACTTCCACGCCGGCTTGTGAAGCCATATAAAGGAGCTGAATCATCTCCTTGTCGACGAGGGCGTTCATCTTGAAGATGAGGCGTGCCGGGCTGCCCATGGCGGCGTGGGCAATTTCGCGGCGGATCAGGCGGCGCATGCGTTCGCGGATCTTCACGGGGGCGACGAGCAACTTGCGGAAGTCGGTTTTGGCGGAGTGGCCGGTGAGGAAGTTAAACAAGTCGCCGGCGGCGGCGCCAAGGTGGGCACGCGCGGTGATGACTCCAATGTCGGTGTAGATTCTCGAAGTGACGATGTTGTAGTTGCCGGAGGAGAGATGGACGTAGCGGACCAGCTTGCGGCCTTCTTTGCGGACAACGAGGGCAATCTTGGCGTGGACTTTGTAGTCGGTGAGGCCATAGATCACGTGGATGCCGGCGCTTTCCAGAGCCCGCGCCCAGCCGATGTTGCTTTCCTCGTCGAAGCGGGCCATGAGCTCGACGACGACGGCCACCTGCTTGCCGCGCCTCTTGGCGTGGAGCAGTGCGTTGACGATGGGCGATTGCGGCCCGACGCGGTAGAGCGTCATCTTGATGGCCTGCACCGCCTCGTCTTCGGCGGCCTGCTCTATGAAGGAGACGACGGTTTCAAAGGATTCAAAGGGGTGGTGGAGCAGGATGTCGCCGCGCTTGGCGGCCTGGAACAGGTCCGTGGCCGGTGTGCGGAGCGATTTCGGTGAGCGCGGGTAAAAGGGCGGATCGTGCAGCTCTTCGCGGTCCAGCTTCCACAACTCGAACAGGCGGCGGAGGCCGAGCGGGCTGGGGAGGCGGTAGACGTCGGCGGGCTCGACGTTCTTGAGGTTCGAGGTGAGGATGGCCAGGGATTCCTCCGGCATGTTGTGTTCCACGGCCAGCCGTGCGACCGTGCCGAAATGGCGGCGCCGCACGCTTTCCTCGACGCGATCCAGCAGATCGATGGCTTCCCATTGTTGGATGTCGAGCTCGGCGTCGCGGGTGACGCGGAACGCGCTGGATTCCAGCAGTTGATGACCGTGGAACAGCTCGTCGAGATGGGCTTGAACCAACTGTTCCAGCCAGACCAGTTTGACGGTGCGGCCGCGTCCGCTGGCGCGGACCAACTGGGGAAGAGTCTCGGGAATCTTGACGAAGGCGAACTGGGTCTTGCCGTTCAGGTCCCGGAGGCGGACAGCAAGGTTCAGGCTGAGGTTGCCGATATGCGGGAAGGGGCGCATCGGATCGTGCGCGAGCGGTGTGAGGATGGGAAGCACCTCATCGCGGAAAAAGCGGTGAGTATGGGCCTTCTCGGTTTCGCTGAGGCTGAGATAGGGGTCCACATGGATCCCGGCGCTCGCCAGTTCCGGCAGAAGGCCCTCGTCCAGGAAGCGGCGCGCATCCTGCAGAAGCCGGCTGACCTCTTCGCGGATAACGCGCAGCTGTGCGGCGGGGCTTTTGCCGTCGGGACCGAGTTCGACAATGCCGGCGGCGATCTGCTGCTTGCGTCCGGCGACACGGACCATGAAGAACTCGTCAAGGTTGGAGCCGACGATGGAGAGGAACTTCACGCGTTCGAGCAGGGGGTTAGCGGGGTCCCGGGCCTCTTCGAGCACGCGGCGCTGGAATTCGAGAAGGCTGAGATCGCGGTTGATGAACAGGGCGGGATCGTCGAGGCGCGGCGGAATCTCGACCAGTTTCGGCACGGTTTGATCGGGCCGCATGAACTAAAATTATGCTGCATTCACACGGCCCGGCGTGTAATCAGTGGTGTTTGGCGATGTTTATCGCGAGCAGGGAGCCCGGACGCGCGGCGGCAACCGCTTTGCGGGAATGGGAGTTGGGCCAGTTGTTCGTGCACGCGGGGCGGCTGCGGCAATTTCCGGAGTTCACCGTGGAGCGGGCGCTGAACGGGGAAGGGGACCAGATCAAGGAGTACCTGGTGGGTGTGGAGGTGTTCGGGCGGGGGGAGCGCGTAAGGTTTCTTCTTCAAACAAGTGGATGGCGGTGGCGCCGGTATCGGGGGAGGCAGCGCAACTGGCGGAACTGGTTTCGATCGAGCTGGCGCGCGAGGAAGGACTTGTGGTGGTGGCATGGCCGGTGGTGTCTCCGCTAACAGGGAAGCCGCTGGAGGAGATTAGGCGGGCGCTGAAGGCGGAGACCGTGGTGGCGCTTGCGGTTCGTGGCGGGACCATGACAGCCCACCTGTTTCAGCCGGATCTAGACCGCAAGGCCTGGGGCGGTAGCTTTACGTGGGAACCCGGCCAAGAGCGGGAGCTTGCGGTGGCGATCGCGCGCGGCGCGCGGGACGGAATCGCCAAGCTCAGGCGGCCTCGTCCTGGCGAGTGACCAGCGGCTCGGTTTCCTTCTTGGGGAATAGCAGTGATAGGCCGGCGCTGCCCCCGATCAAGGTGGCGATGATAGCGAGCGAGATGCCGATCGGGAATTTGCCGTCAAAGGCCGGGTTCAGCCAGACCATCTTCAGGCCGACAAAGACCAGTACCAGCGAAAGCCCATAGTGGATGAGGTGGAACTTTTCCACCGCGCCGGCCAGCACAAAATAGAGCGAACGCAGGCCGAGTATGGCGAAGATGTTCGAGGTGAATACGATCAGCGGCTCGCGTGTGAGCGCGAAGATGGCCGGCACCGAGTCGAGGGCGAAGATGACGTCGGTAAACTCGACAAAGAACAGGCAAAGCAGCAGCGGCGTGGCCCAGTAGCGGCCGTGGCGGTACACCAGCATGCGTTCGCCCTGGAGCTCGTCGGTGACCGGGATGAAGCGGCGGAACAGCCGGACCATGGGATTCTTGTCCGGTTCGACATGTTTTTCCGGCTTGATCATCATCTTGACGCCGGTAACGATGAGGAGGATGCCGAAGATCCATACGACGATGTGGTACTGGAACAGCGCGGCGCCGGCGGCGATGAAGAGCGCGCGGAAAACCAGTGCCCCGAGGATGCCGTAGAACAGCACGCGGTGGTGATAAAGGCCGGGGATGTTGAAGTAGCTGAACACGACGACGAAGACGAAGATGTTGTCGACGCTGAGGGCTTTTTCAATCAAGTAGCCGGCGAGGAATTCGAGCGATACCGTGCGCGCGGCCTCCGGGCCGACTTGCGAAGAGGCCCAGAAGTAAAGACCGGCGTTGAAAATTCCAGCCAGCGCGATCCAGACGATGGTCCAGATGGTGGATTCCCGCAGGGTGATCTTGTGGGATTTGCGGTGGAAAAGGCCGAGATCGAGCGCGAGCATCGCGAGGACGAAGAGAGTGAAGGCGGCGTAGAACCACCAATATTGTTCAAAGGGGAATAGGATGGGGTTGTTCATAGCAAGTCACGGACCTTTCCGGCCCTGGCCTGCGAAAAAGAAAAGCCTTCCGCAGCCCGGCGGGCCACGAAAGGTCTGGATCCGGGGGCGCCACATTGCGAAACGCCACCGCGCCGCGGGCCGGATTGGATTTCCAACCGTATTGACGGCCGCGCGGGCCCGATCAGGGGTGATCTACTCCCCTTTCTTTCTTATTATGATGCAGGAACTGGCGTGCGGGTTGCAATTGGGGAATCATCGTACTCCCCGGTGGCATACTACACTGAAGACGGATAAAGACTTATGAGTGATCGAAAAGACTCCGCGGAGAAGCGACTCGGCGCCAGCACGATGGTGCTTACCCGCGGTTATGATCCCCGATTATCGCTGGGCTCGGCCCGTCCGGCCGTGTTCCGCAGCTCGACTTATGTATTTCCGACGCCGGAGGCCGCCGAAAGGGCGTTTTCGGTGGCAACGGGCCGTTCCCGGCAGGCCGAAGGAGAAGATGTCGGCCTGATTTATGCGCGCATAAATCATCCGAACGCGGAGATTCTCGAAGACCAGATTGTTCCGCTCGAAAGCGGAGCCGAGGCGGCGGCGGTGTTCAATTCCGGCATGGCGGCGATCATGACGGCGCTGGTCACCTTTGCCCGCCCCGGCGACAGCATTGTTTATACGGTGCCGCTTTATGGCGGCACGCAGCACTTGATTCATCAATTCCTGGAGCCGATCGGGATCAAGGGATTTCCCGTCCCAGCCGGCCATACCAAACACTTGGAGGATCTGATCTGCACAGTTCCGAATCTGCGGATCGTGCTGGTGGAGACGCCGGCCAATCCAACGCTGCGGATGTCCGATATCGGCCTGGCGGCGCAAAAGGCGCATGAGCGCGACCCGCACGCACTGGTGATGGTGGACAATACGTTCCTGGGCCCGGCGTTTCAGCATCCCCTCATGGTGGGGGCCGATCTGGTGCTCTATTCGGCGACGAAATATCTGTCCGGATTCAGCGATCTATTGGCGGGCGCCGCGCTGGCGCGCGATACGGCTCTCATTGAGCAGATGAAGGCCAGCCGGATCATGTTCGGCAACATTCTGCCGCCGGATGAGTGCTGGCTGCTCGACAGCCGCCTGCCCACCGTGATGCTCCGGATGAACCGTGCCTCGAAGAACGCGCAGCGGATCGCCGAGCGGCTGGCCAGGCACGCCAAGGTGCGCCGGGTGCTGTATCCGACGCTGTTCACCGACCCCGAGCAGATCCGGATTCGCGATGCGCAGTGCGAGTTTCCCGGCGGGATCCTGTCGCTCGATCTGGGCTCGAAGGCGGCGGCGTTCGATTTCCTGAGGCATTTACAAATCGGGCGTAACGCAGTATCGCTCGGTGGCGTCGAGACACTGGTATGCCACCCGAAGACGACAACGCATTCGCCTCTGCCGGTGGAGGAACTGGAGGCGGCGGGCGTGACCGACGGACTGGTGCGCGTGTCGGTGGGGATCGAGGATTGGAAGGATCTGCTGGATGATTTCCAGCAGGCGCTGGATAAGTTGTAATTACAACGAGGAAATATGAGGCCACTGCTTCTTTTACTTACACTCGCCGGCTCAGCACTGGCGGCGCCGCCGGCCGCGATACCGCCGGTTCGCTTCACCGATACGAAGCTGGAAAACGGGCTGCGCGTGCTGATCGCCGAGGACCGCCATGCGCCGATTTTCGGCATCGCGGTCAGCTACGCTGTCGGCTCCAAGGATGAACGGGCCGGGCGGACCGGCTTCGCGCACCTTTTCGAGCACATGATGTTCAAGGGGTCGCAGAATGTCGGGGCGGGCGAACATTTCTTCCTCATTTACAACAACGGCGGCAGCATGAACGGGACGACGAATACGGACCGCACGCTCTACTTCGAGGTTCTGCCGAAGAACCAGCTGGATCTGGCGTTGTTTCTCGAGGCGGACCGCATGCGCTCGCTGGAGGTGACCAAGGAGAATCTGGAAAACCAGCGGCAGGCGGTCAAGGAGGAGCGGCGTCTGCGGATGGACAACCAGCCCTACGGACGCAGCAATGAGCGGATCACGGAGCTGGCCTATGACAACTTCGCCTACAAGCATTCCGTGATCGGCTCGATGGAGGATCTGGACGCGGCCTCGGTGGAGGATGTGCACGATTTCTTCCGCACTTATTACGCCCCGAATAATGCCGTTTTGGCGCTGGTTGGGGATCTGGACACAAAGACGACGCTCGAGAAAGTGAAGAAGTTTTTCGGCGATATTCCCAGGCAGGAGGCGCCGCAGAAGGTGGATCTTTCCGAGAAACCGCAGGAGGCCGAGCGGCGGGAGCGGATCGAGGACCGGCTGGCTCGGCTGTCTCGGATCGACATGGTGTACCGCATTTCGCCGGGCAATCATGCCGACACCTCGGCGCTGCAATTGGGTGCGGCGATCCTGAGCAGCGGCGACAGCTCGCGGCTCTATCAGAAGTTGGTGCGGGAAAAGCAGGTGGCGGCGCAGGTGTTCGGGTTCGTGGATGAACGCATGGGGCCGGGGCTATACCGGCTTATCGCGATTGTTCGGCCTGGCAAGACGGTGGAGGAAGTGGAGTCGCACATCAGCGAGGAAATCGCGCGGATGCATGCCGAGCCGGTGACGGAGAACGAGCTGGAAAGGGCCCGTAGCATGATCCGGCGGTCGGCGGCCGGTTCCAGGGCCAGTTCGCTCGGCAGGGCGATCCGGCTGGCCGATGACGCCGTGCTCTACAACGATCCCGGCCGCCTGAACAGGCTGTACGCCGAGCGCATGGCGGTGACGGCGCCGCAGATTCAGGCAGCCGTGAAGACGCACTGGAAGCAGGCCAACCGCACGGTGATCGTCACCGTGCCGGCCGCGGCGGCAACAAAGTCAGGAGCAAAGTCAGGAGGAAAACAATGAAGCGCCGGATGCAGGTTTTGACATTGGCGTTTGCCGGTCTGGCGCTTGCCCAGGAGGGGCAGGAGCTGACATCGCTGAAGGGTGTGGTGCTGAAGGGCAAGGCTCCGGTCTCGAATGAAATCCTCCGGGTGAAGCTGCCCAAGGCGGCCGAGGGGAAGCTGAAGAACGGGCTGACGGTGCTGGTGATGGAGGATCACCGCACGCCGCTCGTGTTTATGGACGTCGTGATCCCGGCGTCCAGTTTGTCGGATCCGGCCGATTTGCCGGGTCTGGCCGATGCGACCGCCGATATGATCCGGCTGGGAACCAAGACGCGGACGGCGCGTCAGATCGCGGAGCAGTTGGCCGGGATCGGAGCGTCGCTCAGCGCGCAAGCCGGGTTCGGCTCGCGCACGACGCACGTGCGGATGAGCATGCTGGCGGAGAATCTGGAGCCGTCGCTGGCGCTGGCGGCCGATGTACTGTTGAACCCGAGTTTCCCCCAGGACGAACTGGACAACTGGAAGAGCCGGCAATTGACGGCACTGCAGCAGATGCGGACGCAGCCGTCGTTTCTAGCCGATCAGGAGATGATGAAGATCCTCTATGCGGGCGATGCTCGCTCGGTCATCGCCTCAACGCCGGCGGCGGTCCGCAAGCTGACGCGGGAGAATCTGGCCGATTTCTACCAAGGCCGCTACACGCCGGCCGGCGCCGTGCTGGGCGTCTCCGGCGACGTGACGCTGAAGCAGCTTTTGCCGGCGCTGGAAAAATACCTGGGCGGCTGGAAGGGGCCGGGGGTGGAGACGCCGAAGCTGCCCGTGCGCGAGCCGATCGGCAAACGATCCGTTACGCTGATCCACCGGCCGAATTCGGTCCAGACATACTTGTTGGTGGCCAACCGCGCGATTGACCGCTTGAGTCCAGACTATTACTCTTGCACGGTGCTGAACCGCGTGCTCGGGCAGGGTCCGGCGTCGCGGCTGTTCCGCAACATCCGGGAAGAGAAGGGGTACACCTACGGGATCCGCAGTTCCTTCTCGGCGACGCGCTACCGCAACCACTTTGAGGCGGCGACGTCGGTGCGGACGGAGGTGACTGGCCCGGCGCTGGAGGAGTTACTCAAGGAGTTCTTCGAGATCGCCGCCAAGCCGGTGCCGCCGGAGGAGTTGAACGGAGCAAAGCGGGCGCTAGTTGCCAATTTCGCGCTGGGCCTGGAAAGCTCCTCGAGCCTGCTGGGACAGGTGCTGATGCAACGGGAATACGGCTTCCCGGCCGATTACTGGGACCGGTACCCGGAGAACATCATGAAGATCACCGCCGAGGACGTGGCCCGGGCCGGGTCGGCCTACGTACCGCGCGAGAATGCGCAGATCGTGGCGGTGGGCGATGCGGGCAAGATTCGCGACGTATTGAAGAAGTTCGGAGAGGTGCGGGAGATCTCCGAAGAGTAGCCTCTATTCTTTGGCGCCGGTTTGGCCGATGGATGAGCACGGGATATTCTTGTGCAAACCAGCGCGCCGCAGGCTGCCACCCTGTATGCATTTGTCGAGCAACCTCTTCTTGGGGAAGGGCTTTCTCGTGCGCTGGAATCCTGCCCGGGACTGAACTTTCTGGGGTACTCCGCCGATCCACATAATGTGACCGAGCAGGTGGTCCGGCTGCGGCCGGATCTGTTCATGGTGGATCAGTCCTTCGGGCTGCGCACTCTATTTCAAGTACTCGCCGATCTCCGCAGGGCGGCCGTGGAAACGCGCGTCATCCTATGGACGCGCGAACTCTCGCCGGCCGATCAGCGCATGGCGCGTCAAGGCGGCATCTTCGCCTTCCTGGAGCGCAACCGTCCGGTGAGTTCCCTGCTGGACTGTTTCCGCGCCGCCGCCGCCGGCCGCATCTGGAGCCCCGATTCCGGCGCGGCATCGGGGCATCAGGACCAGCATCTGGCGATGCGGCTGACGCAGCGTGAGCGGGAGGCGATGGCTCTGCTGAAGTGCGGCCTGAAGAACCGTGAGATCGCGGCGAGCATGCGGATCACACCCGGCACCGTGAAGGTGCATTTGATGCACATCTTCGAAAAGACCGGTGTTCGCGACCGGCATGAGCTAAGCCTCCTGGCGGACCGCCTGCTCGAGGAGGCCGCCCAGGTGGAGGCTCGGGCCGCTCCGCGGAAGCAGGCGGGCCGTTCGGCTCCTGTTGCCGGGAGTCAGGCCGCCGGAGGCGGAATGTCGGGTTCGGGCCGGCCATGAGCACTGCTACGCTCACGCCCGCCTTGACAGCGCCTGCTGGCAGCGCCAAGGCCAGAGGTCTGCGGGCCCTTCTGACACCCTCGTTTACCGACTGCCTGTTTATCGCCCTGGTTGTATGGCTGTTTCTCTCCGGCCCCGCCGGTTGGACATGGTTGCTGGCCGATGGCGACAGCGGCTGGCACATCCGCACGGGTGAGCAGATTCTGGCTACAGGCACTGTCCCGAAACTGGATCCGTTTTCCTTTACCAAGCAAGGCCAGCCGTGGTTCGCCTGGGAGTGGGGCGCCGACGTGATCTATGCGCTGCTGCATCAGGCGGGCGGACTGAAGGCCCTGGTTCTGTTCGCTGGCGTGCTGATCGTCTCTTACTGCATCATCTTGTTCCGCTATATGCTCTGGGGCGGGACTAATCTGCTGCTTGCGCTGGCCGTGGCGCTTCTGACCACGGGGGCAAGCTCGATCCACTTCCTTGCGCGCCCGCACCTGTTCACGCTCGTGCTTGTGCCGGTGTCGGTGTGGATCATCCAGCGGGACCGGCAGAACCCGGGCAAGCTGATTTGGGCCCTGGCGCCGCTGACGGGGGTTTGGACCAACCTCCACGGCGGATTCCTGGCCTTGATCGCGATGCTCGGGATGCTTACGGCGGGAACCGCGCTGGAAGGCGGCGGCTGGGGCAAAGTGATTCGTTATCTGAAGCTTACGGCCGCTTGCGTCGCCGCCAGCTTGCTGAATCCCTACGGCTGGCAGCTGCACGTCCACATAGCTTCCTATCTGCGCTCGGACTGGATACGCGACGTCGTGATGGAGTTTCAATCTCCGAAATTCCGCAATGAGAATGTGCTGCAGTTTGAATTGCTGCTTTTCGCCGGACTTGTTACCTGCTGGTCATTGCTGAGCCGGCGCAGGATTACCGAGGCGCTCTGGATTCTGTTCTGGGCGCACCAGGCGCTGGGCGCGGTACGCCACATTACGGTCTTCTCGGCGGTGGCGGCGCCGATACTGGCCCTGGAGTTGAGCCGGTTGTGGGATCAGTGGGTGGCGCCGGCCGGAAAGGCCAGCGTGCGGAAGATATTGGACGCGATGTCGGGCGACGTCAGGCCGAAGTTCGCCTGGAACAGCCTGTGGCCCTTGGTGTTCGTCGCCTCCCTGTGGTGGATGGATCGCGTCGTCTGGCCTGCCGACTATCCCGAGGAGAAATTCCCTGTTGCCACCGTGGCGCGGCATAAGCATCGCATTCAGGCGGCGCGTATCTTTACCACCGATCAGTGGGCCGATTACCTCATTTACCGCCATTACCCCGTGCAAAGGGTCTTTTTCGATGGCCGGAGCGACTTTTATGGACAGGAGTTGGGCCGGGAGTACGTGGAACTGATGCACGGACATTGGCGCTGGAGACAACTGCTCGACAAGCATCAGCTGGAAATGGTCCTGCTTCCGCCGGAAATGGGGTTATCGACTTTACTGAAAGAGGACGCTGGCTGGGCGATGGTCGAGGATGGCGGAAAAGCTCTGTTGTTTGAGCGAGTTAAGCCGGTTACGGCGGCCAATGGGGAGGCTGGCGGAAAAAATATCTACCCCGGACTAATGGAAACTTCACAACCATCCGAATTTTCTAAGGGAGAACTCATTGAAATGAAGGCGGGTCGTCGCATTCAGGAAGCCTCGGGCGTTTCCCGGAAAAAGAGGGATTCCATGACCAAGCCGGTCGAGCAGGTCTGGAGCCTGCCCTCCGGTACGCCACTGGGTGTGTTCGCCCTGCGGTCCGGTTTCGCCGCGCCCGGGCTGATGTCGAAATCCGCGGCAATGATGCATGCCAGACCGGGGGCCGTGGGGATGGCAACGCCGGGCAGTCTTGGCAATGGTTCCGGGCTCTTTCTAAACAAGGAAATGCGGGATCGTGTGAGAGCGTTTGCCGGTGGCAATGAGCATTCAGCTCAAGGCTGGCCGGTCGTCGATGGGGGGAACGAATAGGATGCCGGAAATCAGCGCCATGGCTTGGAGCGGTGCAGAGATGTGGCTGGCAGGTTTTGTCGGCCTTGTCGCATCAGCCGAGGATCTGCTTCGGCGCACGATTTCCAACTGGCTTCCCTTGACGGCGCTGGCGGGCGGGATCGCCTGCCATGCCCTGACTGCAGGATGGCGCGGTGCCGGCTCGGCGCTGCTGGGAGCGGTGGCAGGTTTTTTCGTATTTCTGATCTTTTACATACTTGGCGGCATGGGTGGCGGGGACGTGAAGTTAATGGCCGGCTTCGGGGCCATCCTCGGAATCGGACGTCTCTTGCCTGCCGCTTTGCTGGCAGCGATTTTTGGAGGCGTGCTGGCTGTGGCAGTACTTGGATGCAGCGCTTTGCGCAGACGCGGAAAAAACGCGGAGACGGGCAAGGCACCGGCGGCGATTCCTTACGCCCCGGCGATCGTAATGGGCGCGTGGTTGACGCTGTTCTCGGGAGTTTGAGGCAGTCACCGAATGAGGAGATGAAAAAGCAATGGACCGAAGGTTTTTAACTGTTCTTGGAGTAAGTCTGGTGTTCGCCCTGGTGGTGTCGAGCATTTTCTACCAGATGTCGGCGCGGGCCGGGGCTCCGAAAAAGGCCGAGCAGACCGACATGCAGGAAGTCGTCGTCGCGGCCAAGCCGCTGCCCGTGGGCGTTACCGTGAAACCGGACGACATCAAAATCGCCAAGTTCCCGGTAGTTGCATTTCCCAAGGGCGGTTTTTCCAAGCCGGAAGAAGTGATTGACCGGCCCGTGGTGAGCAACATCCTGCTGGACGAGCCTCTGCTGGATGGCCGGCTGGCGGCCCGAGGCAGCGGTCACGGCCTGGCCCCCGTCATTCCCGTCGGCATGCGCGCGGTCTCGGTTCGCGTGAATGAAGTCGTCGGCGTCGCCGGATTCGTGCTGCCGGGCATGCACGTCGACGTCCTGGTCACGGGCCGTCCACCCTCCGATGGAAGCGCGACGATGACCACAACGGTTCTGCAGGACATCACCGTGCTCAGCGCGGGTCAAACCATTCAGTCCGATCCCCGTGGTCAGGCGATCAACGCGCCGGTGGTTACCCTTCTGGTTACTCCGGACCAAGCCGAGATTCTGACTCTGGCCGGCAACGAAGCCCGGATTCAGCTCGTGCTGCGCAACGCCGCCGACACCGGGATTGTCGCGACGACGGGCCGCAGGATCCACGAACTTTACAAAATGAAGGCGGGCAAGTCCACCGGCGGCTCGCGTTCCGAAGAAGAAGGCGAAGGCGAGGAAGGCAGGCCCCGGCCCCGGCCGCGGCCCGTGGTGGTTGCTCAGGCGCCCCCGCCACCGCCGGTGTTGATGCCGCCTCCGCCACCGGTGCCCGATCAGATTGTTGTCATTCGCGGGACGACCAAAACCGTGGAAGTCGTCTCCAATGCCCGCGGGAGGAACTAAATGTCACTGCCAATGATCCAACTCAAGCGGCTAACACCGCGCGCCCTGTTCGGGCTTGCCCTGCTTGCCTGCGCCGTTCCCGCCGGCCTGATGGGACAAACCTCCGCGGAGGATCTGAAGATCACGGTGGGCAAGAGCATCGTCATCGACTATCCCACCGATGTGGCGCGCATCTCCACCTCGGACCCGAATATTGTCGACGCCGTCGCCGTCTCAACGCGGGAAATCCTTCTGCATGCCAAGAGCCATGGCATCGCCACCGTCGTGGTTTGGGCCAAGACCGGCCAGCGCGCTTTCTACAACATCTCCGTCGAGCACAATCTGGAACCAATCCGGCGGCTCCTCAAGGACACTTTTACCGCGGAGAACATCCAGATTCAGTCGGCTCGTGATTCGGTCTCCCTCATTGGCACGGTGAGTTCGCAGGCCGTCGCCGATCGCGCCGGTGCGCTGGTTGGTTCTCTCGCCAGGACCGTCGTCAACAACCTCCAGGTCGCCGTCGGGCCGGTCGAGAAGCAGGTCATGCTTCGCGTGAAATTTGCCGAGGTGAATCGAAGCGCCGCCGTCGCGCTGGGCGCCAATATCCTTTCCACCGGCGCCTTGAACACTCCGGGCTCGATCACCACCGGACAGTTTTCGCCCGGGGCCATCTCCAACGTCAGCGGCACCATTCCCGGAGGGCTGGAGGGCACCAGCTCGCGCTTCTCTCTTACCGATGCACTGAACGTCTTCGCCTTCCGCCCGGACCTGAACCTGGCCGCCACCATACGCGCGCTCCAGTCGCAAAGCGTCCTGCAGATTCTCGCCGAGCCCAACCTGGTGACAACCAATGGAAAGGAAGCCAGCTTTCTGGTTGGCGGCGAATTCCCGGTTCCGGTTCTCCAGGGCGGCTCCAATGCCGGCGCGGTCACCATACAATTCCGCGAATTCGGAATCCGCCTGAATTTCAACCCAAGGCTGACGCCGCACAACACATTGAAAATGCACGTCCGCCCCGAGGTTTCCACCATCGATCTTGCCAATGCGGTGACCTTCTCCGGATTCACGATTCCCGCGTTGGCCACTCGCCGCATGGAAACCGACATTGAATTGGGTCCCGGCCAGAGCTTCGTCATCGGCGGACTGATTGATGACCGGCTCACCGATTCCGTTTCCAAAATTCCCGGCCTGTCCAACATCCCCCTGCTCGGTGTTCTGTTCAAGAGCCGCGAAGAGAGGAAGTCGAAAACCGAGCTGATTGTCCTGGTCACTCCGGAACTGGTCGATCCCCTGAATGCGACCGATCCCAAGCCGCAGCCGGTCATGCCGCGGGAGTTTCTGCCGCCTGCGGAGAAACCGTCGTCGTCCAACAAGACTGGCGCCGTGAAGGGGCAAGTTCGCTCTTCGGCGGGCAAGACCGGCAAGCAGCAGAATGCAGCAAATTCCGCGCCGGCGAAGCCGGAAGATCAGCCGGAGCCGGCCAAACAGACCGTCTCCGCCTCCTCGACGGCGGACCCCGGTGTCAGCAAGGAGTCGCAACCCGGCGAAACGCTCGCTACGCGGCTGGCAACGCAGCCGCCGCCGGAACCTCTGGTAGCGCAGATTTCGAACGAGTTCGACACCGAAGTGGCGTTGAACGCCGCGGCAGCGCGCAAGCGCATGCCCGAGGAGGAATTGGAATCAACGCCTGAGCCGGTGAAGGCTCCGGAAACTGCCGTCAAGCCGGCAGGGCTGGAAACAGAATCCGCCAAAACAACTACGGAGAAATCCGCGGAGCCGGAAAAGCCGGCCGAGCAAGAGGAGGATGCCCCCGCTTCCTCCCCCTCCGAAGCAACCGCATCGGCGCCGCAGGCCCCTGTTCCGCAGGAAGCCGCGCCGTCGAGAGAGAAAGAGAAAACTGCCCCGGCAGCCGTCCCCGCGGCCGACCCCAAGAAGGACCAGATTTAACAGCTGAGACTCAGTCCATGGAACAACGCCGCAGAGCTAGGGAGACCGCGCTGACCGCGCTGGTGATCTGCCCGGACCGGGAACTGGCGCAACAGTTCTCCGATTCGCTGGCGGAAAACCGCTCGTTTCAGATCCTGGCGGATCTGAAAAACTACCCGGCTCGCAACACCCTGGACATCCGTCTGCGGCAGCTCAAGCCGGACGTTGTTCTCATCGACGTCGCCTCGGACCTGGATACTGCCTCCGATCTCATCCGCTTTATTGCCGGCCTCCGTCCACCGGTTCAGGTGGTCGGGCTGCACCGGACCAACGACTCTGTCGCCGTGGTGACCATCCTGCGGCTTGGCGGCAGTGAGTTCCTATATGCCCCGTTTGCCGCCAATGAACAGCGCGACGCGGTGGCCCGCCTACGGCGGCTGCGCGTCCCGGAAATCGAATCAGAGCCGGAACTGGGCAAAGTGGTTGCGTTCAGCTCGGCCAAACCAGGCGCCGGCAGTTCCACCTTGGCCACACACACCGCTTTTGCCATCCGGAAGGCAACCGGTAAACGGGTTCTGCTGGTCGATCTCGATCTGGAAGGCGGCACCATCGCCTTCTATCTCAAGCTGCAAACCAACTACTCGATCGTCGATGCGCTGGAGCAGGCAGACCGCATGGATGCGGGCCTCTGGTCGGCGCTTACAGCCAGCAACGGGGGGATCGATGTGCTGGCGGCGCCCGACCAGCCGCACAGCGACGCGCTGGACCCGGCCCGCCTCCATGACGTACTCGAATACGCGCGTCTTCTGTACGACTGGGTCATTTTGGACAGTCCGACGATCTTCCACCGCGTTAGCCTCCTGGCCGTTTCCGAATCCGACCAAGCCTACCTCGTTTCGACCGCCGATCTGGCCAGCCTCCACATGGCCCGCAAGGCCGTACAGATGCTGCAGCAACTGGGCTTCCCGCAGGATCGCTACCAGGTCGTCGTCAACCGCCTGAGCCGTAAGGACGGCATTGGCAACTCCGACATGGAGAAGATTTTCAACCGCCAGGTGCACGCCGCCATTCCGAACGACTATTTTTCCTTGCACCGCGTGATTTCGCTCGGCCAGCCCCTTGCTCCGGACTGCGAGCTGGGCAAGTCGATCGCGGCCCTGGCGAACAAGGTATCCGGCGCCGCCGCCTCCGAAAAGAGGGGGAACAAGCCATTGGCTGAAACCAAACCCGCGCTTTCACAAACCTAGGAGACGCTTTGAGAGCCTGACATGCTGCCGAATCTGGACCCAAGAGGAATCGTACAAGCCGACCAGCAGGTGAGCTGGGAACAGCGGCTGATGAAGAACGTCGGCCGCTCCCGCGGCGCGCTGAAGCCCGAATACCAGGAACTGAAATTCACCCTCCACCGCAAGCTCCTGGACAAGATCAATCTGGAGGCGTTGGCCACCATCGACAATCAGCGCGTGCGCAGCGAAGTCCGTCAGGCGCTGATGACTCTCATCGACGGCGAGCAGACTCTGCTCAGTTCGGTCGAAAAGCAGCAGATCTGCGACGAAGTTCTGGACGAGGTTTTTGGTCTCGGTCCGCTTGAGCCGCTGCTTCAGGATCCAACCATCTCCGATATCCTCGTCAACACACACAAGCAGGTCTATGTCGAACGCCGCGGTCTGCTTGAGTTGACCAGCGTGACCTTCCGCGATGATCCCCACCTCATCCGCATCATCGATAAGATCGTCTCCCAGGTAGGCCGCCGTATCGACGAATCCACGCCGATGGTGGACGCCCGCCTCACCGACGGTTCCCGCGTCAACGCCATCATTCCGCCGCTGGCCGTCGATGGACCGCTGCTGTCGATTCGCCGCTTCAGCACCGACAAACTGATGCCCGCCGATCTGGTGGAGCGCCGCGCGCTTACGCCGGGCATGATGGAACTGCTGGAAGCCGCCGTCAAGGCCCGCATGAACATTATTATCGCCGGCGGAACCGGCGCCGGTAAGACCACACTCCTGAACGCTCTCAGCTCCTTCATCAATTCCAAGGAGCGCATCGTCACGATTGAAGACGCCGCCGAATTACAGCTCAAGCAGCCTCACGTGGCGCGCCTGGAAACAAGGCCGCCCAACCTGGAAGGCCATGGCGCCGTGCGCCAGCGCGAGCTGCTCATCAACAGCTTGCGTATGCGCCCGGACCGCATCGTCGTTGGCGAGTGCCGCGGCGAGGAGGCTCTGGACATGCTTCAGGCCATGAACACCGGCCACGACGGCTCGCTGACCACGATTCACGCCAACTCGCCGCGTGACGCCGTTTCCCGCCTTGAGGTCATGGTTTCACTCGCCAACGCCAACATGCAGCTGGTGAGCATTCGCCAGCAGATTTCGAGCGCCGTCAATCTTCTTGTACAGGCCTCCCGCCTCAGCGACGGCTCCCGCCGCGTCACCAGTGTGACGGAGGTGACCGGCATGGAAGGCGAAGTAATCACCCTTCAGGACATCTTCGTTTTCGAGAAGCGGGGATTAAGCCCGGAAGGCACCGTGGTGGGCCGATTTGCCGCCACCGGGATCCGCCCGAAGTTCTACGAGAAGCTGCTGTCGGCCGGCATCCGGCTGCGGCCCGATCTGTTTGACGAGGTTTTGGAGGTCTGAGGATCACGCTATGGGAGCCCTGAGGAAATAGACATGCAAAGCTTCCTGCTTATTTTCGCTCTGATCTGGCTGATTTCGGTTGGCCTTTGGTGGTTCTTGTCCAAGGCCATGCGCAGCGCCGACGCCGACAAGATCAAAGCCCGGATTCTGGAGAAACCCAAGAAGGAAAAGAAAACCAAGGCCTCCGGTGGGCCGCAGCAGTTGATCACCAGCGAGGATTTCCGCCAGGGCCGCTTTGCCATGCGGCTGCTGAAGAAGTTTCAGCTGCTCAAGCGCATTGAGGATCTCCTGGAGCAGGCTGGCCTGCGGTGGAAGCCCGCCCGGATGGTGCATGCCTGCCTGGCGATGTTCCTGGGTGCGTTCATGTTCGCCCGCGTCTTCCTGCCCGTCCCCTACCTGAGTGTTCAGCTGCTGGCCGGCATCGTGGGCATGGCAATTCCCATTCTCTATGTCGTGCGCATCCGTGCAAAGCGCTTTAGACGCTTTGAGGAACTCTTTCCGGAGAGTCTGGAGTTTCTGGCCCGCTCCATGCGCGCCGGTCACGCCTTTTCGGTGTCGCTGGAAATGATCCACCGCGAGTTCCAGGAGCCATTGGCCGGCGAGTTTCGCCGTACCTTCGATGAGCACAATCTTGGCCTGCCACTGGATCAGGCCCTTATGAAGCTGGCCAAACGCGTGCCGCTGCTCGATGTCCACTTCTTCATATCCGCCGTGCTGCTGCAAAAGCGCACGGGCGGCAACTTGGCCGAGATTCTCGACAAACTGGCCTACGTGATCCGGGAGCGTTTCAAGCTTCGCGGCAAGATCCGCGCCATCAGCGCCCATGGACGCATGACCGGCATCGCTCTCACCTGTATTCCGATGGGTGTCGCTCTGATCATGTTCTACGTCAATCCCAACTACGTCAGCTTCTTCATCGAGGACGAGACCGGCAACTACATGATGGGCGCCGCCATTCTGTTGCAGGTGATTGGCTACCTGATCATCAAGAAGATCGTAACGATTGAGGTGTAACCAACAATGACGCTGCTATTCAGTACCCTTCTGTTCGTGATGATCGCCGTCGCTGGCGCGGCGATCGGCATGAAGCTCTGGGTGCGTCCCAAGGAAGCCGTTGAGCGCGTCACCGGCACATCGGAGATTCCCGCCGAGCAGGCGCCGATCCACCCGAGCCTGGTTTTCCACGAACTGGTCAAGAAGCTCGGCACCATCCTGCCGGTGAATCCCAAGGACGCTACGGTCGTCCAGCGGCGCATGATCCGCGCCGGGATCAAGAACCCGAACGCGATGAAGTTCTTTTATGGCTCCAAGGTTCTGCTGGGCATTGGTCTTCCCCTGCTCATGAGCCTGGCTGTCGCCGGCTCCACCGCCGATCCTTCCAACAAACTGATGGCCGTGCTGGCCAGCGTCGCCATGGGTTTCTTTCTCCCCAACGAGTACGTCAACCTCAAGGCGAAGAAGCGCCAGAAGGAGATCCGGCGCGGCCTGCCGAACGCGCTCGACCTGCTCGTCGTCTGCGTGGAGAGCGGCCTGGGCTTGGACCAGGCCGTGGTGCAGGTCGCCAAGGACTTGGATCAGGCGCACCCGGAAATCAGCGAAGAGTTCGCGATGGTCAACTACGAGCTGAAGGCGGGGAAACGCCGGATTGACGCACTGCGGAATCTCGCCGAGCGCACCAACGTCGATGACTTGAAGAAGCTCGTCGCTGTTCTGATTCAAGCCGACCGGTTTGGAACCGGTGTCGCGCAGAGCCTCCGCGCCCATTCCGATTTTATGCGCGTGCAGGCACGCCAGATTGCCGAGGAGAAAGCGGCCAAGCTCGGCGTCAAGCTCGTGTTTCCGATCTTTTTCTGCATCATGCCGTCCCTGTTTGTGGTGACGGTTGGACCCATGGTCGTAAAAATCATGCGGGACCTGATTCCGATGATGAACAACATGTGAATTATTTCTATTCACTCTTTAAGAAAGGAGAGAGGCGATGGATAGCACTTTGGTACGGATCGTCTGCACCGTTTTGGCGGTGCTGTTTCTGGGCGTGATCGTGCTGCGCCGGCGTAAGAACGCCGAGTAAGCGTGGTTCGCTTCGGTGGCGCCGATTCCGGCGTTCCACTCCGCCGGCCTGCGCGGTTCATGAGGAGGCAGGCCGGCGGTTGGAGCGCGGATTCGGCGGCGAAAAAGCTGTTGGTAAGTAGTGTCGTTTGATGGGAGTGAACAAGTTATGACGAGGATGATGACAACACGTGGGAGGACTCACCTGTGTGGGTGGCTATGGATGGCTCTGCTTGCGCCTACGGCGCTCGCCGGGACCTTCGGTAGGGTGGTGCCTATTGGCGGCCATGCCTCCGACCTCGCGCTCGATGAAGGGCGCGGCGTCCTATATGTGGCGAATTTTACCGCCAACCGGATCGAGGTGATGTCGATTGCCGATGGCTCTATTCAGACCTCCATGAACGTGGCCGCGCAGCCGAGTTCGCTCGCGCTGTCGCCCGACGCCAGACACCTGGTGGTTGGCCATTTCGGCAACTTTACCGCCCCGAACAGTCCGGCCAACAGCCTCACCGTCATTGATCTCAACACACGCGGCAGGCAGACCTTCGTGCTCGGCTCCCCTGTTCTCGGTGTGGGGTTCGGCATCGACGGCCGGGCGTTGGTGGTCACCAGCACCGACTTCCAGCTTCTGGATCCCGTTTCCGGGGCCACGCAGTTGCTGCAAACCATCAGTGGACTGACGGCCACCTCGCTGCCTGCTCCGGCGGCCAGCTTCCCGCCCAACATTGTCGCGGCATCGGTGGGAGTCTCCGGTGATGGCCGGACCATCTTCGGGCTCACCGACGTGTTCACTTTCCGCTATGCCGTTGAACTCCGCCAGCTGCGCGTCATCGGCTTCACCTCCACCCCCACCATGGGGCCCCGGGCTGTCGGAGTGAACCGCGACGGAACCCGTTTCGTTGGTGGCTGGGTCCTGGAAGACCGCGAGGGCAGCGTGCTCGCACAGTTCCCGAGTCCGAACGGCTCCCTCAACTTTGGCGGACACATCTACGATTCTGATCGCGACACGATATATTCGGAGGTTCCCACCAGCGGCGGCGGCGAGCCAGGCCGGCAGGCGCCCGTTCTCCAAGTGCTGGACGCTTCCAATCTCCGCGTGCGAGAGAGACTGCAACTGCCCGAGCACCTCGGAGGCAAGGGCGCTCTTCGCTCCGACGGCATGGTCGCCTATGCGATCTCCGACAGCGGGGTTCTCATTCTGCCCGTCGGTGGGCTCGACAGGGAGCACCGCGTCGTTGCCACCCAGGAAGACGTGATCTTCCGCGGCAACTTCTGCGACCGCCGCGTCGCCACTCAGGAAATCGGCATCGTCAACCCCGGTGGCGGCTCTACCGGCTTTGCCCTCTCCACCACGACGCCCGGAATCCGCATTTCCCCGTCCAGCGGCGTGACGCCGGCCACGGTTCGCATCAGTGTCGACCCCAATGCATTTCAGAACCTGAAGGGGACGCTGCAGGCCACCATTACCATCAGCTCTTCGGCCGCCGTGAACTTGCCCGCCTCCATTCGCGTGCTCATCAACAACCGTGAGCCGGATCAGCGCGGCACCGTGGTCAACGTGCCCGGAAAGCTCGTCGACGTTCTCGCCGATCCCACACGCGACCGCTTCTTCCTGCTTCGCCAGGACACCAACGAAGTGCTCGTGTTTGACGGCGTCACCTACAATCTGACGGCCCGCCTGCCTACCGGCAATACGCCCACGCAGATGGCAATCACTTTTGACCGCCGTCATCTGCTCATCGGAAGCGACAACTCCCAGATCATCGTCGTATACGATCTGGAGACGCTGGAGCCCCAGCCCTTCATCCGGATGCCGGGTGGCCACTACCCGCGCTCCATCGCCGCTTCCGGCAAGGCGATTCTGGCGGCCAACCGCGTCGCCGGTCCCGTTCATACCATCGACCGCGTCGATATGACGACACGTACCGCCACGCAGTTGCCTACCCTCGGCGTCTACAACAACGACGTCTCCATCGACACCGTCCTGATCGCCTCCGCCAACGGCGGTTCGATCATGGCCGCGCAGTCCACAGGCAACGTTCTTCTTTATAACGCCAACGTGGATTCGTTCACCATCTCCAGGAAGGACGTCGACAGGTTTGGCGGCGCATACGCGGCCTCCAGCTTCGATCAGTTCGTGGTCGGTGACCGTCTGTTGAACTCCTCCCTGGTCACGGTCAGAACCTTGGAGAGCGGCACTGGCAGGTCATCCGGTTTTGTTTTCATCGATGAATTCGCTCTCCGCACGACGGCGCCCGACGCCACCAGCCCGGGTGTCATTCAGCGCCTCGACGTTCAGGCGGCGTCGGCCACCACGCGCGCCACGCGCATGGCCGAAGCGCCGCTTCTGGGAAGCGAGTCATTCGCCTTCACCCGCACGCTGGCTCCGCTGTTCAGCCGCAACGTGATCATCAACCTGACCGCTTCCGGCTTCACCGTTTTGCCCTGGAACTATGACGCTGCGGTGCCGCCGCCCCAGATCTCCCGCGTCGTGAACGCCGCAGACGGATCCCCGGGACTTTCCCCCGGCGGCCTGATCAGCATCACGGGGAGCAATTTGAGCCCGGTCAACCTCGCCTCGCGTGAATTGCCGCTGCCCACGGCGCTCGGAGAAAGCTGCCTCACGGTCAACGGCATCCCCACGCCGATCCTGTTCGTCTCCCCGTCGCAGATCAACGCCCAGATGCCCTTCAATGTCGAAGGTAACGTCACCATGATTCTCCGCACTCCGGGCGGCATCAGCGACAATTTCAACCTCCAGGTCCGGCCCGGTGCGCCCGGGGTATTCCGCTCCTCGGTGGGCACGCTGGCGGATGTGCCAACCCTCATCCGCGACCGCAACGGCGAATTTGTCACCTTGTCCAATCCGATCCATCGCGGGGACACTATCGTTATCTTCCTCACCGGGTTGGGCCGTACCAATCCTGTGATTGACGCCGGTACGCCGGCCCCTGGCGATCCGCCATTGACCACGCTGGTCGAGCCGAGGGTGACCCTGGCCGGCATCGACCTTCCCATCATTTTTGCCGGTTTGAGTCCCGGTCAGGTCGGCGTCTATCAAATCAATGCTGAGGTCCCCGGCTTTGTGCCGCTCGGAGTCCAGCAACCACTGGTGATCTTCCAGTCCGGCGGTTCCACGGAGCTGGCCGTTCGAGTCGTCCAATAGAGACCAGACAGGAGAACAAGTATGAGCAACCGATCGATACTCCGCTACATGTGTGTTTCGGCTATCTGCATGGCTCTCACAGCCATGTCTGCGCTCGCCCAGCAGTGGGAAGTCGGCGCCATGGGAGGGGGCGGCTTCTACCTGAACAATTCCGTCACTTCGCCACGCGGGTCCGGTGAAACCGGCTTTCGCCCGGGTTGGTCCGCAGGCGGCTGGTTGGGGCACAACGCCTCGGGCCGGCTGGGCGGCGAGATCCGGTACCTGTTCGAGAAGAACGACATGAAGGTAACCTCCGGCGGCAACCAGTTCACCTTCAGCGGATATTCCAACACCGTGCACTACGACCTGCTGATTTATGCCACCACCCGCGAAGACCGCATCCGCCCCTACTTTGCCATCGGCGGAGGCATCAAGCAGTACGCGGGAACCGGCGTCGAGCGCGCCTTTCAGCCGCTCGCCGAATTTGCCATCCTCACCCATACCAGGCAGTGGCAGCCTGTAGTCAGCGCCGGGGCTGGTATCAAGGTTGCGCTCGGCTCACGTACCGTGCTGCGGGCCGAATTCCGTGACTACGCCACGCCCTTCCCCACGGATGTCATTCTTCCCGCGCCCGGAGCCAAGTTGAGCGGCTGGGTGCACAACTTCATGCCGCTGTTTGGTATCAGCTACCTGTTCCACTAGAACTCCGCACCGGTGAAATTTACACCCGCCGCGCCCGCATTCTCCTATAGTGAGAAGATGCGGGTGCGGTTATGGAGCATCTTCCTTTTCCTCGGGCTGCTTTTGCCTATTGCCGGCATTCTACGCGCCGGTCAAGCTTCAGCCAGTCAATCCTACGTCGGCAGCAGCGCATGCAAGACATGCCACGCCGACGTCTGGCTCAACTTCTACAAAAACGCACATTATAAAAGCCTCGCTTCCGGCAAGGAGCCTCCCGAGAAAACAGGCTGCGAAAGTTGCCACGGCCCCGGGCAGGCTCACTTGGAGGCCCGTGGCGGCAAGGAAACCATCCAAGCATTTTCGCTCCTGTCTCCTCCCAAGTCGATGGACGCCTGCCTCGCCTGCCACGCCGATCAATTCTCCCGGTTCCAGATCCGCCGATCCTCGCACACCCAGGCCAGCGTCGCCTGTTCCAACTGCCACTCGATCCATAAGCCCGCCACACCGCGTCACTCCCTCGCCCGCCAGCAGCGGGACCTTTGCTACGGCTGCCACGCCGGCGTACGTGCGCAGTTCACGATGCCTTTCAAGCATCGCGTCAACGAGGGCGCGATGCAGTGCACAGACTGTCACAACCCTCACGGCGCAGCCAGTCCCGCCTGGCGCATGGGCGTGCGTCCGGCCATGACCCACACGTCAGCCAGCGGCGAACAGTCCTGCGTTGTCTGCCATGCCGACAAACGCGGCCCTTTCGCCTTTGAGCATCCGGCGGTCCGCGTCGATGGTTGCGAAACCTGTCACAGCCCGCATGGCTCCACCAATCCGCGCATGCTGCGCCGCCCGGTGGTATTCACTCTCTGCCTGGAATGCCACTCCGGCGCCGGCAACTTTGGCCGCCGGCGCGACGGCATCTCCACCCAATCGGGCTCACACAACATGGCCGATCCGCGGTATCAGAACTGCACCACCTGCCATGTCCGGATCCACGGCTCCAATGCCGATCCCCTGTTTCTGCGTTAGGAGGCCATGATGAAGCGCTACATACTCACCGCGATTCTCACTGGGGCAACTCTCCTGGCGCAGCCCGTCGTTGCTCCCACCGCCGCCACAGTCGGCCGCGTGCGCGGAGAAGACGTGAACAACTACAATGTCGTTCACTGGTTCGAGACCGGATACCGCTTTCATTCCGTCGACGGCAACCGCGGCCGCTACCGCAGCGACGTAAACTTCGGCAACGGGGTCCGCCTGCTGCAAAGCCACCTGACCGTCCATTCCAAAGAGGGCCATGGCCGGCTGTTTGATGAAATCGCCCTGAACACACAGGGACTCGGTAACGACCCCTATCAATCCTCCGCGCTCCGCATCCAGCGCAACAGCCTCTACCGCTACGAAATGAACTGGCGCATCAATGAGTACGTGAATCCGGGCCTCACCACCGGCACCCTCGGCGGCCACTTTTTGAATACGCGCCGCCAGTTGCAGGATCACCAGTTCACTCTCTTTCCCCAATCCTCCTTCCGCCTGTTCGCCGGCTATAGCCGCAACACCCAGGACGGACCCGGCCTCACCTCCGTTCAACTGTTCGACAGCCGTGGCGACGAGTTTCCGCTTCTCGCCGGAATCGGCCGCCGTCAACGCGATTACCACGTTGGCGCCGAAGTCGGCCTGATGGGCTTCCGCTTCACCGTGCTCCGCGGCTGGCAGCAATTCCGCGAATCAACGCCCTATCGCCTGGAAGGCCCCTCGGCCGGCGTCAATGCCAACGACACCACCACTCTCACCAGCCTCTCGCGCGCCGAACCGTTTGAAGGTTCCACTCCCTTCTGGCGCTTCCTGCTGAATCGGGAAACCCGCGGATGGTTCTCCGCCAACGGACGATTCTCCTACGCGGGCAGCCGCCGGAATTTCCTGCTCGAGGAGGCCGCCATCGGAACCGCGCGCTTCGGAGCCGCTCAGAACCGCCAGATCCTGGTGGCCGGCTCCGGCCGCCGTCCTGTTTCCACCGGCGCTCTCACTCTGGGCTTCCATCCCGGCCAGCGTTTCACCCTTGCCAACCACACCGCGTTCCACCAGGTCCTCATGGACGGCGACTCCGTGCTGCGCGACTTCAACAACGCCACGCAGCTCGCAAACGTCCTCCGTTTCCAGTCTCTCGGAATTCGCACAGTCACCAACTCCACCGATGCCCTCTTTTGGATCACCCCGCAAGTGGCTTTGTACGGCGGCCACCGCTTCTCCACCCGCCGCATCCGCTCCCGGGAGGGTTTTGCCTCCGGGACCTTTTCCGAACTTTTTGCCGCCACCCAGCAAAACCGGCTTCACTCCGGCGTTGGCGGACTTCGCCTGCATCCAACTCGCGCCGTCTCTATTTCTCTTGATTCGGAAATCGGCCGCGCCGATCAGCCCTTTACCCCCGTTGCGGAACGCAACTATCATGCCCTCGGCGGCAGAGCGCAGTACAAGACAAAAAGCCTGCTTCTGGCAGCCTCCGCCCGCGCCAACTACAATTTCAATTCCGCGAATCTATTCCGCCACAGCTCCAGAAGCCGGAATTATTCCCTCGACGCTTCCTGGACCGGCCGCTCCTGGATCAGCTTCGACGCCAGTTATTCCAAGCTCCACCTCGATACGTTAACCGGCATCGCCTATTTCGCCGCCTTTGAATTCCTCGAAACGGACCGCTCTTTTTACGCCAGCAACATCCACGCCGGCACCGCCACCGTTCGTCTCAGCCTTCCCCGAAACACCGACTTGTTCCTCGGCTACAGTCGGGTTCAGGACGTAGGCGACGGGCGCGCCGCGGCGGCGCGCCAGCCTGCCTTCTCCCCGGTCCGCACCGGACCGGAAGCTTTCCGCATCGCCCAGACCTTCCCGATGAGCTACGATTCTCCGCTGTCTCGCCTGTCGGTGCGCCTGCATGATAAACTCCGTTGGAACTTCGGTTATCAGTTTTACCGGTACGGAGAGGATTTTACGCCGGGGATGGGTTACCGTGCCCATACCGGATACTCAAGCCTGTTATGGTCTTTTTAGAGATCCTGCCATGAGGTGCCACTGTGCGCTACGCTTCCAGTAACATCACCACCGCGGTAATGTTCGGCTTCACCGTGTATTTGATGGTAGTGCGCTTTCGCACCCGCAGAGATTGGAACTTGCCGCTCATCTACTACTTGTTTGTTGTCGCCTACCACCAGGCCTTTCCCGAGCGGCTGCTCGCCTATGCCATCTACACCGGTGTTGTGATCGCCCTGGTCATCCGGTTTGAGTTTCTTCCCAAAAAGCTGGAAGGCGTACTCCGGTTTCTCGACATTTCGATCTTGACTTTCTTGGCCTATTCTTTCCTCACGCTGGTTACGAAGTGAGGATCGCCGCTATCTTTCCACCGGGAGTCGCGCCTCGTTCCACGCCCGCCAGCCCCCGTCCAGCGAGATGACGTCCGCGTAACCCATCTTCCGCAGAGCATCGGCAGCCAGCGCCGACCGGTAACCCCCGCCGCAGTAAAGAACCAGGCGTGTGGACTTGTCCGGAACCTTCTGCTCGATGTCGCGCTCAATAATCCCCTTGCCCAGATGAATCGCGCCCGCCGCGTGGCCTGCGGCCCACTCGTTGTCTTCGCGTGTATCGATCAGTATCCCCGCCGAGCTTTCCTTGCTGAGCCGCTTGTACTCCTCGATGTCGATCTGTTTGATGCGCGACTTGGCCTCATTGACCAGCGCCAGAAACCCTTCGTTATGCTGCATTGGCTTTGTGCTCATTTCGATCCTGCTCTCTTGATGCGCGCACCCGCGGCCGCCAGTTTCTCCTCGATCTTCTCATAGCCGCGGTCGATGTGATACACGCGGTCCACCACGGTTTCCCCGTCCGCCACCAGCGCCGCCAGCACCAGCGACGCGCTGGCGCGCAGATCGGAGGCGATCACGTTCGCCCCGCTCAGCGGGCTCGGCCCCGCCACGATTGCCTGCGAACCCTCGATCCGGATATTGGCGCCCATCCGTGCCAGCTCCAGCACATGCATGAACCGGTTCTCGAAAATCGTTTCGGTGATGAACGAGATCCCCTGCGCCTGCGTCATCAGCGCCATATACTGGGCCTGCAGGTCCGTCGCGAAGCCGGGATACTCCGCCGTGGTTGCGTCCACCGCACGCAGCCTCCCCGAGCCCCGGACACGCAGCGCGCCGGGCCCTTCCTCGGTGATCGTCGCTCCCGCCTGCCGCATCTTCGCGGTCAGCTCCTCCAGATGCTCCGGCTGGCAATCGCGAACCACCAGGTCGCCGCCCGTGATCGCCCCTGCCATCAGAAACGTCCCCGCTTCAATGCGGTCGGCGATGATGGTGTGCTCGGCGCCGTGCAGCTTCTCCACTCCCTGCACGCGGATCGCGGAGGTGCCCGCGCCTTCGATGCGGGCGCCCATCTTCGTCAGAAGTTCTGCCAGATCGGTCACCTCCGGTTCGCGCGCGGCGTTCTCCAGCACCGTCTCTCCCTCTGCCAGCGTGGCCGCCATCAGAAGATCTTCCGTGCCGGTGACGGTGATCCGTTCAAACCGGATCTGCGTGCCCTGAAGCCGGCCCTCCACTTTCGCCTCGATGTAGCCGTGCGATTGTTCCAGCCGCGCGCCCAGTTGCTCCAGTCCCGCAACATGCAGGTTGATTGGACGCGCGCCGATCGCGCAGCCGCCAGGCAGCGAAACGCGCGCCCTTCCCGTCCGCGCCGCCAGCGGGCCCAGCACCAGGCTCGATGCGCGCATCGTCTTTACCAGGTCGTAGGGCGCCTCCGGTTTCCGGATCGCGCACGCTTGCACGCGCACCGTGCCGTTGCCGAGTTCCTCCAGCTCCGCTCCAGCATGCCGCAACAGCTTTTTCATTGTCCCGATGTCGCGAACCTTGGGAATCCGGTGCAGCACTACCGGCTCTTCCGTCAAAAGGCACGCCGCCAACACCGGTAACGCCGCATTCTTGGAGCCGCTTGTGGAGACCTCTCCCTCCAGCCGCGCGCCTCCCTGTATAGAAAACTTATCCATTCCTTGCTGACTCCAATGCTTCCCTCACTTTTCCCTTTGCCGCCTTCAGCCGGGATTCCGCTTCCTCGCGGCTGCAGCGTGCAAGCGCCATCACGATCGCCGTGCGCACGCTGCCTGCCTCCTCCAGCACGCGGCCTGCCTCTTCCACCCCGAGCCCCGAAGCATGGCTCACAATTCTTCGGGCCCGTTCCATCAGCTTGTGATTGGTCGGCTGGACGTTCACCATCAGGTTCCCATAGACGTGCCCCAACCGGATCATCGCCGCCGTGCTCAGCATGTTCAGTACCAGCTTGGTCGCCGTCCCCGCCTTCATCCTTGTCGATCCTGCGATCACCTCCGGTCCGGTCAGCACCGTAATCGGAATCTCAACCGCGCGCGACAACTCCGAATCCGGCGTGCAGCTGATGCCGATGGTGGCCGCCGCCATCCTCCGGGCCTCTGCCATCGCCCCAAGCACATAAGGCGTCCGCCCGCTGGCGGCGATCCCCACCACCACATCGGATTCGCTCAGCCCCCGTTGGCGCAACTCCGCCGCGCCCGCCTCCGGATCGTCTTCGCCCGCCTCCGTCGCCCGCGCCAGCGCCGCCTCTCCGCCGGCGATCACCCCCTGCACCAGTTCCGCAGCCACGCTGAAGGTGGGCCCGCATTCGGCGGCGTCCAACACGCCGAGCCTGCCGCTGGTCCCGGCGCCTATGTAAATCAGCCGCCCACCCTTCCCCAGTCTTTCCGTGATGACGTCCACCGCCTCTGCGATCGCCGGGATCGCCTGGGCCACGGCCTCTGCCACGTTCCGGTCCTGCTGGTTGATGATCTCGATGATCTCCAGCGTCGATTTGGCGTCGATATCTTCGGAGGCGGCGTTGCGCTGCTCGGTCAGCAGACGATCCAGCGATTGCTTTTCGGCCACTCTAGGCAACGCCCGCTTTCTTCATCGCCGCCAGTGTCGTCTTCCATCCAAGCTTCGCGCCCTCTTCCGGCGCCATCTCCCGCAGCCCGCGCCCGAACACCTCGGGGCTGACCCCGTCCACGTAGCCGATCTTCTTCAGCGCTTGAAAGAAACCGTTCAGGTCCGACACTCCCTCACCCGGCATCAGCCGCTCATTGTCGAGAATCTTTTCCGGCGGCAGATCGGGCGCATCGGCTACTTGCACGTGGACAATACTGTCCTTGCCCGCCGCGAGGATGTCCTTCACCGTGGCTCCCGCATGATGCCAGTGCCAGGAATCCAGCAGCAGGCCAACGTTGCCTCCGCACTCTTTCGCGAATTCGAGCGTTTCATCCATCCGCCAAATGAACTCGTAAGGGAAACGCTTTCGTAGATGCACCGGGCTGACAAACTCCAGCCCCAGCCGCACGCCGGATCGCGCCAATACATCCGCGCAGCGCCGGAACCGTTCCCGGAAGATCCTCTTTTGCTCCTCCTTCGGCAGTTCGCTCGAAGGAAGCATATACGTGCTCATGCGCGGGCAGCCGATCGCCGCCGCAAACTGCGCCGCCGCCTCCAACTGATCCAATCCTTGCCGGAATGTCTCCTCGTCCCTGCGGAATTCCACCGGCAGGCCAACCACGGCGGGCTTCAGCTTCAAATCCGCGAGCAGCTTCTTGGTCGCATCCAGCCCCTGTTCCATCGCCCTGCTGATTTGCACATCGGTTCCGGGAAAGCCCGTTGCCGCGGCCAGCCGCGCGAACTCCGGCCACGGCGTGCGTCCCGCCACCAGCGTTCCGTTCATCGATGCGTACATCACGCCCTCCTCAATAGTTCTTCTTTTCCAGCCGTGGCCTCTCACTCCGGCTCATTGATTTCACGCCGGCCAGCTCTTCATCGGAGGCAGCCAGTTCATGTCGGTGCTTCATCACCTTCTCCACTGCCTCGGCCACCTGTCGCACATCTTCCTCGTCGCCCAGCAGCAGAAAATGAGGAAGCCACACAGATTCTTCATAGGCCGCCCGCTCACTCACCGTGCAACTCACCCTTCGATAATCGATTTCCTCCTCTCGAAGGTATCGCAGTTGCGGGAAATCGGCAGCATTCGCCTGAAACAGATCGCTCCGGTACACCGGCTCATAAAACCGTCCGTCGCAAGGGATGCCCTCCGCCTCCAGCGCGGCGGCAAACAGGTCCCGGCTCACACCTCTGTCCGGCGGCCGGTATTGAAAAACGTAGTGGTAAATCGCTTCCCTCGTCAGCCCTGCCTGCGCCGGTAGTGCGCGGACGCCGCCGATTCCGGACAACAGACTTGTCATTAGCGCCGCACCGCGCTGGCGCCGCTCCGTCAACTCCTCCAACTGCTCCAGTTGCCCCAGCAGAACCGCCGCTTGAAACTCCGTGATCCGGTAATTTCCCCCTACCGGCCGCTTGCCGAACTCGTCGGACTCCGACGCCCGGCCGCAATTCACCAGCGACTGCGTCATTTCGTGGCAGTCCAGCCGCGAGGTGATCACGATCCCGCCCTCCCCGGCGGTCATCAACTTGCTCGTCTGAAAACTGAATGCCCCCAAGTCGCCATACGAGCCCGCTCCGCGTCCCAGGAATCGCCCGCCATGCGCATGCGCGCAGTCCTCCACCACGGCCAGCCCATGCTGCTTTGCCAGTTCCTTCATGCAGTCCATCGCCGCGAATCGCATTGCCAGATGAACGGGCAAGATCGCCTTCGTCCGCGGAGTGATGGCACGGCGTGCCGCGTCCACATCCAGGCAGTAGGTGTCCGGGTCGACATCAGCGAATACAGGCACTCCTCCGGCGTGGAGCACGGCCACGGCTGTCCCATCCCACGTGAACGCCGGAACGATCACCTCATCGCCGAACTTGATTCCCGCCGCCTGCAACGCAACCTGAATCGCCACCGTGCCGTTCACTACCGTGCAGCCGTAGCGCGCACCGTGTGCATCGGCAAACCGCTCGGCAAACTCCCGCGCCAGCTGATTCGGAAACGGAAAGCCGCCCCAGTTGCCGCTTTCAAGCACCTCCAGCAGCCGTTTTTTGTCGCGCTCGGTATGCCGCGGCCAGGTAGGGAAAGGCGTGGTTCGGGCGGGCTTGCCGCCAAGAATGGCCAGACGGCTCATGCGCCTACCATCTTAGCCGACCCCACTCGTGCGAACATGGAATTTTGCATGCAGTCTCCCCGAAACTCCTCCATCCGCAACATCGCTATCGTTGCCCACGTCGATCATGGCAAAACGACGCTGGTCGACGCCCTGCTCCGCCAGAGCGGCATCTTCCGCGTCAATGAACAGGTCGCCGAACGTGTCATGGACTCGAATGAGCTGGAACGCGAGCGCGGCATCACCATCCTCGCCAAAATCACCGGCGTCCATTACAACAACGTCAAGATCAACATCGTCGACACGCCCGGCCACAGCGACTTCGGCGGCGAAGTCGAGCGGGCCCTCAAGATCGTCGACGGCGTCATGCTCCTTGTCGACTCCTCCGAAGGGCCGCTCCCACAAACCCGCTACGTGCTGATGAAGGCTCTCGAAGCACGCTTGCCTCCCATTGTCGTCATCAACAAAATCGACCGGCCCGACGCCCGCATCCAGGAAGTGCTGAACGAAGTCTACGACCTGTTCATCGATCTCGATGCCACCGAGGATCAGCTCGACTTCCCCGTCATCTACACCAACGCCAAGGCCGGCATCGCCAAGCGCAGCCCGGCAGAGGAAAGCGCCGACTTGCGCCCGCTGTTTGAAGCCATCATCGAACATATCCCGGCTCCTCCCGGAGATCCCGATGCTCTGGTGCAACTGTTGGTCGCGAACCTCGACTACAGCGACTATCTCGGCCGCCTCGCCATCGGCCGTGTCTTCAATGGCGTGCTGAATCTTGGCGACGAAGTCGGCATCGTCAAGCTCGACGGCACGCTCCAGAAAACACGCATCACCAAGCTCTACTCCTTCGAAGGCTTAAAGCGCGTGGAAGAGTCCCGCGGCCAGCCAGGCGACATGCTGGCCATTGCCGGCGTCGAGGGCATCACCATCGGCGAGACCGTCACGCATCCGGAAACGCCCGCCGCTCTGCCCAAAATCCAGATCGATGAGCCGACCATTGCGATGAACTTCACCATTAACACATCGCCTTTTGCCGGCCGCGAAGGCCAGTTCGTCACCTCGCGCCACCTTCGTGACCGGCTCGACAAGGAGATGCTCACCAACGTTTCGATCAAGGTCGAGGAAGCCGGCGGCCCGGACACGTTCAAAGTGAAGGGCCGCGGAGAATTGCAACTGGCCATCCTCATCGAAATGATGCGGCGCGAAGGATATGAATTGATGGTCGGCAAGCCGCAGATCCTCACGCGTTCCAGCAACGGCGTCGTCGAAGAGCCGCTGGAACTGCTCACCGTCGATTGTCCCGAGCAGTTCGTCGGCGTCGTCATGGAAAAGATGGGAACACGCAAAGGCAAGATGAGCAAGATGATCAACCACGGCTCCGGCCGCGTCCGCCTGGAGTTCCTGGTTCCCTCGCGCGGCCTCATCGGCCTGCGCAGCGAAATGCTCACCGACACCAAGGGCACCGCCATCATGAACTCGCTCTTCCACGGCTACATCGAATGGCAAGGCGAGATTCCTTCCCGCCCCACGGGCTCGCTTGTGGCGGACCGGCCCGGCAAGGCAACCAGTTTCGCCCTCTTCAATCTTCAGGAGCGCGGCGAAATGTTCGTCACGCCCGCCACCGACGTTTACGAGGGGATGATCGTCGGCGAAAACGCACGCCCCAATGATCTCGACGTCAACATCGTCAAGGAAAAGAAACTCACCAACATGCGCGCCTCCACCGCCGATGAGGCGATTCGCCTTGTCCCGCCCAGGCTGCTCAACCTCGAACAGGCTATCGAGTTTGTCCGCGACGACGAATTCGTCGAGGTGACGCCGCAATCCATCCGCTTGCGCAAGAAGGTTCTCAAATCGAATCAGCGCTGAGTGATCGTGATCCCGCAAGCGCCACTGCCATCGGCGCCGCAGGGCGCAACGTCGCCATGCCCTGTCATCCGGTATATCGCTTCAACGCCTGGTCCTTCACCGCCGCCAGCATCTCGCGCATGGTCCGCTTGTACACCGGATGCCGCAACTCGGGAGCGAGCTCTGTCATCGGCTCGAGCACAAAGCGCCGCTCCTCCATCAGCGCATGCGGCACCGTGAGATGCGGCGTATCGATGACAAACTGCGCGTAGAGCAGGATGTCGATATCGATCACGCGCGGCCCTTTCGATATCGTCCTCTGCCGCCCCATGCTTTTCTCGACGCGCTGGAGATGCTTCAGCAGCAACACCGGCAGTAGTTCCGTTTCCACTTCCGCAACAAGGTTCAGAAACCATGGTTGGCCCTGGATGCCGCGTGGCTCGGTCTCGTAAATCGAGGAGACTCGCACAACCTGCAAGGACTTTCCGGCAAGCCTTTCCAGCGCCGTGTCCAGATTCTGCCTGCGGTCGCCGAGATTGGATCCGAGCCCAAGAAAAGCGCGCTTCATCCGAACAGCGGGGTTTGGCCCGTAGCGACTCCAAAGTACTGATAGGCGCGCGGTGTCGCCACGCGCCCGCGCGGCGTGCGGTCCAGGAACCCGAGCTGAATCAGGTAGGGCTCGTACACTTCCTCGATCGTGTCCGGCGTCTCATCGATCGAGGCGGCGATCGTGTTCAGCCCCACTGGTCCGCCCTTGTATTTCTCGAGCACAGTGAGCATGATCTTCTGGTCTGTCTCATCCAGGCCATACCGGTCGACTTCCAGCAGATCCAGCGCACCCTGCGCAACTTCCAGCGTGATGTGCCCCTTGGCGCGAACCTGCGCATAATCGCGCACTCGCCGTAGCAGCCGGTTCGCGATGCGCGGCGTACCGCGGCTGCGGCGGGCGATCTCGGAAGCTCCTTCCTGCTCGATCTCTACCTTCAGCAGCGCTGCCGATCGCGTGACAATGCGCGTCATCTCGGCCTCATCGTAGTGATTCAGCCGCAGCACCAGCCCGAACCGGCCGCGCAATGGCGCACTCACCAATCCCTGCCGCGTAGTCGCCGCCACCGCCGTGAACCGCGGGATCGGCAGTGTGTGTGTCCTGGCGCCAGGCCCTGCGCCGATCACAATATCGACGCGGAAATCCTCCAGCGCCGAGTACATCATCTCCTCCACGTCCGGAAGCAGCCGGTGCACTTCATCGACAAAGAAAACCTGTCGCGGACGCACGTTGCTCAGGATGCCGGTCAGGTCGAGTTTCTTTTGCAGAATAGGGCCCGAGGTTTGATCGAACTCCACGCCCAGCTCCTGCGCGATGATCGTTGCGAGGGTGGTTTTGCCCAGCCCGGGTGGTCCGTGGAGCAGCACATGATCCAGCGCTTCCCCACGCTCCCGCGCCGCTTGAATGGCGATCGAAAGGATCTCCTTCAGCTTCGGCTGGCCGGTAAAATCCTCGAGTTGCTGAGGACGCAGGGTCGCCTCAAACAGCCGTTCCCCTTCCTGAGCCGCCGGGGAAACGATGCCCTTTTCGCGCATGTTTCTTCAGCTTACCGTATGAACTCCATCGAGCGGCGGAACAACGCCTCGAATTCGTCCGCCGTCCCCGCTGCCTTGGCCTTCTTCACCGCCGCCTCCGCCGCCGGACGGTTACAACCCAGGTTTACCAGCGCGGAAAGCACATCTTCCTCCACGACGGAGACGGGCCCCGATGGCGCGGCTACGGCTTGCTCAACGCCAGCGAAAGTCATCTTGTCTCGCAGCTCGAGCACCATCCGCTCCGCCGTTTTCTTGCCCACTCCGGGAATGCGAACCAGTTGCTCCACGTGTCCCTCGCGTATCGCGCGGATCAAATCCGCCGTCGGGAGCCCGCTCAGCACCGTCACCGCCAGCTTCGGCCCGATGCCGCTTACCTGAATGAGTTTCTCAAACAGTCGCTTCTCATCCAGCGTCGCAAACCCGAACAGCGCCAGCGCATCCTCCCGCACGTGCGTATGCACGCGCAGCGTCACAGCCTCCCCGCTGTCGGGCAGCGCCGAAAAAGTCGAAACAGGAATCGTTACCTCGTAGCCCACCCCATGAGTCTCCACAATGACTTGGGTTGGATGCTTTTCGACAAGGGTTCCGCGCAAAAGTGCGATCATGCGAAGCTACTTATTGTACATGGCGCGCCGTAGATTCTTTGTCGATCGCATCCATCACCAGCAGGCGGAACTCACCGGGGAGGATGCTCATCATCTCACCCGCGTTCTCCGTGTGGAAAAGAATCAGCGCTACGAACTCTCCGACAACCATTCCGTCTACTTGGGCGAGGTAATGGAGGCGCGAAAAGACCGTGTCCTGTTCCAAATTCTCGAGCAGCTGCCCCTGAATCCTCTGCCGGTTCGGCTGACACTTGTCACGGCGCTGGTGAAATTCGACCGCTTGGAATGGATTCTCGAAAAAGGGACCGAGCTTGGCGTCGAACAGTTCGTCTTGTTCCAAGCGGAGCGCAGCGAGAAGGGGTTGGATCGCGGCGCGGAGAAGCGGTTGCACCGCTGGAAACGTATCCTGCTCGAGGCCAGCCAGCAGTGCCGCCGCGACCGTCTGCCGGAGTTAGCCCTTGCTCCTTCATTCCAAGCGGCTGCCGGGAACGCGGTTCATCCGCGCTATGTGCTGGATGAGAGCGGCGGCCCGCCGCTTCTTTCCGCGCTGCCGGACCATCCCGAGCCCGGCGGAACCGCCGCGCTCATGATCGGCCCCGAAGGCGGGTGGACGGACCGCGAACGCGAAGTCTGCGCCGCGGGAGGCTGGGCCCCGGTTAGCCAGGGCCCCAACATCCTGCGCGCAGAAACGGCGGCCATCTCCGCCGTTGCGATCCTCGGCGCCGCATGGCTTGCCGCTCAGCGAACCTCAAACGTCAGCGTGGCCCAGTAGCTTTCCCAATCCGCGCCGGAACCTGCCGGCGCCCGCTCCATCGCCACCGCGTGCAGGCGCCAGCGGCCCGCGCGATCCACCGCCACATCGATCCTGCCTTCCCCATCGGTCCAGCCCGCGACTTCGGCGTCGCTCTTACCCCCAGCGGTCCAGGCTTTCTCCACGCGAATCCCGCCGGCAGGCTTGCCGCGCCACAACAGCCGCACCGGCAACTTGTGTTCGGCCGTCAACCGGCCAGGGTTCACTTCCGGAACGAACTCCAGCGCCAGCCCAAGCTCCTGCTTCCAGCCCTCATCCTCGGCTTCGCAGGTCACCAGCGACTTGGCGTACTTCGTATAAGTCTCCTGGCCCTTCCTGCTGGACTCGCCGTTGTTCCGCCGCCAGTCGATCACATGCTGGAGGCCTTCCTCCCTCAGGTGACGCTCAAATGCGTCCGGCGTCATCTCCACCAGATTCGAGCGCGTGCGCACGGCGAGCCATTGAGTGCCTGCCTGCTCCACTTTCACCACGCCGTGCGTGGCTTGTCCCAGCTTGAGAAAATCCGCGATCGGTGTGGTCACCTCTCCCTTCACCAGCCTCGCCTCCAACAGCCTCTCCGGCGCTGCCGCCGATTCGCTGTCAGGGAAACCGTCACCTTCATGCACGGAGAAGACCAGCTTCTCTCCCCTGTCCAGCCTGAACTTTGCCGGCAGAAAATAGAGCGTGTGCGCCAATACCGGCAGCACAAACAAGAACGACAGAAACCTCATATACCACCCTTCCTCAATCTCTCCGCTTCCTTCAAGCAGAGCTCAGCCGTCTCCACGCGCCCCATCGCACGGTAAGCCCTGGCTGCGCCCTCCAGCAGTTCCGCCCGCCGTGCCGTTTCTTCTCGCTGCGTCCGCCGGAAAGCTTCCCGGTAGAACTCCGCCGCGCCGGCGGCCTCGCCCAACGCCATCCTGAGTTCCGCTGCGCTGGCCAGGCTCAGTGGCGACTCTGGCCGAAGATCAAGCATCCACTGCACGGCCTTCTCCGCGTCCCTCATTCGTCCCAGGCCCTGGTATGCCTCGGACAGAAGAGCGTATGTCTCCACATCATCCGGCATCGCGCGATTCGCCTCCGCGGCGTGCCGCAGAGCCTGCTCGTGGTTGCCATCCCTCAACAACTGCCTTGCCTGGGCCTTGTGGTTCTCCGGCGGCTGTGCAGCCGCCGGAATCACCATTGAGGCCAGCAGCAAGAAGACAGCCGCCGCTGTCGGTCTCATTACTGCACCGGTCCGCCACCCGGCTCGCCGGGATCCAGATGACGGCGGTCGCGCCCGCTGGGGCATTCTCCCAGATACGGGAACGCGGACTTGTACCCGGCATCGTCGACATTGACCCCGTCACCCAGCCGGTTGTTCGGGAAGCGATTGAAACCCGGCACGAGAACTCCGCCGACAACCACGCGCAACGCAATGTCGGTGACATCATCAAACAAGCGCCGGCCGTTGGGGAAACCCGCTGGGTCCCCGCCGATCAGCGCCAAACGGCTCGCCTGAGCCAGCGGCGTTGCCGGAACACCGGTGTTGAGCCGCAGTATGTCGGCCACGGGTCCGGTTGGCGTGCCGGGCGCAGCGATGGGCGCGGCGTAGGTCACCAGCGGTAGCAAATCGGTTCGAGGAGCCGGCGGAATCTCCACCACGCCACCGGTCAACGCATTCACCACGCGCGCCAGCGCAGGATCCAGCAGGAACGCCGCGAACTGGCTGTCGTTCTTCGGTTGATCCATGCTGAAGCGGTCCTTGGATCCGGTGCCGATCAGCAGCTCATTCACCAGCGGATTGCCCATGCGTTGCACCTGGCGGACGGCGCCATCGGAGATCAGCGGGTCCGGTGAAACGCGCACGGTGACGCGGGGCCGCGACGTGGCGCCCCAAACACCGATCGTCGCCGCGGGCGCGCTGGATGGTTCGCGACGTCCCGTGTTGGTCAGCATCTCGATCGGCGCCTCAATCGCGATTGCGTTCACCGCGAAGCCGCTGACGGTGTCGCTCGCGAAATTGCGCTGTGCCCGGTCTTCCTCATCGGTAAGCACCGCCGGCACCCCACTGCCAAGTGTCCGGAAGTTCGCCGTATCAAAGGTGGCCCCCAGATCGATCCAGAACGGATCATCCACCGTCCCCGCGAACACGCTGATGCCGTTGGGCAATGAGTACGTGCCCGCGCGATACAGCGCGGAGTAATCCATCGTACGCGGACCCGCGTTCGCCGGCACCGCATAGAACGGCGACCCGTCGGGATTCTGCACCGGTGTGGCCACGCCGCGCTGGAGAATCCTTACGCGGTAAGGCTGCCGGGTTCCGAGCCCTGGCGATTGAAACGAATTGATCCGCGGCGGCACCAGCAACGTTCCCGGCGGCACGGGAGCCGGCGAGTTCGCTGGGGTGCGCACCCCCTCGCCAATTCCCGCAAAAGACTGCCATATGCCGGGAAGGCGCTGCTCGGTGTCGAACTGGAACTGAAACACGATGTCTTCCTCGGCATCGTGGTTGTTGTCGATCTTGATTTCGTACAGGATGTTCGAATCGAACGGGAAATAATGCGGGCCGTTGGCCGGCTCCAGCAGCGGATCGACGCAAACGATAATGGTGACCTTCGACGGCTGTGCGCCCGATGCTTGTTCGGCGCTATAGCTGACAAAGGCGAAGACGTCAGTGATATCGGCCTTGTGGTCAAGCGCCGTGATTGGCGCCTCCCGGTGATTGGCCGCCGGCAGGCCGACCGGCATGGCAAGAGCCAATGCCAGTGTGGTTGCCAGAACGGATTGCACGTTTCTCATGGTTTGTCCTTCCAAAAGTGTGTTCGCCGAGGGTCTGCGCCCTCGTGTACCTCTTCCATACGCTCCGCTTCTGGCGCCGGATGTTAACTACCACGCAAGTTTACAAGTGAGCCTGTGGAACCCTGTATGATGTTACGGATGGCCGTGAACCGCCGTGACCTGCTTCAGTGGGGCGCTATCGCCGCATTGCCGCCATTGCCTGTTCTTGCGCAAGGGCAAAGGTGGAGCCCGGATGTCTTCGACGCCCACCAGAACGAGACTGTCATCGCGCTCACCAGCCTGATCATTCCCACCACGGATACGCCCGGAGCCAAGGAAGCGCAAGTCAACCGCTACATGGACCTGCTGCTTCGCGACGGCGGCGATGAGCAGCGCACCGCTTTCCTCGCCGGCCTTGCTTGGCTCGATGGATTCGCTCTCTCACGTCACCAGCAGCCTTTTGCCGGCTGCACGGCGCAGCAGCAGCAGGAGATCCTGCAGTTGCGCATCTCTTCGGAGGATCGCGCCCATGCTCCGGGGCGCCGGTTCTTTCAGCAGGTCAAGATGTTCACCACCCGCGTCTACTACGCAACCGAAATCGGCTTCAAGGAATTAAACAAGGGTGGACGCGTGCCCGCGGCGTACGGCTGCGGGCACCCGGAACATGCCTGAGCCGTCGCTGCGGCGTCACCTCGGTCTTCCTGATCTCGTCCTCTTCAACATATCCGCGGTCGTCGGTGTCCGCTGGCTCGCCGCCGCGGCCCACGTCGGACCAACCTCGATCTGGCTATGGCTGCTTGCCGCGGTCTTTTTCTTTGTACCCACCGCGATGGTGGTAAGCGAACTCGCGGGCCGCATGCCGCAGCAGGGCGGCATCTATCGCTGGACACAGAATAGCTTCGGCGATTGGCACGCCTTTCTGTGCGCCTGGTGCTACTGGACCAATAACCTCTTCTACTTGCCCAGCCTCGCCCTGGCAGGAGTCACCATGGCGCTCTACGTCTTTGGCTCCCGTTATCAGCACCTGGAAACTTCATCTTCCTACGCCCTCACGGGCGCGCTGCTGGTCATCTGGCTGGTGACCTTGCTCAATGCCCGTGGCCTCGGTGTGGGCAAGTGGGTCGGAAACACCGGCGGCCTCTGCATGTTCCTCGGAGGAGCCCTTCTTGTGATCGCCGCTGCTTATGCGGCGCTCCAGACAGGCTCCGCTACTTCCTGGCGCGTGCTGCCGGCGCTCGATTGGGAGCGCGTTAATTTCTGGCCCCAGCTTGCCTTCGCTTTCGGAGGATTGGAACTGAGCGCAATCCTCGGCGGGGAGATCAGCAATGTGCAATCCACCATCCGCCGCGCCGCCTGGATCAGCGCCGCGGCCATCGCCACTTTCTACATCGGCGGGACCGCCGCCATTTTGCTCCTGCTTCCCCCGGATCAGGTCAGCATCATCAACGGCATCACGCAAGCGGGCTTCGCCGCCGGCCAAATCATGCAGTTCGGATGGCTCTCCCCCTTGCTCGCCCTGCTGATCACCGCCGGCATCGCCGGTCAGCTCGGCTCATGGGTTGCCGGCTGCGCCCGCTTGCCGATGGTCCTCGGCGTCGATCATATGGCTCCCGCCGCCTTCACGCGCCTTCCGGTCTCTCTGGTCTTCCAGGCTGCGGCCAGCTCCCTGTTTCTCCTCGCCATGCATCTCGGTGACGATCTTCGCACCGGTTATCAACTCTTGGTGGACATGGCGGTCATCACCTATTTCATTCCGTTCCTCTATCTTTTCCTCACCGCTTGGAAGCATGGGTTGCGCTGGCCGGCGGCAGCCGGGCTTGTTGTCACTCTGCTTGCCGTGAGCTTCTCCTTTGTGCCGCCACGGGGGGTTGATTCCGTGTGGCTGTTTGAGGCGAAACTAGTAGGAGGAACGGTGTTGTTGATCCTGGCCGCCAAGCTCTGGTTCAGCCACCGGCTCAGAGCAACCCGCGCATGATCACTTATCCTGACTCTGTCCAGTACCTCTACCTGCTCGGCAATGAGATCAAGACCATCAAGATGGGGCTGGAGCGCATCTCCGTCCTGCTGGCCGCCCTCAATCATCCGGAGCACGCCTGCCGGTGGGTCCACGTGGCCGGCACCAACGGCAAGGGCTCCACCTGCGTGATGATCGAATCCAGCCTTCGCGCGGCAGGATTCCGCACTGGCCTCTACACCTCCCCGCATCTTGTCGAACCCATCGAGCGCATTCAAATCAACGGAGAGCCTGTCACAAGAGAAGAGTTTGCGGAAGCTTTCCGCAAGGTCCATGCCTGCGCGAACCAGCTCATCGATAACGGCGGCATCGACGGTCATCCCACCTACTTTGAAACCGTCACGGCGATGGCTTTTCTCCTTTTCCATGAAAAGAAGATCGACATCGGCGTGATCGAAGTCGGATTGGGAGGCCGCCTTGACGCCACTAACGTTATCACGCCCGAGCTCTCCGTCATCACGCCCGTCGACTTCGACCATGAAGCATGGCTCGGCAACAGCCTCCGCGCCATTGCCGGCGAAAAGGCCGGCATCATCAAACCCGGTGTTCCGGTGGTCGCCGCCGGTCAGCGCGCGGAGGCGATGGACCGCATCCGCGAGGCGGCAGCGGGCGCAAGCGCCCTTCTGCAGGAATCCTCCTTGTGTTTGGTTCATAACCTGGAGTTGGACCCGAACGGCTGCCGTTTCCAGACCGTGATCGGCCAGGAGGCCGTGATGCTGGAATGCCCCTTGGCCGGTCTGCATCAAGTGGCCAACATCCGCACGGCCGTTACCGCGCTTCAAGCGCTTGGCCTCTCCGTGACGGCGATCCAGGAAGGCATCGCGCGGGCACAGTGGCCGGGACGGCTGGAGCGTGTCTCCGCCAGCCCGGACATTATTCTCGACGGCGCCCATAATCCCGCCGGTATTCGCGCCCTCACCGATCACATCACCCGCTTCTACGCGGACCGCAAGGTCTGGCTGATCTACGCCACCATGCGCGACAAGTCCGTCGATGAGATCGGAGAAAGGCTGAGCGGCGCCGCAAGCGAGATCATCCTGACGATGTCGGATTCAGCCCGGTCGTTGCGGCCCGAGACGTTGCGGCCGATGTTTCCTCACCCTCAAGTGCGGACCGCGCCCCGGCTCGCACAGGCGCTGGAGCTTGCTGCGGAAGCCGCTCCAAGCGATGTCATCTTCATCTGCGGCTCGCTGTTTCTGGTCGGAGAAGCCAAGGCGCTGTTTTCGAAAGCGCCCGCGGTCACTTGAAATGCTGCGCACCTACTTGTTTAACCCGCCGGCCTCACTGGTTCTGTTTCTGCTGTTCTACGTCTCCGGCGCCATTGCCAAACGGCTAGGCAAATCCGGGCACGGGGTGGGGCGTGTCTTCTCGGGGTGGCTGCTCAAGGCCAACGGCATCCGCGCAGAAGTCGAAGGAGCGGACAGGCTTCGCGGACAGGGCGCCTGCGTGCTGGTCTCCAATCACCTGAGTCTGGCCGACACGCCGCTTCTCTACGCCTACCTTCCGCTCGAATTCCGCTTCATCGCCAAAGCCAGCCTGTTCCGCGCTCCTATCGTCGGTGCGCACCTCAGCCGCTCCGGGCACATCTCCGTGATGCGTGAAGATCCGCGAAGCGCCGTGAAGAGTCTTGCTCAGGCGGCGGAGGTGCTGGCGCGCGGCGTCTCGGTGCTGCTATTTGCCGAGGGCAGCCGCTCGGACGGCTTGCTGCAATCCTTCAAAGGCGGCGCGGCTCATCTGGCCATCAAGTCCGGGGTTCCGGTGGTTCCGATTGCCGTGGAAGGCACGGCGGAGGTTCTCCCCAAGGGATCTTTCCTGATGCGCCCGGGCCTCGTCCGGCTTCGCGTCGGGAAACCGCTTCCGACCGAGGGATTGGGACCAAAAGACAGGGACCAATTCACACGCAATTTGCAGGCCAGCGTTGCCTCTCTTCTCCATGAGTCCTGAGGTATACTCAATCACAATGCGTAGTTGGCTTCTCTTGATCCCTGCCTTGGCGGCTGCTCAAACGATGACGATCGAGGAGTACCGTCCAAAGTCGACCCTTGTCGTGCCTCAGCACATCGTCAAGCGGGCCAAATTTCCCTTCATCGATGTCCACAATCATCAGCGCGTGGATTCGCCGGAGCGCGTCGACAAGCTCGTCAAGGAAATGGAGGAGATGAACATGCGCATCATGGTGAATCTCAGCGGCGGCTTCGGAGCCCGCCTGAAGCGCACCATCGAAAACATGAAAGGCCGCTATCCGGACCGGTTCGCCGTCTTCTGCAACCTCGATTTCAGCGGTATCGACGACGCCGACTGGAGCAAGCGTGCCGTCGCCCAGCTGGAAGCTGACGTCAAAGCCGGCGCGCAAGGCCTGAAGATCTTCAAAAACCTCGGCATGGACCTGAAGGACTCGCAAGGCCAGCGCATCCGCACCGACGACCCGCGTTTCGACTCCGTCTGGGAAGCCTGTGGCCGCCTGAAAATCCCCGTTCTAATCCACACCGGAGAGCCGGCGCCCTTTTTCCTGCCGCAGGACAAAAACAATGAACGGTGGCTTGAGCTGCGCGAAATGCCCGGCCGCGCACGCCCCAGTGATCGCTACCCGAGCTGGGACACCATCATGGGCGAACAGCGCCGCGTGTTTGAGAAGCATCCCAAAACCACCTTCATCAACGCGCATCTGGGCTGGCTCGGCGGCAACCTCGGCGAGCTTGGCCGGCTGATGGACAAATATCCAAACATGGTCACCGAGATCGGCGCCGTGCTCGCCGAGCTTGGTCGCCAGCCGCGTTTTGCGCGGCAGTGGTTCATCCAGTACCAGAACCGCGTGATGTTCGGAAAGGACAGCTACGAGCCCTCCGAATACCACACCTACTTCCGCGTGTTGGAAACCTCCGATGAGTACTTCGACTACTACCGCCGCCGCCACGCGTTCTGGCAGATGTACGGTCTCGACCTGCCCGATCTCGTCTTGAAGAAGCTCTACTACAAGAACGCGCTCCGCCTCATTCCCGGCCTCAACGCGAAAGGATTTCCGGATTAGAGATGAGCCAGCGGCTGATCACGGTTGACGCCAACTCGCTTCCGTGGGAGGAGCGCTTCAACGAGCATCTCGGACGTACCCTCTACCGTAAGAACCTGATCACTGATCCCGACACCGGAATGGAGGTTCGCCTGGTCCGCTATCCCGCCGGCGTGATCAACAAGCTCCACACGCACCCCTGCGCTCATGGCATGTACGTTCTGGAAGGAACGCTGGTCACCAATCAGGGCAACTTCGGCCCCGGTAGTTTCGTTTGGTTCCCTGAAGGTATGCAGATGGAGCATGGCGCCACGGCGGAATCAGACACTACGGTGATCTTCATCACCAACAAGCCGTTCGAGATTCACTACCTCTAGCTCACCAGGCGGTCATCGCATCTTCGAAAAGCCGCGCCAGCTCTTCCGGCCCAGCCGCGCGCGGCGACAGCTTCGTCACCCGATGCTGCGGCAGCGTTCCTTCCACCAGCTTGCCAATGTCCGCACTTGTATACCCGAGCGCAGCCAGGCCGTTGGGAATCGACAACCGCTGCATCAGCACCGTGATTTGATCCGCCAGAATTTTCCCAGCATCCTGATTGGACGCTCGGCTCACATCGGCGCCAAGCACTTCCGCCGCTTTCCAATGGCGGTCCGCGCATGCTTGCGCCGTGTAGCGGAAAACCGCCGGCGCATTCAGAATGACACTCACTCCGTGCGGCACGATCGGATGGTCCACCGGGTAGCCTTTCATGCGGAAGCCGCGCACCATCCCCGAAACCGGATAGGACATGCCATGCGGCAGGTGAACTCCGGCATTGCCGAATCCGATGCCGGCGTAGGAAGCCGCCAGCAACATCTGCGCCCGCGCTTGCTCATCGTCGGGATTCTCCACGGCGCGCGGCAGATACTTCGCCGTCATCTCCAGCGCATGCAGTGACCACAGATCGCTGATCGGGTTCGACCCTTGATAAGCGGGGCGCAGCAGCGGCCGCTCCGGCCGCGGACGATCGGTGAACGGCATCGCGGTGAAGGATTCAATCGCGTGACACAGGACGTCAAGGCCGCTGGATGCGGCCACCTCGGGTGGCAGCGTCCGCGTGTTCTCCGGATCCACCAGCCCCAAGGACGGCTTCAATCGCCGGTGCGCGATCCCGGTCTTCGCGTGCATCCGCGACATATCGAAAATCGCGACGCCAGTCGTCTCGCTTCCCGTTCCCGCGGTCGTTGGAACCGCGATCAAGGGCTTCAGCGGTCCGGGCACGGGCATGCCCTTGCCGATGGGCGGGTTCACGTAGTCGAGAAAATCGGAAGGCGGATGGCACGTGTAGAGATTCACTGCCTTCGCCGTATCGATGACCGAGCCGCCGCCGACGGCGGCGATCGCGTCGAACTCCTCCCGCTGCGCAAACTCGATCGCATCCCGGAAGCTCTCATCCGTCGGTTCCACTCGAACCTGCCTATAGATCCGCGCCTGGACACCGGCCCCTTCCAGTGATTCCAGCACCGTGGCCACAGGCTGCAATTTCACCACCCACGGGTCGGTGACCACCAGCACTCGCCGCGCGCCCATGTCGCCAAAGTCCATGCCGATCTCCCGCGTCACTCCGCTGCCGAAGCGGATGCTGGAGGTCGCCATCTCGAACGCAAACTCTTTTTCCATGCTCACGACATTTTACAGCTTCGGTAGAAAACGTCCTGTTGTTTCCATGTAGCGGCGGTAGCTGTCTCCAAATCGCGCGATCAGGTTTGCTTCTTCCTTGTCCGTCCGGATTCGCAGCAGAATGAACAGTCCAGCCATCACTGCCGCAATCAGCCAGTTGGCCATCAGCAACGCTACCGCCAGACCAAAGGGAATGAGGCCCGTGTAGAGTGGGTGCCGCACCCATCGGTACGGGCCGTGCGTCACCAGTTCGTGTTCCTTTCTCGTCACCACCGTGTCCGTGATGTTGCGCCCTATGCCGTGAAAGACCCACCAGTACCAGCCGATCAGCAACAGCCCGGAGCCGAAACCGGAGATGCGCCCCCATGCGGGCAAATCAATCTGGGCCCATCGCAGCATGGACGGAGAAACCAGCCATACGCCGATCATGAGGAACGCCGACAGCCCGAGCACGCGTATCGGAATCAGCAGTGCCATGCCTTCCTGTTTCCGATCCAGCTTTTCGCCCGTTTCCGCTTTCAGCCGGTGAAAAAGGCCGATGGCTGCCGTCGGAAAGAAGACCAAGGCCATCAGTAGACGGCAAAGATCGTCGAGATCGGAGAACATAAGCGCCTCCATGCCCTAAAATGGAATTGTGGAAGCTGTAGGCATCCTCTTGATCGTAATCGCGTGGGTGCTGATTACCAAATTCACCGGCGGTGGTTGAGGTCCGGCACGGCCAGGTCGTGGACCCGGTGAGAACTGCGGCTGATCAGCCCCGTCTCCACTTTTCCATGAACTCGCCAAGCCGCTCCATGGCGGGCTCGAGAATCCGCCGCTCCGCCGCATAGCAAATCCTTACCGATCCCTCCCCGCCTTCGCCGAACGCAACGCCGGGGGCGAGCCCCACCTTGGTCTCCAGCAACAGGCGCTTACAGAACTCGAACGAATCGGCCAAGCCGTCCACTTTGGGGAAAAGATAGAATGCGCCATCCGGGTCGGGAACCTTCAGCCCCGGCATCTCCTCCAGCGCCATGCCGCAGAAGTCGCGGTTCTCTTTCAATCTCCCCAGCATTTCCACGATCGCCGGCTCGCCGTCCTGGAGCGCGGTCTCGGCGGCCCGCTGCGCGAAGCTGGGCGCATGGGAAATGATAAACTCATTGAGCTGCGTGGCCCGCGCCGCCAGATCGGCGCGCGCCGCCAGCCAGCCAACGCGCCATCCGGTCATGCAATAGCTCTTGGAAAAAGACTGCACGGCAATGACGGCATCGTTGCGGTCCGCCAGCTTCAGAATCGTAGGGACAGGCTCGCCGAGCCGGTTGCCGCGATAGTACAGCCGTTCATAGACTTCATCCGCCATCAGCCACAAACGGTGGCGGCGCGCGAAATCGAGCAACCGTAGCTGCTCGGCCACGGTGGCCACCCAGCCCAGCGGATTGGAGGGCGAGGTATAGAGCAGCATCCGCGTGCGCGCCGTCACCGCCGCTTCCAGCGCGTCAAAGTCGATCGTGTAGCGGTCTCCGCACAAGGGATGCGCCACTTGAACCGGCCGCGCATTGACCATTTGCGTGATCGAAGTACCATTCGGCCATGCGGGCGTCAGGATGATCGCTTCATCTCCGGGGTCCAGCACGCAGCGGATGGCCACGTTCAGCGCCTGCACGCCGCTGGTGGTCACCACAATCTCATTTTCGGCGTCCAGCTTCACCCCATGCGCCGTTTCGTAATAGGCCGCCAGCGCTTGCCGTGTGGAAAGCAGCCCGGCGTTGGAAGTGTAGAACGTGTAACCATCGTCCAGGGCGCGCACCGCGGCGTTCTTGATGAACTCCGGCGTTGGAAGGCTGGACTCGCCGAAGTAGAGCCGCAGCACGCCCTCCATGCTGATGGCGATCTCGGCCAGTTCCCGGATGCGGGAATGGGAGACCTGTTGAGCGGAAGTGGCGATGGCTGGAGTCATGGCTCTTAGCCGCGCTTCTTTTTGGCGGCCATCAATTCGTCGATGTTGACAAGCTCGGTCGGATAGTCGCCCGTGTAGCAAGCGTAACAGTAGTCGAGCTTTTGATGATCGTCGACGGCTTCGCGCAGCCGCGCAAGGGGGAGATAGCCGAGCGTATCGGCCTCGACGAACTTCCGGATCTCCTCGACCGTGTTGTTGGAGGCGATCAGTTCGCTGCGCGTCGGCGTGTCCACGCCGTAAAAGCAAGGCGACAGCGTCGGCGGGCACGAGATGCGCAAGTGAACTTCGCGCGCGCCGGCGCTGCGTACCATGCGCACGATCTTGCGCGACGTGGTCCCACGCACAATCGAGTCGTCTACCAGCACGACGCTCTTTCCCTCCAGCAGGTGACGCACCGGATTCAGCTTCAGCTTCACGCCGAAGTCACGGATCGCCTGCGACGGTTCAATGAAGGTGCGTCCGACGTAATGGTTCCGGATCAGCGCGTGGCGGAACGGCACGCCGGATTCTTCGGCATAGCCGATGGCGGCCGATACACCCGAGTCGGGAACGGGAACCACGATCTCCGCGCCAGCCGCAGGGCACTCGCGCGCGATCAGCCGGCCCAGCATCTCGCGCGACTGCTGCACGCTTCGTCCGAAGACCATCGAATCAGGCCGGGAAAAATACACATGCTCGAACACGCAGTGAGCGCGGTTGCGCTCCGGCGCGAACCTCTCGCGCCGCATCCCCTGCGGCCCGATGATCACCATCTCGCCGGGATCGACTTCGTTGAGATAAACCGCGCCGATCAAATCAAACGCGCAGGTCTCCGACGCGAAAACGTAGCTGATCTTCCCACCGCTCAGCTCCAACTGCCCCATCGCCAGCGGGCGGAACCCGTGCGGATCGCGCGCGATGATCATGCTGTCATTGGCGAGGAAGACCAGCGAATAGGCGCCTTGCAATTGCAGGAGCGCCTCGCGCAGCGCCGCCGCCAGTTCCCGCTCGCGCGAATGCGCCACCAGGTGCAGGATCACCTCCGTGTCGCTCGATGCCTGGAAAATCGCCCCGTCACGCTCCAGCATCCGGCGCAACTCAGCCGCGTTGGTGATGTTCCCATTGTGGGCCACGGCGATCTGCCCCTTATTGCACGCTACCTTGAAAGGCTGCGCGTTGTTCAGCACCGTATCGCCGGCGGTGGAGTAGCGCGTATGCCCGATCGCCATCGGCCCCGGCAGGCCCCCCAGAACCTCCGGTGTGAAGATGTCGGCCACATGGCCCATGTCTTTGTGGCAGACGATCGACTGCCCGTCGGAAACCGCAAGTCCCGCGCTCTCCTGTCCGCGATGCTGCAACGCGTAAAGGCCGAGATAAGCCAGATTGGCGGACTCCGGGTGCCCGAAGATGGCCACCACGCCGCACTCTTCACGAAACCGGTCGAACATGTTCTTACCTCAAGAAACGCTCAGCTTGGCCGGAAGCGCGTTCTCCCAGCTTTCACGCAGCGCCTCCACCTCCATTGTGGCTAACCGGACGCCGCGGTTGGAAATCGACAGCGTCTTTTCCCACGTCGTGCCGATGCGCACCACCGGGACATTGTGCCTCTTCGCAACTTCCACAATCGCCTCTTCATTGTTCGTACTGATCACCACGCGCGAAGGGCCTTCATGGAACAGCAGGTATTCCGGGCGCAACTCCGAATCGAGTGTGATCTCCGCCCCAACCCCCAAGCCGAAACAACATTCCGCAAGCGCCACCGCCAAGCCGCCTTGGCCGATGTCATGCGCCGATTCCGCCATGCCGGCCGAAACCATCTCCCGCGCGGCTGCCTGTACGCGTTTTTCGAAATCCATGTCCAGCGCCGGCGGCAGGCCCCAGACCTTGCCCACCACGACGCTCGCATACTGCGTGCCCCCGAAGCGGACCGCATCGCAGTCGCCAATGCCGCCCACCAGCAGCACCGCGCGATCCGCATTACGGAAGGCGATTCCCGCCGGTTCCCCGGTGTGCATCAGGCCCACGATTCCCACTACAGGCGAAGGATGAATCGGCTCTCCGAGCGTCTCGTTGTACAAGCTGACGTTGCCGCCGGTGATGGGCGTCTCAAAGAACCGGCACGCCTCGGCCATCCCTTCAATCGACTCCACCAGTTGCGCCATGATCTCGGGCCGCTCCGGATTACCGAAGTTCAGATTGTTCGTCGCGGCGACGGGCAGCGCCCCTGCCACCGATAGATTGCGGCAGCATTCGGCAACGATCAGCTTTGTACCCTCTCGAGGCGACAACATGCAGTAACGGCCATTCCCGTCAAGCGACATGGCGATGGAGATGCCGGTGTCCTTGATGCGGACAATCGCCGCGTCGGCGCCCGGACCTTGCAGCGTGTTCGTCCGCACCATGTAGTCGTACTGCTCCCAGATCCAGCGCTTCGAACAGAGATCGCCGGAAGCGAGTAGCATCTTCAAATCCTCTTGGATCCCCGCCGTCACGAAGGAGGGCCCTTCCATTGGCGCAGGCCGGTAAGGCGTCGTATACGGCCGGTCATAGAGCGGCGCTTCGTCGGCCAGCGGACGGTTCGGGATCTCGGCAACCACTTTGCCATGATCCTTCACCCGTAGAATCCCGTCGCCGGTAACGTGCCCGATCTCTACCGCGTCCAGTCCCCACTTGCGGAAGACCGCAAAAACCTCTTCCTCGCGCCCGTTCTCCGCCACCAGCAGCATCCGCTCCTGGGATTCGCTGAGCATGATCTCGTACGGCGTCATGCCCGTTTCCCGCTGCGGAACATGCATCAGATCGATTTCGATGCCCGTGCCCGCGCGGCTACCCATTTCGCACGTCGAACAGGTCAGCCCTGCTGCGCCCATGTCCTGAATACCCACAATCGCACCCGTGCGCATCGCTTCCAGGCAGGCTTCCAGCAGCAGTTTCTCCATGAACGGATCGCCCACCTGCACGTTCGGACGCTTCTGCTTGGATTCTTCGGTGAATTCCGCCGACGCCATCGACGCGCCGTGAATTCCGTCGCGCCCGGTCTTGGCGCCCACATAAATCACCGGATTGCCCACGCCGGAGGCGCGGCCGTAGAAAATCTCATCGTGCCGGAAGAGGCCCAGGGCAAAAACATTCACCAGCGGATTGCCGTTATAGCTGGGGTCAAAGACGCACTCACCGCCAACCGTGGGGACCCCGAAACAGTTGCCGTAATGCGCGATCCCGCTCACTACGCCTTCCACGATGCGGCGGTTGCGCGCGCCCGCCTTGGGATCCTCGAGCGGGCCGAACCGCAGCGCATCCATCACCGCGATGGGCCGCGCGCCCATGGTAAAGATGTCTCGCAAGATGCCGCCCACGCCCGTCGCCGCGCCCTGAAACGGCTCAATGAAGCTGGGATGATTGTGCGATTCGATCTTGAACGCGATCGCCCAGCCTTGGCCGATGTCGATAATGCCCGCGTTCTCGCCCGGTCCTTGCAGTACATGCTTGCTTTCGGTGGGCAGCTTCTTCAGGTGTCGCTTGGAGCTTTTGTAGGAGCAGTGCTCGCTCCACATGACCGAGAAGATGCCGAGCTCGGTGAGGTTGGGCTCGCGCCCGAGGATGCGGCAAATGCGTTCGTACTCGTCGTGCGTGAGCTGATGCGAGCTGATCAGATCGGCGGTGATGGCGCTCATTTTTTCAATGCCGCCGCCGCAACCATGGAAGTGAAAACGCTGAGCCCGTCAAGCGAGCCCATCAGCGGGTCGGCGGCGCGCTCCGGGTGCGGCATCATCCCGAGAACGTTGCGCCCCCGGTTGAGCACTCCGGCGATATCGCGCTGGGAGCCGTTGGGATTCTTCACGTAGCGGAAAGCGATCCGGTCCTCCGCTTCGAGTTCATCCAGCACGCGCTCCTCGGCGACATAGCAGCCTTCCCCATGCGCGATCGGAACACGCAGTACGTCACCTTTGCGGCAGGCGTTGGTGAAAGGAGAATCCGAAGTAGCCACCGTGAGCTGCAGTTCCATGCATCGGAACTTCAAGCCGGCGTTGCGCACCAGCGCGCCCGGCAGCAGCCCGCTTTCCACCAGAATCTGGAATCCGTTGCAGATGCCGGCCACCAGCCCGCCGTCGGCGGCGAATTTTTTCACCGCGCCCATCACCGGACTGAACTTGGCGATGGCGCCGCAGCGCAGATAATCACCGTAGCTGAAGCCCCCCGGGAGGATGACCGCGTCGACATCACCCAGCCTGTTGCTGTCATGCCAGACAAACTCCGCCTGCTGGCCCAAATTGCGGGTGACGGCATACCATGCGTCGTGATCGCAATTGCTGCCCGGAAACACAACGACCCCGAATTTCATCGTGGAAGATTTAGAGTACCAGATTTGAGGGATCGTTTGGCTGGCTATTCCGGGGGGGACGAAAGATAAGATGAAAATCAAAGAAGGCGGGCCCAGTCAATGGCAACCGTTTCAGCCCCAGTCGAGCATAAAGTGATCCTGAATGGGGTCAGCTTCAGTCCGTCCCTTCCCAGATTCCCTATCTTTGCCGCCTTCGGAGTGCCCGAGGACTGGCGCTACAGCGTGGAACGCGTCACCATGCACAGGCTGCAAGATGGTCAGTACATCGAAGTGTCCGGCAGTGTGGCGATGCCATCGATCACCGCGGACGCTCTGACTCATTTTCTTAAGTTAAGAAAGTCGCTACGCAGCACTCCGTGGGTGCGTACAGTTCGGGATTGGGTGCGTCAGCGAGGTTGAACCGACGATTTTCAACTCTCATCCGCCAGGCTTGCCCAAATCGCATTCCGAGTGCACCGCGCGGACCGCTTTGTCCAGCCCGTCCCGGGCCACCACGATGGCAATGGTCAGCTCACTTGAGCCTTGCGCGATGGCGATAATGTTCACCCTCTCTCGCGAGATGGCCGTAAAGATCCGCCCCGCCAGCCCCGGGGTTCCGCGCATTCCCTCCCCGACAACCGCGAGCAGGCCGACGTTGTGATCGACATCGATCGGCTTCAGGTAACCGTGGGCAAGCTCCAGCGACAGGCTCGCCTCCAGCGCCTCCATGGCGCGCGCCAGCTCATCCTTTCTTACCAGGAAGCAAAAGCTCTGCCGGTAGCTGGAACTCGACATCGCCAGCACTTCGGCTCCCGAGGCGCCGAGCGCCTCCATCGCGCGCCCCATGATACGCGTGCCGGAAATCTCCGCGCTTGCCGGTTCCACCGAAACCAGCGCGACGTTGCCCATCGAGGTGACGGCGCGTGGTCCCGGCTGTGCTTCCACTTTCGAGACAATCTTCGTCCCGGACTTCTCCGGCGCAAAGCTGTTCTTGCTCCACACCGGAATTTGGGTTTCGATGAGCGGGGCCAGCGTTCGCGGATGGAGCACCTTCGCCCCGTTATAGGCCAGCTCAGCCGCTTCGCGGTAGGTGACCTCTTGAAGCACCGCCGGTGAGGAGACAATGCGCGGGTCGGCGGTCATGATGCCATCGACATCCGTCCAGATCCACAGCTGCGCCGCGTTCAGCGCCGCGGCAAGGATCGAGGCGGAAAAATCCGACCCCCCGCGGCCGAGCGTCGTTGGCCGTCCGTCGGCGGTTGCTCCATTGAATCCGGTGACGATCGGGATGATGCCCTGTGAAAGCAAAGGAGTCAGCAGCACCTCGGCCTTCTCCCGTGTCGGTCCCATGATCGGAGTGGCATTGCCGTGAACCGAATCGGTGACAATCACCTCGCGCGCGTTGATCGCCCGGGCGGCGGCGCCCTGCGAGTTCAGGTAGGCCGACAGCAGCACCGTCGAAAGCCGTTCTCCGATCGCAAGCGCTTCATCCACTGCGCGCGGCGGCCGCTCGCCCAGCATCTCAATGCCTCTTGCGATGCGTCCGAACTCGTTCACAAGGCTGACAACCGCACGGTGCGTTTCTTCCTGCGCCGGACCAGAGACTAACTCCCAACACGTCTCCTCGTGCCGCCGCCGCAGTTCCGCCAGGTTGGCTTCAATGCCCGCGGTGTCGCCGCCTTCGGCGTGCCGCAGCGTGTCCAGCAGCAGGTCGGTAACCTTCGACATCGCGGAGACTACTACCAACACGGGCCGGCGCGCGGCCTCGCGCGAGGCGAGCGTGGCGGCTGCTTTGATGCGCTCCGCCGAGCCCATCGACGTGCCACCGAACTTCATCACCAGCAGATCAGTCAACGTTCAAATTCCTTTCCATTGGAGATCCGGCTCCGGATGATCTTCAGAATCGCTGTTTCCACCTCCTCGATCGACAGGCCCGAGGAGTCCAGATAGAGCGCATCCGGGGCCTGCATCAATGGAGACTCTGCGCGTGTGCGGTCGCGCCGGTCGCGCTCATTCAGATCCCGCAAAACCTCCTCCTTGCTGACCGCCGCCGCTTTCTCCTCTAGATCCCGCAACCGGCGCGCCGCGCGCACTTCCGGATCGGCATCGAGGAAGATCTTCACATCGGCGGCGGGAAACACCACGGTCCCGATATCGCGCCCCTCCATCACTACAGAGCTGTTCTCCGCCATCTCACGCTGCTTATCCACCAGGGCGCGCCGGACCCCCGGAATCGCGGATACCTTCGAAGCTGCCTGCGCGATTTCGGGGGTCCGGATGGCATCGGTGATGTCCTCGCCGTTGAGGCTGACAGTAGTGGGGTCCGACGAGAGCCCGATTTCAGACGCCCGCGCCAGTTGCTCCAGCGCCAGCATGTCGCTCAAACCGGCGCCCTGCCGGGACGCCCACAAGGCCACCGCACGATACATCGCCCCGGAATCGATGTAGAGAAACTTTAGCTTGGCTGCCAGACGCCGCGCGATTGTCGACTTGCCGGCTCCTCCCGGTCCGTCGATAGCGATGACGATCCGGCGTTTCACGTGCGCGCCGCCCCTGACCGCCTACAATTGGGGTGAATGAGCCCGAAGGAGTTCGACAAGCTGGTGCATCGCGCGCTAAAAGGCATACCCCCACGCTTCCGCAGCCGGCTCAAAAACGTGGTGTTCTTGGTGGAACAGGAACCTCCGCGCCCTGGCCTTCTCGGGCTGTACCACGGGCGGCCGCTGACCGAACGCAGCGTGCATGACGGGTTTACCATGCCGGACCAGATCATCATTTATCAGGGCACGCATGAGCGGCTGGCCCGCACACCGGAAGAGCTGGAGCAGATGGTCAAGGATACAGTATGGCATGAGATCGCCCATTATTTCGGGATGGACGAAGCGCAAGTCCGCAGTGCCGAGCGCAGGCGCCATAAGAAAAGGTTGCTCCGGAGCAGGCGTTTCGATTGAAATGGATGGAATCATGAGAATCCTCTTCTCGCTGATGCTGATCGCCGCCGCGGCATGGGCGCAAACCGCCGCCTTCGCCATTGTCGAAAAGAAAGCCGGCCAGGTAGGCTTCTACACCCAGGAGGGCGTCCGGCTCGGCGGCGGCAAAGTCGGCGAACACCCGCACGAGATCATCTTTTCTCCGGACCGCAAGCTGGCCTACGTGAGCGACAACGGCATCCTGTGGATGCAGTACGCCGGACAGGGAGGCAATACGATCTCCATCATCGATCTGGCCGCCCGCAAGCGCATCGGTGTGATCGATCTCGGCAATCACCGCCGTCCGCACGGCATGGACATTGATCCGAAGTCCAACCGCATGGTGGTGACCACGGAGAATCCTGACGGCCTCCTGCTGATTGACCTTGCCTCGCGCAAGCTCCTACGCGCCTACGATGTCGAAGGCGAAGATCCGCACATGGTCATCATCGAACCCGGCGGCGAGTACGCCTACGTGAGCAACACCAGCTCCGCCACCGTGGCCGCCCTCAGGCTTTCCGATGGTCACGTGAAGCTGATCCCCACTGACGGCCGCCCCCAGGGCGCCGTCTTCTCTCACGACGGCAAAACGCTCTACGTAACCAACTCCGAAGGCAGCTCCATCTCGATCATCGATCCTGTAAAGAAGGAGCGCATCGGACGGATCGCCACGGGCGTGGGGCCCGGCCGCGTGGTGCTTACGCCGGATGGCAAGACGCTGGTCTACAACCTCCAAGCCGGCGCCGGCGTCGGCTTCGCGGATGTGGCGGCGCGCCGCCAGACCGCGGAGATCCGTCTCCCCGGCAATCCGCTCTCGCTCACCATGTCGCGCGACGGCAAGTGGGCCTACTGTGGTATCCAAGACAGCGACAAAGTCGCCATCGTCTCCATCACCGGGCGCAAGCTGGCTCGTGTCTTCGATACCCCAAAGGAGGCCGGTCCCGATCCGGTCCTGCCTCTCGACTAACCCGCATGGAAGAACTCGCGCAGGTCGCTTCCCGGCTCGGCATCGGCAAGATCCGCCGCCACATTTTTCTCTGCGCTGATCAGACCAAGCCGGAATGCTCCACCAAAGAGGAAAGTATCGCCGCCTGGGATTACCTGAAAAAGCGGCTGGCCGAGCTGGGCCTGATGAGCGGTGAAAACTGCGTCTACCGCACCAAAGCCAACTGCCTGCGCGTTTGCGAGCGCGGACCCATCGCGGTGGTCTATCCGGAGGGAACCTGGTATCACTCCGCGCATCCGGCAGTGCTGGAGCGGATCGTGCAACAGCATCTGATCGGCGGCAGTCCCGTGGAAGAGTTCGCCTTCGCCCACAATCCAATGCCTCCCTCTGATGTAAAATAGCGGCAGATTGCAGATTAAGAGGTCTTCATGTTTGTTCATCGCTGCTTTGTAGTGTTGGTGTGTGCGCTCTTCACCGTCTCGCTGCCCCTCGTTGCACAGGATCCTCGCGGCACCTTGCTCGGCCGCGTCGCCGATACGACCGGCGCTATTGTGCCGTCGGTGCAAGTGCAGGCGACCAACAACGCCACCGGTGTCAGCGCGCAGGCGCAGACCAACGAATCGGGCCGCTACACGATGCCCTATCTGCTGCCGGGCTTCTACCGGGTCACGGCGCAGTTGACTGGATTCAAGCGCTTCGTGCAGGACGGCGTGGAAGTGCGCGTCGGCGAAATCACCGAACTGGTCATCGGGCTCGAAGTCGGCCAGATTACCGAATCCGTGGAGGTCACGGCGACCACGCCGCTGCTGGACACGACAAGTCCTTCGCTCGGCCAAGTCATCGACCAGCGCCGGATTCGGCACCAATCTTCGCGACCGCAAGCCGGCGTTCAACAACGGAAACTCGCAAATATCGACCGACGGCAACGGCACCTACAACAACGAATTTCAAATTGACGGCGTATCGAACACCTTCGCCGATGGCAACGCCCGCGCCCGTGTCGCTTTTTCTCCTCCGCAAACGGCGATTCAGGAATTCAAGATGCAGACCGCAACCTACGACGCCAGCACTGGCCACACCATCGGTTCCACCGGCTTCTCCTCGGCTCTCACCAACCTGGTCGACCGTTCCCTGGCCACCGTTCCGCGCGTCAGCCTCGGCGCCTACTCCACGATCTCACCTTGGGAGTCCGGCGATGGCACCAATTCCAGCCTTACCCACGTGCTACAAACCCATTTCACCAGACTGCAAGGCACGCACAACCTGAAGTTCGGAGTGGATTCCCGGATCTACCGGGCCTTTGGCAACCGATTCCCCCGCCAGACCGCGCCGGATCTTTCCTCACCTTCCTCGGCCTCTACATCCACGATGACTTCAAGCTCAGCCGTACGCTCACGCTGAATCTCGGCCTGCGCTATGAAAAGGAGTGGCCCATCTCCGAGCGCTATGACCGGATCAATGGAGGCTTCGATTTCACCTCCGCCAGCCCGGTGGAGGCGCAGGCGGTAGCAAACTACGCCCGCAGTCCCATTCCGGGGCTCCCCGCCAGCGCCTACACCTGGTCGAAAACGATGGAGGCGCTCACCTTCCTCAATGCGGTCGACCCGATGCCCTACGAAACCATCGCCGATCTGGACCGCCCGCACCGCATCGCTCTCAGCGGAATCTGGGAGATCCCGGTCGGCAAGAAGCGGAAGTTTGGCGCCGGCCTGCCTGGACCGGCGAAAGAGTGAAGTTCCAGTTCCGCGCCGAGGCCTTTAACGCGCTCAACAAGAGCATCTTCAACAACCCCAACACCGCTCCCACGAACACGGCCTTCGGAAGAATCACCGGCACCGCCGCTCCGGCGCGCACCTTCCAATTTGCGCTGAAGCTGGACTTTTAGCCGGCCGCCCGGCGCCGCATCTCATGGAGCGAAGAGCGGGGAAGCATTGAATCTCTACGTCCTCGTAAATTGAGCACCGCATGCTCAAAATACAAGGATCACACAATCTCCCGGATCACCTCTCCGTGAACCTCGGTCAGCCGCTCCTTCCGCCCCTGATGCATGTAGCTCAGCGCATCCTGGCTCAGCCCCATCTGGTGCAGCATCGTCGTGTGGATATCCCGGAAGTGCACCGGCCGCTCCACCGCCCGCAGCCCGATCCCGTCCGTCGCCCCCACTACCTGACCTCCCTTGATCCCGCCCCCCGCCATCCACATCGTGAATCCCGTGTTGTGATGATCCCGTCCCTTGCCGCCCTGCGCCTCCGGAGACCGCCCAAACTCCCCGCCCCACAGCACCAGCGTCGAATCCAGCATCCCCCGCCGCTTCAGATCCTTGATCAGCGCCGCCACCGGTTGATCCGTCTGCGCCGCCATCCGCACATGATTCTCCTCGATATCCTCATGCGCGTCCCATTGCAGATTCCCCGGACCACCTCCGGAGACCACCGTCACGAACCTCACCCCACGCTCCACCATCCGCCGCGCCAGCAGGCAGCGCCGCGCATAATCGTCGGTCGGCTCCTTGCCCACGCCGTACATCTCCAGCGTCTCGGCCCGCTCGGTGGAAATATCGAACACTCCGGGCGCTTCCGTCTGCATCTTAAAAGCCAGATCGTAGGCGCTGATGCGCGCCTCAAATTCCGGATCCGACCCCGCAATCGCCGCCTGGTTCAGCTCGCGGATCAGGTCAATCGTCTGCCGCCGCTCCTCCAGCTTCACCCCGGCCGGCAGGTCGAGATTCAGCATCGGCTTCTTTCCCGCGCGCATCATCGTCGGCTGATAGACCGCCGGCAGAAACCCGTGCATGTACATCGGCTGCCCTGCCTCCAGCGCTCCATCCGGATCGGGCATCACCACATAGGAGGGCAGGGAATCGGTCTCCGCCCCGAGCCCATAGACCATCCAGGAGCCCATGCTCGGAAAGCCCGGAATCACGCGCCCGCTGAACAGCTGGTATTGCGCCGCCGAATGCACCACCATGTCGCCGTGGCAGCTGCGGATCACGGCGATGTCATCCACAATCTGCGCCGTATGCGGCAACAGGTCCGACACCTCGATGCCGCTCTTGCCGTAACGCTGGAAAGTACGTTTAGTCCCCAGAATCTTCGCGTCCGCGGTGACGAACTGGTACTTCACCTCACCGAACTCCGCCGGCCGCTTCTGCCCGTCCAGCTGGTTGAGCAGCGGCTTGTGGTCGAACGTCTCCAGGTGGCTCGGCCCGCCGGCCATAAACAGAAAGATGATCGACTTTGCCTTCGCGGGAAAGTGCGGCGGCTTCGGCGCCAGCGGATTGTTCCGCGCCGCGCGCAGCTTCTCCTCAAAGAGCATCGAGGTCAGCGCCAGCGTGCCGAAGCCGCAGAAGGCGTCGCTGAGAAATTCACGCCGGTTTCTTGTCAGGCGGCAATGTGTCATATCAGTTCACGTACAGAAAAGCGTTCAGGTTAAGCACGGCAAGCGCAAACTCGCGAAGCGGCTGGTTGCGCAGAAACTCCACCCCGAGCTGTTTTTCCTTCGCCGACGGCGCCCGCCCCGCCGCCAGCCGGTAAGCCAGGTCCACTTGCGCCGCCGTTGTGGCCGCTTCCCGGTCCAGACGCGCCGCCAACGCTTTCGCCATCTCCGAGGCGAAAGCCCCGTTCAGCAGCTCCAGCGCCTGCGGCGCATGCGTGCTCGACTCGCGCCGCGCGCAGGAGGTTTGAAAATCAGGCGCGTCGAACACCTCCATCATCGGCAGCCGCAAATTGCGCTTGTGGATCAGATACACGGAACGGCGGTCATGCTCAGCCCCGTCCGCGGTCACCGCCCACTGCGCCGGCTTATACAGCAGGTTGACCAACTCCTCATCCGCCGGCACGATCACGCTCGGACCACCCATCTTCAGTTGGATGCGTGCGGAGACCGCCAGCATCGAGTCGCGCAGCTGCTCGGCATCCAGCCGGTAGCGGTTGAATTTCCAAAGCCACGCGTTGCCCGCGTCTTTCTCCATCGCCACCGCTTCCTGCGGGGACGCCGAAGTCTGCCGGTAAGTATTCGACAGCACAATCATCCGGTGAAGCGGCTTCATCCGCCAGCCTTCCTCCACAAAACGCGACGCCAGCCAGTCCAGCAACTGCGGATGCGACGGCCGCCCGCCCATCCGCCCGAAGTCGTTCGGCGTGGCCACGATGCCTCTCCCGAAATGGTACTGCCAGATCCGGTTCACCATCACGCGCGCCGTCAGAGGGTTGCTCTCTGAAGCGATCCAACGCGCCAGCTGTGTGCGCGGCGCCTTCACGCCGGGCTCCAGCTCCGCGGCGCCGTCCGGCAAAAGCACGCCCAGCGGACGCATCCCCATGCGTTGGCCCTTGTTCTGATACTCTCCGCGCGCCAGTACGTGAATGGAAGAAGCTTTCTCAAAGTCGTTGTGCACGGAGTACAGCGCCGGCAGCGGCCCCGGCATGCGCTCCTGGGCGTTACGGATGCGCTGCTGCATGCGCCCGCGCTCTTCCCCCTTCAGCGTCTTCATCTGCTTCCGCAGATCCTCGATCTCGGCCTCGACCGCTTTCTTGGCCGCCTCCCAGGACGCCTTCTCCTCATTCGTCGCCACCGTCACGTCCTGGTCATGCACGGCGGCGAAATAGGCCTGCATGCGGTAGTAATCGGTGTGCCGTATCGGATCGAACTTGTGATCGTGGCAGCGCGCGCAGCCGAGCGTCACACCCAGCAGCGCCGAGCCAACGGCGTTGGTCATCTCGGTCAGCACCTCGTTCCGGCTGCTGGCCACTTCCTGGTTCCCGGCGTTCTTGCGCAGCGGGCCCAGACGCTGAAATCCGCTTGCCACGCGCAACGTCTGGTCCGCCGCGTCCATCTCATCGCCGGCGAGTTGCTCGGTAATGAACTGGTTGTACGGCTTGTCCTCCTGGATCGAGCGAATCACGTAATCGCGGTAGCGCCATGCGTCCGGACGGTGCGTGTCGTACTCGAACCCGTCCGTCTCGGCGAACCGCACAACGTCCAGCCAGTGCTGCGCCCACCTCTCTCCATAACGGGGGCTTTCCAGCAATCGCTCCACCACCTTCTCGAATGCTCCGGCCGAACGGTCCGACTCGAATGCCTTGATCTGCTCCGGCGACGGAGGCAGGCCGATCAAGTCGTAATAAACTCGCCGCAGCCATGTAGCCCGCGTCGCGGCGGGCGCCGGGCGAAGCCCCTCCTTCTGCAGCCTGGCCAGGACAAAGGCATCGACGGGGTTACGCGCCCAAGTCTTGTCTGCGGCCAAAGTGAACGCCGGCGCTTGCGGACGCACGACAGGCTGAAACGCCCAATGGCGCCGCTCGGCAGCCGTATATTCTTCGCTGGCAGCCTGCGTAAGCAACCCGGCGGCTATCGCGAAGAGGAGGCAAACACGCTTCCCAGACATGGCTATGGTTAGAAGTATATAACGTCGGCGCGATCCTACGATGCCGGCTGGTCGGACCGGTTACCGCGAACCACCGCCGACGCATACAGCCGCTGCAACTCACGCCGCGCGATTTCCGCCCAAGGACTCGACGGGTCCAACCGCAGATAAGCGCGCCAGTACCGAATTGCTTTCATGTGCTGGCCGACCGTCTGATAAAGCAGCGCCAGATTGTAGTGCGCATCGGCATACTGCGGGCTGAGCTTGATCGCCGTCTGGTAGTGGTAGAGGGCCTTGCCGCGGTCTCCGCGCTCATCATGCAGGTTCCCCATGTTGAAGTGCGCTAGCGCGTACTCCGGGTTCGCCTCCAACGCACGGCGATAGTATTTTTCGGCCCGGTCCAGGCTGCGCGAGCTGAAGTAAATCGTCCCCAGATTCACCATCGCCGCCGCCAGATGCGGGTCCAGCGAGATGGCGATCTTATAGGCATCGACAGCCTGTTCCATCGGACCGCCGTTCTGCTCGAACTCGACGCCCTTTTGAAACCAGTGCTCGGCCTCTGTCTGTTTCCGCCGCAACGCGGCTTCCACTTCCTCCCGCCGCCGCGACGGCAGCGAAACCAGCCTCTCCAGCTCCCCCTGATCAAAATCCAGCAGCAACTGGCCGCTCTCCGGCTCCATCTTCTGCGTGCCCAACTGCACCCGGATTCGTTTGCCGTCGGAATAGATCCGAAGGTCGGTAAGGGGATTGTCCACTTCCAGCAGCTTGCGCCGGACCGCGGATACGGCTTTCTCGATCTTGGCGGCGGGAACTTTGGCGGCCCTCAGCCGGGCCAGGGTTCGTAGCGCGATCAACTGCCGGAAGCCGTACGTGTCGCCTTCCGGCACCAGCCCCAGCTTTTCCCAACTTTTCAACTGGCGCTCGGTGACACCAAGCAGCCGGAGCACCTGGCTGCGCGAGTACTCCTGCATGGAAGCAACGGCCGGCACGCGAAAGAGATTTTAGCATGAGGGGGCGGAATGAGGAATCCCATCCACCGCCTTGGATGGTCCGCCCACCGGTCTTGACAGAACGCGGCCACGGGAAGATACTGAAGTTGATGCAACTGAGTGGCAACAACGGTGACCCTCGTCCTCCCGTCACTCTCTGCCAGTTGCGCCGGGGCCAGGAGGCCGTCGTGGATGGGTTCGACTTGCCCGAGGAAGTTGCCCGCAGGCTCATGGAACTCGGTTTCCTGCCCGGCAGCGCCGTCCGGGCCGGCCGCAGCGCTCCCGGCGGCGATCCCCGCGTGTTTGAGGTGGATGGCAGCGAAGTAGCTCTGCGCCGCGAGACCGCAGCGGGAATCAGGCTGCGTGAGCTGCGCGCCGGCAGGACCGCGGGGTAGCTCGGGTGGAAAAAGAGGGAACCTGCCACACGCTCGCCGTCGCTTCCGCCGGCGGCGTTGCGTCGATTGCCGACCATACCGTCGCCATCATCGGACCTCCTAATTCCGGCAAGTCCACTCTGTTCAACCGCCTCACCGGCCTGCGCCAGAAAGTCGCCAATTACCCCGGCGTCACCGTGGAGCAGCGCCGCGGCAAGATGCAACTCACTGGCATGCGGCACGTGGAGTTGATCGACCTTCCCGGCGTCTACAGCCTTCAGGCGCGCAGTGAAGATGAGCGCGTTACGCGCGATGTGCTGATGGGCAACATGCCCGGCACGCCGCGCCCCAAGGCGATCGTCCTCGTGCTTGACTCCACCAACCTGGGACGCCACCTGATGCTCGCGGCCCCCATCTTGGCATTGGGTATTCCGACTCTGGTGGTGCTGAACATGTCCGATGAGCTTGGCCGCCGCGGAGGCGAGATCGACACCGCCGATATCGCGAAGCGCATGGGCGCGCCCGTTGTCCTCGCCAGCGCCGCCCGCGGCGAAGGAGTCGAGCCCGTACGGGAATTCCTCATGGGGACTCTCGCCGTGCCCGCGCCGCTGGAACTGCCCGTGCTGAACAACCCGCCCGCCTGCCGAGCATGGGCCGCGCAAGTTTCCGGCCGCGCCTACCGCCCCCCTGCTCCGCCCCAATGGACCAAACGCCTGGACGCCGTTTTTCTCCACCCGCTGGCCGGTCCGCTGATCTTCGCCGCGGTGGTGATTGCGGTCTTCCAAACGATCTTCGCCGGCGCCGTGCCAATGATGGATTGGGTGGAGGCGCAGGTAACCGCCTCCGGCAAATGGCTTGGCGTCGTGCTGCCGGCCGGAGTCCTTCGCGACCTCCTCGTGGAAGGGGTCTGGGGAGGCGTAGGCTCCGTTGTTGTGTTCCTTCCCCAGATCCTGCTGCTGTTCCTGTTCATCGGCGTGCTCGAGGACAGCGGATATCTGGCCCGCGCCGCCGTCATCGCCGACCGCACCATGGCCAAGGTCGGCTTGCAAGGCAAGTCTTTCATCCCGCTGTTGTCGGCCTACGCCTGCGCCGTGCCCGCCATTCTCGCCACGCGAACCATCGAGAACAAGCGTGACCGCATGGCCACGATCCTGATCGCTCCTTTCATGACCTGCTCGGCCCGGCTGCCGGTTTACACCCTCGTCATCGCGGCCTTTATACCCGAGCGTCCGCTGATGTGGCCGCTCGGCACGCGCGCCGCCGCGCTGCTTGGGCTTTACCTGCTCGGTTTCCTGGCTGCCGTGATCACGGCACGTCTGCTGAAGTCCTCCATCCTTAAGGGAGAACGAACTCCCTTCGTCATGGAAATGCCGCCCTACCGCTGGCCCACCGCGCAGTCCCTCGGCCTGCGCCTGCTGGACCGTTCCAAGGTATTCCTGCGCCGTGCCGGAACCGTAATTCTCGCCGTCGCCATTGGACTCTGGATCATGGCACACCTGCCTCTAGCCGGAGGCAAAGCGCCCGAGATCGGCGATAGCGTCGCCGGCACTATTGGACGCACGATCGAGCCTGTCATTGAGCCGCTCGGCTTCAACTGGAAGATCGGCATCGGACTGATCACCTCGCTGGCCGCGCGCGAAGTCATCGTCGGCACCCTCGGAACCATCTACGGGATCGAAAGCGAGGAGGATGCCGGCGGACTCCAACAAGCCCTGCGGCAGGACCTCACTCCCGGCGGCGCCGTGGCGCTGCTGGTCTTCTTCGCGTTCGCCATGCAATGCATGTCGACGGTGGCTGTGGTGCGCCGTGAAACCGGCGGCTGGAGCTGGCCCGCCATTCAGTTCGGATACATGACCGCGCTCGCCTACGGCTGCGCCCTCGCCGCCAACTACCTGGTCACCGCCTGGCTGGGCGCTTAAACCCCGCCGTGCTAGCATAAAATTCTTCCGGTCCAAGCATGCGAAACGTAATTATCATCGGCTCCGGGTGTGCGGGAAACACCGCCGCCATCTATGCCGCCCGCGCGAATTTGACGCCGCTGGTCGTCGGCGGCCATGAGCCTGGCGGGCAGCTCTCGCTCACCACCCTCGTCGAGAATTTTCCCGGATTTCCGGAAGGTATCGACGGCCCGGTCCTGGTCGAGAACATGAAGAAGCAGGCCGAACGCTTCGGCGCCGAATATGTTCACGGCTCCGTCATCGAAGCCGATCTCAGCAAGCGCCCCTTCCGCATCAACATTGACGGCAACTGGGAGACCACGCGCGCCCTCATCGTCGCCAGCGGCGCCTCCGCCCGCTGGCTCGGCCTGCCCAACGAGCAGAAGCTCATCGGCCACGGCGTCAGCTCCTGCGCCACCTGCGACGGCTTCTTCTACCGCGACAAGAAGATCATGGTCATCGGCGGCGGCGATTCGGCCATGGAGGAAGCCAACTTCCTCACCCGCTTCGGCTCGGAAGTGGTCATCGTGCACCGCCGCGAGGAGTTCCGCGCCTCGAAGATCATGCTCGACCGCGCGCGTGCCAATCCAAAAATCAAGTGGCTCACCAACACCGTGGTCGAGGACGTCTACGATGTCAGCAAGGGCATCGTCACCGGCGTCAAGCTCCGCAACACCGTGACCGGAGAGACGTCGGAGCGCGAAGTCGACGGCTTCTTCCTCGCCATCGGCCACATCCCGAACACGAAAGTTTTTAAAGAACAGCTCGAGCTGGACCCCGACGGCTATATCATCAGCAAAGGCGGGCCGCGCACCAGCGTCACCGGTGTTTTTCATGCCGGCGATGTCGAAGACCGCATCTACCGCCAAGCCATCACCGCCTCCGGCGCCGGCTGCCGCGCCGCCATGGAGGCCGAAAAGTTCCTCGAAAACGAAGGCCACTGAAGTTTTCCCCGCCCCCCGTGTGAGAACTAAGCCTGCCATCTCAGACTCCCTAGAGGGGCATTTGTTCCCCAGCCGAAAAGGAGATGTCTGGGCAATGGCACTAACCACAAAACAGGTGGCCCTGCAATCGGGGGTCAGTCCGCGCCTCGTGCGTCACTACTTGAACCGGGGGCTGATTCAGTCCTTAGGATCGGAAGGCCGTGGACACAGCTACTCGGCCGTGGCCTCGCTAAGGATGCAATTCATCCGCAACGGCCTGGACACCGGTTTCACGCTCAGAGAAATTGCGCGGATCCTCTCTCTTGGGGAAACATCCAACCGCAAGGACAAACAGAAGATCGCCGGCGAGGCGCTGGAGGCGATCGAGCGGCGCATGGCCACCCTGGATGCGATGCAAGCCTCCATCCGCGCCAGCCTTCAGCACTCATCCTCCAGCGGCAACCGCAAACCTCTACGCGTCGCCTCCGCCGGCAGCTAATCTGGTTACTTCGCCGCCTCCGCAGGAGCGCCCGGCGCCGGCAGGTCGCTGCTGAACATGTCCGCCGTCACCTTCCACTGGCCCGCGGCGTCCTTTTCGAACGCCGTGACGAATTTCCCGCGGTCGTTCATCGTGTTCCCCTTCGGGTCCTGGAACGACATCGTATAGCCGCCGGTGGACCAGGCCATGTCACCCGATTTCGCCACTTCCACCCGCGTGCTCTGGAAACTCAGCGCAAACCCGGGCAAGCCAAAAATCTCCTTCAGCCCCGCTCGAATCGCCTCCTTGCCGTGATGCGCCGGCTTGTTCGGTTCCAGCACCACGGCGTTATCCGCATAGAAGGCGACAAAGGCCTCCACGTCCTTCGCCGCGGCCGCCTTGACCCACGACGCCTCCATCTCCATGACTGCTTTCTTCTCCGCTTCCAGATCAACCGCCGGTTGCTGCTGCTGGCAACCGGTCAGCCATAGCGCGCCAACGGCTATCGATACCACCCAGTTTCTTCTTTTCATGACTTCCTCCTGAGGATTCCCATTAAACCACGAACCCTCAGGGACAATGCAACACCCGGTTCGGATCCACTCGCGTGGCCCGCAGCGCCGGACCAAGCCCTGCCAGCCCTGCCACCAACAGCATCAGCACCGTTGCGCTGCCCAAAGTGAAAGCATCGTGCGGCGCCAGCCCGAACCACAGCGAAGCCAGCGCCCGCGATATGAACGCCGCCAGCAACAGGCCAGCCGCGGCGCCGGCCGCGGCCAGCGTCATCGCCTCCCGCATCACCAGCCACAGTATTCCGCGCCGCGCCGCGCCAAGCGCCATCCGGATCGCCAGTTCCCTCGCTCTCAACGCAACCAAGTAGCTCATCACGCCATACAGCCCGATCGAGGCCAGCGCCGCCGCCAGCGACGCGAACCCGGAGGAAAACTCCGCCATGAAGCGCTCCACCACCAGCCGCTCATCGATTTGCGATTCCATCGTCCGCAGTCCATACACGGGCAGATGCGTGTCGATCTCACGCACCTGCCGCTCCACCGCACGGAACAAAGTTTCCGGCTCCGCCGCCGTCCGCACATACATCGTCAATGGCGATGGGGACGGGTCTTGCAGCGTGGAAAGGTAGACTTGCGGCTCCGGCGGCCCCTTCACCCAGGCGTAGGAAACATCCTTCACCAGCCCGACAATCTCGATCGGAGTCCGCGGCCCGTTTCCCAACCCGATCCGTCTCCCCACCGGATCCGCCTCTCCGAACTTCTGTCTGGCGAAAGACTCATTCACCACAGCCGCCCGATAAAACATCCCCCGGTCTTCCCCGGTGAATTCACGTCCGGAAACAAGCCTGACGCCGATCGTGCGGAAGTAGCCTGGTCCCACCACGTTCACATAGGCAGGGTGCGCGGAGGAAGGCGCGGCATCGGCCACCACGGCGTTCATCCAATACTGCCCTCCGAAGACCGGGAACTTTCCGTTGGATGCGCTGGCTACCCCCGGCAGTGCCCCCAACCGCTCCTGGAGCCTCTCACACAGCTGCCGTGTCTGCTCCGGCGAGTATCCGTTCAGTCTCGGGTCCAGGCTGAAGGCGATCAGTCTTTGCCGCGGAAAGCCGATGTCGGTGCCCCGGCGGTTCATCAGGCTTTGCACGAAAAAAGCCGCGGTGGCCAGCAGTGCAACCGAAAGCGTCATCTGCGCCGCCACCAGCGCCTTGCGCCAGCGGTTCCGGCCGCGCGAGACTCCCGCCGAGCCGGTCTGATCGTTCAGCGCCGGCGTTAGCTGGACTCGCGTCGTCTGCAAAGCGGGCGCCAGTCCGAATACCAAACCCGTCACAGTAGCCACCGCGAAGTTGAACAGCAGCAGATGACGGTCCAGGTCCGGCGTAAGCGAGCCGGCCATCTCCGGCGGCGCGAATCCGATCACGTAGCCGGCCGTCCACCGCGCCACGCCAAGTCCCACCAGCCCTCCCGACAGCGCGAGCAGCATGCTCTCGGCCAGCTGCTGGTGGATCAGCCTCCGGCGGGAAACGCCCAGCGCGCGCCGGATGGCGATCTCCTTGTGCCGCGACGCGGCGCGCGCCAAGAGCAGATTCGCGATGTTGGCGCAGGCGATCAGCAACACCGCCGCCACGATTCCGTGCAGCAGAAACGACAGCGGCTGCGAACGCCGGTCCGGCAACTCCGCCTGCGAGCCCGGCTGCAACGCCAGCTTGCCTGCCAGAAACCCCCGCATCCGCTCCCGCTCCCACCCGGCTTCCATCGATTCCATCTCCAACAGGCCGGCGTAGAGCGGCTCCAGCGCCGCCTGCGCCTTCTCCCGCGTGATTCCCGGCTTCAGCCGTGCATAGACGTTGAACCAGCGCATGCGCCTGTTCTCGAGTTCGTCCCAGTTTGGCGTCAGGCTCGACTTCATCATCACCGGTACGCGGATCTGCGGCGACACGGGCATGTCCAGCCCCTTGAACTCGGGACCAGAAACCCCGATCACCTTAAACGGCGTGCCGTTGATGAAGATCGGATCGCCCAGTACCGAGCGCCGGCCGCTGAATCGTGTGCGCCAGTAGCTGTAGGAAAGCACTGCCACCGCGTGCGCTCCCGGCGCCCGGTCATCTTCGGGGCCGATCAGCCGCCCGATGTAGGGCTTCAGTCCCAACGCCCGAAAGTAATTGCCCGAAACCATCTCTGCCGAAACACGCTCGGAGTGATCCGGGAAGGCGATGTGCGCCGGCAGGATCATCCGCCCGAACACTTCCGTGAACACCTGGTTCCGGTCGCGGATGTCCCGGTACATCGGATACGACATGATCTGCGAGCCCGCCGGATTGCCGAACGCCGGGCCGCGCGGATTCAGCCACACCAGCTGCTCCGGGTTCGCAACCGGCAGCCGGCGGTGCAGCACCTGGTCGAGCAGGCTGTAGATGGCGGTATTGGCGCCGATGCCGAGTGCCAGCGACATCACCGCGACAGCCGACAGAAGCCGATTGCGCCCTAGCGAGCGGAAGGCCAGTTGCCAGTCGCGCAGCATCTGCTCCAGCCACGGCAGCCCGTTGCGGTCGCGGTGCGACTCGGCCAACTGCGCCTCGCCGCCCAGCTTGATCCGCGCCAGCCTCCGCGCCTCTTCCCTCGGCAGCCCGCGCGCCTCGTATTCCTCGATCAACAGCTCCAGATGCGAGGCCAGTTCCTGCTCGAACTCCACTTCCAACTCGCGCCGCCGCGCCAGCGACACCAGCCGCCGCCATCCCGCGCGCAGAGGATCCGTCATTCCGCGCCGCCGCCCTCGGCGGTAAGCATCCGGCCGATCACCTCCGACAGGCGCTTCCAGTTGCGCGCATCCCGCACTAGCTGCCGCTTGCCCGCGCCCGTAATCGAGTAGAACTTCGCCCGCCGGTTGTTTTCCGAAGTTCCCCACGCGGCGCTGATCCAGCCGCGCTGCTGGAGCCGTACCAGCGAGGCATAGATCGTTCCCTGGTTCAGCAGGATGGCCTCCTGGCTCGCCTGCTCAATGCGCCGCGCGATGCCGTAGCCGTGCTGCGGACCCATTGTCTCCAGCGTCTGCAGCACCATCAGGTCCAGCGTCCCTTGCAACAGGTCCAATCGCGGCTGTGTCATCTTTTTAGTCCCTCTCGATGCTCAGCGTCTGCACGCTGATCTCTTCCAGCTCCTCGAATTCCAGCCGCCACAGGTGACTATCCTCCAGCCGCGCCGTCCGGAATCGCCACCACAGTCCCGTCCACAACGCCAGCATCAACGCCGACCAGCCGGTTTCCCCAGACAGCGCGCCGATGATCATCCCGAGAATCGAAACGAACAGTGTCACCGCTACGCCATAGAGCACCAGCGTCTCAATAAGCGGCCGGCGTCCGGGCAGATAGCCGCACGTGAACGGAACCTTGTGGAAGCGCGTCAGCAACAGTTCCATCAGCGTCAAGGATGCCACAAGGCAGTACAACGACGCGATCAGGCCGCGTTGCAGGCCCATGCCACCGAGCAGCACCGGGAGCGTCCCCACAACCACCGGCACAATCGCCGCATACAACAGAAACTTCTCCGCGCCGGCCACCAGCTTCCCGCCCCAGCCCGGCTCCAGCATCCGGAACAGCCAGTTGGCCCTCAGCTCCACCGGCAGCCGGAACAGGTACGCGAATCCCGTCAGAAGGAAAAAGCTGAACGTCAGCGGAACCGAGACCGGACTCAGCGTCAACAGCCCCTCGAAGGCAGCCGCCAAAGCCAGCGCCAGAAACGCTGTCACCACCAGCCGGTGCGTACGGCTTCTGCCCAGCGTCTTCCCGATGAAGGCAAACACGGCGAGCGAGCGTTGTTCCGGCAGCAGCCTCTCTACCAGCCGCTCCGGAAAAGCGAACCCGGCGGCGCGCTCGGTCTCCGCCGGACATTCCAGCAGCCGCACGCGGTGCCGGCGGTAGCTCCAATAATAGGTGGCCAGGCAGATCAGCGCCGCCAGCATCAAGCCCGCCGCCGAGAGCCTCGCCAGCGCCACGGCTGCGGACTCCGCATTCCCGTTGACAACCTGGTGCAGGCCAAGAAACCACAACGGCGGAGCCCACTCCATCCAATCCGGCCGCAGATGCATCGACGTGTGCCAGTTGGGAATCTTCAACACCGCCGGCGCCAGCATCAGCAGCAGCGTCAGCAGCAATCCCTGCGCCGCCAGCGACAGCCGTGGAAACAGCCGCACCGGCGTCAGGTTCAGCAACAGCCCCTGCAAGGCGGCAAGCGTGAAAAACACGAGCAGCGAGGAGAGAAACATCGACAGGAACACGGCCGCGATCTGCCGCCCCGAATGCGTCGCGTAGCGCCCCGCCACCACCATCGGCAGAATGACGCCCGGCAGCAGCGCGATCGACGCCGCAAACGCCGCCGCAAACGAGAACAGCGCCGCGAACTTCGCCAGAAAGATCTGCCTGGTTCGAATCGGCAGCGACGCCAGTGTCATATAATCGCGCAGGCCCGGAAACAGGTTCGGCCACAGCAGCGTCGTGAACAGCCCCGTCAGCAGCATCGCAAGACAGATAAGAAACAGCGCATCGGCCAGCAGCGCCATACGGTATGGCTCGATCACATCCAGCTTTTTCAGCGCCCCGTATTTGGCGTAGTAAGCCTGCGCGAAGATCAGCGCCAGGGAAAAGACAACGGCCACCAGGCCCGCCGCCACAATCTTCCACTGCCCCGGCGTCGCCACAAGGTCGCTGTCGAAAAACCGCGCGAAAAAGTGCCGCCGCAGTTCGAACCCCGTCGAGCCCGTCTCTCGCATCCCGCTACCCCCGCATCGCCGCGATGATCCCGCCCACGATCCGGCCCGGATCCTCCTGCTCGGTCAGCTGCGCGAACACCGCCTCCAGCGTCGGCTGCTGCATCAGCCCGCGCAGGCTCTCCACCGCATCGTGCGCCACCACTTTCCCTTTGCGCAAAATCACCACCGACGTGCAGACCTTCTCCACCACCTCCAGCACGTGCGAGCTGTAGAGGATCATCTTGCCCTCCCTCGCCAGCGCCCACAACAGCGAACGCAGAATCGCCGCCGTGTTCACGTCGAGCCCGGAGAACGGCTCATCCAGGATGAGCAACTCGGGATTGTGCAGCAGCGCCGCTGACAACAGTATCTTCTGCCGCATCCCCTTTGAGTAGGAGGCCAGTGGCGTGTGCCGGTCCTCCCACAGCCCGAGCAGCCGCAACATCTCATCCATCCGCGGCTCCAGCGCCTTGCGCGGCATCCCCCGCAGCCGCCCCACCAGCTGCAAATACTCACGCCCCGCCAGGTGCGGATACAGCGACGGCTCCTCCGGCACGTAACCCAGCCTCCGCTGAAACCCCGGCCAATCCTTCCGAACATCACCGCCATCGAAGTAGATATCGCCCGATGTCGGCTCAATCAGCCCGATCAGCATCTTCACCGTCGTGCTCTTGCCCGCCCCGTTCGGCCCCAGGTAGCCGAGAATCTCCCCCGGCCGGACGGTGAACGAAACCCCATCCACCGCCGGAATCCGGTTGTAGCGTTTGACAAGGTTTGCAACTTGCAGCATGTTGGAGTCCCGTTCCTGTGGGAATGCAACATGAGTATGCCAGAGTTTCAGTGGCTTGTCCACAGGAATCCGCCTCTAACCCCTCAGGATCCCCTGAAACAGCTCGTATAGCCTCATCTCCCCAGCAACTTCCATCCCTGCTCCCCGTTCGTCATCACGATCAAACCCGACTGGCGCGGAAGAAAAGCGATCGCGCCGCGTGAAAACCCTTGTTGTTGCCGTAATGTTGAATCACGTCGCCGCGCGGCGTGTGGCGGATCTGCCAGCCAAGCGCCCACGAGCTTCCGTCATCCAGCTTCACCTGCGGCCGCCGCATAGCGGGCCGCATTCTCCGGTGTCGATTTCTTCTGATCCAGCGGCTTGCCGCTCTCATCGTGCGGCAGCGAGGCATGCTTCTCGAGCGTCCGGTTCCAGATGTAGCAGGACCTCCCCTAGCAGGTGCCGAGGGTCGCGGGGGAACACAACGCGTTGCTGCTCGATCAATTCCTCGATCGAAGGGTGCCCTTCACGAGCGTACCTGTCAACCGCTGGCATTACGCTTCAGATTTAGCGAATACCTGGCTTGCCCGCCGGGCCCTAACTGCACCCGCTCGTCGAACCGCAATTCCCGCACTTGTAGCAGCTGCCGTTCCGCGTCATCGTCGAACCGCACTCCGAACACAGCGGCGCATCGGCAACTACCGGCGAGAACGGCAGCGACTGCTGCGGCTCCGGCTCGGTCGGCTGCAACACCGCCTTGTTGTCGCCGGCTTCGCCCAGCGCATACTCCGGCCCCAGGAACCGCGCCCCGAGCCACCGGAAGATGTAATCCATGATCGACTTGGCGTAGGGGATCAGCTTCGATCCCGTCCAGCCGCTCGGCTCAAACCGCACGTGCGAGAACTTGTCCACGTAGAACTTCAGCGGAACCCCGTACTGCAACCCGTAGCTGATCGCCGTCGCGAAGCTGTCCATCAGCCCGGAAATCGTCGAGCCTTCCTTCGCCATCGTGATGAACAACTCGCCCGGCGTGCCGTCGTCGAACAGGCCCACCGTGAAATAGCCTTCGTGCCCGGCGATCGAAAACTTATGCGTGATCGACTGCCGCTCATCGGGCAGCTTCCGCCGCACCGGCCGGTAGACGATCTTCTCGGTCACCGCCGGAGCCGGCGCCGCAACCGCCTTCTTCTCGCCCTTGCCCGTGCCCGAGCTCAGCGGCTGCACGCGCTTGGAGCCGTCGCGGTAGATCGCCACCGCCTTCAACCCCAGCCGCCAGCTTTCGATGTAGGCATTCATGATCTCTTCCACCGTCGACTCTTCCGGCATGTTGATCGTCTTTGAGATCGCCCCGGAAATGAACGGCTGCGTGGCGGCCATCATCCGCACGTGGCCCATGTGGTGGATGAAGCGCGTCCCGTTCTGCGGGCGGAAGCTGCAATCAAACACCGTCAGATGCTCATCTTTGATGCCCGGGGCGCCTTCAATCGTGCCCGTGGAATCGATGTGCGAAACGATCTTCTCCACCTGCTCCGGCGTGTAGCCCAGCTTGATCAGCGCCTGCGGAACCGTGTTGTTCACGATCTTGATGACGCCGCCGCCGACCAGCTTCTTGTATTTGACGAGCGCCAGGTCCGGCTCGATCCCGGTGGTGTCGCAATCCATCATGAACCCGATCGTGCCTGTCGGCGCGATCACCGTCGCCTGCGCATTCCTAAAACCATGGATGCGCCCCTTCTGGTAGGCGTCGCCCCAGCAGCGCTTGGCCGCTTCAAACAGCGCCGGCGGCACCTTGCGGGAATCGATGTTCGGCACCGAATCGCGGTGCATGCGGATGACTTCGAGGAACGGCTCCTCGTTGACGGCGTAACCGGGGAACGGACCGGTCCCTTCGGCGATGCGCGCGCTGGTCAGGTAGCTCTGCCCGCACAGCACCGCCGTAATCGCCGCCGCCACGTTGCGCCCTTCATCGGAGTCATAGCCCATGCCCTGGCTCATCAGCAGCGCGCCGAGATTCGCATAGCCGAGGCCCAACGGGCGGAAGTCGCGCGAATTCCGGGCGATCCTGTCGGTGGGATAGCTGGCGTTCTCGACGATGATCTCCATCGCCACGATGAGCGTATCCACCGCGTGCCGGTACGCCACGACGTCGAACTGCCCATCCGGCCCGACAAACTTCATCAGGTTGAACGACGCCAGGTTGCACGCCGAATCGTCCAGAAACATATACTCCGAACAAGGGTTTGAAGCATTGATGCGGTCCGTGTTCTTCGAAGTGTGCCAGCGGTTCACGGTCGTGTCGAACTGCATGCCCGGGTCGCCGCACTGGTGCGTCGCCTCGGCGATCTGCTTCATCAGGTCGCGCGCGCGATAGCGGTTAATCGGCTGCGAATTGAACACCGACTTGGTCCACCAGTCCCGGTCCTCCACCACGGCCTGCATGAACTCGTCCGTGGCGCGGACGGAGTTGTTGGCGTTCTGAAAGAAGACGGACGAATAGGCTTCGCCGTCGAGCGAGGAGTCGTAGCCGGCATCCACCAGCGTGTGCGCCTTCTTTTCTTCCTTCGCCTTGCACCAGATGAACTTCTCGACATCCGGGTGCTCGGCATTTAGAATCACCATCTTCGCCGCGCGGCGCGTCTTGCCGCCGCTCTTGATGACACCGGCAAAGGCGTCGAAGCCCTTCATAAAGGACAGCGGTCCGGAGGCGCGCCCGCCGCCCGACAGAATCGCATCCTCTTCCCGCAGCGACGACAGGTTCGTCCCCGTTCCTGAACCGAACTTGAACAGCATCCCTTCGGTCTTGGCCAGCTCGAGGATCGATTCCAGGTTGTCGCGCACGGAATTGATGAAGCAGGCCGAACACTGCGGCCGGTCCACGTCCTTCTCCAGCCTCTTCACCTGTTGGGCGGCCTCATCATAATAAAAGCCGTACCCGCGCGATTCCTGCTTCACCCCCACGTTGAACCAGACCGGCGAATTGAAGCAGGCCTTCTGCGTCAGCATCAGGTGCGCCAGCTCATTCCGGAAATTCTCTCCATCCTCTCCGGTGCGGAAATAATTGCCCGCGATGCCCCAATCGGCGATCGTGTCCACTACACGGTGCACCAGCTGCGCCACGCTGCGCTCGCGCTCCGGCGAACCGATCTTGCCATGAAAATACTTGCTGGCCACGATATTGGTGGCCGTCTGCGACCAGCTGGCCGGCACTTCCACGTCGCGCTGTTCGAATAAGACTGCGCCTTTGTCATTGCCGATCGAGGCGGTTCGGAGTTCCCATTGGATCTCGTCGTAAGGGGTCTTGCCGGCTTCCAGCTTGGCGGTGAAAAACCGGGGAAATGCGATTCCTGTGCGCTGCTCTCTAGGCAGGGAGCGTTTTAGTTCTTGCGCGCGTGCGCTGAGGTCTACAGTTAACTGTCCCATAGTGAGTGAACCTTCCGAGGAAGTGGGGTCAGACGTCATCATGCCCCAATATGTAGTGTCTCGTCAAGAATTATATCTATATACCGTACATTAAGTTGCCGCTCACCCTAACACTTCAACAGGATACGTCCCTAGAAAACGGCCCCCCAACTCCACCCTCACATCCGTCTCCCCCTTTTCTACACCCTCAGGCACCTCGAAATTCACCTCCCACGACGGTACGCGCGGATCCGTGCAAAAGCTTTCAAAAACCTCCACCTCCGCCTTCCCTATCCGCAGCCGCAATTGCCCGGGCTCGTAAACCTCCTCCAGGCTTATCTTAACCGATCCCGTCACGATGCGATTCCCCGACAGCAGGTCAATTCCATCGGTCAGCGACACCACCCGCGGAACCGCCGGCGGTGGCGGAATCAGCCGCACAAACGACGACGCAGCCGCCTCCCCATTCACTTCCACCTCAACCGGCTGCAGCCCCGCCTCCAGCCCCCCCGGCACATAGACATTCAGCTGCTGCAAACCGTCGTGTTCGGGCTGCCCCAGGTACGATGCATAGGCCGGCTTGCCGCCAATCGTCACTTCCAGGCGATTCAAATCCGCGGCCTCCGGCAGCCCGTCCACCCATAAGGAAAGCGCCGCGAACCTGCCCCGCGCCGGCGCCGCCGGCTCCGAAGAGTGCGCGTTGGTAATCCGCCTCACCCGAACCGAGCCCGCCCGCTCCACCGCCGCCGCCGGCTTGCGGAACGTGGCCCACATGTACTGCGTCTCAATCCCCTCCAGCGCCAGCAACTCCAAACCCTGCTCCCGCGCGAAAGCCCGAACATCGCGATAAGAAATGCGAACCCCGCTCCAGGTATCGTACTGTGGCGCCTGCTCCGGCAGCCCGTTGATCTGGCACCGCAAGATCCCGCCCGGCTTAAGCACCCTCTGCGCCTCCTTCAAATAGCCGGTCACCACCTCGCGGTCCGGGATGTGTTGGAACACCGCGTAGGAGTACACAAAGTCGAACGAATCGCTCGCGAACGCCTCCAGGTTCGAGTTCGGCGCATGCCGCGGATGCGCATTCCGAACCGCTGCCAGATTCCGCCGCGCCAGCTCGATCATCTCCTCCGAGATATCCACCCCGTGAATCTCCCCGAAGTGCCGGCTCAGCGGCAGCATCAACCGCCCCGGCCCGCACCCGATCTCCAGCGCTCGGCGTGACTGCGGCGCCGCCTCCGGCAGCCTCTTCAGCTCGCGTTCAAACCCGCGCACCTGGTCATGCGCGGTGGCGAAAAACTCCTCCCGCGACTGCTTCCGCCGCCCGAACGCCACGTAGTAGCCCGCGTCTTCCCGCGCGCGGCGGTTCCAGTCCTCGCGCATGCGCTCGGCGATGGCGCCGGGCAAGGGAGCTTCAGGGTGCGTCGGTGCAGACATTGTTGCGGATCGTGTTGCTGTGGACCGATGGATCGCGCGCCGCCATCACGCAGCGCTCCCTCATTTTATGCCCGGAAACCTGGTTGCCCTCGATCAGGGTGTTGTTCGCCGGATGATGCCTTTCGGCCCGCAGGCCCAGATAGATCCCCGCCTGCATCAGATCCGGCTCCTTCTCGAAGTGCTTGCAGCCATAGGTGGCCGCCGATTCGTTGCATTTCGCGCGGTTGATATTGGTCAGCTTGTTCCCCGTGATCCTGTGGCCGGAGCCGATCACGAAGATCCCGCCGAACTTCGTCCCGTCAAAGACATTGTCCCGAACGGTAATGTTCTGCGACTGCATCTCCTGGTTGGTGTTGTTGAAGACCACCGCGAAGTGGCCCTGCGGATAGTCGGCCGCCGCGCCCCGGTTGATGCAGACGTTCTCGGCCACTTCTCCGTCATGAAACCCGTCCAGGTCGATGCACTTCCCATTGATCTCCTCAAACCGGTTCCGCGCATAAACCGACTCGTCCACCTTGCCCGCCGTATCTATCCCCACCGGGATGCCTCCGCCCTCCACGTCCACTGTCTTTTCCGGATACCCGATCATGTGTCCTGTATTGTTCTCCACGCGGATCCGGTTCGCATGTCCCACCTGAATCGCATCGCGGCCGATCATCTCAAACCGGTTCCCCGTGATCTGTCCCGTGTAATTGCGTGGTGACCGGTAGGTGGAATGGGTCCAGATCCCGTTCCCCAGGACCTTCCGCAGCGTGCAGTCCCGAACCGTGAAGTTCTGCACGCCCTCCTCCAGCAGAATCCCCCCGGAGGTGTTGTTCCGCGACTTGCTGTTGGAGGAGCCGCTATCCTCCACCGTGACCTTTTCAATCGTCACGTTCTGCGATGCACTCACCAGAACCGCGAATCCCGGAATCTCGCGAAGCTGGATGTTGCTCATTTCCAGCCCGTCCACATCATCGGCGATGATGCCGTTGCCCTGAAAGTGCGTGACAAACGGGGCCTCCGCCGGCGGAATCTCGGTCACCTTGGAAAAAGTGGCCCGGTTCCCCTCGATCGAGAAACCATGCAGCCGCACCTTCCGCGCGCTGCGGATCAGGATCATCGCGCGCCCCTGAAACTCCGCCGAGGCCCGCAGCACCGTGTTGTCACCGGTAATCTCCAGATCCGTGGCCCCCACCGGCACGAACAGCGGCTCGCTAATTTCCATCGTCCCGGCCGGCAACTGCAATCGTCCCGTGTTGGTCTTGCTGAACTGCCGCTGCAGACTGCTCTCCGGTGACGAACAGCCCCAAAGCATCGCCAGCAGGGCGGGCGTCAGCAGACGCAGACAATTCACCATGAACCCGTTATTCTAGCGTTGATGAGCATCCAGTTTCGTGACGCGGCCCTGGCTCCGCTGGAACCGGTCCGCGCGGAAGTCCCAGACGGTACCATCATCGGTGTCATCGGGGATCAGCCGGATGCCCTCTCCGCGCTCGCCCGCCTGGCTGCTGGCGCTCTCCGGCCCTCCACAGGGGAAGTGCGCGCCGCCCCGCCGGCGCGGCTGGTGGGCCCCGCCGATCCGCTCAACCTGGCGCCCGCCGCTACGCTCGTGCTCGAGCATCCCCTCGCCCTTCAGGACGCCGTCGTCCGCGCCCGCTCCTCCATCGGTATCGAGCGCCTCCGCCGCCACGGCGCTTCCATTCTCATCATTTCCCATGACCAGAACCTCCTCGCAAGCCTCTGCGACGAGGTCTGGTGGCTCAATGGCGGCCGTTTGGAAACCAGGGGCGATCCCCGCATAACCCTGGATGCCTACAACCGCCACGTCAACTCACAGCTCCGCCAATGGGCCGCCTCTATCAGCGAACCGCTTGCCCCTTCCATGCGCCGTGGCGACGGCCGCGCAGAAATCGTCTCCCTGGAAACTCTCGACGCCGGCGGCAACGCCACTGTCCAGTGGCAATCCGGCGAACCCGTCGCCGTTCGCGTCGGCGTAAAGTTCACTCAGCCTGTCGAGGATCCCGTTGTCGGCATCATGATCCGGACCCGCATCGGCTTTGAAGTCTTCGGCACCAACACCGAATTGGAGCGCCTGAAGCTGGGTCCCGTGGAAGGCGGCGCCCGAATTGCCGTCACTTTCCGCTTCCCCTGCGGGCTCTGCCCGCAGCAGTATACGCTCACCGCCGCCTCCCATGACCCGGACGGTGTCTGGCACGACTGGCTGGAGGATGCCGTCGCTTTCTCCGTCACCGACACACGTTACACCGCCGGCGTCGCCAACCTCCGCGCCACCGCCGAACTCGAACGCCTCTGATTCACCCCATCACGGTGTTGTTATCATGACATGTAAGTGACTTCGGCCGGAATGCGTGTTGGTGCGTTTCTTGCGCTGCTCCTTCTCACTCTGCCGGCCATTGCCCGCGCCGAGGCCAGGGACTACCAGGGCTTGCCCGTCACTCGAGTCCTCTTCGAACCTGCCGCACAGCCGCTACCCACCGCCGAGCTGGCCAACATTGTTCCCATGCAAGCCGGCGATATGCTCGATCTGGAAACCCTGCGCTACGCCATTGAGCGCCTCTACGCCACCGGCCGCTATCAGGCAATCAGCGTGGATGCTTCCAGGGACCAAGGCGGTGTCGCACTGCGTTTCCTCACCACCGCCACCTGGTTCGTCGGCCGTGTCAGCGTCGATGGCGTTCCTGAGCCGCCCAACCGCGGCCAGCTCATCAGCGCCGCGAAGCTCGAACTCGGTACCGAGTTTCACGCCGAGGATCTCCAGCAGGCCGTCGAGAATCTCCGCCAGCGGCTGCAAGACAACGGCTACTATGAGGCCCGGCTCAACCCCCGGACCGAGTACGATCCCGGCACCTTCCAGGTCCACGTCGATTTTGAGATCGACCCCGGCCCGCGCTCCCGCCTCACCGAACCCGTCATCGGTGGCGTCCCCCAAAGGGAGTTCGACCGCGTCGTCAACGCCTCCAAGTGGAAGCGCCTGTGGGGGCTGCTCGGCTACAAGCCTGTCACCGAAACCCGCGTCCAGCAGGGGCTCGATCACATACGAACCTACTACAGCAGGCGCGACCATCTGCTCAACCGCGTCACGCTCAAGGAACTCGACTATAAGCCGCGCGAGAGCGTCGCCCAACCCGTGCTGGAAATCGAACCCGGCCCGAAAGTGGAAATCGAGGTTACCGGAGCCAAGGTCTCCCGTGGCCAGCTACGCCGCCTCGTTCCCGTTTTCCTCGAACAATCCGCCGACCGCGATCTGCTTGTCGAGGGGATGCGCAACCTCACCGAATACTTCCAGTCCCAAGGCTACTTTCGCGCCAAAGTCAGCTTCGACACCGCCTCGCTTGAGGCCGGCCGCCAGTCTGTCGTCTATAAAGTGGACCGCGGGGAACGCTACAAACTGGCACACCTCGAGATCACCGGCAACCAGTACTTCCAGGAAGAAACCATCCGCGAGCGCATGAATGTGCTGCCGGCAACCAGAATCCGTTTCCGCCGCGGCCGCTTCAGCGAACAGATGCTCGCTTCCGATGTCGCCGGCATCCGCGAGCTCTACACCTCCAACGGATTCCTGGAAGTGAACATCAACACCCAGACCATCGAAAACTACGAAGGCGAGGCCGATCAGCTGGGTGTTACCGTGGCCATTGAGGAAGGGCCGCAGACGCTGGTCGAATCCCTGGAAATCATCGGACTCAGCGATGCAAGCCTGGAGCGCATCGAACCTCTCCTCAGTTCCATCCCGGGTCAGCCCTACAGCCAGGCCAACCTCGCCACCGATCGCGACGCCGTGCTCAACTTCTTCTACAACCGCGGCAACCCCGATGCCGCTTTCGATTTCACCGTCACCGATGCCGGCCCGCATCGCAAGGCCATCCATTATGAAATCACCGAAGGCAGCCAGAGCTATGTCCGCGGCGTGCTCACCGGCGGCCTGCTCGCCTCCAATCCCGGCATGGTCGCCGAGCGCATCCAGCTTGGCCCCGGTGAGCCGCTCTCCCAGTCCCGCCTCATTGAAAGCCAGCGCCGCCTCTATGACCTCGGCGTCTTTGCCCGCGTCGACATGGCCCTGCAAAACCCCGACGGCCGGGAAGAATCCAAATATGTCCTGTACCAGTTTGAAGAGGCCCGCAAATACTCTCTCAACTTCGGCCTCGGCGCCGAAATCGCGCGCATCGGCGCGGGCACTCCCAACTTCGACGCTCCGGCCGGCGAGCCCGGCTTCAGCCCCCGCGTCAGCTTGGGCGTCAGCCGCGCCAACCTCTTCGGCATTGGGCATACCGCCAGCATCCAGACCCGCGTTTCCAACATTCAGCAACGCGGCCTGTTCACCTATCTCGCCCCGCAGTTCAAGGGCCGCGACGATCTTTCCCTTACCGGCAGCCTCCTCTACGACATCAGCCGCGACATCCGCACCTTTGAAGGCCGCCGCCAGGAGGGCGCCGTTCAGCTCAGCCAGCGCCTCTCCCGCGCCAACACCCTCCAGTCACGCTTCACCTATCGCCGCAACACCGTCCGCAATCTCGCCATCGATGAATCCCTGATCCCCATCTTTTCCCGCCCCGTCCGCGTCGGCATCGCCTCCGCCACTTTCATCATGGACCGCCGTGACGATCCCATCGATTCCCACAAGGGCTACTACAACAGCTTCGACGCCGGACTCGCTTCCAAAGCCTTTCTCTCGGAAGCCGACTTCATCCGCATTCTCGCCCGCAACTCTTCCTATCATCAGGTCTTCGGCGACATGATTTTCGCCCGCAGCATCACCATCGGCTGGCTCCACAATTTCCGCGCCGGCGGGCCTGACGCCGTCCCCCTCCCCGAGCGCTTCTTCTCCGGCGGCGCCGCAACCCACAGGGCCTTCCCCGACAACCAGGCCGGCCCCCGCGACCTCACCACCGGCTTCCCGCTCGGTGGCAGCGGCCTCCTCATGAACAATCTCGAGCTCCGCTTCCCGCTGCTCGGCGAAGCCATCGGCGCCGTGCTGTTCCACGACGCCGGCAACGTCTACACCCGCTTCCGCGAGCTTAGCCTACGCCCCACCCAACGCGACTTGCAGGACTTCAACTACATGGTCCACTCGGCCGGGTTCGGCATCCGCTACAAAACCCCGGTCGGGCCCTTCCGCATCGACCTCTCCTTCAGTCCCAACTCCCCCGAGTTCTCCTTCTTCAAAACGCCAGGCCCAGGGGAAACGGGCCTGCCGCAGCTGGTCACCCAGCGCATCAACCGCTTCCAATTTCACTTCTCGTTGGGGCAGACTTTTTAATATGAGGCGCGCAACCCCCATCGGCTCCCTGCTCGTCCTCGCGATGCTTCCCGCTTCCGCGGAAATCATCGACCGTGTCGCCGTGACCATGGGCCGTACCGTCATTACGCAAAGCGCCGTCGAGGAGCAGGTCCGCGTTACCGCCTTCCTCAATCAGGAACCGCTCGATCTCGGCCCTCTCGCCCGCCGCCGCGCCGCCGACCGCATGATCGAGCAGACTCTCCTCCGTCAGGAAATGGAGTTCAGCGGTTACGTGCTGCCCGGCCACGAACAGGCCGAACCCCTCCTCGCCGAAATCCGCAAGGAACGCTTTCCCGATGAGGACTCCTTTCTCCGCACACTCGCCTCCTACGGAATCACCGAGAGTATCCTCCGCCGTCACCTCATCCTTCAGCTCGGCACGCTCCGGTTCATCGAGCTCCGTTTCCGCCCCGGCGTCGCCGTCGGGGATGGCGAAATTGAAATCTACTACCGCGAACAATTCGTGCCCGGTTGGGAGCGCCGCAACAACTCCCCGCCGCCCGCTCTCGAGGACGCCGCCGAGGAAGTGGAAAGCATCCTTGTCGCCGAGCGCACCGATCAGGCCCTCAACCAGTGGCTCAACCAGTCCCGCCGCCAGACGCGCGTCCGCTTTGTCGAGGAGGCTATTCAATGACCCGCCGCGCCCGCTTCTGGCTGCGCACCGGCGCCGTACTGCTCGCGGCCGTTTTCCTCGCCGGCGCCGCCGCCCTCTGGCTCCTGCAGTCGGACTGGCTGCGAGAAAAGGTCCGCCAGAGAATCGTGCTCGAAATCGAGAACGCAACCGGCGGCCGTGTCGAACTTGCCGCGTTTCACTTCGACTGGCGCGCGCTGCGCGCCGATCTCGACCGCCTTGTCATTCACGGACTCGAGAGCCCCGATCAGCCGCCGCTGTTTCGTGCCGCACACATCTCGGCCGGCCTGAAGATCGTCTCCGGCCTCCAACGGAAGATCGAGATCGCCTTCCTTCAGCTCCGCGCCTGCGAACTCTCCGTCACCGTCGACAAGAACGGAAGAACCAACATCCCGGAGCCGAAAACCCCGCGCGATCCCAAGAAGCCTTTACAGCGCTTTCTCGACCTTTCCGTCGGCGAGTACCGCGTCAGCAACAGCAGCGTCGGCTATCGCGATAGCCGCTGGCCCGTCGATGCCTCCGGCCGCGGCCTCGAGATCCGCCTCGACTTTGACCGCCCTGCCCGCGCCTATAGCGGCGAATTCCGCAGCGCTGGAACCGAGCTCCGCCAGCCGCTCCGCCTTCCGCTCGCCGCCGATGCCGGGCTCGCCTTCCGTCTCACCCAGGATCGCCTCGCTGTCTCCAAGCTGGAGCTGTCGGCAAACGGCTCTTCCGTTTCCGGCGCCGGCGAAGTCGCCTTTTCCGATCCACCCTCGGGCAACTTCCAGTTCCGTGGCCGCCAGTCGGTCCCCGAACTCATCGCCCGCCTCCCGCTTCCCATCCTCCCCCAAGGCAACGCCGCCTGGAACGGCCGCCTCGAGTTCAAAGGCACGCAGTGGAATGCACGCGGCGATGCTACCGCATCCGGACTCGCCTACCGCCAGTACGGCGTCGACATCCGCGACGCCTCTCTCGGCGCCCACTGGTCCGCCACTGCCGATGAACTGAAGGTCGACAACTTTGAGGCTCAGCTGCTCGGCGGAGCCTTCTCCGGCCAGGCCTCCATTCGCGACTGGTCCACCATCAGCCTCTCCGGCGAGGCCGCCGGCTTTGCTCTCGACAAACTCAACCAGGCCCGCGCGGGAACCAATCTCGCATGGTCAGCGATCGTCTCCGGTCCCGTTTCCGTGGAAGGCGCTTGGGGGGCTGCCGCCGCCCAAGGCTGGCAGGTGACCACGGATCTCACACTCGAACCCTCCTCCGATGGCGTCTCTGTCGGCGGCAGGCTCGCCATGGACTACGACACCCGCCGCGGCGAGATGCGCTTCGCCGAATCGGCCATCCAACTGCCTCATACCAGGGTGCACTTCTCCGGCTCCCTTGACGGCGGCATTACCTTTGGCCTGTTCTCCTCCAACCTCGACGATCTTCTCCCCGCCCTCGCCCTGGCCTCCGAACAGGCCCCCGCCCCGCTGCCCCTGCGCTTGGAAAAAGGAACCGCCCGCTTCCAAGGCAAGCTCACCGGAACCTGGAGCGAGCCTCACCTGAAAGGCCAGGTCGAAGCCGGCCCCTTGCGCTTTGACGATCGTGCCCTGCGCCACTTCAAAGCCGTCGTCGACGCCTCCCCTTCCCTCCTCATCCTCTCCTCAGCCGAATTCAGCCAGGATTCCCTCCGCGGCGCCGGCAATCTCGAACTCGCTCTGGAAAACTGGCGTCCCGTCGAGTCCAGCCGGCTCGCCGCCAATCTTTCCCTGGAAGCCGCCGCCCTCGACGCAGCGCTCAACGAAAACCGGCTCGACTATCCTCTCAAAGGCAAGATGACCGTGCGTGCAAACCTGGAAGGCACCTGGGGCGGCCCACGCGGTCAAGGCCGCATCGCTCTCTCGGCTCCCGAGTTCTGGGGAGAGCCGTTTGAATCCGCCGACGCGGACCTGCGCTTCTCTTCCCACCGCATCGAACTGCTTAACGGAAAGCTCCGGGACGGCGCATCCGTCTTGGATCTTTCCGGCTCTCTCGAGCGTCCCGGTGAGGGATGGCAAAACTCCCAGGCTCAGTTTTCCGCCTCCACCGCCGGCCTGACTCTGCGCAGTTTCGCCCTGCTCGACGTTCCCAAGCAGCTCAGCGGCCGCATCACCGGACGCCTCGCCGGCGCCGCGCGTATCGTCAACGGACAGCCGCAGCTTGCCTCCGTCGGCGGACGCCTGGAGCTTGCAGACCTCAACGTTTCCGGGCGGCCCGCGGGCGGTCTCCTGCTGGTGGCCTCCACGTCGGGAACCGTCGCCAATTTTTCGCTCGATGGCAGCCTCATCGGCTCCTCCGTCCATGGCAGCGCCGAATGGAGCCTTGGCAGCCGCACCGGCTACGGTCTCGGCCAGGTCCGCGTCTCCCGCCTCACTTTGGATGCCCTCCAGGACCTCGGCATCATGGGCGTCCCCGGCAGGCCGCTGCCCGCCAAGGCGGTGCTCGACGGTGAGATCGGCTTCTCCGGCCCGGTGCTCCAGCCTGATCGCTGGACGGCGGCGGCCAAGATCACTACCCTCGAGATTGAACCTTCCACCGCTCCGGCCAACGGCAAAAGAGTCCTCCTCCGCAATCGCGATCCTCTCGTCGCCCACATCGATTCGCGCGGCCTTCACGTCCAGTCCGCTCACATCATCGGCGAAGGGACGGACCTGGAGGCCTCGGGCACTGTCGCCTTCCGCGCCCGCAGCACCTGGAACCTCCAACTAAAGGGCGGTCTCGAACTGCCCGCTCTCGCCACCCTGGAACCCGACCTGCTCGCCACCGGCAAGTCCACTCTGGACGCCACCATCCGCGGCTCGCTCGAACGCCCGCAAGTCAACGGCCGCCTCGAACTCAAAGACGCCTCCTTCTATCTCCGCGGAGTTCCCAACGGCCTCGAGAAGGCCAACGGCGTCATCCTCTTTGACCGCAGCCGCGCCTCGCTCGACAACTTCACCGCCCAAACCGGCGGCGGCGATCTCAAGCTCAGCGGCTTCATCGGATTCGGCGGCGATCAACTCGTCTATCGCCTTCAGGCCAACGCCCAGCGTGTCCGCGTCCGCTATCCGGAAGCCGTCTCCACCACCTTCGACGCCAGCCTCAACCTCACCGGCACCGCTGCCCAAAGCATGCTCAGCGGCGGCGTTACCGTCACCAAGATGGGCATCACTCCGAAAACCGACCTCGGCAGCCTCCTCGCCGAAACCGGAGCCGCCGGCCCCCCCGTCCCGCCCAACGAGTTTCTCCGCAACATGCAGCTTGACGTCCGCATCGAAACCTCCACCGACGCTGAACTGCAAACCTCCCTCACCCGCGACATCCAGCCCGAGGCCGACCTCCGCCTCCGCGGTACCCCCGAGCGTCCCGTCCTGCTCGGCCGCGTCTCCGTCAACCAGGGTGAGATCCAATTCTTCGGCAACCGCTACAACATCACCCAGGGCGACATCAGCTTCTTCAACCCCGTCAAGGTTGAGCCCGTCCTCAACCTCGACGTCGAAACACGCGTCCGCGGCATCACCGTCACCATCAACTTCTCCGGTCCTGTCGGCAAGCTCAACGTCAGCTACCGCTCCGATCCGCCGCTACAGTCCGCCGAAATCGTTGCCCTGCTCACCGTCGGCCGCGCACCCGGCACCTCCGTCGCCGGCTCCGTCTCCCAAAACCAAAGTTTCCTCCAGTCCGGCAGCAACTCCCTCCTCGGCCAAGCCGTCGCCGCTCCCCTAAGCGGACGCCTCCAGCGCTTCTTCGGCGTCAGCCGCCTCAAGATCGATCCCGACCTCACCGGCGTTACCAACACCCCGCAAGCCCGCCTCACCATTGAGCAGCAGCTCACGCGCGACATCACCATGACCTACATCACCAGCCTCAACCGCACACAGCAGCAAATCGTCCGCCTCCAGTGGGATTTCTCGCGCGACTATTCGATGATCGCCGTCCGCGATGACAACGGCATCTTCGGTATCGATTTCCAGTACCGGAAGAGATTCAAGTGACCGGCTTGGATGCCAAGCGCCTGCACATGGTCAAGACGCAGCTGGCCTCGCGGGGCATTCATGACAAGCGTCTGCTCACGGCGATGTCGGAAATCCCCCGCGAGATGTTCGTCGACCGCCGGGATCGTGACGTCTGCTATGGCGATGACCCGCTCCCCATCGGCTATGGCCAGACTCTTTCCCAGCCGTACATGACCGCCACCATGGTCCAGTGCCTGGAACTCAAAGGCCACGAAAAACTCCTTGAAGTCGGCGCCGGCAGCGGCTATCATGCCGCCGTGCTCGCCCGCCTTGCCGCCCGCGTCATCGCGCTCGAAATCATTCCCGAGCTCGCCGAACAAGCCCGCGAAAACCTGAAGCACGCTGGCTGCGCTTCCAACGTCGAAATCATCGTCGCCGACGGCAGCCAGGGCTGGCCCGCCGAAGCCCCCTACGACGCCATCTCCGTCGCCGCCGCCGCCCCTTCCGTCCCTCCCGCTTTGCTCAACCAGCTCAAGGACGGCGGCCGCCTCGTCATCCCCGTCGGCGGCCGAAAGGAGCAAGCCCTCGAACTTGTCGAAAGAAAAGGCGACCGGTTCCACACCAAAATCGTGACCCACTGCCGCTTCGTCCCCCTGGTCGGCGAGCACGGTTGGGAGCACTCATGAAACTCCGCGCCTCGCAAGGCAAACTCAAGATCGAGCACAGCATCATCGACGGCCTCCGCCCCGCCCTGGAGCGCCTCATCGCCCAGAACCCGGAAATCCGCTCCATCATCCCCGGCGTCATCCGCCGCGTCCGCGACGCCAAGGGCGGCCTCAAAATCCGCCTCACCGTCCCGACTCAAAACGGCTGGAAAGCCATCGCCCTCGCCTCCGGCGCCCGCCAGGAACTCTTCATTTCCACCACCATGAGCAAAGAAGCTCTCGACAGCGCCCTCACCCGCGCCCTGCTGTGAACTCTGCACTCCCGAAACCGAGCCTCGTCTGCACTCTAGCTTGCCGTTTCGGTAAATCCCCTCGGCTGACTTCGCCAAATCCCCAGCATCCGCCGCTTCCATCGTTGGCTCAGGTCCTTGAGCTTCCGCCTCGCCCAGTCATTGCCTGGATTCACCCTTAGCGATTCCCCGAAAAGAACGGGGTCAGCGCGTAACACTGCCGCTGCTCCAAGGGAAAGGCCGGCCGGGACCGCTCGGCCCCGACATAGAGACGCGATACGATCTCGTATTTGATTGATGAAAAGGAAGGTCTCTCCGGCTCCTTCAAAAAAGCGCAAACAGTGACCGCATCGGGTAATGCAAACGGTCGCCACCCCTTATGCCAGGCCCTCCTGCCATGCCGCGGAAGGAGCAGCTGGATCGCGCGCCTGCGCGGGCGATCCAGTCCTGACCACTCTTCCTGCTCTAAAAGTGGAACCGCGCCGTATATTGAAACTCCCGGCCTCGATTGATCTGATTCGTCGTCCGCCCGAACGTCGCCGCCGTAAAAGCCGTCGACGGGTCGTTGGGCACAAAGCTGTTCGTCAGATTGTACGCCTCGAGCCGCAACTCAAACCGCACTCGCTCCGTCAGGTCGAAGAACTTCGACAGCGTCGTATCCATATTCCAGTTCCTCGGCCCCGTCAGGTTCGGATATTGCCAGGGATTGGAACGAGGCGTGTAAGCCGGCTGCCGGTTGAAGCCCGTGAGATCGAACCACTGCGCCCGGTCGCGGTAGATGGTGGGCGTCTCCTGCGGCCCGATCTGCGTCGGGAAGCGCAAATACGCTCCCGAGTTGTAGAACAGCAGGCCGCTCATGGACCAGCCGCCCAGCACCGCGTTTGCCACCGGATGCATATCGGCCGCGAAACGCCTCCCCTTGCCGAACGGCACCTCATACACCGCCGCTGACGCGATCCGGTGCCGCGGGTTGTTGCTTTGGATGTAGGTGAACAACTGCGCGAACTCATCAATGTCGTTGAAGAACGTGGAGCTTCTTTCCCGGTTGAAGTTGTACGAGACCAGGAACATCAATCCACTGTTGAAATTCCGTTGCAGCTTCATTTGCAGCGCGTGGTAGCGGTTGCTGACCCCGGCCGTGTTGAACTGTGTCAGCGCCAGGTAGTGCGGGTGCGGGCTCAACAGGCTCCCGCGCGTCACCGTCCGTATGTTACGCAGCTGCCCTGGGAATCTCTCCGGCGTCAGATACCCGAAAAACGGATTCGGCACCGCCTGGTCCAGCAGCGCCTTGTGGGTATAGATCAGGTTGGGATCCACCAGGTTCATCCGCTGGTTGAACGGCAGGTCACTGCCGACGTTGGCGAAATAGGTGATGTCGGCGTGGATCAGGTGCGGCAGCTGCCGCTGGAACGAAACATTGATACGGTCATTCACCCCCGTCCGCAGGTCGCGCTGGTTCCAATCCGCCTGGCTTCCCAGCCGTGTGTAGATCGCCAGGCCCTTGGCCACCGGCGGGATCAGCGGATTGGAATTGGCGGGAAACGGATCGTTCAACCGCGCCTGCGGCACGCCCTGCAGCGAGGGCGCCACGGTGGTGATCGCCCCGAATCCCGCGTAGCGCGAATCGGCCGCTCCCAGCACGTCGCTCGTCAGCACCGGCGGAATCACATACCTCGCGAAGCCCGCGCGGAGCGACATCCGGTCGCTCAGCCGGATCGCCACACCGATCCGCGGCATGAACACTCGCTTGTTGCTGTCCCACATGCTCCGCGGATTGCCGTCTCCGGTGAACTGCCACGGCCCGGTGAACCGGTACGGCTGACCCCGCAGCGCCGCGATATCGGCCGGAATCGGCGGCGGCGTCCGCTGCAAGTCCGGAATCGCCGCCGTCAGATCCAGCGGCCGCGACAACCGGTCCAGCGGATCGAAGATCCCTGTCTCGTACTCATACCGCAGTCCCATGTTGATCGTGAAATTGCGGTTCACCTTGAAATCGTTGTGAACGTAGAAGCCGTAGAAATCGGTGCGGGGCTGTTGCAGCGGGATATGCTGCGCCTGGGAATCCCCATCCAGTGCCCCGAGCAGAAAAGTCGCCCACCCGTCCCCGCGCAGCCGCGTGTTCGGAGCCTGGAACGTGTCCGCCGTCAGCGCCGGACCGAACCGCAGGTTCATCAGGTTCGGCCGCACGGAAGAGCCTCGAAGCATCCGGCTCTCTCCTCCCCATTTCAAATAATGCCGCGCGATCGTCTTCGAAATCCGCCCGCTATAGTTATAGCTCTGCGGATGCTGGTACCAGTAGCCGCCCTTCCCGAAGCTCGCTGATCCCACCCCGCTCACCACCAGGTTCGGATAATAGACCCGCGGGATCCCCGGCAGGTAAGGTTTGAACCAGCCGTTCGACCAAAACGACGAAAGCCCTTCCTCTCCCACCGCCGTCTTCGGCGAATCAAAATCGTCGTTCAGCGTCGCATAGCTGAACCGGAAGTTCACCACCGTCGTGCTGTTCGCCGTCCACACCGCGTCGCCCGCGATGTTGCGCGAATTCATCACCCCGCCGTTATCGTCCGTCATCGCCGGACTGTTGTTCGGCGTGTAATTGTTCTGCGACAGATCGGTCCGGAACCGCGAGTACCGCCCGAACACCTTCCATTTGTCGTTCACGTTCCAGTCCGTCCGGTTGTTGAAGTTCCAGTTGTAGAGAAACCAGAAATAGGCCTGCTTGTAGTTGTTCACCCCGGTGATATTGTCCCCGGCGTTGTTCGGCAGCCAGATGTCTTGCAGGAACCGCCGCGACAGCGCGTCCATCCGGCTCCCCGGAATCCGGTTCCCCGCAAACGGCATCCGCGAGGCCACCCCGCCGGTCAGCTGCGTCGTCCACGGATCGAAGATCGCCCGCAACCCCCGGTCCGGGTTCAGCGACTGCGAGAAGTCTCCTTGCCTCTCCAGTTCCGTCGGCAGCGTCATGATCGCGTTCCGCGGATCCTTCGTCGCCCAGTACTCATAGCTGACGAAGTTGAACAGTTTGTTCTTCACAATCGGGTTCCCGAGCGTCCCGCCATAGATGTGGTTCCGCACAAGGTTCTTCGCACGCACCACCGAGTTCGACACCGCATTCAGCGCCGGATTCCGCCCGAAATAATACGCCGTCCCGTGAAAATCGTTCGTTCCCGACTTCACCGACAGCGTCAGCACCCCGCCGGCAGAATGGCCGAACTCGGCGTCCACCGCGTTCTGCTGCACAGCCACCTCCTGCGTGGCGTCCATCGGCGGCGCGTAGGAGCCTTTCCAGCCCAACTGCAGCGGCGCTCCGTCGAGTTGCAGCTCGTTGCGCTGCGTCGTGCTCCCGCCCACGTCCAGCTGGCTCGATGACCACATATAAAACGGATTCCTCGTCGCCAGGTTGCTCGTGTACCGGTTCACCACCGCCGGATCCAGCAGCACCAGCGTGAAGGGATTCCGCGCCAGCACCGGCAGGTCCGTCAGCATCTTCCGGTCCACCGTCAGCGACATCGTGCTCGTCGTGAACTGCACCTCCACCGTCTGCGCCGACACGTTCACCGTTTCCGCCACCGCCCCGATCTTCAGCACCGGATTCACCGTCACGTCGCCGCGCGTTTGCACCTGCACGCCCTGCTGCACGAATCGCGCGAACCCCTGCATCTCCGCCACCAGTTCGTACGTTCCCGGATCCACGAAGTCGAACAGGTACTGTCCATTCGGGTTCGTTAGCCGCGCCGATTCCACACCTGTATTGATGTTCCGCAAGCGCACCTGCGCCCCGGAAACAACCGCCTGCGTGGAATCCACCACCGTGCCGGCAACGCGGCCCCGGTAGTCTTGAGCAAACAACTGCCCGGCCTGCACCAGCGCCAAGGCGATAATCGCGCAGAGATTCTTCTTCATCGCACTCCTCTTTCACGCCACCTAAAGGGCAAGGTGATCGACATATATAGGAATGGGTGATGGAAGTCAAGGTGGATGAGCTGCCGGCATCCTCACCGTTCCTCTCAGTTACCTTGTGCCTGCGCGATCACTTCCTTCCGCCACAAAAAATACTTCTTCATCCCGCGGAATTGCGTGTATACTGCTGTCGTGGTTGGGGTCAACCTATAGATTTCATTAAGTTTCTGTAAGAGAAGCCGGCGCGCCATCGCCCGCTTTTTCGCTGGAGGCCAGCTATGTCCAGAATTATTGTGCTGCTCGCTCTGGCGGGCTTCATCCTGCCTGCTCAAACCGTCACCTCGCGTATTCGTGGTATCGTCACCGATCCCTCGGGCGCCATAGTCCCCAGCGCCGAAGTCACCGTGACTCACGAAGGCACCGGACTTACTCGCACGATGCCCACCAACTCGTCCGGACTCTACGCCTTTAACGCCATGCCACTCGGCAAGTACCGCATTACCGTCTCCATGCAAGGCTTCAAGAAATTCACCAGTTCCGCCAACGAGCTTCAGGTCGGCGAACCGATGACCATCGACATTCAACTGGAGACGGGCGCCATCACCGAACAGATAACCGTGTCGGCCCATAGCGTGCAAGTGCAGACGGCCGAAGCTTCCCTCGGCGTCGTGCTCGACACCAAGCCCATCGAAAACCTCCCGCTGAATGGCCGCAACCCCCTCCACCTCATGGCCCTGCTCCCCGGAGTTGCTGGACATGCCTCGCAGGCCACCTCCTCCACCGGGACCGTCACTTTCTCCGTCAACGGGGATCGCGGCCGCGGCATCTTCACCACGCTGGACGGCGTCGATATCACCGATCCGGTGATTCCGCGCGGCGAACTCTCTCAGGTCCTGATGAACCCAGACTCCATCAGCGAGTACCGCGTCATCACCTCCGTCGCCAAGGCCGAATACGGGCGCAATTCCGGCGCCCAGGTTCAGGTTGTCACCCGCTCGGGAACCAATGAGTTCCATGGCAACCTCTTTGAATACCACCGCAACACCATCTTCAATGCGAACGAGTGGTTCAATAACCGGTCCGGCATTCATCGCGAGATCCTCATCCGCAACCAGTTCGGCGCCGGTCTCGGCGGCCCCATCCGCAAGGACAAGACCTTCTTCTTTTTCAACTGGCAGTCCCAGCGCATGGCCCAGAGCCTCACCCAGACCCGCACCGTGCTCACCCCCACCATGCGCAACGGCATCTTCCGCTACATGGTCGGCGCGGCCAATGCTCCCCGTTTCGTCGACGCCTCCGGACAGCCCCTGGTTGCCGCCTGCGGCGGCGCCGTCACCACCAACTGCTACCGCACGATCAATCTCGCCCAGGCCGATCCGCTCAAGCGCGGGCTCGACAGGTTGATGCAGTCCCAGATCAATCTGACAAATCTGCCGAACGACTTTTCCGGCGGCGACGGCTTCAATACCGGTATTTTCCGCTTCAACGCTCCCGCCGCGGCCCCTGTCAACACCTACACCACCAAGGTGGACCACCGTCTCACCGACGGCCATTCCGCCTTTTTCCGCTGGAGTCAGGGCTCCAGCATCCTCAACGGCGACTACATCAACAGCGGCCTGCCCCGCTATCCCGCCAATCCCGATTCCTTTCCCGGCCGCACCCGCGAGTCGCGCAATATCGGCTTCTCGGCCGGTTTCACCTCCACCCTCGGCAACTCGAAAGTCAACGAGTTCAATCTCGGCTATACGCGGAACAGCATCCTCTTCCTCGATCCCACCCACCCCAAGTTCGAGATCATCTCGAATATCCAATCGGACCCGTTCCTGTTCTGGGGCGGCACCGGCCGGACCCCCAAGAACTGGCAGGCGCTCGACAATTTCTCCTTCGTCAAAGGCAACAACACCTTCAAGACCGGCGTGAACATCCGCTTCTACGCCATCGACCAGTTCCGCCGCGCCACCAACTTCTACCCCCGCCTCAGTTTCGGCACCGCCAACGCCCCCGTCTTTTTCGATCCCTCCGTCAGCACCGCCGGAATCAACAGTGTCGATCTGACCCGCGCCAACAGCCTCTTCAACGATCTCATGGGCGTCGTCGGTACCGTTCAAAAGACCTTTTATTCCGATGGCAAGAGATTCCCTTCCGCCGACCAGGAGTTGAAGTTTCTTCAGCGCGCACGCGAATACAACTTCTACTTCCAGGATGACTGGCGCGTCACCCGCCAACTGACCCTCAACCTCGGTGTCCGCTACGAGTTCAACGGTGTCCCCTATGACCTGTCTGGCATGCAGGTTGTCAACGACAAGCCGCTCAATAGCCCATCGGCGGACGTCGCCCTCATCCCCGCCGGCCCCGGCACCGGCCGCAAATGGTACAACCCGGACAAGAACAACTTCGCCCCTTCGGTCGGCTTCGCCTGGTCACCGAACCGCGACAACCAGACCGCCGTGCGCGGCGGCTACCGCATTGCCTACAATCGTCTCGTCAACTGGGCCCTCAACGTCGTCGAGCAGAATCAGCCCGGCACCACCCGGCCGGAGATTCTCCGGCCCAATTCCGGCGCCACGGCGGCAAACCCCGCCTCTTTGCGCGCCAGCGACGCCGGCGTCCAGACGCTCGTCAGTAATCTCTCCCGCAACGTGGTCGGCACCGAGGTGCTCCGTGTCGTGCAGCCTGACCGCAACTCCACGCCACTGCTTTTCGATCCCAACCTGACCACTCCCTTCGTCCACCAATGGAATTTCAGCATCCAGCGCCAGATTCTGCCCGACACGGTCCTGGAAGTCGCCTACGTCGGCAATAAGGGAACCCACATGTTCCGCATGTTGAACGTCAATCAGGCCAGGGTTACTCCTGAGTTCCTCGCCAGTTTCCAGGCCGCCAAGAACGGTGTCCGCACTGGCCCCGTCGGCGCGCTCCTGAACACCTACGGCGCTTCCCTCCCCTCCACCATCACCACCAACCTCAACAACAACGATGTCGGCGGCTTCATCACCGCCGTCGATGTGGGCGTCTTCAACGGCGTCGCTGGCGGGCGTCTGGTGGCCGCCGGACTGGGCCAGAGCTACTTCCGCAACCCCCAGTTCTCCATTGCCGCTCTCGGATGCGCTTGCACCGACAACAGCTATAACTCGCTCCAAATCTCCCTCAACCGCCGCTTCTCGCAGGGCCTCATGGTCACCTCCAACTACACCTGGGCCAAGAGCCTTGACGATATCAGCGACGACACCGACGGCGCCGGCCAGGGCCTGCTCGTCCCGCACGACTCCAATAACCGCCTCCTCGACCGCGGGCGCAGCAATTACGACATCCGCCACCAGTTCCGCGCGGGTATCATCTATGAGCTGCCCTTCGGCAAGAACAAAGCCTGGCTCCGCAATGGCCTGCTCTCCTGGGTCGCCGGCGGCTGGACCACCAACACCATCATCGACTGGTCCAGCGGCTATCCCTTCACCGTCAGCTACGGTTTCAGTACCACCTTCCCCAACACCACCTCCAGGTCGGTTTTCACCGGCGACCCCACCTCCATCGGCACCCTCGTCAAGGGCGGCACCGCCGTGAGCTATCTCTCGGAATCCGAAAAGGCCCTCTTCACCGCTCCCGTCGTCGGCCAGTATGGCGCCGGCCGCAACATCTTTACAGGCCCCGGCTTCTTTCAAACCGACTTCGCTCTCCACAAGGCCTTCTCCATTACGGAAACCATGAAGATCGAGCTCCGCGGCGAAGCCTTCAACGTCTTCAATAACGTGAACTTCAACAATCCCAACGTGACTTCCACCGCCGCCGCCTTTGGCGTCATCTCCTCCACCCGCGTTCCGCCCAGAATTCTCCAGATTGCGGCGCGGTTTTCTTTCTGACCCATGCGGCAACCTTGCTTCGGGGCGGCGCTCCGCCGCTCATTGTCCCGGCAGCGGTTCATACTATACTGAAGAGACCTTAACCTTCAGGGAGTGGATTGAATCATGCCAAACAAAGCCGGCCTCCTGGCCATTTTTCTGCTATTGGTCTCCACGGGAATGGCACAAACCAGCACCTCCGCCATCTCTGGTACCGTTTCCGACTCCTCCGGCGGCGTCATCCCCGGCGCCGCGGTCACTGCCACCAACGAAGCCACTGGTATCTCCTACAAGCAGAACACCACCGATGCCGGCTTGTACGCGTTCTCGGCTCTGCCCGTTGGTAGCTACACCATCACCGTCGAATTGCAGGGCTTCAAGACCGCCAAGCGCACCGGAAGCCTGCTTCAGGTTGGCTCACCCATCACCGTCGACGTCCAGATGGAAGTCGGCCAGACAGCGGAAACCGTGCTTGTCGAGAGCAGCTTTGAGCAGCTGCAAACCTCCAACGCCACCATCGGCAACGTCGTCGAGCGCAAGGCCATCGTCGAGCTCCCCCTCAACGGCCGCAATCCTCTGAACCTGCTCATCCTCGAACCCGGCGTCGTGCAACGGACGCAGGGTGGCGCCGGTTCCGGCGTCCACGTCAACGGCTCCCGCGATCGCGCCTTCAACACCACCATCGACGGTATCGAGGCCAACGAGTCCTCCGTCCCCAACCCCCTTAACAACGTCTTCCGCCTCAATCCCGACAACGTACAGGAGTACAAGGTAACCACCTCGAACCCCACTCCCGAAGAGGGCCGCAACTCCGGCGCCTCCGTCGCCGTCGCCACCCGTACCGGCACCAACGCCTTCCACGGCACCCTCTTCCACTTCTTCCGCAACACCGTCCTCAATTCCAACGACTTTTTCGCCCGCGCCCAGGAAACCCCTAAGCCCGACATCAAGCTCAACCAGTTCGGCTTTGAAGTCGGCGGCCCCGTTCGCAAGAACAAAACCTTCTTCTTCGCTTCCTGGCAGGGCCAGAGGATCAACTTCACCCAGCCTATCGATCAGGTCTTCGGCGGCCCGGCCATCGTCTACACCCCGGAAGCCCTCGCCGGACAGTGGCGCTATTTCCGCATCAACCCCACCACTCCCTTCACCCTCGACGGCGTCCGCATCAACCGCAACCTGCCTCAGCTGGTCGACCCGCGCACCGGCGCTTTGCGCTCAGGCGTGCGAACCTGCGGCTCTAACACAGACCTCAACTGCGTCGCCACTTACAACATGTTCTCCGACGATCCCCGCCGCATCGGAGGCGATCCCACCATTCTCAAACTCCTCAACACCTTCCCCCGCCCCAACTCCTATGTCGCCGGCGACGGCCTCAACATGGCCAGCTACGTCTGGAACCCGCCCACCCGCGTCCGCGGTCCTCACCTGATGGGCCGGATTGATCACACCTTCAACGAGAACAACACGATCTTCGGCAGGTATCTGTTCTCCGACAACAACACTCTCGGCGGCGATCCCAACAACAGCCGCCCGCAGGTCTTCCCCGGCTTCGCGCCGCTCGGGGAAGTCGTCCGCCGCTCCCAAAACCTCGCCGTCAGCTACCGCCGTGTCATCAACCCGCGCATCGTGAACGAACTCACCTTCGGCTTCTCCCGCTTCGCATTCATCTTCACGCAGGGCGAAGCCAACCCCGCCTTCCCCGACATCCCGCCCTTCGACTTCGCCAACATCAGCGAGCCGTACTTGAACCGCCCGCGCACCGCCCGCGCCGTCACCACGCCGCAGATCCTCAACAACCTCAGCGTCGTCAGCGGCTCCCACGTCTTTCGCATGGGCTTCAACGGCCGCTTCTATCAACACAACGACCAGCGCGGACAGCCCGGCGGTGTCAACGTCACCCCCGTCATCAGCTTCAGCCGCACCATCCGCCCTCCCGTGGGCTTCAATCTTCCCGGAGTCGCCACTGCCACCCAAGGCGGCATCGTCGCCCAGGACTCCAACAACCTTCAGCAAGGCATCAATGAGCTGCTCGGCATCCCCGCCCGTCTCACCCAGGTCTTCCTCGGCGACCTCCGCTCGGACGCCTTCCTCCCCTTCCGCACCGGCAACTCCGTCACTCTCTGGTCTCAGGGCCAGCGCGTCAAGCAGTACAACTTCTACTTCCAGGATGAGTGGAAACTGCGCCGTGACATGACCCTCAACTATGGCGTCCGCGCCGAACTCAACCCTGGCGCCACCGAAGCCGGAGACCGTGTCTACGTCCCACAGGGCGATCTCAACAGCAGCCAGGTTGCCTTCGTCAACAGCAAGCGGTGGTACAGCAATGACAATGTGCTCGCCGTGGGTCCGCGGTTTGGCATCACCTGGAACCCCGGCAATGGAAAAACCGTGATCCGCTCCGGATACGGCATCTCCTTCGACCCCATCAGTTCCTTCCAGATCACCGCCGCCGCAGGCCGCGTTCCGGGCCTCAGCACCAGCTGCCAGGCCAACCCAGGCGGCTCCACCACCGCAGGCTGCTCGCCGGCGCCCGACCGCCGCATTAACGAAGGATTCCCGCTTGAGTTGACGCCGCCCACCACCAAGCCAACCTCCTTCCTCAAACAGCCCTCCCAAACTCTCAACGCGGCCCCGGCAGCCACCTTCTTCGATCAAAGCCTGAAGATGCCCACCGTCCACCAGTGGAACCTCAACGTCCAGCGTGAGCTGCCTCAGGGCCTGGTCGCCCAGATCGGCTACATCGGCAAGCGCGGCACGCGTCTTTTGCGCGCCTATGACCTCAACCAGATCAACGCCGAACCCATCCTTGAGGACTTCCTCAACATGCAGCGCAACGTCAACAATCGCTGCCAGGCTTCCGGTACCGGCTGCCCCGCCGGGGTATCCGGCATCCCCATCGGCCTCGTCAACCGCGGCGTCGTCAATGCCGCTTTCGTCAACAGCGCCGCCACAGCCGCCGAACTCTCCCAAAACGCCGCCGGCCTCTTTGTCGGCCGCGTGGAACAATCCACCGTCGCCGGCTTCCGTCCCAACTCCCAGTTCGGCACCATCACCTACATCGATTCCGGCGGCGACTCCTACTACCACAGCTTCCAATCCACCTTGCGCAAACGCTTCTCGAACGGATTGCACCTGGCCGCCAGCTACACCCTAGCCAAGTCCATCGACAACCAGTCGGTCGACCCGGTCGGCTCCACCTCCGGCGGCGGCTTGAGCACCACCAACTCCCGCACTCCCGCCGACATCCGCAACTGGCGCAATGAGCGCGCCGTTTCCGACTTCGACCGCCGTCACGTCTTCAACGGCATCTGGCTTTACGAGTTGCCCTTCGGCGCTAACAAGAGCTTCGGCGCCGGCGCGCGCGGCTTCGTCAATCACCTGATCGGCGGCTGGAGCATCAACGGCATCTTCAGCGCCATGACCAGCGAGCCCTTCACCGTCCAGAGCGGCGTCCGCACCTCCAACAACTCTCACGTCTCCCGCGCCGCCCTCGCCGTCTCCTCGCTGCCCAAGGCGCAGCTTCAGGATCGCGCCAACACCGTCGGCCCCGTCTTCTTCCCGGACAACACCATGTTCGCCTTCCCCGCGCCCGGCGACAACGGCCTGGCCCGCAACATGTTCCGCGGCTCCGGCTACTGGAACACCGACATCGGTCTCCAGAAGATGGTCCAGTTGAAGGAAGGCCTCCGCCTCCAGGTCCGCATGGAGACCTTCAACACCTTCAATCACCCCAGCTTCGAGACGCCCACCGCTTCCTCCAGCGGCTCCAACCAGATCACCTCGGCGCGCTTCGCCGAAGCCTGCTGCGCCGCTGTGGCTCCTTCTTCCACCCAGAACATCATCCAGACCGGCGAATCCGGACGCGTCGTCCAGTTCGCCCTCAAGATGATTTTCTGAAGTAGATAAATGTCTTGGTCGCGGCCCTTGCCCGCGGATTACCGCCCACGCCTCTCCGCCAGAAACGGATTCGTGATCTCCACGCCTAGAACCGTCTGCCCATGGTTGAGATCTTCCGTGTAGAGCCGTTTTGCGCCGGAACGCGCCGCGGCAAACGTAGAATTCCTGCAGCACCTGCGTGCTCAATCGCAACGAGTTGGAGGCCATCAGACGGCCAAGCAGTTGTCTGGCCGTTTGGTGACGGCGGGAATCGTCCCGCTCAAATGCGTAAACCAGTATGTTGGTGTCAAGGAACTCCGGACTATCTTTCATGGAGTTCGTCCCGAGTCCACGTCCTCGGGCCAACGCCGGCAAGACCCTTGACCATGGCCGCTTCCAGCCTGGCCTGGGCGGCTCGTCTCCGGTCCGCCTGCTGAACCGCCCGGCCAGGTAGTCGCGCACCAATTGATTGATCGTCGTGCCGGAATTGAGGGCAGCCTGCCGGGCCCCGGCTAGGATGTGCTCTTCGATAGCCAGCGTGAGGTTTTTCACAGGAACAGTGTGACACGTATCCTGTGGTAGTCTCCTCCCCTATCGGCCCTTCCCCAACTCCGCCGCGCGCGCTAAATCCTCCCCCGCTCCCGCCGCATCCCCCGCCATCCGCCGGGCCGCCGCCCGGTTCCGGTACGCGTTCACGTACCGCGGATTCACCTCGATCGCCCTCGTGAAATCCGCGATCGCCTCCTCCATCCTCCTCAACTGCAAATACGCGTAGCCCCGCCCATTCCACGCCAGCGCATGCCGCGGAATCAGCCGCAGCGCCTCCGTCAACTCCCGCACAGCCCCATTCAAATCCCCCGCCTGCAACAGCGTCCGCCCCCGCTTGTGATACTCCTCCGCCGCCTCCGGGTTCACCGTCGCCTCGCTCGCCGCAACCCTCACCTCCACCTGCGGCATCGGACCCTCCCGCATCCTCACCGGCAGATCCTCCACCGCCACCGCCGGCCCGCTCGCCTCCTTCACCCGCTGCCGTGTCTTCCCGAGCAGCTCCACCGCATCTCTATCTGACGGATTCAGCCGCACCGCCTTCTGCAGATCCTCCATCGCCTCCCGGAACCGCCCCAGCAAGTAATACGTATTCCCCCGCGCGCTCCAGGCCAGCGCCATTTCCGGCGACAGCTCGATCGCCCTCGTCCGGTCCGCCAGACCCTTCTCATGCTCCCCAAGCTGGTGATACGATCCACCCCGCGCCACATACGCGTCTGCCATATCCGGCGCAGCCCGTACCGCCGCATCCCGGTCCGCCAGCGCCTTCCGATGCTCCTTCATCTGCGAATACGCCGCCGCCCGCGCCAACAGCAGCCTCACATCCCCGGGCTTCATCTCCAGAGCCGCACTGTAATCGGCCGCCGCGCGTTCATGATCACCAAGCATGAAATAGGCCGCCCCGCGCAACGAACGCCCCCGCAAATGCCCCGGCTCTTGCTCCAGAACCTTGTCCAGATCCGCCACTCCGCGCACATAAAGCCCCGCGTTGCCGAACGCGGAGGCCCGCTCCACGTACGCCTCCCAAAAGTCCGGCTTCAGCTGGATCGCACGGTCAAAATCTTCAATCGCGTCCTGATACCTCTTCAGCTGCGCCTTCGCCGCTCCCCGCTCCTTCCACGCCGCCGCATCGTCCAGCCTCAGCCGGATCGCCTCGTCAAAGTCTCGGATCGCGTCCGGCCACCTTCCCATCGCCGCAAAGGCGCGCCCCCGCCCGAGGTAAACCGCCGAGTGTTTCCCCTCTTTGTTCAGCGCTGCGGTGAACGCCGCCACCGCTTCGCTATGCCGCCCCTTTTCCAGCAGCTCCGCAGCGCGCACTGCCACCGCCGGCGGCGATTGTGCCGCCAATGCCAGGGCAAGGACAGCCGGCAAGCTCACATTACGATTCTACGACCCTTCAATACGCATTCCATAGAAGGACCGGTAGACAAAATACACTGAGACCGCCAGAAACGCCCCCGCCAGGACTGCCGTCATCTGCGCTCCGGGGCCCGCCGCCATCGACACCGCCAGTTCCACCGCCAGCAGCCCGAACAGTGTCGTGAACTTGATGATCGGATTCAGCGCCACGCTCGAGGTGTCCTTGAACGGATCTCCCACCGTATCGCCCACCACCGTCGCATCATGCAGTGCCGTCCCCTTCTGCTTCAGCTCCGTCTCCACGATCTTCTTCGCGTTGTCCCACGCTCCGCCCGCGTTCGCCATGTAGATCGCCTGGAACAGCCCGAACAGCGCGATCGATATTAGGTACCCCACAAAGAAGAACGGCTCCACAAACGCAAAACCCAGCGTCGCGAAAAACACCGTCAGGAAGATATTGAACATCCCCTTCTGCGCGTACTGCGTGCAGATCTCCACCACCTTCTTGGAATCCTCCACGCTCGCCTTCGTCGTGCCTTCCAGCTTGATGTTCGCCTTGATGAACTCCACCGCGCGGTAGGCCCCCGTCGTCACCGCCTGCGTCGATGCGCCCGTGAACCAGTAAATCACCGACCCGCCCGCGATCAGCCCGAGCAGAAACGGCGGATGCAGAATCGAAAGTTTGTCCAGTTGCTCGGTCAGCCCGTTGGTCAGCATCACGATCGTCGAAAAGATCATCGTCGTCGCGCCTACCACCGCCGTGCCGATGAGAACGGGCTTCGCCGTCGCCTTGAACGTGTTCCCCGCGCCGTCGTTCTCCTCCAGGTGCTGCTTGGCCCGCGCGAAGTCCGGCTCGAACCCGAACTTCTGCTTCAGCTCCTCCTTGATTCCCGGGAGGTCCTCGATCAGCGACAGCTCGTACACGGACTGCGCATTGTCGGTCACCGGACCGTAGCTGTCCACCGCGATCGTCACCGGGCCCATTCCGAGGAATCCGAACGCCACAAGCCCGAACGCGAACACCGCCGGCGCCGCCATCAGGCTCGCCAGCCCCATCGTGCTCACCCAGAATGCCACCGTCATCAGCACCAGCACCGCCATGCCAAGCCAGTACGCGCTATAGTTCCCTGCCACCAGCCCCGACAGGATGTTCAACGACGCTCCACCCTCGCGCGAACTCGTCACCACCTCGTGCACGTGCCGCGATTCGGTCGACGTGAACACCTTCACCAGTTCCGGTATGATCGCCCCCGCCAGCGTGCCGCACGTGATCACCGTCGATAGCTTCCACCATAGGCTGCTGTCGCCGCCCAGGTCCGGGATCAAGACCGAGCTCACCACGTAGGTCAGCGCCACCGACACCACCGACGTCAGCCACACCAGCACGGTCAGCGGAACCTCGTAGTTCATCTTCGCCACATGCAAATACCGCGCCTTCGCGATGATGTCGTTCAGGAAATACGACACGCCCGAAGCCAGAATCATCATGATGCGCATCACGAAGATCCACACCAGCAGCTGCACCTTCACCACCGGATCGTTCACCGCCAGCAGGATGAATGCGATCAGCGCAACACCCGTCACGCCGTACGTCTCAAACCCGTCCGCCGATGGCCCCACCGAATCACCCGCGTTGTCGCCCGTGCAATCGGCGATCACCCCTGGATTCCTCGCATCATCCTCTTTGATCTTGAACACGATCTTCATCAGGTCCGACCCGATATCGGCGATCTTCGTGAAAATCCCGCCCGCCACGCGCAGCGCCGCCGCGCCCAGCGACTCACCGATCGCGAACCCAATGAAACACTGTCCTGCGTAATCACCCGGGATGAACAGAAGAATGATCAGCATCAGCAGCAGCTCCACGCTGATCAGCATCATTCCGATGCTCATTCCCGCTTGCAGCGGAATCGCGTAGCAGGGGAACGGCTGTCCGCGCAGGCTCGCAAACGAAGTCCGCGAATTGGCGAACGTGTTCACCCGGATCCCGAACCACGCCACCGCGTAACTGCCCGCGATGCCGATCAAGCTGAACAGGAGAATAATCCCCACCTTCAGCGCGTCAAAATGCCGCAGCACCCCGAAATAGAAAACGATAATCGCTCCGATGAAGATTTCCAGGATCAGCAGGAACTTCCCTTGCGTCAGCAAATACGTCTTGCAGGTCTCGTAGATCAGCTCGGAGATTTCGAGCATCGACGAATGCACCGGCAGGTTCTTCAGGTGCCGGTAGATCATCAGCCCGAACGCCAGCCCCAGCGCCGATACCACCAGCCCGATCATCAGCAGGCTCCGCCCGCCGTACCCCCCCAGAAACTGCGCCTGATCCAGATCCGGCAGCACAAGGTCCGCTTCGCCTCCATGATGCTGCTGCGCAAAGGACGAACAAACGCTAACCAGAAACAGGGAAAACAGAGGCTGGGCGCGGCGCGCGGCGCGCTTGGCTTCTACAAGGAAGTCAAAAAACATATGAGTGCTGAGTCCTCCGGGACTGGGTAATGGGTCCCCAAAGAGATGGCGAACCGGCAAACGCCTGGTCTGGCCGTTTCCGGTCCGCCTCCATACTCTAACAAGGAAACATCAGCATAATCAAATGTTTCTGCGCACCTGCTATCCTTGTCTTGATGACGAAGGTGGAACTCGAATTGCGCCTCGCCCGCTTCCTCGATGAGGCCCTCCTCGACAAGATGGCCACCGCTCATTCCCTCTACGGCATGTACCGTGTCCAGCTTGCTCCCGATCTCAAATCCGTGCGTGTCGAATACGATGCTTCCCGCCTCACCTGCGCACAAGTGGAAGCCGCCTTGCTCCGCGCCGGAATCCCCGCCGCACGCCCCTGATCATGTCCGCTCCACTTTTCCTCGATGCCGCCCGCGAAGGCAACAACGCCCGTCTCGCTGAACTGCTCGCCTCCGACCCCACACTTCTGGAAGCGCGTAATGAGCTCGGCCAAAGCGCCGTCATGCTCGCCAAATACCACCGCCAGCCCGGCGCCGTTGAGTTCCTGTTGGCCGCCGGGGCGGCGCTCAACCTCTATGAAGCCTGCGCCGTCGGCGCCCTCGAAAAAGTGAAAGAGCACCTCGCCTCACGCAGCCGCCACATGGACTCTCACGCTCCCGATGGCTTCACTCCGCTCACACTCGCCGCCTTCTTCGGCAACCTCCAGGTCGCCCGCCACCTCATTGATCAGGGCGCCAACATCAATCTCGCAGCCTCCAACCATATGAAGGTCGCCCCCGTTCACGCCGCCGCCGCCGGAGGACACTTCCGCATCCTCGAACTCCTTGTCCAAAACGGCGCCGACGTCAACCAGCCCCAGCAACAAGGCTGGCGTCCCCTCCACGCTGCCGCCCAGAACGGCGACGAGCCCGCCGTCCGCCTCCTGCTCTCCGCCGGAGCCAACCGCCAAACCCGCGCCGACAACGGGCAAACCCCTCTCGACCTTGCCATGACCCGCGGCCATGCCGTCATCGCATCGCTATTGGAATCCTGAGCCCTACCGCCGCCTCGCCGGAGCCGGATACGACGGCGCCGCGCCCCTCCGCAGCCTCACCAACTGAATGTCGCGGAACCACATTTCATCCCCATGATGCTGCAGCGCGATCCGCCCCGTTCCCCGGTCGCCGAAACCGGGAAAGTTCTTGAACTTGCTTTCCTTGATCCGCTCCAGTAATGGCGCACTCCCCAGCTTGTAGCTGGCCGTCAATTGCCCGTTCAAATAGTGCTCCACCTGGCCGCCTTGCACGACAATCTTCGATCGGTTGATCAAACCAGCCTCCAGCGAACGCCCGCCCTTGGCCTCCACCAGCCCGTATAGCGCTCCCGAACGGTACAGATCCCCGCGCTGCGCATCGCTGTTCTGCCCGTCATCGGTCATCTGGTATTCCAGACCCACCGCACGCAGCAGCGACAGGTCCTTGTAGTAAAGCGACAGTCCGATCGCGGACAGGCCCGTGATTGCCAGCGCCGACAGCAGCAGCTTCGGCGGCCGCATCCGGCTCTTGCGTGGCAACACCGCCAAAACCGCCATCGCCGCCAGGCACAGCCATCCCACCGCCATCGCGATGTTCCGCAGATCGGATAGGTACGGATCCATCCGCCCCTCCCGTACCAGATACTTCACTCCCGCATTGCCGCCCGGACTTGCCTTCCATTCCCAGCTCAGCTCAAAGTCCGGCGCTGTCGTGCTGCTGATCAGGTCCTGGTGCCCGAAGCCGGGCACCGATTTCAGCCACCCGTCTTCCACCTTCCAGTACTCTTCCGGGAACCCGCTCTTGTTCAACCCCGTCCAGTTGGCTGCGCTCCGGCCGTCGAATAACACGATCGTCCGCTCCGCGCTCCACTGCTGCCCCCACAGGGCCATGCTGAAAACCAGCGTCAGAATGATCCGGTTCACACCTGTGATATATCATACCCCCCCTTTACTTGCACCTTCGAACGCGGTAGGCTCCCTTTACAGGAGTTGGATGGTCCCCGTCTTCCAAAGAGACGGGGGTCTGTCTTAATTTTGTGGACAGGGGAAAGAAATGAATCGCTACTACGCAATCCGTCTGCTTTTTCTCTTCGCGCTGTGTCTGTTGATTGCCTCACCCGTTTGGGGACAGGTTTCCAACGCGCGTCTGGAAGGTATCGTT